>NZ_JAYFQK010000051.1:0-65994 GCF_034927245.1 Desulfitobacterium sp.
TTTAACGGAAAGGTGCTTTTTTTTGTATAACTTTTGGATCCCCACCCGCATAGCAGGTGGTTTTTTATTTCGCTGCGCTCAACAGGCTAAAGCCCATAATAAAGAAAACCCGGCTTCGCCGTGCCTTTTAAACACGCATCCGGAAAGGCGAAGTCGTTGGTTGCACTTATGCTGGAGGAAAGTATGCAACAAAGTTATACTTCCGAAAGTATAAAAAAAGGTCGGCCATATTGACCGACCTAATTTAACCCTTCAATTAATTTCGAATAATTTACAACTCTATTTTTCTTTTCCTTGGCCGCATAAAGGGCGATATCTGCCCGCGTCAGGAGTTCATCTATCGTGATTTCTTCATGGAGCGAAACAACCCCCAGGCTTATCGTAACCTTAAACCCAAAATTATAATTTTCAACAGTCCCTCTCAACCTTTCGGCAAAGGTGATTGCTCCGTCCATATTCGTTTCGGGCATGATTATTGCGAACTCCTCACCACCCCAACGCGCAACAATATCAATACTTCGCGTATTAGACTTAAGTATTTCTCCCAGCTTTCTCAGGACTTTATCCCCCGTTAAATGGCCATAGGTATCGTTAACAGCCTTGAAATTGTCCGTATCAATGAATACGAGTGAAAACGAAAAATGCGTCCGCTTGGCACGTTCTATTTCCTCACCAAGGCGTGAATTAAGATATCGCCTGCTATATAACCCTGTTAACTCATCACAATTCGCTCCAAAATGTAATCTTTTAATTAAAATCCCGCAATATGTACTGATTCCCAATTGAATAATAATAAATGACAGCCATACCGATGGTGGAGCAGTTTCTGCATATTTATGCGTTAGGAATACGGCGATACAAATAATAAGGTTTGCAATCGGCAGGAGCACAGGGATAGATTTCATTATTTGTTGTTCTAATGAAATCGTTTTCCTAGCAAATATATCCATCACCTTACTTTCCTTAATCACATCCTATTATATACCATTTTAGGACTTTGGTCCTATGACCGGAATAAATTTATTTTTCCCGGTTGCATTTCGAGTTTATCCGCAGAAATATTTATCCGTTAGTATGACAAAAGGACTGACCCATGATAAGTCAACCAAACCTCAGAAACAAGTGCGATAGTTCCACTGAAACTATCGGGAGTCAAAACCCCACCTGAAGTAAGTTTCCTTTATCGGGACAGCCTTTTATACTAAATTGTTTGCATTTTTATTGTTTATATTATTTGTATCGTTTGCTATTCTTCAATTGCTTCCATAAATTCCACCCGTTCAATAAAACGGGTTAAATCCTGCATCAAGTCTATATACAGTTCTTTATTAAGGTATCTTCTATTCTTATCAAATAACAAACGAACCAGGGGTCGGGTTGGCATTTGTGTCGGTACAGCGCTGATCAAACCTGTTTCACCTGTATTTAGCGTAACAACTGCATTATCAGGATAAAGGATCAAGGATTTCCGGAAAGCTTTAACCATTGCCGGATTAAAATCGTGTCCCGACCATGCAATAATCATTTCTAAGGCATGATAAGGAGGCAGCCCTTTGCGATAGGGCCGGTCTGCTGTTAAAGCTTCATAAACGTCCGCCACCGCAACGATTTGGGCATCGATGTTTATCTCATTTTTCCTCAATCCGCGGGGATAACCTTCACCGTTCCAACGTTCATGATGCTGCGTGATAATTGCCTGCACATTTGTTAATGTGCGATTTCCCTCCAGTAATTCCCACCCCAATGTGGGATGCTGCTTAATCACTCTATACTCTTCATCCGTTAAACTTCCCGGCTTATTTAATATCTCGCTGGGTATTTTTACTTTTCCTAAATCGTGGAGAAGTGCCCCCAAGGTTAGATTCTCAAGTCTCTTGCCATTATAACCTAATTTAATCCCTGTCAAGGCAGTGAGTATAGCAACATTTACGACATGAACAAACGTCCATGAGTCATGTTGCTTAAGTTCCTCAAAACTTACCCTGCTTTCATTCAAATCCAAATATATATTCGGCGATTGCAGCTCATTGAGAATAACTTGAACGAGTTTAACCGTTTTTTCAATATGTTCGGGTTCAATTATCCTTGCTTCATGATAAATGCTCCATATCGAGCCTACAAGCTCAATATACGTATCTTTCCGAAACTTATTGACTTTTTTTGATCCCGCATAATCTTCATGATATTGCAGTACATAGACTTCCCGATTCGTAATATATTTCCATATGCTTTCCGTAAGTTGAATGCCTTTTTTTAATAACAAAGTTCCTTTTGAATCAAATAAATCCTCAGATGTTGTCCTTCCCGAGAGCAAGTTTATGTTAACCCTTTGCAGCACCAAATCCATTCTAAATGTCCCCTCCTTGACTCGGCTGTGGGAACGTCAGACAAAATTCACTCACAAAATTTATAATAACACAATATTATAAATGTATTTCAATAATTTTTCCGTATTATTTCGACATTTTTTACATCTCATTACAACAAAAGTGAGCTTTCAAAAACGGAAGCTCACTTATTAAATATAGATCAAATTAAACACTGTTAAATTATGTAACCCAATGCAATGCAAAGAAAAGAAAAGCATTGCAAAGTCAACCATAAGCCGGGTTCTGTCTCTTCCTTGCGGAAGATGATGATCATCTATCTCGGGCCGCTGTTGCCAACGACCTCATGCGACCTTACCCGGGGACGAAACGGGCCGTTCCATAGTCCCCCTATTCGGTCTTGCTCCAGGTGGGGTTTGCAGGGCCAACCTGTCACCAGGCTGCCGGTGAGCTCTTACCTCGCCTTTCCACCCTTACCAATCCGGAGGTCAGTCGTCAGAAGCCAGATGCCGGATTAAAACCAACTCATTCTGACCTCCGGCCTCTGATGACTGGCCTCTGGTTCGGCGGTATATCTCTGTTGCACTTTCCTTGGGGTCACCCCCACTGGACGTTATCCAGCACCTTGCCCTTTGGAGCCCGGACTTTCCTCAAAGGCAGCTTTTCAGCTCTTGCCCTCGCGATCATCCGGTTGACTTTGCTTATTTATCTTACTTGATATTAATGCTTTGGTCAAATATTTCTTATTGGTTAGGTTGCCAAACTCATCCTTCATAGAAATAATCCATATTATCCACAAAACGCATGTGAATTATCCACACTTTGTGAATAACTTTTTGTTACTCTTTCGTTTCTTGTTTACGGCTAAGCTGTTCCATTTCAGCATCGATGTCCATCAATGCCGTCAAGAGCTTTGCTTTATTAACAGGTTCTCCCAATAATTGCTTTATGATTTTTTCCCGGCCTTCACGAAGAATATCTGCCCGACTCATTATAATTTCCTCCTTTAGATAGATCAACAATTTTAAAATAACTTTGTTAAAGTTATTTCTTGCACTAAGTTTTAAGCATGAATATGCTTTCAAAATTACCTATTGCAATTATTTTAATATATTCGACTATTATTGTCAAATATTTCGACAATTTTTGACTACTTAAGCTAACTGCAAATCCAAGGCGAATGCATTGAATGGCTTATCAAAATATCAAGTGATGCCAGATTTTTCTCCGCGCGCAAGTATTCCTCCAATGTTGAGATCATTGGGGCTTCACTGGCAAAATGCCCGATATCAAGAACCGCCATACCGGCCTCCCGTGCATCTAAGGCGCCATGATGATCGACATCCCCTGTAATCAGCAAATCCGCTCCCTTAAAAAGTGCCTTGGGGATAAAGCTTCCGCCGCTCCCGTTGACGATGGCAATTTTGCGTACATTTTGTTGAGCTCTTCCGGTCAGGCGATATAATTGTTCAGGAATATCAGCATGAACCCGTGTTTGCGTCTTAAGGAAGGCTTTTACTTTACCGACAACACGTTCTAAGGGCTCATTCGTCGGTAAATAGCCGATTACCCCATACCCTCGATCTTCGGTCATGTGGGGTGCAAGAAACTCCATTTTGGACAATTCGAGAGCTCTCCCCAGCGTCTGGCTTGAGGAGTACATAGACTGGTCTAGATTCGTATGCGCTGCGTAATACGCAATTCCCCGTTTTAAAAGTTCGATTGGCATTTGAGCGGCTTGATTATCGGAGCGAAGATTTTTAAGGGGCTTAAAAATAATCGGGTGGTGGGCAATGATGAGTTGAGCCTTCTGTTCATTCGCTTCTTTCAAGACCTCGGGAGAAGCATCAAGCGTCAAAAGAACACGCTCAATCTTCGTTGAAACATCTCCAACCAAGAGACCAACATTATCCCACTCTTCCGCCCAAGATTTAGGGGCAATCTTTTCTATCGTTTGAGCAATTAAGCCGATGGAAACAGACATTGTTTCATCTCCTCTAATAACGAACAGGTTAGCTCCTGTTGCTTAATTCTTTGGTAAATTTCTTTCTTTTGTGATTTCTTCATTCCCTGAATCGCCCGCTGCAAAGGATCAATATGCTCTTGGATTAAGAGTTTCAATTCCGGAACGGGCTGCTCCAGGATAAGCGGGCCAATGTCCCAAAATATCTGATTAAAAGCCTCTAACCGCTCTTGCTGTTCACTCTTCCCTCGATCGATATGTAAGTGTTTAAGCCAATTTGTTTTCAGATCCTCCAGATCCCCCCATGATTGTCCATTCTCTCGAGAATAAAGCATAACTCCATAGATCCGGCCATCTTCAGTGATCAGGTGTTCCTCCGCAAGAAGCCAGCCGGAATTCTGCAAGGTTTTTCTTACCTTTCCTTCCGCCCCTTGGGGCTGTACAACTAAAGTGTGAACAAGGGCTAATACTTCAGGACTATCATTAAAAATCTCCAGCATCGTATTGCCGCCCATTCCCGCCAAAGTTAAAGTATCGACTTCTCCCGGTTGAATCGGTTTAAGTCCGTCACCGAGGCGTACATCGATCCATGATTCTAAGCCACGTGTATGAATTGCCGCCCGTGCGGACTGATACGGGCCCTCATGGACATCTACGGCAATAGCCTGTGTAATCTTATGGTTTTCCCATAAAAAAATCGGCAAATACGCATGATCTGTTCCAATATCCCCAAGCTTCGCTTGTTCCGGCACCAAGGAAGCCACTAATTCGAGCCGTGGTCCTAAGCTCATAGTTTCCGGCATTTATTACTCCACCTCATTTATACTATTACCTGATTATTCCGTATTAGACATTAGAAAAAACTGCAGTAAATAACTATAGTTCAAATATTATAGCACATTTATATATCATAGAATTTATTATTTTGTAAAACATATCTAGGGGTTTTAAAAATATCTTAGGAGGTCAATTATGAATACAAAGAAAACAATGTCGGGATTGGAAAGTCTTGCGGAAATCAAATCTGATATGGAAGTTGCCGAAGAATTAAGCGCTTTGAAACAACAGTATGATCAAATGCAGCAATCCATTACAAGCTTGCAATCCAGTATGGGCTCTCAAAGCGGCGGTGGTATGGGGGCTCAGGGACAACAGCAGTTAACTCAATTATTTGGTCAAATGAACCAATTCAAAAGCCAATCAAAACAAGAACAATCGCAAAGTTTAGATCAATTACAACAAGCAATCCAAACCGCTTCCCAGTCCTTGAATCAGGCGAGCCAAGCCATCCAATCCTCTAAAGCATTATCTCAAATGAATGATTTCATTGAGCAGGCTCAATCTCAACTTCAAAGTATGGCCCAAACGGGACAGGGTTCACAACAGCAAGGACAAAGTTCAATGCAAATGGGACAAGCATCCGGCCCACAAGTGGGTCAAAATCTTCAGTAATTCCTAGACCCCAGAGCTAAATATTAACTTAAATCAGCTATCAGTCAAATGAAGGGGTCTGTTTTTACTGCCCCTTCATTTATTATTGGATATATCTGGCTTAATCAAGTCGAACATCTTAGGGAACTCTATAGGTGTCAAAACCGAAGTTTAGAGGTGTTTAATCATGATAAAAGATATAATCAATTCCGATAGCAAAAATTTCTGGGAATGGTGGAACAAGCCCCTGAAATCTGAGATGGAATTTCGCCCTTGTATTCTTGAAGTCCGCAATGCCGCTACAAAACGTACGCGGAGATAATTATATCGGATATTGCTATTAATTCTCATCGCTTTAGGAGTTATCTTCTAAGCCAATGGTTTCCTTTAAAATGCCGGGCTATGGGCCCGGCATTTTCTAAATTAATCCAAAAATCACTTGACTTTTCTTTGACGGAATAATTACACTGTAAATAAAAGGCTGAAAAGAGAATATTTTGTGGGGTAATTGACAGTGGATGATAAGCTAATAAAAAATGCTATTTTAGATAGCGATTTTGCTTTTCGGCTTGGGAGTATTAAATTTGCTCCGATTCTTGAACAGGTCATTCCAACACTTATCGAGACTCTCGTCATTCATGAATATGTTTTTTCAAAAGAGATTTTATATCCTCAACTTGTGAGGCAACAGCTTAAAACACTTATTAACAGCAAAAAGGCAGTTCTTGTAAATAGGGAAACTATTTTAAACAGTTGTCCGGAACGCTTAATTACATATGATAATACTCAAAAACTTTTAAGAGATTACATGAAGGGTACCCGCCGGAACGGAAAGAATTGGGGGGAGATCTTATCACTTAGTTATGCAAAAGTTATGAGGATTCCTTACATTCTATCCGATGAGTCCGAACTTCAAGAGGTTGTAGATTCGGTACTTAATCTAGGTGATGAAGAAGTATCAAATCCGGATGATATAAAGGTCCTTAGGATTTCTGACTTTATCAAATTGATGAGGGCTTCTGGGAATTTTAAGCGAAACTTTGCTAAAGCCACCTGGGCGGCCAGCGGTCTGCCAACCTATACCTTCGACACTGAGTTATGGCCAAAACCTATAGACTAAGGGAACCCTAAATTAGGGTTCCCTTAGTCTTCTTCATTAAGTATTCTCTGAATGTCCTCTTCACTTGGGAGTTCTATAGGATTCTCGATGTTAAACTCATCAGGAGTTTTCTGAACTATCCCCAAAAGATACCTCAGACGATCATACGGTATTTTTGCCGATTGATATGCTGTTAAAGCCTTATCTACTAGCCCATCGAATCTAACGATCCTTGTTCTTTTTTGCATCTCGTCCCCAACTTGGAGCCTCTTTTGAATCAACTTCACTTCAGAAGCAGAATCGTCGTTAAGTAATTCAAAACATTTCTCTTCCGAAATAAACTCAATTTCAAACAAACGCCTGACCATAGCTTTATAGGGTACGCCAAATAAATCCATGAGTCGGGCAACATGACCCAGCCGCAAATTATTTTTATCAACCTTAAGATTAAACAATTCGGCTTTCAGAATATCCCGGGGAACAAGTAACATAGCCGCAAAACGATTGGCCATGATTTCATTTCTGGGTTGTGAAGATTCTGAATCAATCACAATACTTTTGAGTAGCTCTCCACCACGTTTTAACATCCCTTGATCAAACCAAATGTGATATAGCTCATGGGCACCGGCAAATATCTGTTTTTCTAAGGGAATAGAAGAATTAATAAAACAGTAAATAGAATTTCTTTTATAACATACAAAACCACAAAGTTCTTGGTCTTCAATAGGATATTGGATAAGTACTGCCGCATCGGCTAATATTTTAAACATCTCGTCTCTTAAGATACGCGATGTTTTTCCTAAAAAATTCATTTTACTAATCGCTTTAATTTCCAGTGACTCTGATTCTTCTTTTGTTAAGCCGTTAAAAATATTTGGCGCATTCATTAAACCACTCCAACTACGCTTTTAATACCTCATCCAAATCAATCATCTCGTCGATCACATGGTTTAAAAAGCCTAAGTCATCAACAGTATTTCCTTTACTTACAGAACCCATCATCAGTAAAACAGGCTCCTCAACCTCGGGTCCACTTGTTTCATCGTTTAAAAGTTCTTCTATTGGTTTTCCAATAATACCGGCGATTTTACTGATTTCTTCCACATTAATAGCCTTTTTACCATTAACAATTTTACTCATAACTTGGCGCGAAACACCAATAGCAGAAGCCAAATCACTTTGAGTCATTCCACTTTCTTGTAAATGCTTTTGAATCTGTTGCCCGATGTGGACAAATAGGTTAGACATAACTCTCCCTCCTAGTATTAGAATATCATAATCATACGCTGTCAACAATCCGTTTACAAAGATTAGTTTTAATTATATTATGAACCCCTCAAGTAAGGATATATTCGCTAAAAAGTAAAAATATCATTATATGAGTATATATTTTGTTGACAAAAGTTTTATGCTCACATAGTAATACCCCGGTTAAAAACAGGGACCGCTAACGAGATGAATCAACTTTTAAATAAGGAAAATAAAATAAAGAAAGCACCTTCCCAAAAGGAAAAGTGCTAGCAACGAAAAGCTAAATTTATGCCGTAACTGTACACCACGTTATTCTATTGCTAAAAGCCTTAATATCATTGGTGGGCGATACCGGGATCGAACCGATGACCTCATCCGTGTGAAGGATGCGCTCTCCCGACTGAGCCAATCGCCCACATTACGTCGATTATCTATACCATCTTAATAGAAGTCCTAATTGGTGACCCGTACGGGATTCGAACCCGTGTAGCCGCCGTGAAAGGGCGGTGTCTTAAGCCGCTTGACCAACGGGCCCTTATCGACGTTCGATGTTCGATATTCGATGTTCATTCTTCGAGTCAGTTTTTATTTTTTCGAACCACGAACCTCGAACCACGAATATCGAGATTGGTGGGCCCACTAGGGTTCGAACCTAGGACCAACCGGTTATGAGCCGGCAGCTCTACCGCTGAGCTATGGGCCCAAAGAGCGGACAAAAAAATGGCTCCCCGAGTAGGACTCGAACCTACAACCTACCGGTTAACAGCCGGTTGCTCCACCATTGAGCTATCGAGGAATGCCCTTTGCATTGATTATTATACGCATTTACCCTACCATAGTCAAGCTTTATTGTTCAAAAAACGAAATTATCGTCACCTTATCGTCACTTAATTGCATAGAATCCCGCCCGTAAGCCGGAAACCATTAAAATTTCAACAACGGAGAAACCTACTTGATGTAATAACTCTAGGTAAGAATCAATCGTAATCGGATGATATTCATTACCGAATCGTTTTTTGTAATTCTGCGCGGCTTCCTTAGTTTTGCCGGCTTTTATTTGCTCCTTTTCCCATAAGTTTAAACCGATATCAATTCCTTGTTCGGTAAACGGTCTAATATTCTCAAAAGTTATGTAAACCCCGCCGGTTTTAAGCATTTTATAACAATTTAAAGTTGCCTTTTTCCTTTCTTCTTGACCAAAATAATGATGGGATAATATTGCGGTAATTACATTAAAACTTTCTTCGGGATAATTGATCTCCTCTGAACCTGCCTGAATATAGTTAGCTTTAATATCGGTATTATCCAATTTGTTCTTGGCAACGGCTAACATCGCTTCGGATGGATCCGCAAGTGTGAAAAGTGTATTTTTAAATACTTTAGCTGCTTTGTAAATAAGTGTACCCGTACCACAACCCGTATCTAGCCACGAGCCGGGATTTTGATTAACTACCTCAATCAAATTCAGAGTTTCTTCATGAAAAAGATCGTACATAGGATGAGTTTTATGAATTTCAGCATCGTATTTTTCTGCAGGTTGAGATGTTCTATTATCTTTCATTTTTATCTATGCGACCTTCCTTTATTTATTGCGTATTGATTGCGCAAAAGAGTTGATTACCAAGGTGGAAATCAACTCTTTTATCTCTTTTTATTTCTTTTATTCACTCAAGATAATCTTTCAGTTTCTTACTCCGGCTTGGATGACGGAGTTTACGGAGGGCTTTAGCTTCAATCTGGCGGATCCGCTCACGGGTAACTCCAAATTCCTGTCCAACTTCCTCCAGTGTCCGGGTTCTTCCATCATCTAATCCAAAGCGTAAACGCAGAACTTTCTCTTCACGAGGAGTTAATGTTTCGAGGACCTCTTCCAATTGCTCTTTAAGCAAGATAAAGGAGGCTGCATCTGCCGGGGCCGGTGCATCTTCATCAGGTATAAAATCTCCCAGGTGAGAATCTTCTTCTTCCCCAATCGGGGTTTCCAAAGACACCGGTTCTTGGGCAATTTTCATGATTTCCCGTACCCGTTCTACCGGAATGTCCATTTGGGCTGCAATTTCTTCCGGGAGCGGTTCACGCCCTAACTCTTGTAAGAGCTGCCTTGAAATCCGAATCAATTTATTAATCGTTTCTACCATATGCACCGGAATTCGAATCGTCCGCGCTTGATCGGCAATCGCACGAGTAATCGCTTGACGAATCCACCAAGTTGCATATGTCGAAAATTTAAATCCTTTTTGATAGTCGAACTTTTCAACGGCTTTAATGAGGCCTAAATTTCCTTCTTGAATAAGATCAAGGAAAAGCATACCCCGTCCGACATAGCGTTTAGCAATACTGACGACCAGTCGAAGATTGGCTTCAGCTAAGCGGCGTTTGGCACCTTCATCTCCCTGCTCCATTCTTTTAGCCAGTTCAATTTCCTCTTCCGCCGACAACAGAGGAACCCGTCCGATTTCCTTTAAATACATCCGAACCGGATCATCTATGCCGACTCCTTCAGGGATAGAAAGATCAACTTCGGTCTCTTCCTCGTCGTGATGCTCATCAAGAGTTATATCATCTGATATATCTTCATCATTCTTTTCTAAGACTTCTTCCTCTTCTCCCGGCTCAGGTATGACTTCAATCCCCAGCTGCCCTAGCTGCTCATATACCTCATCAATTTGGTCGGCTGTGAGCTCAATTCCTTGGAGAGTATCCATAATTGCGCGGTATGTGAGGGAACCCGTTTTCTTTCCTTCCAGAACGAGACCTTTGACGGCTTCAATCCGTTTTGTCTCATCATTCACGGCTTCCTTCCCTTCCGCGGGATTGTGTTTTTGTTTGCTCAAAACCTTACTTTTCGCCACTTTTTAACCGCTCTCCTATCTCTTTTAACAGGGCCATCGCCCCTGCCACATCACCGGATTTTTCTAAAGCCACCATACGGGTTTGTAATTCTTCTACCGTTTCTTCCGACTGGACCGATCTAATTTGGTGTAAGCAATCCTGAAAAAGCTTTTCGGGATGTGAGACATCAGTCTCTTCAACCATGATATTCGCGATTAGGCTTTGTAATTCTTCCGACACGTTGTTCGGGATTCCTGTTCTATTTTGAAGGTGAATTTCCCCAATCGCGTTAAAAAGTTGTTGATGGATTGGAAGCTTCCAAAAATTATTACCGAGTTCCGCCTTGATTTGATCGAAAGGCACTAGCTGTTCCAGCAAAAGGCGTAGAAGAATTCGTTCTGCCCGAAGGACTCCATTGGGTACCGTAATGGCAGAAGGAACAGGATTTACATACCTATTGATATTATCTCTGTTTTTTACAGAAATATCCTGGTTTGCTAAAGAATATTCACTTTTTCGTTGATTTTTCCGCTTGTTTTTATCTTTACTCTCAATTTCTAAATGAATGGATTCCAAAGTAAGACCTAATTCCAAACTCAAAAAGCGTTCGTATCCTTCTCGTTCGACAGGACTTGTCACTTTGAGAATGTCCTCGGCTAATTCACCAACCAGCTCTTTTTTCTCCGGAGCGCTGCTCACGGGGTGCTCTTGGGCATAAATCTGGTATTTGAATTCAATATAAGGTTTAGCCTGAAGCAAAGCTTCCTTAAACTTTTCATTCCCAATAGTTTTTAGATATTCGTCCGGATCTTTGGCCCCATTTAAACTTAATATATCGACCCTAAAACCGGCTTCTCCTAAAATCTCACCTGCCCTGAGCGCGGCCTGAACTCCTGGCTGATCTGAATCATAAGCCACAACGATACGCCTTGTATATCGTCTTAAAAGCCTCGCTTGGTCTTTTGTAAGCGCCGTTCCTAAAGAGGCAACCGCATTTGTGAAACCCGCTTGTTGCAAAGCAATGACATCCATATACCCTTCAGCCAACAACGCGAATTCAAATTCACGAATGCCTTGATAAGCCTTGTCCATTCCATATAAATGATGTCCTTTGCTAAAAAACGTTGTTTCCGGTGAGTTTAGATACTTGGGCAAGGAATCATCAAGCACACGACCTCCAAAGGCAATCGGCTTTTGTCGTGAATCTAAAATGGTAAATATAACACGATTCCGAAAACGGTCATAATATCCCCGATTAACATTACCTTCAGTGTTCTTTTTTTCAATGGCTAGACCAGCCTCTGCTAATTCCTCAGGACGGACTCCACGTGATGCAAGTGTCTCAAGTAATCCCTCCCAACGATCCGGTGCATACCCAAGCCGAAATGCTTTCAGTGTTTGAGGGCCCACTCCCCGTTTTGCAAAATACTGCCTGCCGGGTTCACCTTCGGGACGATTCATTAGAATATCATGATAGTAAAGTGTGGCCAACTCATTAAGCTCTTCCCAACGATGCTTGTGCGCTTGGTGCTCCTTCTCACGAGGTGAGAGTTCCTTTTCAGGGAGCATTATCCCGTATTTATGAGCCAAGTGTTCAAGTGTTTCAGGAAAACTCCAGTTCTCTTTCTTCATCAGAAATGAAAATACATTCCCCCCAGCATGACAGCCGAAACAGTAGAACATCTGTTTGTCCGGTGTCACCGTAAAACTCGGGGTCTTTTCTGAATGAAAAGGACAAAGGCCTAGATAATTTTTCCCTTTACGTTGTAAAGAAACGTATTCCGAGATGTTTTCAACAATATCTGAATGTATTCTAATGTCTTCAACGATATCTTCGGGTATTCTATAATCCACAGACTGTTGTTCGCCACCCGTTCCACAATTTACTTTGAATGTCAAGCCTTATGTTCAATTCTTCGCCAAAAATCCGCGGATTCCTCTTTTTAGCCACGATAAAATCCAAATTTGCGAATCCCCTCATATATTAAAGAAAACTGAATTTTAGACCGATTTTTAGATTGTTTTAGTATTCTCTCTCCTTTCTCTTATCTCCTCCTTCTTTCGACTTTATTTTTAAAGTTAACTTCGTCTCTAAAACATGTTAAAATATCTTAAACAATTAAATCGGATATCGGATAATTCTTCACTACATATGAAAGGCGGAAATTTAATGTTAAAAAAGTCACGGCCACTCGCCATAATTCTTATCACCCTCCTCATCATGATGGTGGGGATAACCGGTTGTGGCACGAGCAACCTTAAAACCCAAAGTGATAAAACAACACAACAGGAAAATACCGATGTTAATGAAAACCCGTCATCCGGGAATACTTCTACGCCGTCGGACACTGCACAAGCCACGAATGTAACGCTCTACTTTCCAACATCGGATGCCAGCGGTCTAGCTCCTGTTCAGCGTTCGCTTAAGGTCAATAACGGAGAAATTATACCCGCGATTTTTGATGAATTTCGCAATCCTCCAAACGGTCTTGAGCAAGTCCTCCCTTCGGGAACGAAATTACTGAGTTCTTCGGTTAAGAACGGTGTCGCTACAATCAACCTCTCCAAAGAATTCAAGTCCAATTTTAAGGGAGGCGGTACCGGAGAATTGATGACTCTCTACAGCATTGTCAACACCTTAACTGCGCTGCCGAATATTCAAAGTGTAGAATTTCTCTTAAACGGGGAAAAAACGATTGCTATCCTTGGAGAAGTCGATACCTCAAGCCCTCTTACGCGAGATGAGAGTTTAATCAAAAAATAAGGGCAAAAGCCCTTGTTAAAAAAGGGGCATCGTAAAGCCCATGGTCGTGTAGTTTCGCGCATATCCGTACCTTCGGGCGTGAATCCCTTTGCCGTCTGAAGCTTTCTTATAAGCAGGCGACTTCGGCGAAACTCTCCAGTGGGGAGTTTCGTCACCGGAGACTCACGTACTCCGGCGCTCTGGGACTGGTTCACCACGAAAACGGGACTGTTTTTTGCAACAGTCCCGTTTTCTTTATCTGAAGTTTTTTCTCAATAAGTCTAAGCCATTTACAGCTTATGTTTGTACTCCAAAATACTAAGCACAACCGCCGCTCCGATTGACCGCGCCTTTTCTGAGATGCTCCAACAGTATTCTTTATTTCCCCGCGGATCGACATCCCCTACCTTGACGTGTTGATCAACATAAACGCCTGACCGCAGCAGACCACGCAATACACCATTGAGAGAGGAAGTCACAGGTGTCTTCTCCTCCCCGATTGTTCCTAAGAGATCGCCCGCCGCAACCTGTTCGCCGATTTTACGTTGGGCTTGAAATACGCCTGCATGGGGTGAATAAACAACGCGTTCCCGGCTATAGCCCGCCACATCTCCCGGGACTCCTGTATTCGGTTCGGCAGTTCCGGTGGTGAAAATCCGCCCAAGGTTATGTCCGCGGTTTGTCTCGATCACAAGGTGAACATCTATTCCCGCTGTAAAACCCGGTCCAAGACCGATGGTGAGCGGAGCCATCTGCATCTGCGTTCCCAGATTGCGTTTAGCCAGAATGGCATCGACTAGAACCTCGGGTTGAAGACCAACTAATACGTTCAACTGCGGGTCTATCAAAATGGGGATTTCCCCCTTTTCCCAGAGCTTTTCACATTCCTCCGGTGCGGATACTCGCCGCGAGACGATCCCCTCCACACTCCATTGCCCTTCTTCGACCGCAGTTCCAAAACTCACCGGCCATCGTACCATTAAAGGGCGTTCAACTTCTGTCATCAGCACTCTAAAACCTGCTTTGGCGAGAGCCCAACCTACACCGCTTGCCAGTTCTCCCGCACCGCGAACAAGAACGATCGGACCTGTTAACTTAGGATTATTGTTCATCCTGCATCTAAATCCTTTCAACACACTTGATCAGCTCTTGGGCAACGTATTCAGCATCTTCAACCGATAGCTTGGAATACAGCGGCAAGGTAATCTCATTGGCATACTGGGCATAGGCATTGGGATAATCGCGAATCGTATAAAAGTTCCGATAGAGTGTAAACATCGGCAGCGGCATAAAGTGGACATTAGTGGCAATATCTTTTTCGCCCATCATGGAAATGACCCGATTTCTTTGTTCTTCACTAAAGCCCTTTAGCCTTAAGGTATATAAATGATAGTTGGTTTGAATTTCATCATTCTTTTCAAAGGGAAGAATCGCCCATTCCTTAGAACCGAGAATTTGGTTGTATGCCGCATGAATCTGGGCCCTTTTTCGTAACATTCCTTCATAACGCTTGAGCTGTACCCGGCCGATCGCAGCCATAATATCGGTCATGTTGCATTTGAAGCCATCAGTGACGATATCATATTTCCACGCACCGGCTTGCATTTTCGAAAAGGCATCCTTCGTTTGGCCTTGCAAGGATGTATATTTCATTTCTTTATACAAATCTTCCTTGCCTCTAAAGCAATTGTCGTTATATGTTATGGCTCCGCCTTCTGCTGTCGTGAGGTTCTTGATGGCATGAAACGAGAATACATGAAAGTCCATCTGTCCCCCGACCTTTTGTCCTTTATATTCTGCCCCAAAGGAATGAGCGGAGTCAGAGATCAAAACAATATCTTCGCGATTTTTATCCTTCAGGACCTTGCGAACGGCATCATAATCCATTGGCACTCCGGCAATGTCCACTGTCATAATTGCCTTCGTTTTCGGCGTGATGGCATCCGCAATCTTTTGTTCATCGATTAAGAAGCTGTCTTTCTTTACGTCCACAAAGGTCGGCATTATTCCGCGATGGACAAGGACATTCGAAGTTGCGGCATAGGTATAAGGCGTGGTGATCACTTCGTCCTCCCCGCCGATGCCTAAAACCTTCAAGATCAATTCCATGCCGGCTGTCGCACTGTTTAAAGCAATGGCATGTTTCGTCCCGCTATAGGCTGCTAATTCTTGTTCAAATTTAGCTGTCGTCGGACCGGTGGTAATCCAACCGGAGCGCAGCACCTCCGAAACGGCAGCAATTTCTTCTTCAGTAATATCCGGCGGGGAAAACGGTATTTTTTTAAGCATTATCTTCAACTTCCTTTCTTATCTTACACTTCTCACATTGAGCTTTTATTTCTTGTAAAACGCTTTAATTTTCGCGCAGACATACTCGGCTTCATCCGTTGTTAGTTCGGGATAGATCGGTAGGGCAATGATCTCATTCGCTATCCTCTCGGCAACCGGGAAGTCTCCTTTTTTATACCCTAAATCCTTAAAACAGGTTTGGACATGAAGGGGACGAGGATAATAAATGCTATATCCGATTTCATTTTCAGCTAAATATGCGGCAAGTTCATCCCGCCTTTCGGCCAATATGTTAAACACATAGTAAACGGATTTTTGCTCCCCTTTAATTTTCGGGAACTTAATATTTTCGCAGTCACTTAAGCGATCCATGTACAGTTGAGCAATCTTCTCACGCTTACGGATTGCCTCATCAATATATTTCAGCTTGATCAATAATACCGAAGCCTGAAGAGTATCCAAGCGCGAATTATAACCGACGTTATCATAGAAGTATTTCTTGGAAGCCCCATGTACCCGATATTGTTTGGCTTTTTGGGCAAGCTCCGCATTATTCGTAATGATCATTCCCCCATCACCATAGCCGCCAAGGGTTTTGGTCGGGAAAAATGAAAAGACCCCAAAATCACCGATCGTTCCGGAATGCTTATATTCGCTGCCCTTGCCCTTCCAGCGCATACCAAAGGCTTCTGCGGCATCTTCCAACACCCTTAGCTGGTGCCGGTTGGCGATATCCATAATTTGATCCATATCGGCCATCTGGTTAAACAAGTGTATCGGCAGGATTCCGACTGTATTGGCGTTAACCTTTTCTTCGATCTTATTCACATCAATTCCAAAGGTCTCTTCATCGATATCCACAAAAACGGGACGTCCTTTATGCTTTGAAATACAAGAAGCTGAGGCCAGAAAAGTAAATGGCGAAGTAATAACCTCTTTCCCATCACTAAACCCCAGAATATCCGACGCTATGGTGAGTGCGTCAGTTCCCGATGCTACCCCAACAGCATAGTTCACCTGACAATAGTTCTGGATTTCATTTTCAAGCTCTGCCACTTGGTTGCCGAGGATAAAATTTCCCTTTTCAAGAACGGACTGAATCGCCTGATTGAATTCATCTTTTTTCTCGTGATACTCCCGGCTTGAATCATAAAATTTGACTTTCATTTTATGTATCCTTTCTTAATTTAATTCTCTTGAGCAATAACGATTTTAACACCTAACTTTTGGATTTTCTCAATTTCTTCATCCGGTGCTTCCCAATCCGTAATAAGAATATCCAAGTCTCTTAAATCAATCGTTCGCGCGAAAAATTCTGTTCCCACTTTGTCGAAATTCGCCAGGCAGATTGTTTGATGAGAGACTTCAGCTACCGCTCTTTGAAAAATGGCTCCTTCCGGAGTTGAACTGCTCAGTCCGTGTTTGGCAGAAATTCCGCCGCCGGTTAAAAAAGCCGTATCAATCCGTAAGGTTCTGATAAATTCCGTCGCCATCGGATCAACAATACCTTCTTCACTTTTGACATTGCCGCAGACGATATAGGTATCAATATTGCTATAGTGCTTCAATTTTTCAGCAATAACAAGTGAATTGGTAATGACTGTATACTCCCTGTCAACGGGCAGATACTTCAGTAAAATATAGTGAATGCTGGCCCCACCGATAAATAGGGTGTCACCTTGCTCAATAAAAGATACGGCAAGCTTTGCTACTGCGTTTTGATGCTCTGTTCCTTCACTGTATCGAATCCGTTCATCCATCGGGAATCTTCTCACCTTTGATAGAGGCACGGCTCCTCCATGCGTTCTTTTGAGCAGGCCTTTTTCTTCCATTGTGGTGAGATCCCTGCGTATCGTATCAATGGAAACTTGAAATTCTTCCGCAAGGTCTTTGGCTAGGACTCTTCCCAGCGATCTTACCTTTGCAAGAATTTGCTCTTGACGTTCCTCAGCGAAAATACTCAACACCTCCCTTGCTTTGTTATATCACGTTTATGCACGTTTGTACAGTTTTATATGCAGTATCTTTCAATAATATGCTGTTTATTAGATCTGACGCTATTCCGTTAGCAAAAATAACAGCCGGCCCTTCTCTTCTGGAAGGATACCGGCTCTCAATGCTCAATTGAATCACAATAACAGATCGGAATAAATATTAATAAGCATTAGAATAATGCCTTGGTACAAAGAAATTTTCGAACTGGGAGATCGCATAGTTGTCCGTAAGTCCTGAAATATAATCGACAACGGCACGTGTCCTATCCTCGCCGTCTAAGGCTAAATAATCATTAGGAAGCTGCTCGATGTGCTCAAAATAGTAATGAAACAGCGCCTGAACCACATATTCGCCTTTACGCCGTTCCTCTTTCAATGTTTCGCTGCCGTAAACACAGGTAAACATAAACCTGCGAAATTCCTGCATCGCCGCATGGACGCGCGGTGATTGATAAATTCGGTCTTGCCCTTGGGAGCTTTCAATCATATCCACCACCATCGCTGAAATCATCTGACTCGGGGTCTGCCCTATGACGAGGCGGACATTTTCGGGGAGGTCACCGGGGACCAATAGTTCTGCCCGCAAAGCATCATCATAATCATGGCAAAGATAAGCGATCCTATCCCCGGTCTTGACGATTTGACCTTCTAAGGTAAAGGGAATCCCTGCTCCTGTATGATTGAGAACGCCGTCTAACACTTCCTTGGTTAGATTGAATCCTTTTCCTTCCCTCGTTAAACACGTAAGAACGCGGATGGATTGTTCGTTATGCTCAAAATGCCCGATAATCTTTCGCAAAGCCTCTTCGCCGACATGACCGAATGGTGTATGTCCGACATCATGTCCAAGCGCGATCGCCTCAATCAAATCCTCATTCAGTTTAAGCCCGCGCCCGATCGTCCGGCATATTTGTGACACTTCCAAGCTGTGTGTCATACGTGTCCGATAATGATCTCCCGCAGGGGCAATATAGACCTGGGTTTTATGCTTCAGCCGACGAAAGGGCTTACTATGTAAAATTCGATCCCGATCCCGTTGAAATTTGGTCCGGATCGTACATTCGGTCTCCTCATGTTCACGTGTAGCCTGTGCACTTTTAGCTGCGTATGGTGATAAACGCTCCTGCTCTTCGCGTTCTGTCCGTTCACGAATCGTCTCCACCCTAATCGCTCCCTTGTATCTGTTTTTAGAACTCTTCTATAAGTTTCATTATATTATACTTTACGCTTGAATGCTGTCCATCGCAAAAGCCTTTATATAAATAGAATATTTTGAAAAAGGAGGAATCTACAACCGCAATGGCGAAAAACCATATATCATTAATTTTGTTATGTTTTGGTAGAAAGGAAGGATAGGGTTTTATGAGAAAAGTCTTCCGGTGCGCGGTCCCCTTGGTTACGGTATCTTTGATCATGGCCAATACTTTTTTCCCTGTTTCCGCCCTGGGGGCGGAGATTCCTGCAACGATTTCTAAGCAAGAGGTACAGGTTAACCATCCCATCTCCTTAGACAAAGCCGTCGAAATAGCCAAAGCCAACTTTGATATCCCAAATAATTATAGTCAGTTCAATACAGGTTTTGGTGAAATGAATAACGAGCAGTATTATTATTTGAACTGGAACTCGACAGATGGGGCCGGGAATTTTCAGGTTCAAATCAATGTTTCAACCGGTGAGATTACGGGTATGAACGTTTTTGATCGCCCCTTCCCAAATAGGCGCGGGTCCTGGATTCCCGGAGTCTCAAGAGAAGACGCCCAATTAACGGCCACCCAACTCGTTCAACGTTTAGCCGGTCCATACCTTCCCGAATTAGAGCTGCAATCTACCCAGGACCTTTTTCAGATCAGCAAGGGCAATGCCTTAAGCTACACCTTTCGATGGGTTAGAAAAGTCAACGGAATTCCTTTTTTAAGTAACGGTGTGACCGTTGACGTTCGTGCGGATAATGGTCAAGCGATCGGCTATCGTTTAAACTGGACGAAAACATCGGACTTTCCCAAGCCTGAAAATATCATCTCCGCAGATCAGGCGAATACGGTCTTTAGACAATCTCCAATGCTCGAACTCCAATACTTTGCACCGTATAAACCCCGGGAAAACACGCCATCGGAAAAGCAACAAGCCAAGCAACACGCCTCTTTAGTCTATCAATTCAGTCCAAAATATATCTACGGCGGTGCCATTGATGCTTTGACAGGAAAGCCGATGACCGCGGAGGATCTAAAGGAACCGCAAAAGAAAATATCCGGCTATGGTGTCACCACATCCGCCGGTTCCCTTCCGGAAATGAAGAGGCCGACGAAAGATGAGGTTAATGATCCCCAAAACGATGAAACGCTGCTAACCAAGGATGAGGCCGTGGAGGCCGCTAAACAGTGGGTTGAAATTCCAAAGGATTATACGTTGGGGGGGGCTCATCTTTCTTTCGATCCTTATCAGGGAAATAATTGGAGCTTAGATTGGCAGCTCAGAACGAATCCTCAAGGGCCGAGTGATATGTTGCATCTTCAAATCAATGCCAAAACAGGGGAACTGATCGGATTCAGTCGAACTTCTCCTTTTCCGATGCCAACCTCTCCATCCTCCAAAATATCGCGTGAAGAGGCTCTAAAAATATCAACAGAGTTTCTGCAAAAGGTCCAACCCCAGCGTTTCTCACAAGTTGAATCCAGTGACCCAGGGTTTATCTCTAGCAATCCCTTTGAATCTTTCAACTTCTCTCAAGTCGTGAATGGTATTCGTTTTAGTCGCAATGGCATGTATATAACCATTGATCCCGTTTCCAAAAATATTGTAAGCTACCAATTGATGTGGTCCGATTTTGATTTTGAAAAGCCCGATAATATTCTTGATCTCCAGAAAGCGGCGGATCTTTTCTTAGAACAGCATCCCTTCATGTTAGCTTATACCACGCTTTCCACCGACCCGGATCAAGCAATAACGAAGCTAGTTTATGTGCCCCGCTCCGATCAAACGCCTTTTAGTACGCTTGATGCCCATACCGGAGAATTTCTTGACTGGAATGGGCTTCGCCAGTCGGAGTGGATTCGTTCCCATGAGTTTACGGATATCAAGGGAAATCCCGCTGAAAGTCAAATTCGTCTTTTAGGAACTGCCGGTTTGTTGGGCGAATATGACAATGAATTTCATCCCAATGAAGTCATAACCGCCGGATCACTTTTTAGGGCCATGTTAATCGCCACTCGAAACGCGCCGAACATCCCCTCTTACAAAGATCAGGAAGTTCTCGACCAAGCGGTTAATCAAGGGTGGATCGAAAAAGGAGAAGTAGCCTCTCCTTCTTCGCCGATTAATCGGTTACTCTTAGCCAAAATCATGATTCGGTTCGTTGACATGAAAGATTCCGCAGAAATTAGAAATATTTACCATGTCCCCTTTGACGACGCCCAAGCAATACCCGATAACCAGCTAGGATATGTTGCCCTGGCTTGGGGATTAGGAATGTTCCCCGAGGATACCAAAATCATCGGAGCCTACCAAAATGCAACACGAGCTGAAGCAGCCGAAGCGTTGGTTCCCGCCCTGAAATTATTATCCAAGCGTTGATTCTCGAAAGTGTCCCTAGAAAGAGGAAGGCCAGATATTTTTTCTGGCCTTCCTTTTGCATGCCCTTGAACTAAGAAACCTTTTGTATCCTATCCCAATCGCTAATTAACTCAAGCATGAAGTTTACGGCCTTTTCGGCGGCATGACCGGGTATAGCGCTTGAAGCAGCTTGGGACATCTTTTTCCTTTCCTCTTGATTCACAATAAGAGCACTGAGGATTTGATCCAGTTCCTCCTCGGTCCCGGCGATTCTGCCGGCTCCAACCCTTTTTAGGAAGTTCGCATTTTCTTCTTCTTGGCCCGGTATAGGTTTATAAATGACCATCGGTATTTTTTTCGTTAAGGCTTCCGTTACCGTTAGACCGCCGGCTTTAGTGATCACCAGATCCGAAACCGTCATAAGTTCCTCAACATTTTGCACAAAGCCTAAAAGTAATACCTTATTTTTCAGCTTTTGGGCCATCGGTTGCAAAGAGCGGTATAACCGTTTATCCCTCCCGCAAACCATAATCAACTGGATAGGCGTTTTATATTCATTAATCCTTTGACAGATTCGTGCCGCATTGTCTAAAACGCCGTAAGCCCCGCCCATGACCAAAATCGTGGGTTGATTCGGGTTAAACCCCAACTTGTTAATTAACTCCGACCGATTCAACTCGCCTTCAAATTTAGGACTAACCGGAATTCCTGTAATTTTAATACGATCCGGATCAATTCCTCGATTGACTAAACCCTCGGCGACGTCTTGGGAACCGACAATATATAAATCAATTCCAAAATGAACCCATTGACTATGAATCGCATAATCCGTCACAATCGTAACCAAAGGAATAATAAGTTCTTGTTTTTCCCTAAGCTGTGCAAGAACACCTGCTATCGTCGGATACGTACATATGATGAGGTCAGGTTGTAAAGTATTAATATAGTTGAGAAGTTCACGGCGGCCCAAACCATTTAAAAAACGTTGAAATATGGAACCCGGTGAGATCTCCGATGTCTTGTAATAGAATCTCCCCCATAGTTTAGGCGTATATTTAAGCATATCGATGTAAGTGATTCTTATCATTGAGTTTAAGGTTTTATTCAAAAAGGCCCCAAAATCGACATGAATAATCTCTGCATTGGGTTTCTTATCTTTTAAAGCTTCGATAACCGCTTCGGCTGCTTTAACGTGTCCGCAGCCAAACTTGGCTGATATAACTAATACACGTAATTGGCTCATCCCGCGAACCTCCCTCGCTTGAAATGACTTATATACTTTTTTGCTTTAGGTATAGTCCTTATATTTTTCCCTAGAACAGTTGATGATATACAACATTAAGCACCGGTACGTTTATTACACGTCAAAAAAAGAGTCTGGTTGCAATTAAAACTTTTTGGGGTTTAAAACGTGTAATAGCTATAATGATTATGCAGAATCGGTAAAGATCGAGGGTGATCGCAGATTGTGGAGGACAACACCTTAATAAAGAAGTGCCAGCAAGGGGACAAAGAGGCCTTCCAAGTTCTGATCAGCCGCTATCACCCCTATGTCTATAAATTCCTTGTCAAAACAACTCAAAACGATCAGATTGCCGAAGACTTAACCCAGGAAACGTTTTTAAAAGTTATCCGCAATATTGAGAAATTTGACCCGGCAGGTCAGGCCAAATTCTCTACTTATATCATATCGATCGCTAAGAATACCGGCTTGGACTATTTTCGAAAAGAAAAAAGAACGATGCAAAACGTTCCTATTTCCGAAACGTTCGATATTGAGGATGTTAATACCCGGGTAGCGGATACAGTTATTAACAAATTAGATAGCCAAAACATTTTAGCTGACCTCGAGGGGCTTCCGGAGGAACAAAGGATAGCCATAAAGTTGAAGTATATCGAAGGTTTAAGTCTAAAAGAAATCGGCGAAGCACTTCACGTTGAACCGAAAACGATAAAAAGCAGAATTCATAACGGAATTGTTAAGTTAAGAAAAAAATGGGGAAAAGGTGATGACGATGAAAGATATTGATCAAAGAGCAACAGCGGTTTTACTCGCTTCCTTGGATAGGGAAATCGATCTTAAGTGTATTGAGCTTAAAGAAAAACAGAAAGAGAGGCGCTTACAGAACATTTTTTTGCTGAGCTGCCTGCTCATTTTCTTTTCGTTTTTCTTACAAGCCATTTTTAAAGTATTTAACGTAAACTTCTTATTGATTTATTGGCTTTATCAGGCTTTGGCCTTTTCTCTTTTAATCCCATTCGTACTTAATTTTAATCGGGGAGGAATATTGCGATGAACAAGTTTGAATACTTTATAGAAAAGCTCAATTTCAAAAAGGCAACTTCGACTTACCTGATCATTTCCGGGATTCTTTTAATCCTTTGCTTATCAAGTATAGCGTATGTTGCCCGCGATAAAATCACAATGGTTGCGAATTATCAAAGGATAGCCGAAAGTATTAAGAAAGAAGGGATCACTGATCCGTTAAAAAACCAATTACAAAATCTGGCTGCAAGTTCTAAGGACATCGATAACGTCATTATTTTGGATAAAGATAATACAATTCTTTTTAAAGCGAATAATAACCTTATCGATGATAAGGAAAAGCTGCAATTGGTCCCCTATGGAATGAGAAGCGGCTATCTGCAGGATAGGGATAATCCCAATATGCTTTTTAAGGTTGTAAAAGCTGAAAATATGATCTTGAATAAAGATTATATCCAAAAGGAACAAGAAGTGAGTCGGTCAATTGAAGACGAATTGTCCGGCGAAACCGACTTTAATTCCAAACAGGTCTTATTACTGAACTATTTAATCGACAGAAGCACCCAAAACAAAATTCTTATGATCAGGACAGCTAATCCCATACCGAATGCGGAAACTCTTCTTGGGTTAACGGGTGTCATACTCGGATTGATCTTAGCCTTCTATTGGATAGGTTTGGCACTTTGGGTTTATAAGGATGCGGGACGAAAAAAGTTAAACGCTTCATTATGGGGTTTACTTATTTTAATAACCAATTTGGTTGGACTTATTGTTTATCTCATTTATAATCAAAATAATTTAACCTGCCATAAATGCGGAGCTTTACAAAATAAAGGCAATTTATTCTGCAGCTTTTGCGGAACCGAAATTAATAAAGCGTGTCCCTATTGTAAGGCGTTGATCAGTAAAGGGGACATCTATTGCGGCCGCTGCGGGAATAAGATTGATTGATTATTAAATCAATAGAGGTGATAAATAACTTGGAAGTTCAAAAAAACAAGACCAAAAATTATATTGGGCTCTCCTTAATCCTTATCCTCTCGACCGCGTTGATTATCCTCTTCTTCTATCTCGACCGTCAAGGTCAGCTTTCTGCTCTGATCCAACTCTGGGGGATCGGCGGTATTTTGTTTGCCATCCTCCTCATCGGAGCGCTCACGATGACTCCAATACCTTCCGAAGGGTTCCTTATTCTCCTGCTTAAGATTTACGGCCTCTTTTGGGGAACACTCTACGCCTGGTTAGGTTCAATTATAAGCTCCGGTGTCATCTATTATCTTGCACGTTATTACGGTAAAAGCTTCTTCATGCACTTGATTACCCCCAAACGTTTTGAAATGGTGGATCACTGGATTGAAGGAAAAGGCACTTTAGGATTATTTATTGCCCGTCTTCTCCCCATTCCGGCTTTTGCGGTGAACTATATCGCCGGCGTTTTACCTTCTGTAAAACTTTGGCCCTATATCTGGACAGCGGCTTTATCGATCATCCCCTATTATCTGGGAACCGCGCTTATTTATCAGGGTGTGTCCAAATCAACCTGGATTTGGCTCATAGTCGGCGCTGCTGCACTTCTCGCTTTATGGGGAGTCAGCTATTTATTAAGCAAACAAACGAATACACACAAAGGAGCAATAGAATGAGTGTCCTTATGAATTTTGTTAATATTTTTCTCCACTTGGATCAGCACTTGGGTTATTATATGAATGAATATGGTCTTTATATCTACTTAATCCTTTTTGTCATTATTTTTTGCGAAACGGGTCTTGTCGTTACCCCCTTCCTACCGGGTGACTCGCTTATCTTTGCTACAGGAGCTTTGGCGTCAGTAGGTTCCATAGGAATTATCCCGATTTTCCTTGTCTTTTGTATCGCGGCTATCTTGGGCGATACTGTCAATTACACGATTGGACATTTCTTGAGGGATAAAGTCACCGCCCATGAAGATATCCGTTTTATAAAGAGAGAATACATTGATCGCACTGAAGCCTTTTTTCATAAGCATGGTGGTGCCACGATCATTATTGCCCGTTTTATCCCGATCATCCGCACTTTTGCACCTTTCGTTGCCGGTGTGGGTTCAATGCCTTATTCCCGGTTTATTCGGTTTAATGCCATCGGCGGCATCGCTTGGGTCAGCATCGCCCTGTACAGCGGGTATTTCTTTGGAAACATTCCTTTTGTGAAAAACAATTTCAGCTTAGTCATCATGGGGATCATTGTCGTCTCCCTGATCCCCATATTCGTCACCTATATCAAAAATAAGATGGAACCCCAAAAGGAATAAATAAAAGAAGGGAACCCAAAGCATGAGTTGGAAAATTACTCTTATCATTATCCTTCTTATCCTCTTTATCTATACGGTAATTCCCGATGTGTTTCTCCATCGGCTGGGAATCGGAGCCTGGAAAAGACAATACCGGCCCGGAGTCGCCTTAACCTTTGACGATGGTCCTGACCCATTATATACGCCACGGCTCCTCGATCTACTGGACCGTTATCACGTTAAAGCTACTTTTTTTCTTGTCGGCGAAAGGGCTGCTCTACATCCGAAACTTGTTCAAGAGATCGCGGCACGCGGTCATCAAATTGGCTCCCACTGTCAAATTCATAAATATGCTTGGTTTATAAGTCCCTGGAAAACTTGGCAGTCCTGGACTGAAGGTATATCTACTCTAGAGCGCATCACCGGTAAACCGATTCAGTGGATTCGCCCCCCGTGGGGAACGTTTAATCTTTTCACCTTTTTTTGGCTGAAATCTCATAAAAAAAAGGCCATCCTTTGGAATGCCGAAGGCCACGACTGGGATGTTCAAAAAAACCCCGAACAAATCGCCAAGCATATTTTGAACGCCATTCGAGAGGGTGGAATCATCGTTATGCATGACAGCGGCGGAGGGGCCGGAGCCCCAGAAAACACCTTACAAGCCGTTGAACTGCTCTTGAAAAGAATTCCCGCCGAAAGGAAACTTCCTATTCTTCCCCTTAATCTTCCCGATTGGACTTGGCTCCGCCGCCTTGTTTACCGTCTCTGGGAAAAATGGGAGAACTTTTATGCTCATCAAAACAAGATCACTCGAATTAATGCTGCAAGTCTATTTAGGATCTCCAAAAGTAAATATCACGGGCCGGATCTTAAGGATGAACAAGGGGTAATTTGGGCTCAAGACGGAGATATTATCGGTGAACTCCATTTAGATAATGCCCGTTTACAGATGATGCAGACCGATTCACAAAAAATAGCCATCGAAGCCTTGCGCCGCGTTCGCGGTTCTCTTCCCCTGCTCGCCGACTATATCGCCAAGAATCCTGATTATCAAGATATCCGTGTTTTGGGCGGTGTTACCTTACTTAACCGCGGTATTAAGGGGTTAGGCTTTAATGTTCAGGAGATTCCCGCGAATTTTTCCGTTCGCTGGATCGGTACGATACAAAGAATGATCATGCGTGTTTACAGTCCCCAGGGCACAGCACACCAAATGACACGTCTGGGCGACCCGAAGTTTGTCTGGGTAAGCAGAGATAGCTTCCTAGAACGCTGGCTGCAGGATAACTGAGGCTGTAATAAGGACACTAAAATGGGTACCGCCGCTTATATCATTAAGTGACAGTACCCATTTTACAATAACCAGCCATAGTCTTGGCGGGTGTCTACAACCGCGTCCACATACACAGTGTTTTCCTTGATCAGATAGATCAGAAGATACCATTTCTCGAACAAGAGTTTTCGGTATTTTTCAGGCGGAATCAGCGGGTCTATCAGCCATGGATTTCTTTCCTGAAATTGTTCCAATGACTTTGCCCTTACCTGAAAGTTTTCAATTAAACGCATGGCGGCATGCCCACTAACCTGTGCCAGAAACCGTGCCTAAGATACCAATATTTGCTGGCACTCATCAGAAATAACTACGGTGCACCGTTTATTTTCGCTGTCCATCTAGTACCTCTTGGACGGCAGCTTTCATCATATCTGAGACCTCATCAATGGAATGGGACGGCTTTCCATTCAACCGGCCTTCCTCTGCTGCAACCAGATTTTCCCGTAGCCGAAGCATACTTTCCGGTGCTCTCGATTTTCCGATTTTCTCTCTTATTTCTTTTAAAGAAGCCTCACCGTCAAGTATTTTGCCCTCCGTTATTTGTTCCTCAGCAGCAATAAGTTTACTATATACGTCGAGCATGAACATTTTTTCTTCATATAATTTCATACTCATAATAACCATATCTTCGTAACCATTTTTGGTAATAAAAATCGGCTCGTCGAACGCTTGACACATTCGAGAAATCTCACTTGTGTTTTTCAAATCCCTAATCGGAATAATTTGTGGCATGATTTCCAGTCTCCTTTGTGGCTAAATTATACGTCCTGACTAACTGCACAAAATAGGAAAAGTACGCATTAACGTTCTGGACATTTACGAAACATTTCAATTACGCACGTTATAATGAGCTCTATTTCTGAGCTTCTTAAACTTGCCTTGACTTAATATTGTTAAACCATTCAATCGTCTTTTTTGAATGTTCCTCAGGAATCTTATTCTTTACTTGCTCATGTAACCATCCTAAAGTCTTATTCTGTAGGTACTGTCTCATCTGGTCTTCTGCCTCTAGCATTACAACTTTTATCAAACAAGGACATTTTGTATGCGTATCAGGTAAATTATCCTTATCTAATAAAAGTTCATTTTGCCTAATTTCTGTACATTGAAATAACGATGAACTTCCTTCTACTGCTTCAACTATATCCCAAAATGTAATGTTTTCAGGATTACGGGCTAACCCATATCCTCCATTTACACCTGGAATTGATTTGACAATGCCTGATTTTCTTAATTTTGTATATACTTTTGATAGATAACTTTCTGACACTCCTTGATATGTGGCTAAATCCTTAATTCCGATAGATTTTCCTGACGGAATATCTACCATATATAATAGACAATGCAATGCGTACTCAACACCGATAGAAAACTGCAATGAAAACCAACCTCCCCAAAGCGATTTTATAGAAATAATAATATCAATTTAAATACCTATTTGGCAATATTATAGATATTATTTATCTATAATATTCTTTTTAATATTGACTTTCAAAAAGATAAAGCTATAATGAATTGCAGATAACAGTTATCTATAATATACTTAAGAGGAATAATTTCTTTGCTTGAAGTCTAAAAAAGATAACGTATATTATTTAATACAAGGAGGATATTTAGAAATGCTTACGGAAAAATTTCATGATGTATTAAAGCATGAAGGCGTAGTTACCGTGGTATCATGGGGAGATTCACCTGAACCACACATTGCTAACACTTGGAATACGTATTTAGTCGTTACTGATAATGAAAGGATATTAATTCCAGCGTATGGATTCCGTAAAACAGAAAAAAATGTAAATGCCAATAATAAAATCAAGATGGCTTTAGGTAGCAAAGAAGTATTAGGCTACAAAGATTATCAAGGAACAGGATTTGTTGTAGAAGGAACTGCTAAATACCTGGAATCTGGTCCAGAGTATGATATGATGAAAGAAAAATTCTCGTTTTTAAGCAGAGTATTAGAGATTACCGTTACATCTGCAAAACAAGGCATTTAAATTATTAAGTAAGTCCCTGCCAAATGGTAGGGACTTTCGTTATACAATTTATAATAATTTCACTGTCTTTTCTTCTTAATGATCATTTTCCTACTACCGCGAAGCAATACCCCAGGATTTCCACCCGCGCCAAGGACAGCGCTGCCTTAAACGGTGCCTAAGACTCCCGCGGCATAAAATTAGTGAAATGTGATATATAAGCACCTAAAGATTATGCTCATAAGGAACTTACCCGTCTTTTCCTGTTTTCTTACTATATTTTTTAAATCTTTTAAGAAGCAAAGCTATACCTGCAATCAGAAAAACTAACAGTATCCAGAAAATTGCCATCAGCCTATACTCCGAAATGAAAGCCCAAAAATTGTATCCTAGAATATCTCCGCCTCCATAATATGTTATTGTTCCGTCTGGCATTACTTGAGATTTTGTAACAGGGACCTTTATCATCGTGGAAAGTACCCATACAACAAGAATACCAACCGCCCCAATACTAGCAATTATGATGGCTGTTATCGCTAGTAATCTTTTATGGTAAATATTATTCAAATAAACGCTATTCCCTTTTACGGCAGGTATATCATTATCGCTTTGAAATTCATCATTAAGCAAGTAATCAATAGACACTCTAAATAACCTGCTTAACTGAATGACATTATCTGTGTCTGGCAATGACTCACCTTGTTCCCACTTCGAAATGGCTTGTCTTGATACGGTAATTTGTGCCGCTAGTTTTTCCTGAGACATACCTTTTGATTTTCTTAGTATTTGTAGTTTTTCTCCAAAAGTCGTAAAGACCACCTCCTGTTTGTTGCTTTTAGTTTAGTATTTTGCTTGGTTGCATTCTACCAAACAGACCTTGAACCTTCGCAACTGACAGTTGCAAGTCTTATTTTAAGCTACTTTATTAGGCAGTGGTTATATAATTATCCTTTGTGATATGTCGTATTCTTATTAGAATCTAGCTTTTCGTATACGGGATACGACATATATTGCTATGCCTATTCCTAAAACGCCGACCGTTACTAATGATGCGTGGAAGTTTGTAGGTAAGCAATACAGATAAGAATATGATACCTAAAGATCCCAACAGTCTTTTGTAATCTTTACCCATAAAGAATCCCCCTCAAACCCGCTCACGCACTTAAAATGGTTACTTTATATCCTATTCAACAATTGCAAGCAATTACCTTTTAACTTTGAGGATTCGATAGTTCGGCAAATTATAAAAAAATAGGGAGGAACGCTATGTGTCATAATATCTAATCTCCCTTAATATTAATTTATTCATGGATGGTTGTTCGAAATTGAAATAGAACATTAGTGTCCTTTTTTTCTAGCGCATTTTATCCACCTCCCTTACCAAGAAAATTAAAAGCACAGGCTAACTACCTGTGCTTTAAGTAATGGAAAGAAGATGACAATAATCAAAGAAGTCCCTTGTTTAACAATGTTGCTTTTTCAGAATCACAAGTCCTTAAGTGTCGTAATGGGTCTGCTTTGAAGCAGGTAAAACTCCCCTAAACCGTAGCTCCACTCGATATCTTGAGGTACTCCATTGAAATGTTCTTCTATCCGAAGACAAAGACAGGCCAACTCGCGAACCTGTTGGGAAGTTAAACATCCTCTGGTAGGACGCTGTGTACGAATGAAGGGTGAAAGTGATTGCCCCTTCTTCGGAGCAGGAATAAATTTAAGAACTGCACCATCAGGACGTCTGGCAAACCATTGATCAGGAACGATTTCGCCTTGAACCAAAGTTTCCCCGACACCGTGTACTGCATTAATGGTTATTTCATCTGAGTCATTTGAAAGAGGGTTAACTGTAAAGACCACTCCTGAGACTTCGTGCGGTGCCATTTCCTGAATAACTACAGCAAGAGCAACCTCATCACTCTCTCCAAATCCTTGGAAGGAACGATATTGCACCGCCCGGGGCGCCCAAAGTGAAGCCCAACATTTTTTTATGGTATCAAGAACTGCGCTTTCCCCTTGGATATTTAGATAAGTTTCTTGTTGACCCGCAAAACTTGCACTGGGGAGATCTTCAGTCGTAGCCGAGGAACGAACGGCAACTTTAGGGCTTCCCATCCTCCTATAAGCTTCTAGGACTTCTTTTGTGACCTCAGCAGGTAAGTTAACATTTTCTATTTCCATCCGAATCTTCAACGTTACATCTTCTAAAGCCGGTAAGTCATTGACGTTCATTTTCGGTAGATGGACATTCGTTATACAACGACGGTATCCTTCAACGGTCAGAACAAAGCCCTGGGGTACTTTCATTCCTGCTGACACTAATTCGCCTAAATTAGCCCCTTTTCCGCCAGCTAATGATAGATCTTCTCTTTTTAATTCTTGAAGTAACCGTATATATTTCATCGCATTATTCTCCATTAGCTATTTTCAATCTATAACTTGAACCTTGCCGGCGGCTCCGTCCACGCGAACATGTTGACCATTATGCAAGATTTTTGTTCCATTAATTGTTCCGACTACCGAAGGAAGTCTGTATTCACGGGAAACAATCGCCGCATGGGATAACATCCCACCTGAATCAGTAACTAAGGCCGCCACATAGGGAAAGAGTACCGTCCAAGTCGGAGTAGTTAACGGACAAACTAGGACCTCCCCTTCTTGAACTAAATGGAACTCCTCAGCCGTATGAATAATTCGCACGGGTCCTTCGGCAACTCCTGGAGAACCTGGGGTACCAAACAACTCTCCCTCAGGGGACAGCTCTTGCGCTCCCTGCGGCGCTTCAAGAAGGGAAGCTTGTTTCATCAAAATCTTCCCCATCTCTGCAACAATAGGAGGAAATACACTCCAAGGGGGTTCGGCTGGCATTTTCCCAATGGTTCGTGGAGGCACTAACGAGAAGTTGTTGGTGTGTTCTGTCTTTCTCTCAGCCACCAATCCTTTTAAGCTGGAAAGGTTATATTTTCCTCTTAGGACTGAAAGTAATTCTTCCCGGTATAGGAATAGAGTGTCCTCAGGACAATCAAGAATACCTTCTTGAACGAGTCTTCTGCCGGCCTCAATTGCATCATAACGCGTATGACTAAGAGGAACGTTCATTAACAAGTAGTCATGGATTTCGGATAAAGGCTGAGCTTGCTCTGCTAATTCTAGCCAGACGTCGAACTCTTCCCGCTCCTCTCCCGTTAAAGTGCTGCGGAGTTCATTGATTCGCTGAAGCCGGTATGCTTGAAAATCAGAGTCTTCGGTCAGGCAGTCATCAGACTCCATTAATCCCTTAATAATCCCAAGCACCATTTCTGGCATTTCTCTCCACGTAGGATCGAATTCAAAACTATCCGCAGGCCGATCACCTTCAGAATCTAAGAATTGATCGAGCTCTTTCTTAAACCAAGTATTAGATAGCCTTATGAGTGCTTTTTCACTAGGTAAGGACAAAATATCGCTAACCTCTGGATCTGCGGCAGCACGCCGTGCCAAGGTTAAGAGATGATTCGTCGCCTTAAATACTGCAGGATCATTAATCTGAATCAACTCATAGGCTTCAAATTCCGTTAAATTAAGAAGTTTTTTACAGACCTCCACCCAACGCTCACGAAAATACATACCGATCGCGACAATTTTACAATGAGGATTCCAAGCCCAGCATAAAAAGTCATAGCATTGATCAAGGTGATGGGCCAGTTCTTCCAAACTTGCGTTTACCCGATCAAAACTTCGGATCGGTTCGAGTCGCCTCTGAGCCTCCGGCTCCCATACATCCCTCCATGCATGGACATGATTCTCAAACCCTTTTTCCTTAAGAAACTTTTCCAAACCCAAGACCCGGCTTCGGAGCTTCGGGTTAATCCGCCACAAATTAAAGAGGAATGGAAACCGCTCCATAATCGGCGGAGTATCTCCCCCAATGGGTTCAAAACTTTGAAAGACATATCCATGAAGAACAAGATAGGCATATTTAACTGAAAGCATAGACCATTCCTCAAAAGCACGGGCTGAACCGACTTCAACAGGAATGAGTCCATAAGAGACAAAAAGTGGGTGTACCGGTCTCGGCCAATGAATATTATCTCGCATCCAAAACCCTTCAGCTTCCCAAAGAGACATACTTTCTACCTCCCCCAGCTTTTTAGATGTTTTACTGTTTAATTAACGCACCTGATAAGTAGGTGTTAACTGCGGATAGAAGAGTAGATAAGAGATCATTTTGTTTGCCATAATAGTACCATCTCACCATGTGAACCATATATAACCCATCAATATCGTGAGCAAGATCCTGTGGACTTCTTTCTCTCGTTATAACTCCCTCGATCTGACCACGTTCGAAAGCTTCGGTTATCATCCTTCGGAAGAGATTCCCGTTCGGATGTTCCGGCGTTAGTCCATGCTTCATCTTTTCTATTACGGCGATCATGAAGAGTTCCGGTCTTTTTATGGTCCACTCGACGGCACTAGTAATAATTGCCTGAATTTGATTAACTGTTCCTGGAGTTGCTTCAAAAAAATCATCAACTTTTACAGACGTTAATTCATCTGTCTCGTAAAGTAACTCAAGTGCTAAATCTTCTTTTGTCCGAAAATAATTATAGAAGGTTATCCTTGCTACCCCGGCTTTTCCGGCAATTTCCTCGATTGTTGTTTCTGAAAATCCTTTAGTCCTGAAAAGCTCTTCACCGGCTCTTATGAGGGCTAATTTAACTTCTGCTTTTTGTTTTTCTCTTAATTTCATTCCCATCTTTCACCTCGAATTGTTAGATATAATTCCCGGTAAGAATAGTGTACTCAATTCATTTAATATACTCTGTATATAAAATGAATATAGTTTATTATGTCTCTAAAAAGATTCTACGTCAAGATAAATATCGTTTAATTAAGGCAAAAAATGGTGGTTTCAAAGTGAGCTTTCTACCGAAACATTCTTGACAATCCGCTATTATCAGCTTCCAATTGCTAGTCATATCATAATACCCATCTTCTGGCTTAAAACTTGATTCCTTGCTTAAGTGCGCCAAAGAGCCATTTTTATTCGTATTCGAAAATGCAGCTATTTACAAAATAAGGGTATTGGAACTTAAATCAAATTAAGTTCCAATACCCTTACAACAAATCGGCATAATCAATAAAGAGCTTATTCTCGTCCTGTAACACTCTCTAAAATCGTAACTTCACCTTCTCCGCCATCGACATACACTCGATCACCCGTATGTAAATACATCGTCGCATTACCACAACCCACAACGGCTGGAATGCCCAACTCACGAGCAATTACAGCTGCATGTGAGAGTGGCGCTCCCACATCAGTGATTACTGCTGCTGCACGAGGAAAGAGGGGAGTCCAAGCAATGTCCGTTTGGGAAGTAAGTAAAATCTCGCCCTTTTCCAGCTGTTTCCCTTCCTCTATGCTTTTGAGATAGCGAACTACACCTTCAATTCGCCCCGCAGATCCAGCAGAACCTTTTATAACATTTCGCTTGGAATCATTTGTGGCAGCATATGCGGATATTTGTGTAGAATGTCTTGAATCATAAATATCATTACGCCGGTTAGGATCTGCAGCCCATTGAAACGGATCGAAATAGCCGCATATTATCGATGGATAGGGAGGCAATGCCCTATACTTTCGATCGGCTTCTTTTCGATCGGGTATAAACTTCAACGCCTCTTCTTTACCTGAAAGTATATCTAACATCTCATTGAGAGTTAAAAAAAAGATATTTTCTCCGATACCTATTAATTGCCCGGCGCGGAGAGCAAACGTGCGCGCTACCCATCGATCCCGAACGTATTCAGAACGAATCGCTTCACGGTTGCGAGCTGTTTGAGCAACTTTTTTAATACGACGACGTATGCTGAGTGCTTTCTTTCGATTGCTCTTTTCCAAACGATTCCAAGCCGCATCACACTCAGTACGTTTATTGAGTAATAATTCTTCTACATCTATTGGTGATTTTTCAAATTGGGCTGATAGCTTGCCGATCCATTCTGAATCCTCGATCGGTCGAGGAATTGATAGCTCAAACTCATTGGGTCCGCGATGTCCGTAAATCGCCATATATTCAGCGTAGCTCATCTCACCCTTTGCTAACTTAGAAATACCCAGTACCGGTCCAAGACTTGCTAACAGATTTGAACCTTTTTTAACATCAAAATCTGTACTCAGGCCAGAAATAAGTGTATCCGCGTCATCTGTTCCTACTAATTTAGTCAACTCGTTGCGTAACTTCATGGTATCCCCTGATTGAGCAACACTGCCCATGACATACCATACCGTATTCTGGAGGTGCGGAAATATCTCATTTCCCCACATTAGAAATAATTGTTCCTTACTGTCACAGGCAAGGATCTTTTCTTGCATACTCTTACACCAGTGTGGGTTGGTTTCTAAAAAATGGTGAACTTTTCGAAGAGCCATCGTCTCTTTAATAATATTATTGATTAAATTAAGAATAAAAGAGATTGTCGCTCTCTTGGAAACTTGGATAACCGGTATCTCCATGTTTTCAGGAATCTGGGTATATAATATTCCTTCGAAAAAACGTAATATGTCTTTTTTGCTCATCCTTAAACTGTGTAAAACTGAGGCATAGATACTTAAATTGAGATAAATCCTTCCGCCAATATTTCCGGACGATTGGTATCCGGGAAGCAATTTCCAGGTTGACTCGTATATGTTCCTTTGAACAGTCCATGTGAGCGGTGTCATCACTTCAGGAATCGCTTCACCGAAATTTACGTTTGACCACAAGTAACAACCATTCTTACTGTCATTCCACTCTCCCGTTGCAGGATTGTGCCCTTTCAACGTTGTTATCGGACGAGACTGCAGCACATATACTTTATTTCCAGCAATCGCCCATTCTATGTCCTGCGGATAGCCAAATTCTTTTTCCAGCTGACTGCCTAATTTAGTCAGTTCACTAATATATGGATTCAACTCACTCGGACCATCGTAACTATCTTTACTCCCCATTTTTGTTGCTGGTTTTAAAGTAAACGTGTATGGAGTCGTTTTTCCAGAAACAAGTTCTTCACCTAAACCAAAAACAAAGTTGCCTAACATTTCATTCCAGTTGCCCGTAACAGGATTTGCGGTAAATAGGACTCCTGAAATATCTGCCTGTATCATCTGTTGAACAACCACAGCCATTTCCTGGCTTGCGTTTATCCCTTTTACCTCACTATAAGCCCGTACCTCCTTACTATGCCGCGAAAGGCGTACAGCACGAATAGCTTCCCAGACTTCATCATCCGTATGTACATTTAGCATTGTGTCAAATTGTCCGGCAAAAGAAGCTTGAGCCGAATCTTCGGCTAATCCCGATGACCGGATAGCAAAGGAAATGCCAATGCTATCTTTCCGTATTTTGTTTAGGGCTGCCTGCGCTTGTACCTGAGCCTCCGAAATTAGCTGGTCATTTTTAAACGCTGAGGGCATAATTACAAAACCATTTAGTACTGGATAACCGCTCTGATAGAGCTTCGTTAACGAACCCCCTTTTCCCCCTGCTAAAACTAATTGCTCCGCTTTCAATTCGCTGAAAAAGTAAACACTTTGTTCCATAGTTCCCCACCTCTCTTCGAATATCTCCTAATTCCTCTATACCAGAGGTTGAATGTGGCCAGATTAGGCCAGATTAGTCCACATTATCACTATTACTGAAAAAAACTCCTACTGGTTTTTGTATACTTCATTTCTCTGTATTAAGTCTTGTATGGTCAATTTTAAAACCCACTCTAATGCATCTGCAGTATCTTCAGCACCTAAGTCAAATCGTTGCCGAAGTGTGACCCAAGTCAGTGAGCTGTGAAGATGAGCAATAATTGCTGCCGCCTGTTTTGCTGCTTCTGCAGGCAAAAAAGGGGCATTTTTCTTAACCATATCTAAGTATTTCTGATCGCGTTTGCGCCTGCTCTGGGGTTGAATGTTGTTGGTTGCCAATACCATAGTAAAAGCCTGTAGAATAGTAGAGCTTCTCTCGAATACTTCTCCTGTCTTTTTGATAACTTCAGATAACTCATCAAATGCGAAGGATTTCAAAGAAAAATCCTGTTCCAAAACTTCAGTCGCAAATTCATAAAGGCCATTCAAAAGCGATTCTCGTGTTGGGAAATGACGATAGACTGTACCATAAGAAATTCCGGCACGTTCTGCCACATCTTTTATACTGAAGGTTAATATATATCCTTCGCTAATTAACTCGGCAACTGCATGCATAATTTTTTCCCGAGTAATCTTTAACTGCTGTGAGCGCAAAGGACTATTGTAAGAGCGCCGGATTGAGTTATCTTCAATCATATGTATGACCCCTCCTCAATTCAATAGTGATGTCCTCTATTTAATTATCTCATACTATTATTAAATACAAAAGGATAATTTCTTCCTAAACAAAAATCCCCTCAGACATTCATCCAAGGGAACATGAATTAACCATTAAATGGAGAGAAAATACCAGAAGTACATGCATCAGGAACATCTGTAATATTGAACCTCATACTTTAATTTCACACAAAAAAATAAGGGTATTAGCACTTAACATCAAAACGAATTTTAGTGCTAATACCTTCTATTTCTTAATCCCCGCTTCCCCATAATTCCGGAGGGTTCATTTCATAGATCCCATTGTCCCGATACATATAGTGGTTGATAATGAACTCGCGCCGAATGGTGGCGTAATCAGGATGAAAGGTTTTGATATGCTCATTAATCTCTTTTTCCGAATACTTTCGTCCAACCACGAATCCCTCTAACATCTTTTCCAAAACAAATCTTTTTTTCTTTCGTTGAACAGGAATCTGTTTCAATATACCATCTGGTGTGAAAAAATTCCTGAGAACGGCCTCTCGTTCCTTTTCTTGCTTAGTATCCAAAATTTCCGACCCCCATTCTTCTCCGCTGAGTGTATTTTTGACCGATTGAAAAATGACATTTACCGTGGCCTGAGCATCGCGTTGTAATGTCAACTCCTCTAAATAAAAATAAATCGTATTCTTCTCCCGTCTCGTTTTCACAAGGCCTGCATTACGAAGTCTTGCCATATGGTAAGTAATCGTTGGGGGAGTTAATCCGAGATGCTCTGCAAGGTACTGACCATGCTGAGGCCCTTTCGCCAAAATAGCCAGAATGCGGATACGTGTAGGATCAGCTAGTGCCTTATGAAAACTAACAATTCGATTTAATTGCAATCGTTCCCCTCCTCTAATTAGTCCTTGGGAATATGCTATACATAGGGTTAGTCGTGAAAAAAGTAAATAATCTAGTTTCACAAATATCTAATTAGAGTATAGTCTAATTAGATTTGTTGTCAAGTCTCAGTAAAATAAATATTGTGAACTACTTAAATCCGCATTGCGCTCATTTTATTTAGTGCTAATTTTGTACTTCTTCAAAAATACAAAGTTACATATAAGTGAAATGATAAACATTAAAACAAATATATATCCGATTGGTATTAGTGCGAATGGCTCAACCAATGTCCCATCCGGCAAAACTTTTGCACCTATAGCTTCTCCTTCTTTACTTTTGAGCTATCCATAATACAAGAAACCAATAAAAAAGAGGGCATTATCTCTTAAACTACTAAGAAATAATACCCTCGCTTTATTTTTACTTAATCTCTCAAGTCCTTGGTATATAAGGCCTTTCGAGCTATATAAGCACTAATTATTTTTCCCTTGGGTTGTTAACTTTGGCCTGCGCCGCAGCCAGACGAGCTAATGGTACACGGAACGGGGAACATGAAACATAATCAAGGCCCAATAGGTGGCAGAACTCAATGGAAGACGGTTCGCCGCCATGTTCACCGCAGATTCCAAGCTCAATGCCCGGATTTGCTTCACGCCCAAGCTGAACAGCCATTTTCATGAGCTTCCCTACACCGCTGCGATCGATTACGGCAAAGGGATTCTGCGCTAAAATCTTCTGATCAAGATAGGCGGGAAGGAATTTTCCTTCGGCATCATCACGCGAGAACCCTAATGTCGTTTGCGTAAGGTCATTCGTACCGAAGGAGAAGAAGTCGGCAACCTTTCCGATTTCGTCTGCCGTCAAAGCAGCCCGAGGTACTTCGATCATTGTTCCTACTTTATAGGCAAAGGTAACGCCTTGCTCTTTTATCACTGCTTCCGCCGTCTCTTCGGTTAGCTTGCGCAGCGATTCTAATTCTTTGACATGAATCACCAGCGGAATCATGACTTCCGGATGGATTTCATAGCCTTCCTTAACCAGTCGAGCCGAAGCTTGGAAAATAGCCCGAGCTTGCATCGCATAAATTTCAGGGTATGTGACGCCTAAACGGCAGCCGCGATGTCCGAGCATCGGATTCAGTTCTTCAAGCGCACGAACCTTTCTTAAAAGAGCTTCCTTCTCATGGAGTTCTTTCGGATCTGCGCCTGTCAATTTAAGTTTGGTTACTTCAACAACTAGGTCTTCAAGATCGGGAAGGAATTCATGGAGCGGCGGATCAAGCAAACGGATAATAACAGGCAAACCAGCCATCGCTTTGAGAATACCGTAGAAATCTTCCTCCTGCATCGGCAGTAGCTTCGCCAGAGCAGCTTCCCGCTCCTCGAGCGATTGTGAGAGAATCATTTCTTGGACAATCGGAATCCGCGCGGGGTCCATAAACATATGTTCCGTACGGCATAGTCCAATCCCTTGAGCACCGAAATCCCGCGCTTTTTGCGCATCCTTCGGATTATCGGCGTTAGCTAAGACGCGAAGGCTACGAATTTCATCCGCCCAAACGAGCAATTGTTTAAATTCATCACTGAGTTCCGGATCAATCATCGGGACAGCACCCTTGATGACTCGTCCTGTAGCACCGTCAATAGAAAGAACGGTTCCCTCTGGATAAGCTACGCCATCAATCGTAACCGTATGCTCAGTATAGTCAATCTTGAGGGCTTCACAACCACAGACCGCAGGTTTTCCCATATGACGGGCAACCACAGCTGCATGGCTTGTCATTCCTCCGCGGCTGGTCAGAATTCCTTGAGAAGCAAGAATACCATGAATATCATCAGGCGTTGTTTCCGTACGCAATAAGATGACTTTTTCACCGTTATGACCCAGACGCTCTGCCTCGTTCGCATCAAAGACGATCTTTCCGGAGGCGGCTCCGGGCGAGGCCGGTAAGCCTTTGGCAAGAACCTCGAGCTTCGCGGTGGTATCCATACGACGATGCAAAAGTTGGTCGAGTTGACCGGGTTCAATCCGTACAACGGCTTCCTCTTTGGAAATTACCCCTTCACGGCAAAGCTCAACGGCCACACGAATCGCAGCCGGAGCCGTACGCTTACCGTTACGTGTTTGCAGGAAGTACAAACGACCCTTTTCAATCGTAAATTCGATATCCTGCATATCTCTGTAATGACCTTCTAAGCGTGAAGAAATCTCGACGAACTGGTCATAAATTGCTTTATTTTCTTGTTCAAGGGACTTAATCGGCTGCGGGGTACGAATTCCGGCAACGACGTCTTCACCTTGAGCATTCATTAAATATTCACCGTAGAGCGCTTTTTCTCCGGTGGATGGGCTCCGTGTAAAGGCAACCCCGGTACCGGAATCATTGCCCATGTTCCCGAAAACCATGGACTGGACATTAACTGCTGTTCCGATATCATCGGGGATGCCGTTGATTTTCCGGTAAACAATAGCACGATCATTATTCCAAGAACGGAAGACTGCAAGAACAGCCTGTTCTAACTGCTTCATCGGCTCTTGAGGAAAAGGATTTCCGGTTTCTTTTTGAATCAATTTTTTATACGCTTCGACAACCCATTTTAAGCTGTCGGTTGAAAGCTCGGAATCATAAGTTACCCCTTGTTTGGACTTTGCTTCATCCAAAATCGTCTCAAAGTAATGATGCTCAATTTCGAGCACTACATTTCCGAACATTTGGATAAAACGGCGGTAGCTGTCATAGGCAAAACGGTCATTTTGGGTGGACTCAGCCAAACCTTGAACGGTTTGGTCGTTCAAGCCCAAATTAAGAATGGTATCCATCATTCCCGGCATTGAAAATTTTGCTCCGGAACGAACCGAAACAAGCAGCGGATTCTTTTGATCCCCAAAGGTCTTCCCTGTAGCTTCTTCGATATTTTTTAAGGCGGGAGCAATTTGTTCCCAAAGTCCTGCGGGGAATTGACCCCCTGTCGTGTAATATTCATTGCAGGCTTCCGTCGTAATTGTAAATCCCGGAGGAACAGGTAGACCAATATTGGTCATTTCCGCTAAATTTGCGCCTTTCCCCCCCAATAAATCACGCATTGAGGCTTTCCCTTCACGGAATAAGTAAACATATTTCTTAAACATGTCGCTCCCCCTTATACAAAATTTCTAATATGATGGCAGCTGTTTCTTCAACAGCTTTTCCTGTGGCATCGATAATCGGACATCCTATTTTACGCATAATTCCGCGGGCATAATCCAATTCTTCCATGATGCGTTCCAAACTGGCATAATCAGCGGATGCTCCTAAGCCTAAAGTTTTCAAACGGGCTGTTCGAATCTCATTTAAGGAGTCGGGTCTTAAGGTTAAGCCGATGACTTTCTTGGGCGAGACCTCAAACAATTCCTGGGGTGGCGCAACCTCAGGGACGAGTGGTATATTGGCGGCCTTCATTCCCTTATGGGCTAAGTACATGCTCAACGGAGTTTTTGAGGTACGGGACACACCGATAAGAACAACATCTGCAAATAGCACACCCCGAGGATCTTTACCGTCATCGTATTTAACAGCAAACTCGACCGCTTCAACTTTGCGGAAATAGCTTTCATCCAAACGATGTGTAATATTAGGAATATTGCTGGGTTCTAAGCCTGTTTCCTCGGAGAGCAGCTTCATAAGCGGACCTAGAATATCCACTGTTCTCAGATTTTTTTCCTTAGCCTTCTCCTCAAGGTAATTGCGTAAATTAATCATAACCAAAGTATAGGCTAAAATCGCCTGATCTTGAACTGCTTCTTCTATAATATCGTCGATATGAGACTCATCACGCACATGAGGGACCAACCGAATCCGCGTCCGGACTCCGCTGAACTGCGCTGCCGAGGCTCTGCTCACAAATTCCGCTGTTTCTCCCAAAGCATCCGAGATAACATAAATCACTGGCATTTCTTTTGTCACTCGTGCACCTCCACACTATTGGCCCAATGTTCCTATTTGGACTAAAATCTTCGTCACATTTGTTTTGGTAAAACGTCCGACAACTTCGTATCGCTCATCCCCATGCTCATCGATAAATACGTCTACTACGGGTAAAGTATCCACTTGGTGCTGAACTATCTTCTTCGAAGCCTCCAGCACAGGTTCATCGGACGTTGTCATTATGATATTGGGCATTCGTGTCATGATTACACCCACCGGCACTTGCTGAAGGTCTGTTTTTCCTAAGGCCGCTTTTAACAAGTCTTTACGGGAGATCATACCCAAAAGCGCTTGATCTTCTGAGACCACAATAAGGCTTCCGACATTCTGAGTAAACATGGTGACAATCGCATCATAGCTGCTCATATCCGCTCGAATCGCGGCCGGTATAGACTTAAAATCCCCTACACGCAGCTGACGTAATTTTACTAATACAGCGGAAGGTTCACGCTTATCCCGATAAAAGTAGCCGACCCTTGGACGAGCCTCCAAAACTCCTGCCATCGTTAGGATCGTTAAATCGGGTCGCAAGGTGGCTCGCGTCAAGTCCAACTTTGCTGCGATTTGTTCGCCCGTAATCGGACTCGAATCCTTTACTATTTCGACAATGCGCACTTGACGTTCCGACAATTCCAACCCGCTTCACCTCATTCTTTATACTTTACTTCAATTCCTTGTTTCATTCGAAGGTGTGGTTACAAATATATGCTGAGCTTCAGTATAAATGTGACATACTAATAAAAGATCAACACATAATTATTCCACACTATTTCAATATTTCCTGCAATACTTTGTTCAATATAAAAATATTTTTATGCGCAGTACAAACCTTTTATTCCGGTTATGATCTTTATTTTTATCTTAAATTATACTGTGATATAACCCCAGAGGCGGGGATATCATCACTATTATTAACTACTATCTTTAACCTTATGCAAATTATACTTTACATACGGCATATTATACTATATAATTTGTAATTGAAGGGGGTAAGGGTTTGAAGAATCTTAAAATGAAATCAGCAAGGGCGATGTTGGATATTTCCCAAGAGCAGTTGGCAGAAGCAGTCGGTGTGACCCGACAGACGATCGGAATGATTGAAGCCGGTAAATTTAACCCATCATTAAAATTATGTATTGCGATATGTAAAACATTGAATAAAACACTGAATGATATTTTTTGGGAGGATGATGAATATGAAGGATGAACGAATTGAACAAGCCAAAAATAAAATTGGGCGTGAACTGGCCGTTATTATTTTATATTGCGCTGCCCTATCTTTTTGTATAAAAGTATTGGTATTTCACATGGAACTCAGGGATTGTATCACAGAATATCTGATCTTGATCCTTTCCCCACTGTATCAATTAATAAGAATGCACATGATGAAAGTCAGTATTTATAGTAAGCAGGGCAATAAACAATCGCTAAAAAATCTGCTTAAAGTAATCATTGTCCTTGGGATGACTTCCGCATTATTAATCATTAACTCCGCTAAGGAATCGGCAGCGTATGACTGGCAAAAGTCTACAATATCCATCACTGTGTTTTTCGTACTATTTGCAGTCGTTTATGGAGTGGCCAATAAGTTTAATCAGCACCGAGGTCATCTCTACGAAAAAGAATTTGATGACGATAACGAAAATTGAGGGTAAAGAAACGGGGCTGTCGCAAAACAGTCCCGTTTTCATGCGCCCATAATTATGGACTATTCCAAAAGACCCGAAACTACACGACCATAGGTTTTGCGACAGCCCCATTTTCACTAAGCCAACGCACTTAAATCTCCCAGGCAGCCAAGCATTTCCACACATTCACTTAAGAGCGCCAGGCGGGCTTGTTTAAGTTTTTCATCTTCAACCATGATCATGACCGCTTCGAAAAGTTTTTCAATGAACGGGACAAGTTCCGAAGCAATCTGATAAGCCTGATCGTAATCCCCCATCATTACAAGATTGTCGAAGCGTTCTTTGCGAAGTGTTATCGCTTCGGCAAGCGCAATTTCAGCCGGATCCACTAAATCCTTGGTCTTCAAGGCTTGAGTTTCAGCCTTTTTGCTCAGGTTCAAGCAGCGAATAAAGGCTTGAACATACGGCGTAAATTCCGGAGTCTCCCGTTTTTCGGTAAGCGCCGAAACCCTTTTGGCGGTACGGGTCATGCTGTCACCGGCATTTGCCAGAACGGCATCGATCGCATCATAACGGAAGCCTTGTTCTTGGAGAACATAGCGTAAGCGCTGCAGGAAGAAATCTTGAAGCGCGGGGAGGATATCGGCTAAGGGTTCAAGTTTAACCCCTTGACGGTTAAAGCTTTCATAGGAAGCCGCAAAAAGCTTCTCCAAGGAAATATTCCAGTCTGCGTCAAGGAGAATTCCTACAACCCCTTGGGCTTGACGACGCAAGGCATACGGGTCTTGGGAGCCTGTCGGCTGCAGTCCAATGCCAAACGATCCGACAATCGCATCGAGTTTGTCAGCGATACTGACCACCTGACCGGTTAATGATTGGGGAAGTGCATCTCCGGCAAAGCGAGGCTGATAATGCTCTAAAATTCCGGTCGCAACCTCTTCAGGTTCACCGCTTAAGGTTGCATACTCTGCACCCATGATCCCTTGAAGCTCAGGGAAATCATAAACCATTTGAGTGACAAGATCGGCCTTCGCTAAAAGAGCTGTCCGATCGATCTGTGATTTTTTCTCTTCATTTTGATTCAGTTGTTCGGCAATGGTCTGTGCAAGTCCGCGAATCCGTTCAACACGCTGACCGACTGTTCCCAGCTTATCATGGTAGACAATTCTATCGAGTTTGCCGACCAAATCAGCCAAAGGCTGCTTCTGATCCTCGCGATAGTAGAAAGCCGCATCTTCCAAACGCGCTTTCAATACCTTTTCATTCCCTGCTTGAACCTTATCTAACGCATGCGTTCCGCCATTGCGAACGGTGATAAAATAGGGCAGCAGTTTGCCGTCTTGACTGCGAACAGGGAAATAACGCTGGTGATCCTTCATCGGGGTTGTAATCACAGCCTCAGGCAGTTTCATATATTTATCGGCTACTCTGCCCATCAACGCGGTGGGATACTCTACGATATGCATTACTTCTTCGAGAAGCTCAGCGTCTTCATCGACTGTTCCGCCTGCCCCTTGAGCCAACTTTTGAATTTGATCCCAGATCACTTTTTCCCGTTCCTCCGGATCAACCATGACATAGACTTGGCGTAAATCTTCAACATAATTTGCCGGTTCCTTCAATTCAAGATCATGACCCAATGTCCGATGTCCCCGTGTTACTCGGCCGGAGGATAAACCGACGAATTCAAAAGGAATCACTTCTGTGCCAAAGAGCGCAACAATCCAACGTATCGGACGCGCAAACCGGAAATCGAGATCAGCCCAGCGCATCGGTTTGGGAAAATGCAATCCGTTAATAAGGTCTAAACAAAATTGAGCCAAGAGTTCTGCGGCCGGTTTTCCTGCTTCAAATTTGCGCGCATAAACATAGGGAACCCCATTCAAATCTTGAACAAAAAGGTCTTTGGGATCTACGCCCTGTCCACGGGCAAATCCTTGAGCCGCTTTGGTTGGACTACCTTGTGCATCATAAGCCGCTTTTACCGCAGGTCCTTTCACTTCAGCCGATAAGTCGGTTTGTTTTTCGGCTAAACCGTTAATCAAAACCGCCATCCGGCGTGGCGTTGTATAGACCTTCAGCTCCGAGAAATCTAAGCGCAGTTCTTGGAGTTGTTTGCGGGCTTTCTCGTTAAGCTGCTGCAGCACCCCGGGTGCAAATTTAGCGGGGAGTTCTTCAGTTCCTATTTCTAACAAAAAATCCTTTGCCATCTTACTTTACCTCCTTGCCGGATTGATTTTTAAGAAGCGGAAAGCCCAGTTTTTCGCGCTGTTCAACATAGGCTTGAGCACAAAGCTTCGCTAAATTACGCACCCTGGCAATATACGTTGTCCGTTCGGTAACGCTGATCGCCCCCCGCGCTTCAAGGAGGTTAAACGTATGAGAGCATTTAAGGACATAATCATAGGCCGGTAAAACTAAGCCTTTTTCCACGACGCGGATCGCCTCTTTTTCATACATATTAAACCAGGTTTGCAGTGATTCAACATCAGCGACTTCAAAATTGTAATGCGAATAGTCGATTTCATTCTGTAAAAAAATATCCCCATAGGTTACATCGCCGACATACTCGATATCAAAGACGCTTTCTTTATTCTGAATATAAGTGGCCAGTCTTTCCAAGCCATAGGTGATTTCGGCTGAAACCGGTTTGCAGTCAATTCCCCCGCATTGTTGAAAATACGTGAACTGAGTGACTTCCATACCGTCAAGCCAGACTTCCCAGCCCAGTCCCCAAGCACCCAGCGTCGGGGACTCCCAGTTGTCTTCCACAAAACGAATATCGTGTTCCCTGACATCAATGCCAAGACGTTCCAGACTTTGGAGATAAAGCTCCTGAACATTGTCCGGCGAGGGTTTTAAAATAACTTGGTATTGAAAATAATGCTGCAAACGGTTGGGATTCTCACCATAGCGGCCATCGGTCGGACGTCGGGAAGGCTCAACATAAGCAACCTTCCACGGCTCCGGGCCGAGCGCTTTTAAAAATGTGTTCGGGTTAAAGGTTCCCGCTCCTTTTTCCATGTCATAAGGCTGAGCTAAAACGCAGCCTTGTTCTCCCCAAAATCGGTTCAGGGTCAAGATCATATCTTGAAATTTCATGAAGTTAACCTCCTTATTAATACAAATAACTCCCACCCCCGTAGCCTAAAGCTACAGGGACGAGAGTTTTTCCCGCGGTTCCACCCTGTTTGATCCTCAGACGTGAGAATCCCCTTCGTTGAAAGTGCTCCGAGCTGCCCCAATTCGCTAAACCCGCCCAGCTTTCACCTTTCCTGGACTCTCTTAAGGGGATCGTCGAATTTTTTACTCATCTTAGCACTGAAAAGTCAATTTGAATCTATTATATTCCGGTAATTTTCCTATGTCAAATATCCCGACTCAGGTAACTCAAAGATGGGGAAAATAGGGAGGCCAGCTAAATGTAGATTTGTGTTATAATGATATTCATGTACTTTTAAGCTGTTATAAACTATGTACTTTAGGAGGCCGTATCTTTAATGAAACTTTCTTTCAAACAATTAATTGCCCTCGGTTTTATGTTATTTGCCCTATTTTTAGGCGCCGGGAATATTATTTTTCCTCCCTATCTTGGACAGCAAGCCGGAACTAATGCCTGGAAAGCCGTACTTGGTTTTCTAACAACAGGTGTCGGACTCCCGCTGTTAGGTATTACAGCTATTGCTCTCACCGGTGATTTTCATATTCTGGCCAACAGAGTAGGTCCTCGGTTTGCCAAGATCTTCCCGATTGTCGTTTATCTTACGATTGGACCATTCTTTGCTACCCCCCGTACCGGTACCGTTACTTACGAAGTAGGGGTAAGTCCTTTTTTAAGTGAGCAGCTTCGCACCAGTCCTATCCCCTTATTGATATTTACGATACTCTTTTTCTTGTTAACAGGATGGCTCTCGATGACTCCTTCCAAACTCGTCGATCGCATCGGAAAAATTATCACGCCTGTGCTTTTAATCGTGTTAGTTATATTAGTAGCGAAAGGCTTTATCACGCCGATGGGCACACCTTGGCAGCCGATAGCCCCCTTCGATACCCAAGCCTTTTCCACCGGATTTATCCAAGGATATTTAACGATGGATACGCTTGCCGCCCTTGTTTTTGGAATTGTCGTCATTTCCGGCATTAAGGAGATGGGCATAACTGACCCGGCTGATATAACCCGTTCATGTATCTCTGCCGGAGTTATCGCCGCCGCCGGTCTTGCTTTTGTCTATATCTCTCTATCCTTCATCGGCGCAACAAGCCCTGATACAATTGGTTTAAAAGATAATGGTGCAGCACTCTTATCAGCCGCCGCTCAACATTTATATGGACCCTTTGGGTCAATCATTCTTGCCATGACCATCTTTCTTGCCTGTATTACCACATCTGTGGGCTTGGTTTCAGCCTGTTCCAAATATTTCTCAAATTTGATCCCTAAACTTTCTTATCAATCCCTTGTGGTTGTTTTTTCCTTATTTAGCATGGTTGTCGCCAATGTCGGGTTAACACAACTCATCCAACTCTCCTTGCCGGTATTAACAATGATTTATCCCATAGCCATCGTCCTGATTCTCTTATCGTTTATCAACAAGTGGTTTGGTGGATCATCAAGCGTGTACGTTTATGCTCTAACGGCAACAGGTTTTGTCAGTTTCTTTGACGGTCTCAAGGCCGCAAATATTCATATCGCGTCTGTCGAATCCTTGCTTGGCTACCTACCGTTGCAAGCTCATGGCATCGGTTGGTTTGTTCCTGCCATTGTTGGTGCTTTTATCGGCTATTTATTCCGCAGCAAGGAAGAAAAAACTGAGGAAAAAGGGGCTATCGTATAGTACTCTCAATCTCTCAATTCATAAAATATATATGTTTTAGGAGTTCCGTACGAATTGCCTACGTGCCTTTCTTTTATTGTATAGGTCATCTTATCTATTTGTGATTTTGTGTATTCACCACTTGGTATTTCAAGATAATATCCTGTATTGCTTGGATATCCAAACAAATAGGCAATTGCTTTATTGTCTTTGACCAATAGAATGTTAATAATTCCTTCACTTATTCCTTCTTTTAATTTAGAGTATTTAAAACCAATCTGTTTTTCCATTTCATCAATTGATTGATAAGGCTCAAAGACATACATCTTATCATAATTAAGGGTGATCAAGTCTTTTAAATTACCATTTTCGCTTCTTCCGGAGGTAATATTTTCGGATAAAATCATTTCAAGATTTCTAGTGTTTTTGCTTATCAAAGAATAATATTCTGAAATTCGGACAGCCATTACAAAAACCGCGATAATAGCTATCGTTAATCCAATCCACTTAGCAATCTTCTTCATTTTTAACCTAACCTTTTTACAAAATTATTGCTTCGCATTATAAGAATATTGTGCAATAAGCACTCTTACATTACTAATAATCCATAAACAATATAACCAATCAATATAGTTCCAATTATTGTATTATTGCCTGTGTCTTGCTCCGCCTTTAGCCTCTTTAACAAAAAGATGAAATTAACGAAAAATGCCATCGATGCAAGAAGAACTGAAATAAATAAAAACACTTCTCCCACAACCTTTCAAATCCCTTTCGCTCTAAAATTCATTGGGTTATAGCACGCGACATACTACAATTGTGTCATAAAATATAGTAGCTAGTTTCAATCTCGTTTGCTAAATGAAGAAATCAAAATATATCCAAAAATGGCACCACACAAGGAAATTACCGATTCATCGGTAATCATCACTTCTATAAATGGGTTAAACGTTGTAAAGTATTCAATTTTTCCAATCGGAGTAAACGCAATCAAAATTAGATTAAGGTTAAGAAGCAGCGTTGGGACACCTATCGCCAATAGCTTAATCCAATCCATTGACCATTTCCCTATTTTTCGGAATTCCCGAATTAACCCCGGTAAAGCGAGTATGATACCCACTAAAATGGGAAAAAGGGCCGAATAAAAATAGTACTGAGCGGGTGAACTATAAGTTTTACCCGTTTGTATCCTTAAATTAATCTCATACCTAAATCCCAGATACAGAAATATTAAGACTAAAATTGTAAAAAGTAAGTATAGAGAAAATCGTTTTCCTTTACTCACTCCTGCTCCCCCTTTTCTAATGAATTCTCATTCCATTTTGCTTCGCATTATCCTAATTAAAGCATTACAATTAGCATTTTCCCTATCCCACATTATAACATATATAGTTGATAATTCCTTTGCAATTAAATTTGAAAAGTTAGAAATGGCAGCATAATAAAACAAGCCCACCCAATAGGTAGGCTTGTTTCGTTGCACTTAAATTGTGCCGTGATATTTTGTTATGATTAACCTAATTTTACTGATTCAACTGGGCCTTCAATTGCTCCTTATTCATCGAACACTCCAGCCGTTTGACTTCTTGTCCCTTATCTAATACGACAACCGAAGGGGCTGCTTCAATCCCATACTTTTGGGCAAGCGTTTTTTTAGTTGCCATATCGACTTTGACGATCTTAAACTGTTCATTCAGTTCCTGGTTTATTCCTTCTAATAATGTACCGAATTCCAGGCTTTCATTATTTAAGGCATTCAGGAACGATAGCAGTACCTGCTTATCACTTTGCAGCACGCTTTCATTGAAAGCATTTAGTTCCTCAATGTAGCGCTCGGCGGCAACAGCTGCCGTTGCCCCGTCCCCCGCGGCTGAAACAACTTGCCGTAAATATTTAATCCGGTTATCCCCGACAGCATATACGCCTTCAAGGTTCGTCCCCATCATATCATTGACGGGAATATAACCTCTTTTGTCCATCTCGATGCCGCTTTCTTTGAGGAAATGGGTCGCGGGAATCATGCCGACAAAGAAGAAAACACCCTGACAGGCAAGTTCACTTGAACCTCCTGTTTTTAAGTTCTTAACCCTGACCCCTTCAACATTATCTTCTCCAAGGACCTCCTCAACGGTCGAGTTCCAGATAAACTCCATCTTCTCGTTTTGGAAAGCCCTTTCAGCACTGACTTTATTGCAATCGAGTACCCCTTCATCGTGGAGCACAATGACGGTAACTTTGCGGGCAAACTTGGTGATGTACATACCTTCCTCGATGGCTTGGTCACCGCTGCCGATAACGACAACATCTTCCCCTTCAAAGAATTCGGCATCACAGGTTGCACAATAGGCAACACCGCTGCCTTGGAGCCTTTTCTCCCCGGGAATATTCAGAAGTCTGGGTTCACTGCCGCAGGCAATAATCACTGCCTTAGCGGCATAAACCTGTTTCTTTTTGGTTTTGATTATTTTCTGCTCTTGGGAAAAATCAGTACTTACGACTTCACCGCGTACAAATTCTACGCCAAAAGATTCCGCATGCTTTTTAAAATCAAGCATAAGATCAGAACCGCTGATTTTCCCATAACCCGGATAATTTACAATTTCCCGAGTCGTATTCACTAAGCCGCCAACCGTGCCTTTATTGATGACCAGGGTTTTCAGTTTCGCCCTGCCGCCATAAATGGCAGCGGTAAGTCCGGCCGGACCGCCGCCAATGATGATTAAATCGTAGGTATCTGTCACGTTTTCCATCACTACACCATCTTCTCTTTGATTATTTGCTCCAATTAAGCTTCAAGGACTTCTGCAATCTTATCCATTACTTGTTCATCTTCAACCGCACCGGCCATTTTCCCCTGATATTCTCCTTCCTTAAAGAAAAGAATCTGAGGAACGCCTTTCAGTGAAAATCTTTGGAATAATGATTTATCTTCCTCAACATCAACATAATAAAAACCAAACTTGCCGTTATATTGCGGCTGCAGATCTTCCAAAATAGGGATTACTCCTTGGCAAACATGACAAGTTTTCCTTGAGAAAATCACTAAGCAAGGCTCACCGTCATCATAGATCTTTTCTTCAAAAAGAGATGCATTTAATTGTTGTAACGCCATCTTACTTCACTCCCTGTAATTGCTTGTTTTTGTTTAGCATGTGCCCATTTGAGATAATGCACACCAGAACTATTACCTATGAAAATAATAATACCACAGAAAAATGAATTCCACTATCAGTCTCGCTACAACTCGGTATATATTTTGTCTATGGTACCCATCAATTATTTTTAGTTTAGCAATTGAAAAAGGAAAGTACCACTGACTACCGTATTGGTAGTGAGCGATACTTCCTTTCTGTAGCCGTAACCACCCTGAGGTTTTAAGGCACCGCGATATCAAGCGAAATTACGCGTGGATTTCTGATTCCCCTTTTGGGGAGAATTCCTCATCGGGGATAATCACCGTTTTAACATCATAGGGATACTCATCATATTCTTCCACAGCTTGATCTTCAACAGAACTTATTTTGAGCTCGTATTTTTTAATGGCTGCCGTTGCTGCCCCGAGAAGGCCAAGCATTCTCAAGGTCGGACGCCTCCAAATCGTATAGGCTAAAGCAATGCCAAGAGGTGCGGACATGCTCAGCACTGTCTTATCCTCATGATTAAGATTAAGCTGGGTTCTGCCTAAACATTTCATCTGCTCCTTAGCGCTGTTGAGAAACCGTCTTCCTATCCTATCCGCCCCTTGCAGCTGTTCTTTCTCAACTTGAGCTAAAGCTTTAACGAGATCCCCTTGAGCTGCTTCCAAGGCTAACTGGGCACGTTCATAGTTCACACCCATACGTTCACGCAAAATATCAATTTTCTCCAGTTCTGTCCACAGTATTTCGCTCATCAACCTTACCACCCTTCGCGCACTGATTTTGTTCCACGTTTGCCAAGCGGTTTCCCATACTCCAAGACTTGAGCCGTTGATTAAAGGTCTGTTCACAAAGAAATTGAAGGCTGGTTATTATCTCTCTTTTCATGCCTTCATTCCAGCGCAAGCGGTCCAATTTTGTCACATCAGCTGTTAAGAGTTGTCTCATAAAGGCTAGACTTCCGGCTTGAAGCCATCGTCCGGGTCTTGCGTTCTCGCCTAAGCATTCACTGCAGACCGCTCCGCCCTCTTCAGGGACGAAATAAATCCGTACCCCATGAATGGGCTTTCCGCAGATGGCACATTCCGACAGCTTGGGACGATAACCTAAATACGTAAGCAAACGTAAAGCATAAGCACTTTGCAAAAGTGCAGGGTCAAGTTGTTCCAAAAGAAAAAAGCCGGATAATGTTAACGTAAACAATTCAGGATAAGGCTGACCTTGAACCGTCCCGATATCGAGAAGTTCGGCCATAGCCGAAGCCGCTAAGCTCATCTCCAAATTGCCCCATATGTGCGAAAAGCTCTCTTTCGGGCTGGCTTGATTCACCGTATCCAGTGTTCTCCCGTGATAAAGCAAAAAATCGGCATAGGTAAAAAGTTGTGCACCGGCCCTCTGTTTGCTCTTTGGCTTACGAACTCCTTTAGCGACAGCGTGAAGTTTACCCTTTTCACGTGAAAAAAGCGTCAGCAAGCGGTCTGATTCCCCATATTCCCGACTTCGGATCACCAACGCATCGGCTTGGTAAACACTCAACGCTTACACCCCATTATTGTTCGTCATTCACTGGCGAAGTATACTTTAAAGAGGCTATTTGTTATCCATTCAGACTAGGCGTTCGCCGACCAAGCCACGACTTAAACAAGAATCATGGGATGGGTGCCTGCCAAAAATCGCCATCCTTGGCTCTATTGGCAGCGGCGAACGTCCTATTCGCCGCCCTTCTGAAGCTCCTGTTCTTTGTTTAAGTTAAGCTTGCTATGCGACTCACTTAAAAGCCTTCATTCCTAACAAATAGCTCTTTTATATATTTTATCTGCAGCACGTGTTAGCTATTCTTTTATAAGTTCGATACCTGCACTCGCACCGATTCGGTCCGCACCGGCCTCCACGAGCTGTAAGGCAAATTCGCGTGTCCGAATTCCGCCTGAAGCCTTGACCTTAACCCCTTCGCCTACCCAAGCTTTCAGATTGCGGACATCCTCAACGGTCGCTCCGCCGCCCGCAAAACCGGTCGAAGTTTTAATATACTCAGCACCTGAGCGTTTTACGATTTCTGCGGCTTGGCGTTTTTCTTCTTCTGTAAGAAGTGAGGTTTCAATAATCACCTTGACGACTAACCCGCAGCAATGCGCGGCTTCAACAACGCGTCCGATATCTTTTTCAACCGCTTCCCATTGGCCGGATTTTGCCCAGCCGATATTCATGACCATATCAATTTCACGAGCTCCATAGGCTTTCGCCGCAAAAACTTCCGCTACTTTTATCTCCGTCAAGACTGCCCCTAAAGGAAAGCCGACCACTACAGCCACGCCAATGCCTGTGCCATGAAGAAGCTTTGAGGCGATGCGCGCATAGGAGCCGTTGACGCAAACTGTGGCAAATTGATACTGTTTCGCTTCATGGCAAAGCTTGACTATGTCCTTCTCTGTCGCATCAGGCTTGAGTAAAGTATGATCAATCATTCCGGCAAGATTCATTTCAACAACCCTTCTTTCTTCAATTTTCCGTTGAAACTCAATCACGATCCGAGTAGCCCAGCTCTCGTAAATTCACTGCACGGTTGCGCCAGTCCTTTTTCACCTTCACCCAAAGTTCGAGATAAACTTTACTTCCCATCAGGGTTTCGATATCGTGCCGTGCCAGACTGCCGATCTCTTTAAGAAGTTTCCCACCCTGACCGATAATAATTCCTTTTTGTGAATCACGTTCAACAATAATATTTGCCCGAACTTTGACCAGCGTCGCTTTTTCCTCAACCGTTTCAACAACGACGGCAATGGAATGCGGCACTTCATCCCGGGTGAGCTGTAAAACTTTTTCCCTGATCAACTCTGCCATAATGAAGCGTTCAGGCTGATCGGTCACTTCATCTTCCGGATAGTACATTGGGCCAACAGGTAATTGTTTAAAAATAACATTGAGCAATTCCTCTTTGTTCTCCCCGGTCTTTGCCGAAAGCGGAACAATCGCTAAAAAATCCGCAAGTTTTGAATACTGTTGGATCAATTTGAGGATTTGCTCTTTTTTAAGAAGATCGATTTTGTTTAAAACAAGAATACACGGTGTTTTTACTTGCTTCAGCGTATTAATAATATATTCCTCACCGCCGCCAAATTCTGCCGCACCATCGACGATGTATAATACAAGATCAACTTCGCGCAAGGCGTTCATAGCGCTGTCCACCATGAATTCTCCCAGTTTATGTTTCGGTTTATGAATACCGGGCGTATCTAAAAAAATGATCTGTCCCCGTTCTTCGGTAAAAATACACTGGATTTTATTACGCGTCGTTTGAGGCTTATCAGACATAATCAGAACCTTCTGCCCTAAAAGCTGATTGAGAAGGGTCGATTTTCCCGCATTGGGACGCCCGATCACCGCGACAAATCCGGAACGGAATCCCGTGGATGGGTTCGATAATTTCAAAATGTTACACATCCTTATTTAGAGTCTATTCACTCAATGCATTTACCGGACTATAGAAACTCCGGTCCAAACGAATCAGGAAGCAGCGTTTTTAAACGGGTCAACCGTGTTTTTCCCTGTCCATTGACCAGAATAACTAAGCAATCCTCCGCAAATTCTCGAAGCACCTGGCGACACGCTCCACAAGGAGAGGGAAAATGTTCCGCCGGAACCGCTATCGCTACAGCCTTCAATCTTCGTTCGCCTTGGGACACCGCTTGAAAAATAGAGTTTCGTTCCGCGCATACCGTTAACCCGTAGCTTGCATTCTCGACATTACACCCCGCAAAAATCTTGCCTGAAGACCATAACGTTGCCGCACCGACCGGGTAATGCGAATATGGAGCATATGCTTTTATGTAAGCATCCTTAGCTTGTCGTATGAGTTCTTGCTGTTGTTCAGCCGTAATTTCCATCAATCTTGTCCCCTCAATTAAATAATGCTTATTTAATCCCTTCCATTAACACCGGCCCAAAAATCAGAATGCCGATAACCACGGATTGAATAGCGGTCACTAAAACGGCACCCGCAGCAACATCTTTCGCCAATCCGGCAAGGGGATGAAAAGTCGGCTCAGCCAGATCAACCACAACTTCAATTGCCGTGTTGAAAATCTCAGCCGCAATCACACTGCCAATCGTCAGAATAAGCAGAACCACTTCCGGTCGGCTGAGATGACACCACCAAGCCATGAACAAAACAATGCTTGCGCTGAATATATGAAACCGAAGGTGCTTCTGCGTTCTTAGGGAATAAAGAATTCCCCGATTCGCCTCGCCGAGACTCTTCCGGAAGGAACGGGTTTTCAGATCTTTTCCCATGAATGGCCATCCCTACTCTCTAAAGAGTCCAATTTTGTTCATCACCGTTTCTTCCTGATGGCGCATCTCTGCTTTGTCTTCTTCGGTTTCATGATCATAGCCCATCAAATGCAAAGTCCCGTGAACAGCAAGATAAACCAATTCCCGTTCCAGAGAATGCCCATAATCATTAGCCTGCAATCTTGCCCTCTCCACAGAGATAATGATATCTCCAAGGATCACTTCTTCAAAATCAAGAATTTCCGGTTCATCCTCAACCTCATCCCGAAGCGCAAAGGAAAGAACATCTGTCGGACGGTCAACACCGCGGTAGTCTCGATTCAATTCATGAATACGCTGATCATCGACCAGCGTAAGACTCACTTCAGCTTCCCCAGGTCCCTCGGCAACACGAATGGCTTCCGCAATGCCCTGCTCAAAATATTTCTTAATCCGTTCCCGTTCATGTTCAGGAATCGTCTGTTCTTCCCAATTGATATCCAGTAACACATTCCTGGGAGTCGCCCCTAAGGCAACTCCTCCCTCCCTTCGTGTCTGCTGCAATTATTATCCTAACGAGCTTTTTAAGGTTCCGGCTCAGATTATGCTTGAGGTTCTTTCGCTTCTTTTTCCTTTTCCGCTTCTTTTGCTTCTTTTGCTTCCTTCCCAGCCTTCACTTCATCAGCCTTCGGGGAAGTTTCTTCAACCTTCTCCGCATCTTCCGCCGCATCAGCAATGACAGGAACTGCATTTTTTATTTTAGTGGGAAATTCCGGATATTCAACACGGGAATGGAATATTCCGGTCAAAACACGAAGAAAAGCATCTGCGATCTTATCTAAATCACGAAACGTTAAATCACTTTGATTCAGTTGATCATTGTTAAGCTTGTCCTTAATAATTTTGCGAACCAACCCTTCAATTCGTCCCGGGGTGGCTTGCTTCATTGAGCGCACAGCTGCCTCAACACTATCGGCAAGCATAACAAGTGCTGTTTCTTTAGTCTGAGGTCGCGGTCCTTCATAATGAAACGTTTCTTCCGGGGTCTCAGGGTTATCTTCAACCGCCTTATGATAGAAGAAGCTGACGATGCTGTCCCCATGGTGCTGGGCAATAATATCTTGAATCGCCTGCGGAAGTTTTTCCTCTTTCGCCATTTCCAAGCCATCTTTGATATGGGAAGTAATGATAAGCGCGCTTAATGTAGGCGCAATTTTATCATGAGGATTATCCTGAGCAAACTGATTTTCGATAAAGAAATAGGGGCGTTTGAGCTTGCCGATATCATGATACATCGCTCCTACCCGAACCAAAACGGCATCGGCTTCAACCTCTTCGGCCGCCGCTTCCGCAAGATTGCCGACAAGGACACTGTGATGATAGGTCCCCGGTGCCTCTACCAATAACCGTTTCAGGAGAGGGCGATTGGGGTTGGAAAGCTCTAACAAACGAATAGCGGAGGTAATATGAAACGCCGCTTCAAACCAATGCAGCGTCCCGACCGTAAGAACAGAAGAGCTCAGACCATTCACAATCCCGAGCAAAACACCGACAAGCCAGGCGGTAAATCCCATTCCGGAAGTCAAAGCAATTGCACTGACCGATATCACGTTAATCACTGAAATAGATAAACTGGCACGGGCTAAATCAGAACGCTGACTTAAACGCGAGACACTGAAAACGCCGACAACCCCGCTAAATAAGGAAATAATCGCAATCTGTAAACCATAGGATGTCGCTACGATGGGGTCTGCTAAAATACCGACGAAAACTGCTATAATCATCGAACTTAACAAGGCCGTTTCAGGATCGATCAAAATTGCAATCGTCATCGTTGCCCAAGCCGTAGGAATAAGAATCCCTGCAAGAGCATTAAATTGAGAACCTCCCAGATTTAAGGCTAAAATTCCTTTCCCGATCACTAAAACAAGGGTTATACTTAAGCCCATTAAAAGCATTTTAGGAAGCAATTGGGGAGTATGCCGCCGATACTGACGCGCATATAAAATCATGGTGAACATGCTGATTAACACAACTAAAGCTATTCCGGTAACCGTACGCCAAGGCGAAAGCGTTTTTACTAATCCATATGCCGTTAAAACCCGCATCACACTCTCGTCGACAATCTCGCCGGGCCCGACGATTTTTTGACCCGCTTTATAACTATGAACTTCAAGCTTCACGGAAGCACGGGCCGATTGGCGCAACTGTTCAGTCGCATGTTCGTCTACGATTAACGTTGGCTGCGTAATTCGGGTATCCACAAAAGCCTGTAAAAAGATCTTAAAATCACCGGTCAAGGCTGCCTTGTCAATATCTTGTTTCATGCTGTCACGAAGTGTTGTAACTTCATTAGAATTATGCGCCCCGGTATCGCTTCCCCGCGCATCCCCGATAATAATTTGGGTGGCGATCTTTTCTTTTTCATCAAGAAGCTGGGGGGATGCCCCAATCAGATTTTTCAAAACTCCGTCTGTTAAGCCCCCAAAGGGTAAGGTTTGGCGAAGCCTGGCAATGATCGTCGAAGCATCATCAGAACTATTAACCGCTTCATTAAGGGCGACAAAGGCTTTGCTTAAATCCTTAGCAACACCGGAAAGATAATCTTCATCAGGTGTATATACGGGCTTAACCGCTTGAGCAGCCGCATCCTGATCACTCTTATATTTTTCATAATCCTCAATATCTTTCGTCCAAGGAGCAGTAATCAACTGAGGAGACGGATCCCCCAAATGAATATTCAAACGCGAGGTAAAAAGCCCCGAAGAAAGTAAAACCGTAAATAGCAGAAAATACACCACAACAGCAATAAGAGGCTGCCCAGTGGTGTCTTTCTTCAAATTGGCCAGTGCTTCTAAAAGCCCGAGCTTTTTTTTCTTCAAGTACATCCTTCTTTCCCAAACGGGAATCTAGGAACGATCCCGCCGGCCTTCTCCTTCTTCCATTTGTTCATAAGCCTGGATAATCTTTTGCACCAGTGGATTACGAACAACATCAGCCGCTGTAAAATAGTGAAAAGTAATATCCGGGATATTTTTTAAAATGTCCTGGACTTCAACTAACCCAGAATAATGTCCCCGCGGCAAGTCGACCTGAGTGATATCCCCAGTCACTACCGCCTGAGAAGCAAAACCTAACCGGGTTAAAAACATCTTCATTTGTTCGGGCGTTGTGTTCTGGGCTTCATCTAGAATAATAAACGAATCATCCAATGTCCTCCCGCGCATATAGGCGAGAGGCGCAATTTCAATCGTCCCCTTTTCAATATACCTTTGAACCGTCTCCGGGCCCAAGAGATCATATAATGCATCATAAAGCGGCCGGAGATAGGGGTCGATTTTTTCTTGAAGATCGCCCGGCAAAAAGCCGAGTTTCTCCCCTGCCTCAACAGCCGGACGAGTCAGGACAATCCTGTTGACCGCTTTGGAGCGCAAGGCGCGTACTGCCATAACGACAGCCAGATATGTTTTTCCTGTGCCTGCCGGTCCTATGCCAAAAACGAGGGTATTCTTATCAATGGATTCCATGTACTGCGCTTGACCTAGGGTTTTGGCCTTGATCGGACGCCCTCTGTGAGTGGTCGCGAAAACTTTGGAAAGCATCTCCGCTATTCCCGAATCTTGACCCTCTTCAACTTGAGTAATAATATACGATACATCCATAGGTGTCAAATGATGACCTTGGCGAATCATCACCAGAAGTTCATCGACCGCTTTCTCGGTCTTGTCAACGTCTTCGGCTTCACCCGTAATCGTCATTTCTCCCCCACGAACAATACAACGTCCTCCCAAACGTTCTTCTAATAGCCGTAAATGAATATCTTCCAAGCCCAATAGATTCATCGCTTCGGCTGTATTATTTAAAATAAGCTTAGATTCTTTCGTCAACCTTTCGCCTCCGTTTACGGATTAGGATACACCGCTAAATCTTCATATGTTTCCGTTTCTACGCGTACGCGCTCTGTATCAGCACTCCCGGCTAAGATACGCACGTGCTCTTCAATGATGCCGGCCCCCGGTGAAATCTTGGATGAGATCTCATCTCTGGCTTGCTTCTCGGCGACTTGTCGTGCTTCCTCTTTCGTCCGTGTCAAATGCACAGTCTCTAATTCTTTATAATCAACAGATAGTATTTCGACAGGGAAATGCCAATTCCTTCCCAAGGAGTAGGTGTGGGTCTTAACTTCTTTTGTCACTTGTTCAAATGGGGATTCAGGTGTTGTTATCATTATGACACGGTCACTGATTTTTATACCCCAGCCTTTGGCACTTTGTCCACTCTCTTGAATCTTCTCTTCGCTCAGGGGTACCGTGGCTTCGGCAGTGTACCAAACACGACCCCGAGCAAACCCTTTCGCCGCAGGAATTGCTTGCGGCAGCGTCGGATTCGGCTTGGAAACAACACCGGGTTTAGGCTGGGCACTCGCATTATCAAGACTTGCCGGAGCCTCGATTAAAACCTGACCCGCTTTTACCGTTTCTCCTTCATGAACGAGTGCTGTTCCCTGGATGACCATCAGTTCATGAAGGATTCCGGTTCGGTTGGCGACAAGATTCCCGCGCTCCGTTTGAACGATAGGCCGGATTTTTTCTTTAACATTGATGGTGATTTGTGTCCCTTGTTGATCAATCCCGACCCAAGCTGCATCCGGGAATTCTTCGACTAACGCTTTAGCGATTTTGCGGGTATCCACATCTTTCTGCCAAACCCAGATTTTGAGTCCTAAATTCTCCGCACTTTGCAAAAGCTGTTCTTCGGGAATCATATTATTTCCCGCTACTTTGACAGACAGCACCATCTGGGACAAGGCAACAAGCGTTAAGCCAATGATTAAAATCCCCGCCATCAATGTTTTTCTGCGCCACCAGCGAAGGGCAATAAAAGGCCAACCATATTTTGCGAGGATATGAACGCGTGTATGCGTAAGACGTGCGGCACGGCGCAATCTTTTGAAATCGGCAATACTGACTTGTGCTTTCAGTCCTCGCTCCGATTTTTGCGTCTTAAAGAAAACTATGCCGTCACGAATTCCTTCATTAACAAAGCGAGCCAGCTGATTACCGCGCGCAGCAAAGATAATCCGTCCATTCCAAAAGGGGCCAAACTTGACCAGCATCAGCGATCACTCCCTCCCCCGAACGTCAGTGAAGTGAGTTGACCTTCGATCCGCAGCTCTGTCGCCAAAACCGTTCTGAGCACAAAACCTTGACCGATTAAACAAAGCTCACCCTCGAGCGTACTTAAACGGATCTCCTCCGTCGTGAACTCCACGATATCCTGATAATTTTCAACCAGAACCTCCTGACGTCCGGTTATGGTTATCTTTGGGCCGTTGCCTGAGACATCCGGCGGAAAATCTAAAGCATTGCCAACATTCTTCGAAAGCTTATCAAACATAGAAGACTCCTCCCTTCAAAACCATGTTTATGAAGAGAGGAGTCAAATTAGTCCAAGCCTTTGGGACAAAATTCACTTCAGAATATTGCTGTTATTCACGACTGTTGTATTGTATAGAAACAAGACATCTTGATTATCAAAGTTCACCAATTCCCCTAACATTTTAGAGTTTACATACCTCAAATCAATAAGGGTTATTTTACTGTATTCTGAAAGCAATAGCGGCGCTAAGCTGCTTGCAAAAGAATCCCTAAAAATAATAAGCTCTTTTCCTGAATTATTTTGTGGGTTTTCAATTTCGATAAATGGTGTTGCTCCCGATAAAAAGACATCATATGAATCAATCCCCATAAGCTTGTCTGTGTCATAAACCTTTTGTGAACTCTTGTCATCCCCTGTATATTCGTAATTGTCTACAACCGCATTCTCAATCGCGTCATTTGTAAGATAAGTTAGCACATCAGGATTTACCGGCAATGCCGCCTGGCCATAGAAAGAGCCGTAAAAAGGCGAAAATGTTTTCTTCACATATGCATCATCATTAAAATCATTGGGCAAATGCATTTTGTTACCTAAAGCATCGACGACTTTGCCAAGACTCTCCTGCTTCCAATGGATATCGGTTCTGTAATAATCATCAAGAGATAAGCAATTAAAAACATCAATATATTCCATGTCGGTTATTTCGGCATTAAGAATAGAAATCATATCCTTATAATCTATAAAAAGATGCTTATCATTATCCTTTATAAAATAATTTTTATCGGGAATGATCGAATAATAAACATTCATCCCCTTTAAATAGGTATCATATATTTCATTCATTTTTTTGCTCAAATTATATACACTCTTCTGATTATAGGGATATTCCATTTTAAATACACAACCATTTTCAATAAAAATATCATTATTATCATATTTATTAAAAACCGAGAACTCTGTAATTGCTTTAACCGTCCTAAAGCCATCTCTGAAAACCATCTGATCCAACTCGTACTTTTCAAGTTTGTCAAAAAAATCTTCATTAAAAAGTGTTTCTGCAGATAAAGGCGGGAATTCTGCCAATTTGCGTCTTTCGCTTTCAGATACATTTTTCTCCGGTGCCGCTATATTTAATATGAGGATCGATATTAAATAAATTAAAAATGTAAAAGTAATAATTTTATTTTTCATTATACAAACCTTTTTTATTAAAATCTAAAATATATGAACGGATTAAAGGATGAATCAATTATAAAGCCCGTTGCCACAGTCAATAAAGCAATATAGATAATAGGTTCGAAATTATTTATTTTTTGGGCTATTTTTCGGGCGACGCGTAATGGAATTGGTGTGGAACACAGAATGGCTAAAGTTATTAAAATCTTATAGCTTCCCAGATAATATAAAGCCTCTCTGGAAAATATCGGTATACTTAATAGATTAAGCATGCCCTTCATATATTGTATGGCATCAGTAATGCTTGAGCTATTAAATATAACGAAACCAAAAATGATAATCATTAAAGTATAAATGTGGGAGAAAACAGACGGGATTTTTTCTAAAAACTTTAATAAAAACAGTTTTTCTGCGACTAGAATTACGCCAAACCCGACACCCCATATAATAAAATTCCAAGCGGCGCCATGCCAAAACCCGGTACAAAACCACACAATAAAAATATTGCAAAGCCACTTGAACTTTGTCGTTCTATTTCCCCCCAGAGGAATATAAAGATAATCCCTAAACCATGTTCCAAGGGAAATATGCCACCTACGCCAAAACTCCGTTATACTTTTGGAGATATAAGGGTAATTAAAGTTTTCTAAGAAGTGAAAACCGAAAATTCTCCCTAAGCCGATTGCCATATCGCTGTAACCGGAAAAATCAAAGTATATTTGCAACGTAAATCCGATAGCGCCTAACCAATAAAAAAGAACAGACGGCTGTTCTGTATAGATTGCAAATTTCCAGAGTTCACCTAATGAATTAGCCAATAATACCTTCTTTGAAAGTCCAATAACAAAGCGCTTTACTCCATAGGCAAAATCATCAAAGGAATGATCTCTTTTAATCAATTCATCCTTTATTGTTTTGTATCTCACGATTGGCCCGGCAACTAATTGCGGAAAAAGAGAGATATATAACGCTAAATTAAGGACGTTCTTTTGCGCCTTTACTTCTCCCGTATATACATCAATCACATAACTCATCGCTTGAAAGGTATAAAAGCTAATGCCTATCGGCAGGGCTATTTCTACGAACTTTATGTCAATATTGAACATGTGACTTATATTGCTTATAAAAAAATTAGAATATTTAAATATTCCCAGCAATAACAAGTTTATTATAACCGCAGATACAACAAAGCCTTTTGCAGCTTTTGTATCACGATGTCTTTCTATTAATATCCCATGAAGGTAATTAACCGCGATTGAAGCGATAAGCAAAAATGTATACTTTGGTTCTCCGCAGAAATAAAAAAACAAACTTGCCAGAAGCAAAATATAATTTTTAAATTTATGGGGTGTAATAAAATATAATACTAAAACGATCGGCAGGAAAAAGTATAAAAAAGTAATACTTGAAAAAACCATGGTTTTGTCCCTCTGTATATAAAAGCTCCGTATATAAAAGCAAGAGCTTTATATCATTCTAAAGATCTTGTTTACACATTTTTATTTTGTTTTTACTTTGCCAGAGATAAGAAAGCGTTATGAAATTTATCGGATTCATTATCCATGACCAAGATAATTAGATTGTCAATATTGTCGATAACAACTTTTTCCGGCTCAACACCTACACATATCCATTTTCTTGGGTTTACTTTGTTTTTTATCTCAGCTTTAGCTTTATTTATATCAGTACCATCTTTTACTCTTATTAAGACTAAGGAATGGGGGTATGAACCTATAGAAGGTTCCGAAGCCAAAGCTTCAACGTATTCAATATTGTTTGTGCCAATAAAATACTCCGAATTCTCAGGTGTTAATTCCGTAAAAGTTGTTTGAGGGAGTTTTACCCCCGCAATCGAATATATTTTTCCAATAATATCTTTAAGTTCACCTTTAAGAATATTATCTTCAGGCTTCGTTTCCGGTTTTGTGTCAGGCAACGTATCCGGCTTTGTTTCCGGCTTCGTAACCGGCTCCGGTTCTGGTTCCGGTTTGGATTCCGGTTTCGCTTCAGACTCTATCTGAGGCTTCTCATCAAGCGAAGTCTCAGATTGATTTTCAGCGTTATCTTCCGACACAATAGTCTGAGTTTGATCTGTGCCAGCGTCGCTTTCTTCAGGTGAATTCGATTTGGAACATCCTGTAATAACCATAGCAACAACAAGAGTAAGTAGAAGTAATAGTAATTTCTTCATAATACGCTCCTTTAAGATTGATTAGTTCATCAATGTAATAGATACCCTATTATTTAGACGAAATAATACCCAAAAAAGTTTTAGATATATTACTTTTTATTGATTTAGATTTTAAAATGTTAATTATATGGAAACTATATATTTTTTTATACAACAAAATAATTAGAAATCCCTTCTAAAACTGGTGACTTATTTACCAATCATTTGTTTCCAGGTAAAATTGTCGAACAAAACCCAATAAATTTATGGATTCGATAAAAAATCCCAACATCATTCCATCAAATCAGGAAATACTGTTAAAGCGGGTTATAAATAAATTGAAATTTCATTTTAGGGGGTGTTCTTTTTGAGCAAAGACGAATCACGCAGACAAGAATTAGTCAATAAATTTCCTGATGTGGATGAACATTTTCAGGAGATCAAGAAAGAGAGCTATGAGCCTCAGATCGAACGATTAGGGGAAACGACAAAGGAACAAAAACAACGCGCCAAAAATCATTAAAGGATTCTACTAAAGGATTTCGTTAGAAGTTCAAGACCAAAACTAACAATCCAGTTCTTATTTAAGAGGCTTAATGCGTTAAAACCGCAGAGCCTCTTTTTCTTGTGCAGTAAAGATTTTATCATTTAAGCAAAGGTATATATAATTTAAGATGCTTCTTCAAAACTGGCGTTACAATGTGGAATATATCCCGTTTAAGTTAATTTTCAATTGTAAGACAGCATGAATGCCTTTGCAAAGTCAACTTGGCATTGTATAATTGAAATACCAAGTATACTTGTCAACAACTGAAGGGTGGAATAAGTCTGAAATAATCAGTTAGGGGTACCAGCAAAATCAAGTGAGCACAGCAAAGCAAGCCATCGGTTGATGACTTAAAAATCTAGATTTGCAAGAAATTAAGAGGCTGCGCGAATGTGATAACCTTGGGTTCTAGCCAA
>NZ_JAYFQK010000009.1:0-9548 GCF_034927245.1 Desulfitobacterium sp.
CGGAGAGTACCAAGGTAATTGGACTTGCCCTCGACGCTGGATGCGAGCCTATTTCACTTTTGATGGAGCGCAAATACATTGCAGGGCAGGCGCACGGTATAATCACCCGCTGCGGAGATATCCCCGTCTATACTGCCGATAACAACCTGCTAGCAGGGCTGACTGGCTTTCAGCTGACCCGCGGTGTGCTGTGTGCCATGCGGCGTCCTCATCTACCCAGCGTTGAGGAGGCGTGTGCTGGTGCAAGTCGAGTGGCTGTTCTTGAAGGTATTGCGGACTCTACCAATGTTGGTGCCATTTTTCGCTCGGCTGCGGCACTAAGCATCGATACCGTGCTGCTTACCCCCTCATGCTGTGATCCAATGTGCCGGCGTGCGGTGAGAGTGAGCATGGGAACTATCTTCCAAGTGCCATGGACCCGTATTGGCAGCGAGCCCTCACAGTGGCCGCAGCCGGGCATGGAGAGTCTGCGTAAGCTGGGCTTTAAGACCGTTGCCATGGCTTTAAGTGATACCGCTGTCAGCATAGACGATCCGCAGCTCATGGCCCAGGAAAAGCTTGCTATCATACTGGGTACAGAAGGTAATGGACTGGCGCCCAACACGGTTGCCCACTGTGATTACACCGCTCGTATCCCCATGTCCCATAACGTGGACTCGCTGAATGTTGCTGCAGCAAGCGCAGTGGCTTTCTGGCAACTCAGAGCCCGGTAAACTTTTATATTCTTATAGTGCGTCGTAAAATTCTTATATAGTGTATATAGCGTAATAAAATATGGGGAGGTTCAAGGGGCCGCCGTCCGTCCGTGGCGGCCTCTGAATCTTGGGGCGTACGGCATCGGATAACAGCGAATTACCAACATTGCCTTTGGCACGGCATTTGCTGAATGGGGAAGAATTCAGCAAATGCCGTGCCAATCCCTACGGGCCAGCAACGTTGGTAATTCACGGGACGTTATCTAGAATCGGAATTTCGGAATAGGAATGCATGGGATTATTTTCAAATTTGGGCGTTATAGGTTATAATTAATTGGCGAGGTGTTGATAGATGCCGATAATAAGTGAATTTTATGGAATAAAGATAATGATGTTTTGGAATGATCATTATCCCCCTCATTTCCATGCAGAGTATAGAGAAAATAAGATATTGGTAGGTATTGAGAGTGCGACGGTCTTAAAGGGCATCTTTCCTTCAAAACAACTTAAGCTAGTACTTGCTTGGTGCGAGATTCATAAGGATGAATTGATGACTAACTGGGAGAATGGAAAGGGCAATAATCAGTTCATTAGAATCAATCCGTTGATTTAAGGGGGTACTATAAATGTTTCATAAAGTTTTGCAGGTAGTGCCGATAGATGGTTACAAAGTATATATCTATTTTGAAGATGGGAAGATTAAACTATTTGATGCTTCGGAGTTAATAAAAAAAGGAGTCTTTCAGCAACTCCGGGATGTTGAATTGTTTAAGAATTCCTGTACAGTTCTAAATGACACTTTAGCTTGGGACTTATCTGGTAAGTTTGATCCCTATAATTGTTTAGACTTAGATTCTGAGGATCTTTACAATTCATGCCCGGAGGTAAAGGAACCAATTGAAAATATTATTTAGCATCATGAGGCTGACAGAGATAGTTGGCCTCATCTTTTTATAGAATGTCACTGGGGCTTCCGACTCCAGATAACAGAGTATTGCCGAAACTTGCCAAGACGAATGAGGTTGGGACGCTGCGGGACTCCTCAGAACGTTATCGGAAAGATGAGGCGGGTTGTGATACCGTAAGAGAGAGGTGTTTATGCTGAAAAAGATAATATCCTTGTGCACGCTAATCATACTATCAATTCTTATAAGTGCTTGTTCACACACCAATACAGCGATTTCACTTTCAGAGAAAAAGGATGTTATGGTTCCAGAAATTGAAAAACTATATCATCAATACTTTGATTTAAGTGATGTACAAAGGAATGAGCTTAAGGCAAGAGGATATAGCGAAGAAAGCATTGCTAATCTTGATTCAGAAGATTTTAAGCAATTAGAAGCAACATGGAAGTTAACTCAACAACAGATAACTTACGCAAAACAGATTTATCCGGAATTAAATGATATGGACCTTACAGAATGGACAAACGCTGATTTTGGGCAATATTCTATTACTCAAACAAATAAAACATACGCGCCCACACCCGAACAGGTTTCTGAACTGGAAAGGAGAGGGATTGATACCGGTATTGCTCGTCAAATGCTTAAAGAATATCACAATTACGATACTTTGTTAGCACAGTCCGACCAAGTGCTTAATGAATTAAAGAACAAAATTATTGATACAGAAAAACAGTATAAAGATTTTTTAAATTATAAAAGTCAGATTAGAGCAAAGTATAAAGAAAGTACATATAACGGCAAGAGTGGGAATTGAAATGCCAGTCAATAAGCTACTGTTAATTTTCTAATTAAAAATATTGTATAAGTAGGCGACGTCTGTCTCAGTCTGGCTTTGGGGGCCTCCTCCATCCGATAACACTGAATTTCCAACACTTAGAGGATGATGCAAGCGGGTTATGACGCGTCGCAAATACGCAGAACGTTATACGTCATAACCGGGTCAAAAAATGAATTGAGGAGGAGTGGGAAGATGACCATAATTGTCAGACACAGAAAGAGTAATAAAGTATATGCCCTAATTGGTACAGGTTACGGTGCATACAAAGCAACTACACCAAGTTTCCTAGGTGGGAATCTATTTCCCCACGAGGAGGAAGGGGAAATACCTGTTGCTGCTGTCACTAATGAAGAAGGAGAAATTCAATGGTTCTACACTAATGAGTTAGAAGTGATCGAAATGGATGGGGTGAAAATCAAAGAGGTTTTGGCGCCATTTAGAAAGACATCTGATGAAACAATAGATGAACCTGCTATGAACGTTTGCCCTGCTTGTGATACTGAAATCTTACCTAATGATAGAGAGTGCCCTTCGTGTGGTTTAGTTTTCCAGATTGAAGAGGAATAGAGAATGCTTCCGCTATTCCAGATTACTGGCACTAATCAATAATTTTCGAGTTTCACATGATTGGGGGTAATTACATGAATCCAATAAGTGTAGACTACACTGGAATATTTTCGATTTTTTATTTTCTTTTCTTGCTAGGTCTCATCATACTTACTTTTTATCTCATGATAAGTACAATACTATTTTTTAAACGTAAAACTCAAAATGATAGAGAGCTCCTAAACAAATTAGATAAACTCATAGAACTTCAGACCAGACAGAATAATGAACCTAATAAGTTTTAATAGTTCTAAATACTTCGGGGTATCGTTTGCCGTTACGGCGTATAACAGCGTGTTCCCGAAATCAGAGAGAATATGAGAGTAGTAACCAGACTTTGGGAACACGCAGAACGTTATATGACATTCGAGCAAAAAAGTATTTTTTAGCCCGTTGTATTTTTGAGATAATCTTTCCGGGTTAAATAACGATTAAGTAAAGACTAAACCTTAAAACAAGCTTTATTTGATGACAAAGAGTCGGTTTCCCAGATAAGGAGGGCACAGCCGATGTTTACGAGGGACGAGGTTATAGAAGCCATGGAACAATGTCTAAGTGAAAAAGAGGGGGAGATTCTTTCGGCAAGGTGGGGTGTGGATAATGGTATACCCGTCAAAGTCGAAGAATTGAAGGAAAGCTATGGAATAACAATCAAGCAAATGCGAGATATAGAGAAAAGAGTTTCCCAATATATAAGATCTCGATAAATCATCAGTCTCTGGCAAAGTAGAATGCAAATGTATACGCGTGAGCAAGTTGTGAACGCTATCGAAAACTGTTTAAATAAAAATGAGCGGGAAATTATTATGATTAGGTTTGGAATAGAAGATGGAATAACCACATCCTTAAATGAAATTGAGTCGAGATTTGGAATATCAAGAGAACAAGTTCGTGAAATCGAAAAGAAAGTGCTCATTTATATAGGGGAACATTGTTAATATCATGAACAATAATCTTCTTGGGCGGAATGCATGGCTCGAACGTCATATAATAGAGGGTTTGCAACATCGGAAAGAATATGAATGTAGTAACCCGGTGTCGCAAACCCTCGGGACGTTAGAGGCCATTGTGTTTTCGGGCAGAATAATTAAGAAATTGAGAATGACAAGGAGCGAAACAATAGTGCAAATTCATGATGATAAATATTATAGTGCAATTTTTCAACGGCATTCCCGGCGACAATTTGACGGGAGGAAGTTATCAAAGGACTTTGTTACAAAACTATCGGATTTTGCTATACTACTTAACGATCAGGTACCAGGTGCCAGGGCTGTTGTAGTAAACGAGAACCCCGATAAAGTTTTTAAAGGCGCTGTAGGCAATTACGGAAAAGTGAAGGGTGCCCCTGCTTATGCGGCTTTCATTGGTAATATGAAAGACCCAAACGTTCAAGAGAAGGTTGGATACTTAGGTGAATACTTTGTACTAGAGGCTACATCAATGGGATTAGCAACTTGTTGGATAGGTGGATTTTTTAGGTTAGAAGTTGTTCAAGCCCAGATTCACCTTGATGCCAACGAACAAATTCTTGCAGTAACGCCAATTGGATTCGCGAAGGAAGAGTATACCTTAGAAGAGAAAATGATGTCCGGATTTGCCAAGAGCCATAAGAGAAGGAATCTTGAAACATTATGTTTAACCTTGCCTAAAGAACAATCACCCGCTTGGATCATTTCGGCATTGGAAGCAGCTCAAGTTGCTCCTTCGGCGGTCAATAGACAACCTTGGCGTTTTTCTGTTGAAGACGAAACCATTAAAGTCTCAATGGATAATCTTAGGGATTCGTACCATATCTCCAAACGGCTGGACTGTGGCATAGCGATGGCACACATTGAGCTAGGCGCCAAACATGAAAGAGTCATAGGACAATGGGAGTACTTAGGCAACATTGACGTCGCTAGGTTCAAAATAAAATAGTATCTGAAATAAATGGGGTACACGACGTCCTCTAACACGGCATTCCCGCAACTTAGAAAAGATGCATGTGGTTATTGTTGTTGTTACTTTCGGTTTCCTTTATTGGCCTATAGGAGACAGATTATTGTGTTTAATAAAGTAATGTAGCAATGGTCCCATATGTTCAAGTTTAAGACGGGGGGCTAACCTGTCATGAATTCTTATTTTGTGTAATTAAGGCTATAACCGAGCGCTAAAGGGGCCGCCGTCCATGGCGGCCTCTGAATCACGGGGCGTACGGCTTCGTATAACAGAGTATTCCCGACACTTTGCCAGGAAGCAGGCGGAATGGCGCGTCGGGAATACTCGAGACGTTAGACGAAATGCTCTGTCTTTTTGTTAGAGACCATGGGGTGCAATGCTCTGTAAATCAATGCAAGTGCCTGCTAACCTTGAATTGAATATACACTACTTTAGAAAAAAGGAAGGTTGGAGATGGGAGAGAATAGAAGATACACAGCATTATGCGGCTTATACTGCCTTGATTGCATTCCATCAAACAGAAACCTTTTTAGAATAGTAGAGCAATTAGAAGCGATGTTGGCAGATTTACAATTCGAAAAGTATGCTGCACATAAGGCCAATAGAAGCAAAGTTTTTGAAGATTACGGAAAGTTCGTTGAAGTATTTAAGGAAATCAAAAAAGTTGAATGTAAGGTTCCATGCTATGAAGGGCCCAGTTCTGAATTAGGTTGTAGTCGAAATTGCAAAGTCAGGAGTTGTGTAGTGGATAAACATTATTCAGGATGTTGGGATTGTGAAAGTTTTTCAAACTGCGAGTTACTTAGCCCCTTAAAAGAGTTTCATCCGGGATTAGAACATAACCTTCAAATGATAAAAGATTATGGAATAGACAATTGGATCGAAAAGAGGGAAAAACACTATAATTGGTAATCAACGTTTCTTGCATTTGAATGCGATGCTTGGCCGCACTTCGTCTAACAGCGTATTGCCAACACTTAGAAAAGATGAATGTGGTTAGGACGCGTCGGCAATACGCGAAACGTTAGCTGAAATCTGGCTTTCGGAGTTATAGCAAGAAGCTATATTGCCTTTTTCCGTGAAGTATTCTTCTGATTTCTACTACTTCCTCCAATACTACATAAAAGACAAGATAGTTATCTATTATTAAAACCCGATAATTTAGATGCATTAACCGTATATCCTTCGGGATAGCTCCTAAATAAGGAAAATAAGCAAGTTTAGAAATGGTTTTATCTACAACATCGAGGAAGTTCATAGCAGCTAAAGGATCATCCACCTGAATATATTCTACGATACTCGTTAAATCATCTTGAGCTACAGGTAAATATTCTATGCGATATTTCTTATCCATTGATCTTTTCCCTTAGATTTTTCATTAAATCTTTGTGAGAGATTCGCTCTGCACCTGAATTACTTTGAGCTTCAGCTTCTCCCAGCTTTTGATAGAGATCTAACAGTGCTTGTTGTCTTTCGTATAAGGCCATGCTCATCACGACAAGATCACCTTGACCATTCTTGGTTATAAAGACTGGTTCACCATCTTTATGACAGATTTCAGATATTTGATTAAAGTTATTTCTAAGATCGGAAATAGGTTTTATAGTAGGCATAAGCATTCTCCTTTATCATGGTATATGTTGTTATTATATCATAATTGTGATAGATAGATGCAAGCGCCAGATATCAGCTAACAAAATGTTCCCGTAACTTTGCCAATATGCAAGCAGTATGACGCTACGGGAACACGAAACGTTATACGCCAGGCCCATGTCGGAGAATTGTAAAGAGAGTAGAGGAGAGAAAGAAATGATAACTTGCTATTTGCGTTACGTAATTGATCCGTATAAGGTGAATGAATTCGAAGAGTACGGGAAGAGGTGGATTACCTTAGTAAATAGGTTTGGCGGAATTCACCATGGTTATTTTCTGCCTCATGAAGGACCGAATAACATAGCCATCGCTTTGTTCAGTTTCCCGAGTTTGGCTGCTTACGAAGAGTATCGAAAACGCATCAAAACGGACAAAGAGTGCCAGGAAGCTTGGAAATTAGCTGAGAAGAGTCGTTGCATTATAAGTTTTGAAAGAAGTTTTATGCGTCCGGTTTTTGAGGACGAAGAACAATAGCTCCCAAAGGAGGGACAGAACGATGTACAGGGAGTTTCCTGCGTCCATTAAAAACCTCCCTAAGGATGAATTACCATTTGATTGACTCGATGCTGGCTACCGCAGAGTGGAAATAGCCAAGTGTTCTTTAATGAGTTGGATATAGAATTGACCATAAAAGGCGATTGATTTTTTGCAGATTCTGATAGATATAAACAAGTGGGCCCAGCGTATAACGGCGTATTCCCAAAATCTGAGTGAATGTGAATGTAGTATGCAGACTTCGGGAATACGCGGGACGTTACACGAAATCAGGTGCAGGGGAGTTTACATTTTGGGATAGATTTTAGACTCAATTTTAAGAAGTTTTGATTGTAAAGGACGACAGCCATGAAAATGCGTAGTGAACAAGAAATGATGAATTCAATAATGGATACCGCAAAAAATGATCAGCGGATAAGGGCTGTTATAGTGAATGGTTCAAGGGCAAACCCGAACGCCAAAAAGGATTTTTTTCAAGATTTTGATATTATCTACGTTGTAACGAGTATCAGTTCCTTTGTATCGGATCATAGTTGGATAAGAATCTTTGGTGATATCATGATTATGCAGATGCCAAAATCCGATAGACTCATAACTGACATAGATGACGGGAGTTTTACCTACCTTATGCAATTTACTGATGGTAACCGCATCGATTTAAGCTTAGTACAAGTTGACAAAATCTGCTTTATGAAGCGAGAGAGCCAAAGTCTACTTCTTCTGGATAAGGACGGAATTATAGAACCGTTTCCCCCTGCGAGTGATGCCGATTTTATCGTTACGCAGCCGACTGAGAAAAATTACAATGACTGTTGTAATGAGTTTTGGTGGATATGTACCTATGTAGTCAAAGGAATATGGCGTGATGAACTACCATACGCCATGTTCATGTATGAGAGGTTTCTCAGAGATATGCTTTTTAAAATGATATCATGGTATATAGGTATAAAGACGGATTTTTCTATTAGCGTAGGCAAATGCGGGAAACATTTTAAGAAGTATCTTGAAGCTGAAGTTTGGAAAATGTACCTCAAAACTTACTGTGACAGTAACTATGAAAATCTATGGGAAGCTTTATTTACAGCAGGCAATTTATTTAGGATGATGGCAGAAAAAGTTGCAGACAAATTTGGCTTTTTATATCCATATAATGACGATAGACGTGTAACTGCACATTTAAACCATGTAAGAGATTTGCCAAAAACGGCAACGGAAATGTATTCCTAAGGCAATTAAAACCTAAATTATCTATGTCTTATTTTCGGGGCACCTGACTTCGTGTAACACAGAATTTGGCGCCACTTTGCCAATATGAAAGATGTATGGCGCGGCGCAAATTCTTAAACGTTATGTGAAATTTCCTTGCTTTGGGGTTGATTGTATGAGTAATAAATCTTGGGGTTGCTGTGGGATAGTATTTGTGATGATTTTATTAGTTAGTTGCGTTCAAACTAAACCCCAGAGTGGTAACCAAAGTGAGTTACGACCATATTTAAGTAATAATAAAGCTACAGTGGATGTTAGCGCTGAGCCTAGTGAAGCAACTAGACTATTGGATTATTTCAATAAACAATACCCTAATTCATCGATTTCGGACTCGACATTAGTGGATATAGATAACGACGGTCTTAATGAGCTCATTGTAGCGTTAAATACATATAGTGGTGCCAATATTATAAAGGAAGAAGAGGTTAGAAAAAACGGGTTTGATTTTCTATATGTGGGGGTTGTATTCCCTAAAGGTAAAAATCCAAAGGAATCAGTGATAGTATTAGGCAAAACAGTCGAGAAAGGAATGTATTTCTCTGGCTCAAAATTGTTTAAAGTTGAGAAAATAGGGAGTTCAATAGATCAGATTAAGGTTAAAGTCACAAACCAAGAGGGTAAGAATGATTATTTTACCTTGAAAGTGTTAATAGGAGCAGATGGAATAAAACACTTTCAATAGTGGGGTCAGAAACTTCACATAACACGGTATTCCCGATACTAAGAGGATGATTCATGTGGTTGGGACGCATCGGGAATACCTGAACGTTATCCGAAACCGTACGCATAGGCCGCGCGTCCATGCGCGGATTAGGTACGAGGATTATTGTGCACTTGAAGGATTTTACGTTGCAAAAAAATCAAGGTTTGATATGTTTCCACTAACCTCGAACATAAGGAGATAAGATGTCAAATATCATTGAGATAAGCGATTTTTCATCGCCCAATTTGGATGTCTTTGCTCGCCTGACGGAAACGCAGCTGCGCAACCGGTTGGAGCCGGAGATGGGCATCTTTATTGCGGAGAGTACCAAGGTAATTGGACTTGCCCTCGACGCTGGATGCGAGCCTATTTCACTTTTGATGGAGCGCAAATACATTGCAGGGCAGGCGCACGGTATAATCACCCGCTGCGGAGATATCCCCGTCTAT
>NZ_JAYFQK010000038.1:0-215053 GCF_034927245.1 Desulfitobacterium sp.
CCCCTTATAATTTACTATTAAAGTTTAAAGAGCATTTCAGAATAGGTCGGGAAAGGCCAAAGTTCGGCATCGACAACTTCCTCTAAATGATCGGCAACTGTGCGGAGTTCTCCCATTGTCGTAAAGACATGATCACGATAGAAGACCGCTTGTTCATAAGCATCCGGGATATCCTTAGCTTGAGCTGTGAGGCTTCGTAACGTGTTAATGTTTTGCTTAAGAACAGTCAGAAGAGAAGAAGTCTCTTGGAGAAGCTCTTCCTGAGCAGAGACATCCGCTTCGGCATAAGCTGTTTTTACAGCATTGATCGATTGAGCTATAGAAGTAATATATTTAATCGATGCGGGCATAATTTGTTTTTTGGACATATCAAGCATGGTTAATGCTTCTATATTGATCGTTTTCGAGTATTGTTCAAGGTAGATTTCATAACGGGAAAGTAATTCTTTACGATCTAAGACACCGTGTTTTTCGTAGATTTTAACATTTTTTTCGAGAAGCAGGGAGGGAACAGCGTCTACTGTAGAGCGGAAATGGGGCAAGCCGCGGCGTTTGGCTTCTTCTACCCACTCCTCTGAGTAACCATTACCGTCAAAGAGAATACGGGAATGGTTTGTGGCAATTTCCTTTAAAAGCAATCGCAGTTCTTTTTTGAAATCATCGGCATTTTCTAAGCGTTCAGCGATCAAGGACAAAGTCTCGGCCACGATTAAATTTAAGACCACATTGGGACCCGAGATTGAGAGTGAAGAGGGAACCATCCGGAATTCAAATTTATTACCGGTGAAGGCAAAGGGTGAAGTACGATTGCGGTCGGTTGAGTCTTTCGGAAGCGCGGGCAGGGTGCTGACGCCGATTTCGAGATGCCCGCCTTGGATACTGCTTTTGGGACCGCCATTTTGCAGCTGCTTCAGAATATCGGACAGTTGGTCCCCGAGAAAGACAGAGATAATAGCCGGAGGGGCTTCATTTCCTCCGAGACGGTGGTCATTTCCGGCGTTAGCGGCAGAAACCCTTAGCAAGTCAGAATATTCATCGGTGGCTTTGATGACGGCACATAGAAAAGTCAGAAATTGTGCGTTTTGGTGGGGAGTGCTGCCGGGATCCAAGAGATTAATACCATCATCCGTACTCATTGACCAGTTATTATGTTTACCTGAGCCGTTGACTCCGGCAAATGGTTTTTCATGAAGCAGACATACTAAACCGTGACGATCAGCAACCTTCTGCAGTATTTCCATGATAAGCTGATTATGGTCTGTGGCAATATTAGTCGATTCGAAAACGGGAGCAATTTCATATTGACCGGGTGCTACTTCTTTATGCTGTGTTTTGGCGGGAATGCCCAACTTCCAAAGTTCGATATTGACATCCTGCATATACGCGGTAATCCGTTCGTTAATACTTCCAAAATAGTGATCTTCCATTTCTTGACCTTTAGGAGCCATTGCGCCGAACAGGGTTCGCCCGGTAAGCATTAAATCTTGTCTTTGCAGATAAAATTCCTTATCAATCAGAAAATACTCTTGTTCCGCTCCGACCGTTGAAATGACACGCTTGCTTTCGGTATTGTCAAAAAGCCGAAGGACACGAAGGGCCTGTTGGTTGAGGGCTTCCATGGACCGCAGCAAAGGTGTTTTGCGGTCAAGGGCTTCGCCGGTGTAAGAGCAGAAGGCAGTAGGGATACAGAGGGTAACCACGCCGGCATCTTCACGCAGAAAAGCAGGAGAAGTACAATCCCATGCTGTATAACCCCGTGCTTCAAAGGTTGAGCGGATGCCTCCATTCGGAAAGGAAGATGCATCAGGTTCACCTTTGACAAGCACTTTGCCCGAAAATTCCATAATAACATTGCCTTCAGCCGTTGGGGAAATAAAGGCATCGTGCTTTTCAGCGGTTACTCCGGTCATCGGTTGAAACCAATGGGTGAAATGGGTAGCGCCTTTTTCGATAGCCCAGTCTTTCATGGCATTGGCGACCACGTCGGCAACTTCCGGTTCTAAATGAGTCCCTTCATTGATTGTCTTTCTTAACGCTTTATAGGTATTTTTAGGCAGGCGTTCTTTCATAACCGAGTCATTAAAAACATTTGCTCCATAGATATCCATTTGTATCCCTTCCTCTTTTTAAAATAACAAAATACAAAAAAAGACGCTCTTAGAAGACGGCCCCGTAAAAGGGAGTCTTTAAGAGCGCCTTTGCTCTATCAAATAATATCAATACGTTAGCATATTTTTTAGCAAATATCAAGATAAATTTTATTCACTCACTTAACGAGCCTTCAGTCGTTTTTCGTTTAATGCCGAGCAATTTGCCGGCGGTGAAAGATAGGAAAACGGAACCGACACTGAAGAGTGCTCCCATTTTGGCCGCTCCTTGAAGACTGGGATCAGTAAAAGCAACTCCCGCAACGAATAAGGCCACGGTAAGTCCCATTGACGCAACCAAGCCGGCAACGAAAAGGTCTTTACGGTTCATTCCTTTGGGCAGCGGGAAACCAATCAGTGTGGCGAATAAACCCATGGTAAATATGCCTGCGGTTTTACCGATAAGTAAGGCAAAGAATACCAACCAAGATATCGTGCTAATCTCAGAGAACTGAACTCCCGCATTGGTTAAGCCGAATAATAGGAGCCCAAAATCCACAAAGGTTTTCCAATCGTGTTCAAACTCTCTTAAAGTGGAATGATCTTGCGGGTCGTCTTCAAATAAATCTTTGTTTTCGTTTATAGGATGAGGTAAAAACGGAACGATAAAGACGAGGGCAAGAGATGAATGGATACCGGTCATAAAAAGACCCATCCAACTCAGTGTTCCTCCAAAGATAATATAGGGCCAATAACTAGTCACCTTCTTTTTGCGCAAGAAGTATGCGATTAACATTCCTGCAAGGGTAAATAGCAGCCATATAGGAGTGATTGGGTTTAATGGATCCGGATAAAAAAGGGCGATGATAAGAAGTCCGATGCCGTCGTCGGCGATCGCTAATAATAAAAGAAATGAAACAGCGGGATGAAATGCTCCAAAAACAAGTCTTGCAACAAGCCAGGCTAAAGCAATGTCTGTCGCGGTAGGGATACCCCAGCCTTTAAAATACTCGGGGCTGCCAAAAAAGTAATTGAGCGTTAAATATACGACGATTGGGCCGATAACTCCGCCAAAGGTGGCCATGATGGGATTAACTGCCCGTTTAAGTGGGTTTAAGGCTCCGCCGGGCAATAAGCTTTGCGTAATTTCCACTGTTGCCATCGCAAAAAAGAAGACCATAAATATATCATTGATGAGAGCATAAAGAGAGAAGTGGCCGATGATTTCATTGTAGACAAAGTGATGATAGCTGTCAGGGGCTAAATTGGCCCAGGATAAGGCGATAATTACGCCTGCTATAAGGGGAACCGAAAATTCCTGTAAAAAGTTAATGGTCTTTTTTGTCGAGTCGGTCATTGATGATATCCTCCTTTCATAAATAAAAGGAGAGCAGTCCGAAAAGGAACTGCTCTCCCCTGAGAAGTTCAAATAACTTGTAGCTTGGCGATCATAGTTGAAAAGGTTATCCTGCCAACCTTAGATCCATAGCTTTAGCGTCCTTCGTTTTCACGAAGTTTACCCCAACACAAAAAAGCATATTGAATTAATCAATATTTTACTATAAGGAGTTTGTGAATGCAACTTTCCAAGAGATTGTTTCTAGAGATTGTTAGCATAGTTTTTCTTTTTTGAAGAAGAATAAAAAGTGACCATGTTTATTCACTAATGTAAATAAGGAGGGCTTTATCTTGTTTAAACATATTAAAGATATGGAATACACCGTTCATGTCGACAGACCTGATCCGAGATTTGCTAATCTTTTACTCGAACAATTCGGCGGACCCCATGGTGAGCTTAAGGCTGCTATGCAATACATGTCTCAAAGTTTAGGGTGTAATGACCCTAATATACGGGATTTATTACAAGATATTGCGGCTGAAGAAATGAGTCATCTTGAAATGGTCGGTGAAGCGATTGCCATGCTTCTCGGTCCAACAGATAAGGTTTCAAAGGATTTTCCCGCAATCCATATGGCCATTTTGTCCGGAGGCCCGCTGTTTACAAATTCAATGGGAATTCCTTGGACAGGAGCCTATATTGAATCAACCGGGGATATCTATGCTGATCTTGCTTCTGATTCTTCGGCCGAATTGAGAGCAAAATTGATTTATGAAAGATTGTTGCAACAAACCGATGATGCCGGAGTCAAGGATATGGTTCGCTTCCTGCTTAGCCGGGAAGAATCTCATAATTTTTCATTTGTGCAAGCGCTTAGTACATTAAAAGGAGCAGGCGTGGACAAAAATTTCCGTGATTCGGAGTTTTCCAAGAAATATATGAATCTTTCAACGGGTGCCGGAGATGCTCGGGGACCGTGGAATCAAGGAAATGAGATTCAATATGAAGAAAACCCTAATGAAAGATATGGCGGGCCTGCTCAATATGGTAAGGATCGCGGATCCGATGGTTCGGGTGAAATCGGACCGGGATATAATGATCAAATGAGAAATAATCCCCAAAATTTCCAGGGACAGATGCCTAAACAAACCCTGGCAAATCCGCAGCCCCCGCAACCTTCGCAACCCCAGCAACCCCCAAAACAAATGCATTAACTTATTTTTGATGATGCCTATGAGCATGTAGGTGTTCATGGGTATGCTTATGCTCCGGTGTATGTGCATGAGTGTGTGCGTGTTCGTGCTCGTGCTCATGCACATGCTCATGCTCATGCTCGTGGTCGTGCACATGCTCATGCTCATGCTCATGCTCATGCTGAAGCCCTAGCATATGTGCAACTAAATGATCTTTGTCCTTAAGTTGATCAAACCAGCCGTCATTGGCATCGTCTTTGAGGTCAAGCACACGGATATATGGCTTGATATCCAGCAGAGGGGTATTATTATAAACATCAATCCCAGAAATTAAAATTTCGTTTCCTTCGATTCCCTTTAACTCGACGATGCTTAAGCCAATCGGATTGGGACGTTGGGGAGAACGGCTGGCAAAAACACCGACTTCTATTTCCGGAGCCCAGGAAGGATGGGAGTGGAGGTTGCTATCTTGAATTTGATCTAAATAATAGATGACATAGAGGTAACGATAAGTTAAAAGTTGGTCAAGGCCCTCTTGAAATTCGGGATTGAGTGTTATCCAGAATTCGCCGGGAGCATCCTTTTGAGGCTGATGAGGAATGGGAAGGCTCGGAAGGTATGGAGAATGTATAACGCCAATAGACTGAAATTTAATTTCCATTGGAAAAACCTCCTTTCGTTAATTTGACGGAATTTCTTCCAATAAAATGTGGTGATTGAGAAGGGTCATATCTTTAATACGCCCTCGAAGAAATTTTTGCTTACCGAAAATATCAACAAGTTTAAGACCATCTTCAAAGGGCTCAATGATATCGACTGCTTCCATAAATAAAACCTCATCTTCTCCATCTTTTAAAAAGACATTAGCTTCACACATTGTACATATCCTCCATTCAAAAAGACCATAGAGAGACCCCGTTCCTTAACGGAAGACCTCCATGGTCTTAATTATTTATGCTTTTGAGTATCATTATTCTCCATCTTTTAATTTTCTCCTGCACATCTCTTAGGGAGTGTGAACAAAATTTCATTAATGGTATGATAAGGATGAGACCTTGTTGAAAGGAAGAAGCCGATGAATAAATCAGTACTTCAACAAATATTACTCGAAAGTGATTGGAAGTCGCTTCGTGAAAAAGTCGTCAATGATAGTGGGATAATACGCCAACTGCAAAGCAGAGTATTCGTCAAAGACGGTCTTCAGTTTTGGAGAGCTATTGAGGGATTAGGAATCGCTGTAAAAGTACTTGAAGATCACAAGCCCGGCTATGCGGCCGAGCTCGTTCGTCGTTATTTTTGGAATTTAAATGAGGAATCCGGGGGAACCGCTTGGAATGCCTCGGAAGCCATTGGCAGCATTATAGCACACTGTCCGAAGCAATGCGGGCATTTTAATTGGATGTATTCGGCATTGCTCAACGATGAGAGTTTAAATGAAGGAACACTCTGGGGGTTAGCCCAAATGGCTTGTGTTGCGCCAATACTTGTTGAGCCCTTGGCAGAGGTTGTCCTGCCCTTCCTCGAATCATCAGATCCTCAACTGCGCGGACGGGCTTGCTTGGTCCAAGCGATTATGCAAGGCTGGGGCAAAAACAGAACAGAAAGAATGAAGATGGAACACCGGCAGGACAAGGCGAAAATTGAATTGTATGTCAATGGCCGTCTTCAGGTTTATTCTCTTGCGGAGCTTCTTGAACCCCAAATCGTTTATTATTGGCAAGAAGAGATGACAATAGATGAATGGACGTGGAATGTTACTGTGGCCACTAACGCTCAAGGAGTAATTTGGGTTGGCTTAGGGGATGAAGATGAGGAACAGCTTAAGATCCATTGCCAACGATGGTATCCCCAAGCTTTTCTCTTAAAGAGACGGCTTCCTAATGCTCAAGTACTCGAGCAACTCCATGAATACTTTTTAGGTCAACGCCAAGAATTTACCGTGCCGCTTAATCCTATGGGAACCTCCTTTCAACTGAGCGTCTGGGAGGAACTAAAGAAAATCCCCTATGGGGTGACGTGTTGTTACGGGGAAATTGCTGAGCGACTCGGAAATCCGAAAGCGCAAAGGGCAATCGGAATGGCCAATAATCATAATCCCATCGGAGTCATTGTTCCCTGCCACCGGGTTATCGGCAAAAACGGTGCTTTGGTAGGGTATGCGGGGGGAATTCATTTAAAGGAGCACTTGCTATCCTTAGAAAAACAAAATGATGCCGCACGTAAATAATGGGGAGGGAAATGAAGTGGAAGGAAAAGATCTGTTTAGCAGGGTCGAGCATATAGGGATCAAAGCCTTGAATATCGACGAGGGAATCCGGTTTTATACAGAGGTTCTCGGTTTTGAATTTTTATCAAGGATGAAGCCGGGAGAAACAGAATTAGCCTTTCTCCGTTTAGGGGAAACAGTTATTGAACTTGTTGAAATTAAAGAGGGACAGAAGTTCGAAGACGGATTAGTGAACCATCTTGCGTTTAGGGCGACTGATATTCAAAAGGCTGTGGTATGGTTAAAGAAAAATCGGGTTATGCTTCTCCAAGAAGGACCTCAATCGATTGGCGAGGGAAGATATAATATCTTTTTTCGTGGTCCGTCCGGAGAGAAGCTGGAGTTATTTCAAGACTAATCTTAGTGTTCATTAAAGTGTTTATTTAAAGGTGTGATTATAAAGGTATGGGTTTTGAACGCTCTTCTGCCTGGCAAAACGGGGAGAAGCGGTATAATACGTTTAATCGGCATTTGCGGGGGATCTTTGGTGAGAAAGTATTTAAGGTCCCTCTGGATGCCGGATTTACTTGCCCGAACCGGGATGGAACAAAAGGTTCGGGCGGGTGTATTTATTGTAGTTCTCGGGGTTCCGGAGATTTTGCCGGGGAAGTCACCCATTCAATCGAACAGCAATTTGCCGAAGTCAAGGAAAGAATGCGTAAGAAATGGCCTAAGGCTAAATATATGGCCTATTTTCAGGCCTATACCAATACCTACGCGCCGATTTCCAAACTCAGAAGAGTCTATGAAGAGGCCCTCAACCAAGAGAATGTTGTCGGAATTTCCATAGCGACTCGGCCGGATTGTTTGCCTGAGGAAGTGTTGGATTACCTTGAAGAGCTTAATCAAAGAACATATCTTTGGGTTGAGCTCGGTTTACAGAGTATCCATGATAAAACAATGGATTGGGTTGGCAGGGGACATAATTATGATGACTTTTTAGAGGGGGTTGCGGCCCTTCAAAAACGGGGAATACGCGTTTGTGTCCATATTATTCTCGGCTTTCCGGGCGAAACGTATGAGGATATGATGGCGACTGCTTATGCTGTTGCAGCCCTTAAGGTTCAGGGAATTAAGATCCACTTACTCCATATTCTCAAGGGAACGCCGCTTGCTGAGATATACCAAAGGGAGCCATTTGCGCTACCGACGCTTGAAGAGTATATTTCACTTGTAAGCGACATTCTTGAAGTACTGCCAAAGGAAATGGTTATTCACCGATTAACCGGTGATGGTGCGCCTGATGAGCTGATTGCTCCTTTGTGGAGCCGTAAGAAATGGGAAGTCCTTAACGCTATCGATCAGGAATTACTGAAAAGGGATACCTGGCAAGGCAAATATACCCCAAACTGATACAGAAAAACAAGAGAAAGGCGTTGTCCTGCAAAGGATAGCGCCTTTCTCTTCATTACTCATTTTCTACTTGTGAAACTTTTTTTTCAATATCCCTCTTTAATCGTATTAAGTGAGTATAATTAGGTGTTGGGATAGTGAATAATTTTTCCTTCCCATGTGCGGAGAATAGCCTCGTCTTCTTCCAGAGACAGCAGATATTGGGGTAAGATCGGTGTTTTCCCTAATCCATCGGGGGCATTGATGATATAGGTCGGAATAGCTAAGCCGGAAGTAAATCCTCTGAGTTTTTCCATAATCTCTAGACCATTCTCGATTTTAGGGATAAAATGATGGGTGCCCTTAACATGTTTGGCATGAAAGATATAATAAGGGCGAACCCTAATTTTTAGAAGTTCCTGGTTTAAGCGGATCATAACATCTGGCGTATCATTGATATTTTTCAGGAGCACTGCTTGGTTTCCTAAAACGACACCTGCAGATATGAGCTTATCGGCCGCTTTCTTGGCTTCTTCCGAGACTTCTTTAGGGTGATTAAATTGAGTGTTGATATATATCGGCGGATACTTTGCCAGAATTGAGCATAGTTCATCGGTGATCCGCATAGGAAGGGTAACGGGGACGCGGGTACCGATTCGCTTGATTTCAACATGATCAATGGAGTGCAGTTCCCCAAGAAGCCAATCCAGCGTGAGGTCGTTTAACATCAAAGCATCGCCACCCGTGATTAAAACATCACGGATTTCGGAATTGGCACGAATATAATCTAAGGCGGTTCGGAGCTGATTACGAGTTTGATGATGGTCGATTTCACCAATGTTTCTTCGTCTTTGGCAATGCCGGCAATACATTGCACATCGATTAGTGACATTGATGATTAATCGGTCAGGATAACGGCGTGTGATGCAGGGGGCCGGATTGGTGAAGGCTTCGCCCATAGGATCTTCTTCTCCGCTGGAATCGAATAATTCGTCAATCTGGGGGAGTCCTTGCAAACGGATGGGATCCCATGGATTCGTTCGATCCATCAAGCTTAAATAATAAGGCGAAATCGCCCAGCGATAGGTTTCTCCGACTTGAAGAATATCGTGGGCTGCCTGCTCTGTGAGAGGTAACAGCTCTTGCAGAACATTCAAATCCGTAATCCGGTGTTTCATTTGCCAGTGCCAATTTTCCCAATCCTCAGGAGACGCTTGGAAGGTCTTAAGGATTTTATCACGAAATTGATGGTAGTCATCTTTTAATTGAAAACCGGTAGGAATCTGCTCCTTGCGCTTTACGTAGGGTAAAGCCTTTTGCTTAAGTTCGTTCGCACGGTGTAAGGACTGCAGTCTTTCATCTAATTCCTTTTGATCTATTGCCAATGAATTTCCCCCTTTCATATGCTGCAAGCTAGAGAAAAATAGAGAATATTTAGAAAACAAGAGAGATAAAAGAGATAAGAGATAAAAAAGAAGCCGATAGCGGCTCCTAAGGGATCTAGCGTTCTGATAAAATCAGCCCGGTTGTGCGCGATAGCTTACGAGGTTAGCTGACGGATTCGAGCGCGCGCTCTACGCATTAAAATGCGATTCACCCCAAAAAGTGGTTCCCCCGTTTTCCCTTAGGAAATTAGGCTGTATTCAATTTTAGATTGAAATTAATTACAGGCAACTCTATAATAGCATAAGGGTTGTTAGACGTCAACCGGGTTGAAGAGTAAATATTTGGGTAATGATATTTAAAAGAAGTTATAAGTTTCAAGGAGTGAATATTAGGAATGGAACAGTCACGTTATCAAGAAATCGCGATCCAAATTGCTCATTCTATCGTAATGAGTGAATATCGAGAAGGGGAAAGAATACATGGGCGGTCGACATTGGCGGGTCGATTTAACGTATCGCCTGAAACCATTCGCCGTGCCATTGCCATATTACAAAATGCGGGCGTTGTTATGGTCAATCAAGGCATCGGGATTACGGTAACTTCGAAGGCACAGGCAGACAAGTTTTTAAGGGCATTTGATCAGAAGACAGAAATTCATGTTTTTCTTGACGAGTTAAAGGATTATATGGATAAACGCAGAGAACTCGATTTAAAAATTGAAGGACATTTGAATAAAATTTTGCTTTACACAGATCGTGTGATGTCACGTTGGATGGATGTAGCAGAAGTCGAAGTAAGAAAAAATTCAGAGGCCGCAGGAAAAACCTTAACCCAACTCAGGATTCGGGAACGGACAGGTCTTACGGTTATTGCCGTTGTTCGCAACGGGATAGAACAATTCTCTCCCAGTACCAATTTTATCATTGAGGGGGGAGATATTTTATTGGTCGTAGGGGCTGATGAGGGCAGAGAAAAACTCCAGGAAATACTCTGACCAAAATTCTGGCTAATACTCTGACAAATAATTTAACAAATACAGGAAGTCGCATTTTCCTGTCGAAATCTAAAGAGGATTAAGGGGCATATTCTTTAGAAATTGAGGGCTGCGATTGATGGTTTGGCGTTATTTAATTGTTTTGGGACTAGAAGTCATTCTGAGCTTAGCTTTTGGGCATTTCGGACTTTTGCTTTTTTTTCTTATCGGCAATACACTATATCTATTAATTCAATATGAAGACCAGCGACGGCGCATCAAACGTTTGACTTCCGAGCGCAATGCAGAAATCAGTGTCAAAATTGCTCACGAAACGCTTCCTTATCTGCGGAGCGGTCTGAATGAGCAGAATGCCGAATTTATTGCCAAAATCATCAAAGAAATCGGCCAGGTTGCTGCCGTTTCGATTACGGATTGTACAAAGCAGCTGGCGTATTTAGGTGTAGGCTGTGATCAGCATCATCCCGGGGATAAGATTTTGACGGAGGCAACCCAGGAAGTTATTCGAACGGGAAATTATAAAATTGTTCATACCCAGAAGGAATTAAACTGTCCTCGCCAAAATGTCTGCGATTGCCCGCTCGCCGCGGCAATTATTGTCCCTTTGCTTTCTCAAGGGATAGTTGTGGGAACGATGAAACTCTATGAAACGAAGGATGGTCACCTTTCGCCGGATTTGATTCGTCTGGCTTTAGGGATGGCTCAGCTTTTAGGTCTGCAGATTGAGCTGGCCGAACTGGATCATCAGGCAAAACTTACGACAGAAGCGCAGCTTGATGCTCTTCAGGCTCAGATCAATCCTCATTTTCTCTTTAACGTTTTGAATACGATTATTGCCACAAGTCGAACCAATCCGAACCGTGCGCGACGATTGCTTATTTATCTCTCAGAGTTTTTCCGCTGGGCGATGAAATCGAAAGGGACCCTGATTCCCCTAGAAGAAGAAATGAAGTTTGTTCATACGTATTTAATTTTAGAAAAAGCGAGATTCGGACGAAAACTGCAGGTCAAAACTCAGATCCCTAATGAATTGATGAAAGCGGTTATTCCGCGTCTGAGTCTGCAGCCGTTGGTCGAGAATGCCGTAAAACACGGAATTACACCGAAGATCGGAAATGGTACCGTATTGATCCGAGCCGAGAAAAAAGACGATAATCTGTATTTCTATGTACAAGATGATGGCCTGGGGATTGTGCAGGAACGTCTTTCCGAGATACTGAAACCGGGAGTAGGTTCCGGCAATGGCGTGGGCATGGCCAATGTTCATGAACGGCTGCGCGGTTTGTATGGTGAGGAATACGGCCTTAAGATTGAGAGCGTGCCCGGGCAGGGAACGACCGTGATTATGCACCTGCCGTTAACGTTTAATGATGGAGGTCTTCAAGCTGATGTACCCGGGAATTGATATTATTAAGATTGAACGCTTTGCTCTGGCCTGTGAACGCCAGCCCAAGATTCGTGAAAGGGTGTTTACCGAGCGCGAGCGAGCAGATCTTGACAAGCGCCCGACGTCCAGTTGGGCTGCTCGTTTTGCAGGCAAAGAAGCAGTGCTTAAGAGTATGGGAACGGGGCTCACCGGGCTTTCATGGCATGATGTAGAGATATTGACAGCGAAAAGCGGCGAGCCCCAAGTCTATTTAAGCCCTAAAGCTGAATCCTTGGTACAAAAGCGCGGGGGTTCAATTGTCCGCTTAAGTTTATCTCACGAACGGGAGTATGCAGTCGCAATGGCTGTTTTGGTCTAAGAGGGAGGTGAGAGTATGAGGGTTGTTACTGCTCAGCAAATGCGGGAAATTGAGAAACAAGCGATTGAAATATTTGGCATTCCCAGCCTGCTGTTAATGGAAAACGCGGCCTTGGCCGTAGTCCGGGAAATTGAGCATTTCGCGGCGGATAAGTCTTCAAAGGGAAGTTTGAAGACAATCGTCCTTGTGGGAAAAGGCAATAACGGAGGAGATGGGCTTGCCGTTGCCCGACATCTCTTGATTCTGGGAATGGATGTGACGGTTTTTTCTTTTGCTAAACCGGAGGAATACCAAGGGGATGCGGCTCTGAACTGTCAATTGTATCAAAACGCCGGCGGCCGTTTTTTCTTGATCGAGGGAGAGAAACAACTGCGTTTGACGCGCTTAGCGCTGCAGCAAACCGATATTATTGTGGATGCCATATTTGGAACGGGATTGCGCGGGGCGCTTCCCAGCTTAGTGCAAGAATTCGTGGAAGAGGTTAATCATACCGGAGCTTGGGTTATTGCGGTCGATATTCCCAGCGGGGTTGAGGCGAATACCGGAAAGATCTACCGAAGTGCTATCCGTGCCCAGACCACGGTAACCTTTGGTCTTCCCAAACTCGGGCATTTTCTGGCGCAAGGACCGGAATATGCGGGTCGGGTGATTGTAGATCCGATCTCGATTCCGGATAAATTCCTCGAACAGGAGGAAGTTTCGACTTTTGTTCTGACAGACGATGAAGTAAAATCATTTTTGCCGGTGAGGACGCTTCAAGGTCATAAAGGTACGCATGGCAAGGGGGTGCTTGTGGCAGGTTCACCGGGGATGACGGGAGCGGCCATTTTGGCCGGAAGGTCAGCTTTGCGCTGTGGAATAGGGTTACTGCAGATCGTTACTCCGCAGCAAGCGGCTTCTCAGATTGATTTAGGACTAACCGAAGCCACGATTTGGCCGGTGGATGGTGATCATACCTTAGGGAATCAATCATGGCCGCTGATTGCAGAGAAATGCAGTTCTGCTCAGGCCTTGGCAATTGGCCCGGGGCTGGGTCAGAATCCCGACTTTATTTCCGTTCTCGAGGAAGTCTTGCGCACCGTTGAATTGCCGGTTTTATTAGATGCGGATGCCTTAAATTTAGTGGCTCGGGAACCGGGAATTTTGGGATGGCGGCAAGGCAGGGGACCTTTAATTATGACCCCTCATCCGGGGGAAATGGCCAGGCTGTGCGACTGCTCAACTCAGGAGATTCAAGATAATCGCCTGGAAATCGCTGTAACTAAAGCGGTTGAATGGGGGGCGGTTCTTGTCTTAAAAGGATCTGTCACAGTGATTGCCAGCCCTGATGGACGGGCTTTTCTCAATCCAACCGGAAATCCGGGTTTAGGTACGGGAGGAACGGGGGATGTTCTGACCGGGAGTATCCTTTCTTGGCTTGCTCAAGGGGTAGATCCTTTGGAGGCAGCTTGTCTGGCTGTGTATCTGCATGGCAAGGCAGCAGACGAATTAGCCCGGGAAGTAGGGTGGTCAGGATTTACCGCGACAGAAGTGGCTGATCAGTTGGCCAAAGCACGAAGGTCTCTGGAGTTAATATAGAAGACATCTTGAGGAGGAAACGAGATGGAGAATGCACGCCCGGTTTGGGCCGAAGTTGACTTAAATGCTCTAAAACGGAATTATGGACGAATTAGGACCTATACGAAAAGCGAGATCATGCCGATTGTCAAAGCTGATGCCTACGGGCATGGTGCGGTTCCGGTCGTAAAAACCCTGATTGAGGCAGGCGCTCGCCGCTTCGGAGTAGCCTTGCTTGAGGAGGCTCTGGAACTTAAACACGCTTTTCCTCAGGTTAAAATTATGACGATTGGCTATATGTCTGCTGATTTTGCCCAAGTTATAGTTAAAGAGGATATTATCAGCGGTGTTTATCAATATGATCAGGCTGAATCATTGTCCAAGGAAGCCTGTGCTCAAGGGAAAAAAGCAACCATTCATTTGAAAATCGACACCGGTATGGGCCGTATTGGTTTTCGGAAGGATACCTTCGAAGAGATTTTGCGGATTGCCGAGCTTCCTAATCTCTACATAGAAGGAATCTATACGCATTTTGCAAATTCGGATCAGCTTGATTTAAGCTTCGCTCGGGAACAACTCAAATTATTTTTAGAGGTTTGCGAGCGTTTAGAGGGGCAGGGCATTCATATTCCGATCCGACACGCGGCAAACAGTGCTGCCATTCTCCAATTTCCGGAAGCTCATCTTGACCTGGTCCGCCCGGGAATTATTCTTTACGGGCTGCCGCCTTCTTATCAAGTCGGGCCGAATGAAGGGTTTGAGCCGGTTATGACTTGGAAGGCACGGATTGCACATATCAAGGAGATTCAGGCCGGCGAGACAGTGAGCTATGGCCGCACGTTCAGAGCGGCTTACCCCACCCGAGTAGCCACTGTGCCTGTGGGTTATGCGGATGGATTAAATCGTGCGCTTTCCAATCGCGGGGAAATGCTGGTTAAAGGCAGAAGAGCGGCGATCATCGGTCGTATCTGTATGGATCAAACCATGCTGGATGTCACCAAAATACCCGGAGTTGAAGTGGGGAGTACGGTCATCTTACTGGGCTCTGAGGGGTATGAACGGATAGATGCCACAGAAATGGCGAAATGGCTGGATACGATTAACTATGAAGTGGTTTGTGATATTTCGGGGCGCGTTCCTCGCGTATATATTGAAGATCAGCGGAAAAATTAAACCATAATAAGCTGAACGGAATGGACGGGTTTAGTAAAAAATGGAACACTTGATTAAATTAAAAAACCAACTCGGTAAGGGATTTACCCCTGCCCGCATTCTTGTCATAGGTTTTGCAGCCGTTATCCTTCTGGGGGCATTCCTTTTAACCTTGCCCTCGGCGACAGTTAATGGCCAGGGTTTAAGCTTTTTAAATGCACTTTTCACCGCGACCTCGGCGGTTTGTGTGACAGGACTTGTTGTTGTGGATACGGGAACTACCTTTACCTTATTTGGACAGCTCGTGATCATATCCCTTATTCAAATCGGCGGCTTAGGCTTTATGACATTTGCTACCTTTTTTGCGATAATCCTGGGCCGGAAAGTAACCTTAAAGGAGCGTCTCCTTCTCCAGGAGGCGCTCAATCAAGTTTCGCTGGAAGGCGTTGTCCGGCTGGCGAAGTATGTATTGCAAGTGACGTTTGTTATTGAAGCGGTCGGAGCAATTATCCTGGCCATTCGCTGGTCTTTTGATATGAGTTGGCCAAAGGCGATCTACTTTGGGATCTTCCATGCAGTCTCCGCATTTAATAATGCCGGTTTTGATCTCTTTGGCAACTTCTCCAGTATAACCCGTTATGTTGGTGACCCTGTTGTCAGCCTGACGATTGCGTTTCTTATAATCTTCGGCGGGTTAGGGTTTACTGTGTTATCAGATCTATACACCCATAAAGGGAAAAAGATGATGCTCCACACGAAAATCGTGCTGAGTGTGACGGGAATTCTCATTATCGGCGGTACTGTCCTCATTTTTCTTATCGAATACAGCAATCCTAAAACGCTTGGACCGCTCGATCCCATGACTAAAGTTTTAGCTTCCTTTTTCCAATCGGTAACGACACGGACGGCCGGGTATAATACATTGGATTTAACGGGTTTGCGGAGCACAACCCTTCTGGTCATGGTCGTCCTCATGTTTGTCGGAGCATCTCCCGGATCAACAGGCGGTGGGATTAAAACCACGACCTTAGCTTCTGTGAGTTTATATGCCGCCAGTTTGTTCCGCGGGGAAACTTCGGTAACCGTAAGAAACAGGACTATCGCCAAAGACGTTATTCAAAAAGCTGTAGCCGTGATTTTTATGTCCATGCTTTTAATTCTGGTCGTAACGGGGATTTTAACGCTGACAGAAAACGCGGATTTCCTAACACTGCTCTTTGAGACGACTTCAGCCTTTGCTACGGTAGGGCTAAGCGTAGGGCTTACTCCCACGCTTTCCGATATCGGTAAACTCGTCATCGCTTTTACCATGTTTACGGGCCGCCTAGGCCCATTAACCCTGGTTTTTGCCTTATCGCACAGGCGTAATGGCCTTCCGCAAAATCAGATCAAATATCCCGAAGAAAAAATTATGATAGGATAGGAATTGGAGGATCCGAGATGAAGAAACAATTTGTCGTTATTGGTTTAGGGCGCTTTGGATCAAGTGTCGCACGAACGTTGAGTGCCGAAGGCCATGATGTCTTAGCGATCGATGTCCGGGAAAATGCGGTTCAAGCCATTATGAATGATGTTACCCATGCCGTTCAGGCAGATGCCCGTGAGGAAGAAAATTTAAAAGCCTTGGGTGTTCGCAATTTTGATGTTGCAGTCGTAGCCATCGGTGATGATCTGCAGGCCAACATTTTGATTACCCTGATGCTCAAAGAAATGGGAATCCGCTATGTTGTTGCCAAAGCGCAAACGAATCTGCACGGCAGAGTTCTTGAAAAGGTCGGGGCGGATAAGATTATCTATCCGGAAAAGGATATGGGAGTTCGTGTTGCTCATAACCTTGTTACATCAAATATTATGGATTATATTGCCCTTTCTCCCGATTACAGTATTGCGGAGATTGTTACGCCCCGTAAATTTATCGGGAAAACGCTGGGAGAATTGGATTTACGTGCGAAGTATCATATCAGTGTGATGGCCATTAGAAACGGAGATAAGGTTAATGTTGCTCCCGGTTCTGAGGCAAGTATTCAGGAAAACGATATTCTTGTCGTCGTGAGTAAAAATAAAGATATTGAAAAGCTTCCGGAGTAAATATTGTATACATTCTAAGAAACAGTTGAATCAAAGATGTTCTTATGTTAATTTATATCTAACTTAATAATGTAGAGCAAAGGCGCTCAAAGTGATTTGTACCTCTGAATACGGTACAGTCTCTTTTGGGCGCTTTTTTTGTATTAACAATCTAACGAAGGGTGAGGAATATGCAAAGTTATGGTTTGCCAAAGAAACAAGGACTTTATGATCCGGCATTAGAACATGATGCTTGCGGAATGGGATTTGTCGTAAATACTAAAGGTCAAAAATCTCATGATATTATTGATGAAGCTTTAACAGTACTGGAAAACCTGAGTCACAGAGGGGCAAGCGGAGCCGACGAAAATACAGGTGACGGTGCCGGAATCCTCGTTCAGATTCCTCATCATTTCTTCCAAAGGGAATGCGAAGTTTTGGGTTTTGAGTTACCCAAAGAAGGCTCCTATGGCGTAGGGATGGTCTTTGCTCATAAATATGATGAATTTAGAAAAGTCCAGATGGAAACCTTCGCGAACATTGTTCAAGACGAAGGTCAGAAGATCCTCGGCTGGAGAGAAGTCCCCATCGATAAAAGCACAATCGGCGAAACGGCTAAGGCGGTTATGCCTAGGTTTCTGCAGGTTTTTATCGAAAAGAATCAAGCGATCAAGGATGAAATGGAGTTTGAAAGAAAACTGTATATCATCAGAAAACGGGCGGAGAAGGCGATCGTCCCCATGTGTGAGAATAAGGGCGGGACGTTCTATGTGGCCAGCCTTTCTTCTAAAACAATCGTTTATAAAGGGATGCTTACCGCTGAACAACTGAGAAATTTTTATCTTGATCTGTCAGACCTTGATTTTGCCTCAGCATTGGCTATGGTTCATTCCAGGTTTAGCACAAATACCTTCCCCAGCTGGGAGAGAGCACATCCTAACCGTTATATTGTTCATAACGGCGAAATCAATACGATTCGCGGCAATGTCAATTGGATGAAGGCAAGACAGAAGACCATAAATTCTCCGCTGTTCGAAGATATTTCCAAAGTTTATCCTATCGTAGACGAATCGGGCAGTGACTCGGCGATGTTTGACAACAGCCTTGAGTTTCTTTACCTTACAGGAAGATCGCTGCCTCACGCTGTGATGATGATGATTCCCGAACCTTGGGAGAAAAATAATTTAATGTCAAAGGAAAAGAGAGAATTTTATCGATTCCACGATTATTTAATGGAACCTTGGGATGGGCCCGCAGCGATGGCCTTTACTGACGGTACTGTTATCGGAGGAGTATTGGATCGTAACGGACTGCGGCCTTCCCGTTATTATGTGACTAAGGATGACAAAGTGGTCTTGGCGTCCGAAGTCGGAGTCATCGATATCAAGCCTGAAAATGTAAAATACAAAGGCCGGTTGGAACCGGGCAGAATGCTGCTGATCGATACTAAAGCACAGCGGATTATTGCCGATGAAGAAATCAAGCAACACGTATCTTTGATGCAGCCCTATGAAGAATGGAATAATCACCATATTGTAAGGCTTAGCGATATCCCGTCTGCAGAAGTAAAGGAAGAAAAGGTTATAGAGGATCTTGTAAAACAGCAGAAAGCGTTTGGGTATACCTTTGAGGATATTGCCAAAACGCTTCAGCCGATGGCAGTTGAAGGCAAAGACCCTGTCGGGGCAATGGGCATGGATTCTCCGCTGCCTGTATTATCGGAAAAGCCCCAAATGCTGTATCTGTATTTTAAACAGCTTTTTGCACAGGTTACGAATCCGCCGATTGATGGCATCAGAGAAGAGATCGTGACTTCAAGCAGTGTGCTGCTTGGCGATACCGGTAATTTGCTGGAACCGGATCAGAGCAGCTCTCCCAGTTTATATTTGGAACATCCCATTTTGACCAATGAACAACTGAATTCGATCAAACACCTGAATAATGACAAGTTTAAGTCAGTAACGCTTTCTATCCTTTATAAGCCTTCAGCCGGGGCAAAGGCAATGGAAAAAGCTTTAGAAAGGCTTTTTAGGGAAGCGGATAAAGCGATTCATGATGGGGCTAAAATCATCATTCTCTCCGACAGAGGGGTTAATCAAGAGCGAGCGGCCATTCCGGCACTTTTGGCATCTTCAGGACTCCATCACCACCTGATCCGAAAAGAGATCAGAACCAGCATTGGGATTGTCCTTGAATCCGGAGAACCAAGAGAAGTTCACCATTTCTGTACTCTCCTCGGCTACGGGGTAACGGCCATCAATCCTTATCTTGCCTACGAAACGATCAAGGATCTACAGGCGAGGGGCTTGCTTGAGGGGCTGAGTTATGAACAAGGTCAAAAGAATTACATTAAAGCATCGGTAAAAGGAATTCTTAAAGTCATCACGAAAATGGGCATTTCGACTATCCGCAGTTATCATGGCGCTCAAATCTTTGAGGCGGTCGGTCTGAAAAAGGATCTCATTGACAAATACTTTACGGCGACTTCATCCCGGCTGGAAGGCATAGGGCTTGAAGAAATTGCCGCAGAAAATCAAATGCGCCATGATAGTGCTTATGACGAGAATTTACTGTACAGTGACACACTTGAAGTGGGCGGATACTTCCAGTGCAAGGATGACGGAGAAATTCATCTCTATAACCCGGAATCCATCTACTTGCTGCAGAGGGCATGCCGGGAAGAAAACTATTCCTTATTTAAAGATTTCTCGAAAAAAATCGATGAAGAAAAAATTTACACCCTAAGGAATCTTCTTGATTTCAAGTACAATCCGGGGGATACCATTCCGATTGAAGAAGTAGAATCGGTGGATGATATCGTGAAGAGATTTAAGACAGGTGCAATGTCTTATGGTTCGATCAGCAAGGAAGCTCACGAGTGTCTGGCTATAGCCATGAACAGACTCGGGGGCAAGAGCAACACCGGTGAGGGCGGGGAGGACAGCGAAAGGTTCAAGACTCTGCCCAACGGCGATTCGAAAATGAGTGCAATTAAGCAGGTTGCCTCCGGACGCTTCGGTGTAACGAGCAACTTCCTGGTGAATGCTCAGGAAATACAAATCAAAATGGCCCAGGGAGCAAAACCCGGTGAAGGAGGTCAACTTCCCGGCCCTAAGGTTTATCCGGAAATTGCCAAGGTGCGATATTCCACGCCGGGCGTAGACCTTATTTCACCCCCGCCGCATCATGATATCTATTCGATCGAAGACTTAGCCGAACTGATTCACGATCTGAAAAATGCCAACAGGGATGCCCGAATCAATGTTAAACTCGTTTCCGAGGTTGGGGTAGGAACCATCGCTGCGGGAGTAGCGAAAGGAAAGGCGGATGTCATCCTGATCAGCGGATATGACGGAGGAACTGGGGCTTCCCCCAGAACAGGCATTAGAAATGCAGGAGTTCCTTGGGAGTTGGGTCTTTCCGAAACACACCAGACCTTGGTCCTCAATCGCTTGAGAGATAGAGTCGTTTTGGAAACAGACGGGAAGCTGCTTACGGGTCGGGATGTGGTGATTGCCGCAATACTGGGTGCGGAAGAATTCGGTTTTGCAACGACACCGCTGATTGCTCTGGGATGTGTCATGATGAGGGTTTGTAACCTTAATACTTGTCCGGTAGGAATAGCGACTCAAGATGAAAAGCTAAGAAAGAATTTTAAAGGCAAACCGGAGTATGTTGAGAATTTCATGCGGTTTGTTGCGCAGGAGATGCGCGAAATAATGGCCAAATTGGGCTTTAGGACCATCAATGAAATGGTGGGCCGTACGGATAAGCTTAAGAGCAAAGAGAATGTAAAGCATTGGAAAGCTAAGCACTTAGATCTGTCCCAAATTCTATATCAACCCTATGCAGGTGCCGATGTCGGCCGCTACAATGCCCAGGCTCAGAACCATATGCTGGAGCAATCCTTGGATGTAAAAAAACTCTTGAGAATTTGCAAGCCCGCACTTGAGAACAAGAAGACGATCCGTGCCAAATTGAAGATCAATAATATTGACCGTGTTGTCGGAACAGTCATCGGCAGTGAAATATCGAAGCGCTACGGTGAAGAAGGACTGCCTGAAGATACGATTAAGCTCACCTTTGTCGGTTCGGCAGGGCAGAGCTTCGGAGCCTTTGTGCCCAAGGGAATGTCACTCGAACTCGAAGGGGATGCCAATGACTATTTAGGCAAAGGTCTTTCCGGGGGTAAAATTGTGGTTTACCCACCGAAGTCGGCAGATTTTGCACCTGATAAAAATATCATAATCGGCAATGTGGCCTTTTATGGGGCGACTTCAGGGGAAGCCTACATTAGCGGCATCGCCGGTGAACGATTCTGTGTAAGAAACAGCGGAATAAAGGCTGTTGTCGAGGGTGTAGGGGATCATGGCTGTGAGTACATGACCGGCGGAAAAGCGGTTATCCTCGGTAAAACAGGAAGAAACTTTGCGGCGGGAATGTCGGGCGGGATAGCCTATATCCTGGATTTTGATAAGATTAACTGCAACACGTCTATGGTATTGCTCGAAAAATTTGAATCGGAAGAAGAAGCGAATGAAATCAAAGCAATGATCGAGAGCCATGTTGCGCATACCGGCAGCCCGCTGGGTAAAAAGATACTTGCGGATTGGAAAAACTATTCGCTGAGATTTACCAAGGTTATTCCGAAAGCTTACAAACAAATGCTTGAAAATATTGATAAGGCATACAAGATGGGTTTAAGCGGGGATGAAGCTTTGATGGCTGCCTTTGAAGAGAAGTTTAAGAAAGCTTGAAAAGACTTAGGAAATTAAGGTGGGACGAATATGGGAAAAGTGAACGGGTTTTTAGAGTATAAAAGAGAAAACCCCAGGAAGAGAACCCCGGAAGAACGAATTAAGGACTGGAAGGAATTAAGACTGCCCATGAACCCTGAAATTGTAAAAAAGCAGGGTGCGCGCTGTATGAATTGCGGGGTCCCTTTCTGCCAAGGCGGGGTAATGTTAAAGGGAATGGTTTCCGGCTGCCCTTTGCACAATCTTATTCCGGAATGGAATGAGCTTATCTATAAGGGACAATGGGAGGAAGCATACAAAAGGCTGGCCAGAACCAGCCCTTTTCCGGAATTTACGTCAAGGGTATGTCCGGCCCCGTGTGAAGGAGCTTGTACTGAAGGGCATATCATGGAGTCAGTGACGATAAACAATATTGAATATGCGATTATTGAGAAAGCCTTTGCCGAAGGGTGGGTCAAGCCGAAAAAGGCAAAACCGACTGGGAAAAAAATCGCCATTGTCGGTTCGGGACCTTCCGGTTTGTCTGCTTCCTATTATCTAAATGCGGTCGGCCATGATGTGACTGTCTACGAAAGAAATGACAGAGCCGGGGGGTTGCTGATGTATGGAATTCCCAACATGAAGCTTGACAAAGACATCGTGGAACGACGGCTTAAGCTTTTGCAGGAATCCGGAATTAAATTCGTACTCAACACGGAGATTGGCAAAGATATTCCCGCTCAGCAATTAGTGGACACGTATGACGCCGTAGTCCTATGCACAGGGGCAACAAAGGCAAGGGGACTTGAGGTTGAAGGGAAAGAACTCAACGGAGTTCACTTTGCAGTCGATTTTCTGAAGGCGAACACGAAAAGCCTCCTCGATTCCAAGCTTGAAGACGGAAATTATATAAGTGCCAAAGAAAAAAATGTGATTATTATCGGCGGTGGAGATACGGGAACGGACTGTGCGGCAACATCAATACGGCATGGCTGTCAGAGTGTATACCAGTTTGAGATTATGCCTGAGCCTCCCGCGCAGAGAATCGAGGCTTCAAATCCCTGGCCCGAATGGCCGAAGAAACTTAAAGTCGACTACGGTCAGGAAGAGGCTATCCGCTTGTATGGAAAGGACCCGAGAAATTATCGGATTTCCGCAAAAAAGATTGTGGGTAATGTGAACGGGGGGGTAACTGAGGTTCATACGGTGGAGGTCAATTGGGTAAAAAGTGCTTCCGGCAGAATGATCCCTGAGGAAGTTCCCGGCAGTGAAAAGGTATGGCCGGCTGACCTTGTGCTTCTGGCTATGGGATTTTTAGGGCCGGAAGATACGATTGCCTATGAGCTGCAGCTGGAGAGGGATACAAGAAGCAATATCAAAGCGGAATTTGGAGTTTTCGAGACCAATGTCGAGAAGGTATTCGCCGCGGGAGATACGAGAAGAGGACAGAGTCTTGTGGTTTGGGCTCTCCAAGAAGGTAAGCTTGCCGCACGTGAAGTCGATAAATATCTTATGGGTAAAAGTATGATCCGGTGACGAAACCCGGATGATGTTTCGCCCAAGCCGCCTGTTACAATAATCCATAATTATGTGAACACTGAAAAAGGGGCTGTTTTGCGACAGCCCCTTCTATAATAGAAAAATCAGACATAGTATGTTAAACTGATTAAAAATCTAACGGAAATTTAGTAAGAAGGGAAAAAACAAATGAAAACATCAAAAGGTATTACAGCACTAATCTGGGCGGCACTCATTTTTATTTCATATTTTTTCTTGCTTGTGCCGATCAACCTGCAATCCATCAATTTCTGGGCTTACTTATTTATCGTTCTTCTCGTAGGTGCGGGACTATTTCTTTTGACACAAATCTTTGTTGAGAGAAAGTTCGCGTTAAAAAAGCGGATTTGGACATATTTATTGACAGCATCCGTGATTGTCCTGTTTGCCGGCGGTGTAATGGAAATCTACTCGATGCCTGTTTTCCACGCTAAACAATACACAACTTTAATTGAAAAAAAGACGGGAAATTTTGCGGAAGATGTTGCGGAAATATCCGCTGATCAAATTCCGACAGTCGATCGGGATACGGCCCAAAGACTGGGAGATCGTAAAATGGGGGAGCTTATTGATTTGGTCTCACAGTTTAGTGTCGCCCCGGATTATACGCAAATCAACTATCAAGGCAAACCGGTTAGGGTATCTCCTTTGGAATACGCCGGATTTTTCAAATGGCTGAATAATACGAAAAATGGGATTCCGAATTATATCATGGTTGATATGATCAATGGGGATGTAACCTTACAAGAACCCCAACAAAATATTAGGTACTCTGAGAGTGAATTGCTTTTCAGAAATGCGAAGAGATACTTAAGGTTTCATTATTTAACAGATATTTTCGGTGATTTTAGCTTTGAGGTCGATGATCAAGGAACGCCCTATTGGATTGTTCCTGTGCACGAAAATAAAATCGGCCTTTTCGGCGGAACAGATGTTAAAGGCGTGATCATGTTAAATGCTTCGACAGGAGAGCATCAGAAACTAAAAGTGGAGGATGTTCCGACCTGGGTTGACCGAGTTTTTGAGCCTGATGTAGTGATCCGGCAAGTCAATTACAACGGTAAATACCAAAGCGGCTATTGGAATTCAATTTTTGGACAGAAAGGTGTTCTGGCAACAACAGAAGGATACAATTACCTGGCTATTAATGATGATGTCTACCTTTATACAGGAATAACATCCGTGGTTCGTGATGAATCGAATATTGGTTTTATCTTGGTTAATCTTCGGACAAAAGATACCACATTTTACGGCATATCATCCGCTGAGGAATACTCGGCAATGGATAGTGCCCAGGGTGCGGTCCAAGAAAAGAAATATGTATCAACTTTCCCGATCCTGATCAACCTTGGCGGAAAACCCGTTTATTTTATGTCCCTTAAAGATAATGCAGGGCTGATCAAAATGTATGCCTTGGTCGACGCTCAGGATTATCAGAAAGTCATCACAGGTGTAACAGTAGATGAAACGGTTGGGAAGTTTTTGAATCGCGGTGCTGCCACACCCGTAAAAGAAGTTGAAGAACCTAAAGAGGAATTCGAATTAACCGCTAAAATTACCGATATCCAAAATGTTGTGATTGAGGGCAATACGTTTTACTATATGTTGTTGGAAGGACAACAGGGTGTATTCAGAGCGAATATTTCCAAATCAGCAAAACTTCCTTTCCTGAAAACCGGTGACGAAATTAAGGTTAAGTATGTTGAAGATAGTGATGGGGTTAGAACTATTGTAAGCTTTTCATGAGGGGAGTAGTCTCTATGAGTTTTTCAAAAGAGGATTGTCTTAAATTCGTAGCGGATAATGATGTTCGGTTTATACGTCTGCAGTTTACAGATATCTTCGGGCGGATGAAGAACATCGCAATAACCAATAATCAGCTTTCTAATGCATTTGCAAGAGGAATCATGTTTGACGGTTCATCTGTTAAAGGCTTCACCGGGGTAGAGACTTCGGATATGCTTCTTTTCCCTAATCCAGAGACTTTTTCTGTTATTCCCTGGAGGCCTCAACAGGGAAAGGTGGCCAGAATCATTTGCGATATCAGAACTCATGATGGTTCTCAGTTTGAAGGGGATTCCCGCTATATTTTAAAACGGACGTTGAAAAAGGCAGAGCAGCTTGGCTATGTTTTTCAAGTGGGTCCGGAATGTGAATTCTTTTTATTTCATACGGATGATCAGGGCAGGCCGACGACGAATACGCATGATACGGCAAGCTATTGCGATTTAGCACCCATTGATCAGGGGGAAAATGCGCGTCGTGAGATATGTTTAACGCTTGAAGAAATGGGTTTTGAAATCGAAGCCTCGCACCATGAATCTGCCGCAGGACAGCATGAAATCGATTTTCGTTATACAGATGCGCTTACTGCGGCCGACAACATTATGACTTTTAAATTGGTTGTCAAAATTATGGCGCAGCGAAATGGTCTGCATGCTACTTTTATGCCAAAACCGCTCCCCGGGGTTAGCGGTTCCGGTATGCACATCAATATGTCTTTAAGTCGTGACGGGATTAATCTTTTTAATAAAGATAATGGGGATCAAGGGGATATCTCGGACACTGCAAAGCAATTTGCAGCCGGAATATTGAAACATATTAAAGGAATTACAGCGTTTGCGAACCCTTTGGTAAATTCGTATAAACGCTTAACTTCCGGTTTCGAAGCCCCAGTTCATATTGCCTGGTCACCGATGAACCGCAGTCCTCTTCTCCGTGTACCCACCTCTTGCGGAGAAGGAATGCGGCTTGAATTGAGAAGCCCTGATCCGACGTGCAATCCTTATTTGACCCTTGCTTTGCTCTTAGAAGCGGGGCTTGACGGATTAAACAATAGTCTGAAATTACCTAAACCCGTAAATGTTAATATTTATAATCTTACCCCGCAGCAAGAAAAACGCCTTAAAATAGACCGTTTGCCTTCAAATCTCTTAGCTGCTCTGGCGGAGATGAAAAAAGATCCTTTGATTCGCTCGACCGTAGGTGACCATATCTATGATAAGTACTACTCTGCCAAAATGGCGGAGTGGGAAGAGTATGATCAAACCATCCATCCCTGGGAGATCAATAAGTATTTGAAATCCTTTTAAGCGGCGTTAATTATTGTACCCTGCTCAAAAGGGGGGACGCTAATGAGCGCAGGGAGTGTTCTTATAGTTTGTGGAAAAGCAGAATTCGCAAAGAGCATAGAAGCGATGCTTATTAAAGAAGGGTTTTACCCTGTATACTGCGCTCATTCGGCTAATGAGGCCCGCCGACAGTTCCTTAATATTCTACCGGATTTAATAATTGTCAGTACTCCGCTTCCTGATGAACTGGGAATAGATTTGATCTTTGATGCCCATGAGAAGACTTCGGCCGGTCTTGTTGTCATAGCACGCCCCGATCAGCTTCCCGACATACAGGAAAACGTAGAAAAGACCGGGGCTTTAATTCTTCCTAAACCCATCAATCGCCTTACTCTGCTGCAGAGCGTTCGTTTTGCTTTAGCGGTAAGAAATTCGATCAGTCAGCTTAAAAGTGAACGTGATGATTTAAAGAAGCGAATGAATGAACGGAAGGTCATTGAAAAGGCGAAGTGGCTGCTTGTGGAGAAAATGCAAATGAGCGAACCGGAAGCAATACGGTATATACAGAAAAGGGCGATGGATTTGCGTCTTCCTCAGCTTCGGGTTGCCGAAGAGCTTATCAGTTCAGCCGCATTTTGGCAATAGCGCTGCGCCGTCTGGTGAAGGGAAGCGATTTCCTCCGGGGTTAATTCTCGAACGACCTTAGCCGGTGACCCCATAATCAAAACCCGAGGCGGAAAAGTTTTATGCTCAGGGATGAGCGAGCCTGCTGCAACCATAGTTTCCTCTTCAATTACAGCCCCATTCATGACGATGGCTCCCATTCCAATCAAGGATGCCCGTTTAATCGTACAACCGTGAAGGATAACAGAATGGCCGACGGTAACTTCATCTTCAAGCGTTACAGGTTGTCCTTCGTGAACATGAATCACACTTAAGTCTTGAATATTGCATTTTTTACCGATGGTGATCGAGGCCACATCGCCTCTGATGACCGCATTGTACCAAACGCTTGATTCATCACCAATCCGGACATCACCAATCACATGAGCACCTTCAGCCAGAAAAACAGGGTTCCCAAGGTTGGGCGTTTTTCCTTGGAATTTAAAAATCATAAGCTTCTCCTTTACCTTGTAATAAAGTATAAGGTCATTATATCAGGGATTCAGGGATTTTAGTTCCTGAACTGATTTTGCACCTCGTTTAAAAGTTTCACGACTTGATCAGAAGCTTGACTCATCTTCTCCAGGATTTGTTCCGCCTTAGAGATATTACCCTGTTCATAAGCGAGGGCTACCTCGCGGGCTAACTCATGCACCTGTTTATGCGGTGCTTCCAGCTGCAAAAAGGCAGAATAAGAGCGAAATTGGTCACTATCCGGACTTTCCAACCAATGCCCTAAACGGCACTCATGATGATTGCCGACTTCCGTTGACTTGATATGCTCAAACCCAAGTATCATGTTATAAATACGCCATGTCCAGAGCAGGTGATCGGTTTTGAAGAGTTCTAGAGCTTGATACGTTTTTATTTCTGAAAGGTTGCCGATCTGCTCTAATCGTATTTTCTGCAGGTCCTTGCTAATATCATAAATTCCTTGACCCGTCACTTTTACGAGATGATTAATATCTTCAGCTTCGGTTGTTATTGTTGAGAAATGGCTTGCAGATTCTTGTACCGCTGCGCTTTGTTCCTCGCTGCTTGCGGCAATATTATGAATATCTTGGGAAATGGACTCAAAGTTATGGATTATTCCCTGCAAGGATTCCGCCGCTTCCTGCAATATGCCTTTTCCATTTTGCATGGCTTGAGAAAGAGAAAAAATATTCTGCGCTGTTTTTTGGGAGTCTTGACTCAAACCTGAGATTTCTTCACGTATATCGGTTACAGACGTTTTGGTATGTTCCGCCAATTTGCGGACTTCATCGGCAACAACAGCAAATCCTCGTCCATGTTCGCCTGCACGCGCTGCTTCGATAGCCGCATTAAGGGCGAGTAGGTTTGTCTGATCGGCAACACCGGCAATAACCCCTACGATTTGTTCAATTTCCTGCATAGAGTGAAGGACATCTTGGACTTGTTGACTTACTTTGGCGAATTCGTCGAAGGATTGTTCCACGAAATTGATGGTCTGCTGGATTTTTTCCCCGCCTAACACCGCCGCCGACGCGGATTGTTCGACAAATGATGCGGAGTTGGTGGCCGAGTTGGCCACCTGAGTTGCGGCGGCCCCCATTTCTTCTGCTTGTGCGGATAAATCGGTTAAGTGATCAGTCTGTTCGGAGACATTGATAATCATCTGCCGAATGGAGGTCGTCATACCCGTTAAACTTTGGATGGTTGCATCTAAATCCGCTAAAGAAGCGGAAAGGGTATTCTGCCGTTCGGTGATGACTTGGTTTAAGATTTCTATCACAGGATATATTGGACTGGATGAGGAGATATCCGTTTTGATGGGTTTGGAGAAATCACAGTCTTTCAAACATTGATAGAGTTTATTATAATCGGATTGTTCATCAGGAGTTGATACCGGACTCCCCCCTCTGTTAAAAAGGGACATAATACCACACCCTTCAAATTTTGATTTGGATAAAAAGTACCTTAATTATCCTTAAAATGATAATAAATATCAGAATATGTTGTGTTTTCACTTTAAGTCCTATTATTTCTTCATTGTTATTGATATACCTCCCAAATATTAAAAAAAATTAAATCCAAATAAGCTTAGAATATAAGGGACAGCGAAAAAACTTAAAAATTAGAAATCTGAATTTCTATTTTGGTTGCTTAGGCTCCTTCAAGAGTGCTAAAATTGGTGGAGCAATGAAATGTGAAGGAGAAACGTTGGTGAAACGGATATGGCGATTTTGGGGAGCTTTATGGGCGGGTAAAACGATAGCGTTGCTCCTGCGGCTCTTCGGAAAAAAAGGAACAACCCTGCCGGGCAGGGTTGCACTTAAGATTTATCCTCAAATTATAAGAGAGCTAACAAAAGGGTATCAAGAAGGGATTGTCATTGTCACAGGAACAAACGGTAAGACAACGACAGCAAATCTTTTAGCCAATATATTAAGAACCTCCGGCAAAAGTTTTGCATTTAATCAAGCCGGGGCGAACTTGGTGACGGGAATAACCGGGGCTCTTTTACATCATACAAGCTGGTGGGGAAGAGCAAATGTCCATCTGGCTTTGCTTGAAGTTGATGAGGCCACCGTTCCTAAACTTTGCGAGCAAGTCAAGCCCGATATAGCGATTATTACTAATTTTTTCCGTGATCAGCTGGATCGATACGGTGAACTTGATACTACTGTAAAGTTAGTGAAAAATGCGCTTCCGCCGGAATGCCATCTTATTTTAAATGCAGATGATCCTCTTGTTGCGCAGTTTGGGATTGGCAGTCAGCATACGCTTTACTTCGGTGTAGATAAGACGCCGGAGAGCAAAACCCAGAGTTCGGAGACGAGAGAAGCAAGATTCTGTCCCCAGTGCGGGGCTCCGTTGAGTTACCGCTTATTTCATTATGGTCAGCTTGGTTTATACCGCTGTCCGGAATGTGATTTCGAGCGGCCACAGGTGCAGGTTTTGGCTGAAGAAGTTCATCCCGAAGAGCTTTGCCTTAGATTTAGAGTCGGGGTAACCGAGTATTCTCTGGGGCTTCAAGGGTATTACAATCTTTATAATGCCCTTGCCGCGATTACGGCCGCAAAGCGTTTAGGGATTCGCGAGCAAGAGATTGAACGAGGAATTCGCCAATTTATTCCTCAAGCCGGGCGCATGGAACAGTTCAACTTACCCGGAGGTAAAGTTACGCTCACTTTGGTTAAGAACCCGACGGGATTTAACCAAGTCCTAAAAACGGTGATCGGCACGGAAGCTAAGCAGGTCCGATTGTTGATCGTCATTAATGATTTAGCGGCGGATGGACGGGATATTTCCTGGCTGTGGGATGTTCAATTTGAAATACTCGGAGAGCATGCCGATCGGGTTCAGGAGATTATCTGTGCAGGTTTAAGAGCGGAAGATATGGCTTTACGCTTGAAATATGCTGGCCTTCCGGTGGAAAAACTAAAGATTGAGCATGATTTAGAGAATGCCGTAGAGAAATTACATTCAGCGGATACGGGTGAAGAAGCGACCTTCGTATTCCCCACATATACAGCCCTATTTCCTGTGCGCGAGATTCTTAAGAAGAAGGCAGTAGAGGAAGGGACACAGGCAAGGAGGGAAAAGAGTGAAGCTTAAGATCGGTCATCTCTATCCGGATTTATTAGATCTCTACGGAGATAGAGGAAATATTTTAACCTTAGTCCAGCGTTCCCAGTGGCGTGGGATTGAGACTGGGGTACAAAGGGTTTCGATTGGGGACTCGCTGGATTTATCAAAAATTGATATTTTATTTATCGGCGGTGGTTCAGATCGTGAGCAGAATATCCTTGTTGAAGATTTAATGAAGAGAAAACGGGAATTAAAAGCTGCAATCGAAGACGGATTGGTTGTGCTGGCGATTTGCGGTGGATATCAACTTCTTGGGCAATACTATCAAATGTCCGGAGGAAAGAAAATTCCGGGATTAGGGTTTCTGGATCTTTGGACGGAAGCGGGATCAAAACGTCTGATTGGCAATGTGGTGGTTAAATTAGAAGGCCGGCTGTATGAACAGAGTGCTCAATTATCCTCAAGTCCCCTGGAAACTTTAGTTGGTTTTGAAAATCATTCGGGGAAAACTTTTCTTGGCAAGGATCTTCAACCATTGGGGCAGGTTCTGCATGGAAACGGAAATAACAGTCAAGATGGCACCGAAGGGGTGCGCTATAAAAATGTTTTTGGAACCTATCTTCATGGACCGCTATTACCCAAAAACCCTCATTTTGCGGATTTACTGCTCAGTCTTGCTTTTGAACGGACCGGAACCACGAAAAAGCTAACAGCCTTAGATGATCAGCTTGAATTATTGGCACATCAAACGATGGTTCAAAGAATTATGACATAAGCTAAGTATATCAATAAAGCCATACTCACATACTAGAGATGTTGATGAAAGAGCTTAACCGCGAAAATCTCTTCTTCCATAAATTACATCCGGGTAAATCGCCTTATATCGCTGCTTTTGGCTTGCCTGCAGGGCTTAGTTCATTGACACCTTTTGCCGTAAGTGTCTATAATGAAGTATAGCTATGGCTAAGGACTTGGGGGTGCTGATGTTGGCAGAAAGTAAGAGAATTATGATAAGTCTGCCGGAAAGTTTGCTTGCGGAAGTAGATGGAATTGTTACTTTGGAGAAGAGAAATCGCAGCGAATTTATTCGTGAGGCTATTAATAGTATTCTCCATGAACGGCGGAGAAAGGGAATACGCGAGCAAATGCAAAAGGGCTATCAAGAAATGGCTCAATTGAATTTGGCTATTGCTAAGGAATTGTCGCCTACGGAAGAAGAAGCAAGTAAATATATTTTGGAAAAACATATGGAGTGTCAGGGATGATTATAAAGCGCGGGGAAATTTACTATGCTGAACTCAACCCCGTCGTCGGCTCCGAGCAAGGCGGTACTAGGCCTGTCTTAGTAATTCAAAATGATATCGGAAACCAGTTTAGTCCGACGACTATCATCGCGGCGATTACTTCGCAGATTGCGAAAGCAAAACTTCCCACTCATGTTGAGGTCCGTGCAAAACGCAGCGGATTGGAACGGGATTCTGTTATTTTAACGGAGCAAATTCGGACCATTGATAAAAGTCGTCTTAAAGAAAAAGTGGCAGTGCTCGATGAAGAGGTCATGCTGAGAGTGGATCAAGCGATTGAAATTAGTCTGGGATTAACGGATATTTGATTAAAATAGAAATAAAGTAGGGGCTGTCAAAACAGCCCCGTTTTTGTGCGCCACGAGAAGATAAATATTTCTGCAGATAAACTCGAAGTGCAACTAAGCTTTCTTTAATTAATCAGTTTAGAGAGGACAATAAAAAACCGAGGCCGCAGCCTCGGTTTTTCGTGTTATTCTGACTTTTCGAAAAGGGATTGACATGTCTAAAAAATGGAGTACAATTATTTTAGCATATTAGATTTATCTAATATGCTAAAATAATTAAATGAGGTGGAAAAATGGCAACGATGGGTAATCAACTCATATCCAATGTGTTTAAAGCTTTAGCTCATCCGACGAGGATTCAAATCGTGAAGTTGTTAAGGAATGGAGAACTGTGTGTTTGTGATATTCTCCCCAATCTTGATTCCGAGCAATCGAATACGTCTCAACATCTTGCAGTCTTAAAAAATCAGGGGATTGTCGAAAGCAGAAAAGATGGATCAAAGGTGATCTACTCACTTAAAAATGAGGAGGTGTGTGCAATGATTGATTTGGCCGAAGCGATTATACTTCGTCAAATCGAAGAGACAAAAGCCTCATTACTTAAATAAAGAGGGAACCTAAATACGAGGAACGAGTGGTTTAAGTGAGGGAGATGGGGTTTGTGGATAAGAAAAAGATGATTTTAATCCTAGGGCTAGCGGGGTTTGTGACAATGGCTGATAATTGGGTAGTTTCGCCGATTCTTCCGTCTATTGCTCAAAACATGAATGTGGATGTTGCGTCAGCCTCAATTGTTATTACTGCCTATATGCTTCCTTTTGGTCTGTTTCAGTTGCTCTACGGTTATTTAGCAGAGCGTCTGGGTAAGCGCCAGGTTATAACCTTTTCGATTTCTATGTTTACTATTGCTACTGCCCTTTGCGCATTTGCATTTTCCATTCCTGATCTGGCAGTATACAGGGCGCTTACAGGAATGTTTGCAGCGGCAGTCATGCCGGTTTCTCTTGCACTTATTGGTGATGTTTTTCCAATGGAAGAAAGACAGTCAGCGATTGGTTCTTTTATGGGGATATCATTTCTGGGTCAAGGTTTGAGTATGGCTATTGGTGGCTCGATAGCTTATTTTCTGAACTGGAGAGGTGTATTTGGCGTTTACGCAGGGCTAGCGGTTCTATCTTCCTTACTGCTCTTTACTATTGGAAGAAAGATACCCTCAACAAAGAATAAGGAAAGTAAAGCTTTAATGCCGTACATCAGTTTATTAAGAAATCCTTCCAGTCTTATCATCTATACTTTAGTCATCTTTGAAGGCTTTTTCCTGTTAGGTTCCTTTTCTTTTCTCGGGGGCTTTATAAAAAAGACCTTTGATCTGAATAACTTCATGATCGGCATGGTCATGACTGCATTTGGGATTATGGCACTTCTTGCAGGTCGAAAATCAGGAGCGATAGCTGCAAAGATTGGCCGTAAACAAACGGCTGTTACTGGCTTAAGCTTAGCATTCATCGCGGACCTTTTACTGGTGACGATGGGAAGTTTCCTACCGGTTGTCGTGGTTGCGATCGGACTCATGGGATGTGGCTTTATGTTGGCCCATTCGACTTTTCTCACAATTGCTACCGAATTTGCGGCTAAGGCCCGAGGTATAGCGATGTCACTCGTTGCTTTCTGCTTTATGGGGGGTGGCGGAATTGGTACAGCTATCGGCGGGAAAATTGTTGCCGTATCCAGTTTTGATAGGTTATTTCAGGTCTACGGTCTTGGACTTATGCTCGTAACGATCAGCACAGTGCTTGTGAAGAGGAGCTTTGGTGTAAGTGCCCAGCTACAAAGAAAGATGGATTAGGAATTAGAAAGGAAGGAATTGGGTTATGGAAGAAAAAGAATTATTCGGTTTCATCATGTGCGTTTGCACGGGAAAGTGTCCGGGTTTTCAAGCGATGGATATTTGGGATTTTATCAATCAGGTTAGGGTTGAGTTGCCGGTAGAATATGGCATTATCCATCCCCAGCTCTGTGAAGAGGATGGGGATAGATATCTTGCCGACTTTTTAAAAGCACACCGAAAAGTAATAATAGGCGCTTGTGCACCGAACATGCAGAAAAAGATGTTTAAGCAAGCATTTAAAGATGCCGGATTGGATGTTGAGAAGGATGCAGTGATGCTTGATATACGTGACATGACGAATGAAAAGGCTTTTAACGTGGTGAAAAAAGCACTTCAAAAATTAGGATTTGAGGGGGATGAAGAATGACGAGTGAAGCAACATTTATGGGTGTTCCAAGAAACAAGATCGATTGGAGTCCAAGAATTGATTATGATAAGTGCAATAACTGTTTAGAATGTACGAAATTTTGTCCACATCAAGTGTTTGAAGTCAATGAAGATGCGGATAGAAAATTTGTTGTAAAAAACCCGAATAACTGTGTAGTTTTTTGTCGCGCGTGCAGTAAAACTTGTGGACTTGATGCCATTACTTTCCCTAAAAAAAATGAAACAACTGCTTATATAAAATTAATTAGAAAGGAAGCGGGAGGGAATGAGTAAATCCTATGCAATACTTCCTTGCAATGGATTAGACAAATGTGCAGGAAGCATTACTAAAGAAGTGGCTTTATTGCTTTCAGAATTAACGAATAGTGATATTATTTGTCCGACGCTCTATCATGTTATTGATGCAAGATTTAATATGCTGGCACAGGAAAAACCTTTGCTCGTCATTGATGGCTGTGCAACACGTTGCGCGAGTAAGCTGGCTGCGGAAAAGAATTTGAAAATTGCAGAGAAGATAAATATTACCGAAGAAGCCAAAAGCCAAGGAATAGTGCTCTCTAAGGGGTTGCGCTTAAATGAAGATGAATTTAATTTGGTTGCTGAAATTATTAACAAGCTAACAAAGGAACAGGTTAACGATTCTTGTGAAGGTGATACTTTATTCTTTCCGGAAAATCTAACCTATGAGGTTTATAAAAAAGATAAATTTGTTTTCCGTGTTCCAAAAGATAGTGGCTTTTATTTCAACGAAAATGATGTCTGGGCTTACATTATAGGCAATAAAGCTAGAATTGGAGTGACAGACTTTATACAAAAAAGTCTGTCAGATATTATGTTCTTTGATTCACCTTCAGTGGGAACTGAAATTGAGCAGTTTGATGAATTGGGCAATATTGAATCAACTAAAGCAGTATTTGAAATTGTATCCCCGGTAAGCGGAACTATCACTGCCATTAACGAGAAGCTACAGGAGGCCCCGGAACTAATCAATCAAGATCCGTATGAACGGGGATGGATTGCGGAAATGGAGTTATCTGACTTTGAAAATGATAAGGACTTGCTCCATGATTTCGCAGGTTACTTCCCAATACTAAAAAGAAAGATTGATGAATTTCACGTCTAAGAGTAGCAAAATTGAAAAATAAGGTGGCTGATTTTTAATGACAAAGGAGAACTTGGTTTTTCTTGTTCCTTGTAGTGGAATGGGAAAAGTTCACGGCTTAATTGGAAGGGAAGCGGTGTTTAAGGTTGTTACCGAATTAAGACCCAAAGCGACAGAACTTGCTTGTTTAGCAGAAATCGTTACTCAAGATGAAGAAATTCAAGAACGAATGAACGGTAGAAAGGCCATTACTGTTGATGGGTGCCCACAAATGTGTGCGGAAAAGAATGTTCGTTTGGTTGGGGGCCAGATTTATGCATCATTAAGGGTAGTAGATGCTTTTCGTAACCATCGGGGTGTACAGGCCGGTTCCGCTACCCAGTTAACCGATGGGGGTCTCTTAATAGCAGATGACCTGGCAGAAACGATTGCGGCAAAAGTGGATGAGGCTTTGCAAGGGGGGAATCAAGGTGCTTGAGGTTAAGAAAGTCGGTATTATTTCGTGCAGTGGCGAAGAATTTGCCGGAGGGTGCCTTTCCCGGATTGCTTCGCGAAGAGTGCTGGAAAGCTCTCGACCCGGTCGTACAGTCACAATTTGTTTGCCTCTTTTTCTGGCCGGAGGGGAAGAGGAAAGATATTTTACCCAGAATTTCCCGACGATAACGATTGATGGCTGCGAAAAACGTTGTGCCTTTCGGGCTACAGAAAGATTAAGTGGTAAAGTAACGAAGGCGATGACTGTTTCGGAGATGTTAGGGCAAGATGTTGCAATAGATGCCCCATTTTCACAACGACAATTAAACTCCGAACGTGAAAAGCAAATTGAGAAAGTGAGAATTGCCTTGACCGAAGCAGTCGACGAAATCATTGGCAAGACGTCTGAAGAAGATGTAATAACACCGCTCAACCCCCCGCCTGGAATGCGTCTTTTATAGTTTCTATGCTAAGACGAACGGGGAAAAGGCTGTGAAAAGTGAAATGAAAGCCTTGCCGCAAGATGAAAGTAACAATGCGGCGAGCTAAAAAGAACAGGATGATACGCCCGAATCTCATAGCAAATTATGGGGTTCGGGCTCTTTTCTACACTGAGATAATTGGAGCTATATTTAGTATCCCATCATTTCAAATAGTTAAGCCCTAAAAAGCATGATATACTTATCGGGAGAGTTTTCAAGAGGAAGAATCATTCTCAAGATTTTATGAAGCCTATTGTAGAAAGAAGGTTGGTCCGGTGAATAAGCGCGGGTCAGGTTTCTACTTTGAGTTCGTTTTCATCATGATTTTTTCTATGCTGATTCTTTCCGGTTGTCAAGGAACGGCAAATTTACCGCAAGTGAGTATTAAGCCGTCCGATCATTCCCAAACGAATCCACAGCCGCTTGAGAATAAAGATGTCTTGAAAGTGGGAATATCCTCCGTCCTCTCGCCGAGAGAGACGGTCGAAAATTATCAACCGTTTGCGGATTATCTCCAAAAGAAGATTGGACGTCCGGTCCAATTGGTGCAGCGTCAAACGTATCAAGAAATTAATGAGTTAGTCAAGAACCAACAGGTAGACGTTGCCTTTATCTGTTCCGGTGCTTATGTCGTTGGGAAAAAGGATAATCTGGAGTTGCTCGCCGTTCCGGAAGTAAACGGTAAATCGACCTATCAATCGTATATTATCGTCAATGCCAATAGCTCCTTCCGGCAATTTTCGGATTTAAAAGGTAAGGTTTTCGGCTTTACGGATCCGATCTCTTTTTCCGGAACTATTGCTCCGACCTATATGGTTACACAGCTTAAAACAACTCCCAAGGATTTTTTTGGCCGTGTCGTTTATACCTACAGTCATGATAATTCGATTAAGGCCGTGTTAGATAATGTTGTAAACGCAGCAGGGGTGGATTCCTTAGTCTATCAGTATGCCGTGACTAAGGACCCAACGCTCGCCGGTAAATTGAGGATTATCGGTCAATCGCCGGAAGTTGGAAGCCCACCGGTTGTCGTGAATCATAATATTGACCCTAATCTTAAAACAGCCTTACAGGAAGCATTACTTCAGATGGATAGCGACCCACTCGGTCAGCAAGCTTTAAAAGCACTGATTTATGATCGGTTCGTTCTCCCCAACCCGAAGGCGTATGAGCCGGTTGAAACTATGGTTAATGCTATTCTAGCTCTTGCCCAGCAGGAGTCGAAAGGATAATTAATTTTTATGAAACAGCGGATTGTTCGGCCGGTTATTCAATTTCTTACCAAAGTTAAAATTCAGTATAAAATTCTTGGTTTAGTGGTTGGGGTTGTGGCACTTTTAACCAGTATGATGGTTTGGCAAATGGGAAACGTTTTAACGACGAATCTGCGGGATCAGCTCGATAAACGGGCTGTTTCGATCGGGAGTGATGTGGCTGCCCGAGCGACCAACGATTTGCTTATTAATAATACCTATTCGGTGTATGAGATGATCAAAGAAACGGTAAAGAACAATCAGGATGCTCTCTATATTTTTATTGTCGATCCCCAGGGAAATGTCTTAGCCCATACCTTTGGGGATGCTTTCCCGGCAGAACTTTTGAAGGCTAACCCAGTCGATTCGAAAGAAAAATATCACCTAACCGCTTTTCGGACGGAAGTCGGGGTCGTACGGGATGTTGCGGTTCCGATTCTGAATGGAAAATTAGGGACGGCCCGGGTGGGTATGGGTGAGCAAGGACTGCGCAAAGCCGTCTTATCGATGGTTTGGAGTTTCTTGGCCATTGCCTTATTTGTATCGGCAGTAGGTATTATTGCAGCGGTTATCTTGACCCGGGTTTTAACCCATCCGATCCGTGATCTGGTTTCTCTTACGCAAAAGGTTGCTCAAGGGGATTTAAAGGTTCAGGGAATCGTACATTCGGAGGATGAAATTGGTGTTTTGACCAAAGCCTTTAATCAAATGACTACAAGCTTAAGTGAAAACGACCTAGAACGTGAGGAACTTCTTCTACAGCTCCGAGAAAAGGAAGAAATGCGATTGCAGCTGCTTGAAAAATTAATTACAGCACAGGAGGAAGAACGGAAACGGATTTCGCGTGAACTTCATGACGAAACAAGCCAAGCCTTGACCTCTTTAATGGTCAACCTAAAGGTTCTGGAGTCAGAGGCATCCTTCTGTAATGTTGGAGATCGACTTCGGGAAATGAGGCAGCTGGTGTCTGAGACTCTGGATGAAGTGCATCATTTAGCCCGCGATTTGCGTCCCAGTGTTTTGGATGATCTGGGTTTGGTTCCAGCTCTTGAGCGTTATGTCCGCGAATATGGGCAAACCTATGGAATTGAAGCCGATTTTCATAACATGGGATTTGATGGTCAACGGGTTTCGGCGCCTGCCGAAGTCGCCCTTTACCGAATTATTCAGGAAGCCTTGACTAATGTTGCTAAATATGCAAATGCTCAAACGGTTTCTGTTCTTTTAGATTGGAGAAAAGATTGGGTTTCAGCCATTGTTGAAGACGATGGAAGAGGATTTGACCCCGAAAAGGTGATTACCGGTCCCAGTCATGGTTTAGGCCTTTTTGGGATGCAGGAGCGAGCGACCTTGCTTGGAGGAACTTTTCGGATCGAATCACAGCCAAGCAAGGGAACAACAATTTTTATTAAGGTGCCCGCCAAGTCGGACTTCGAAGTTTGAGAAAGAAGGACCTTAAATTGGAAAAGAAATTACGAATTCTTTTAGCAGATGATCACGCGGTTTTGAGGGCGGGGCTCAAGTTGTTATTAAACGCGGAAACAGATATTGAAGTCGTCGGTGAGGCTTCTGATGGAGAAGAGGCGATTACACAAGTAAATATTCTTCGACCCGATTTGCTCCTTCTTGATTTGACGATGCCAAAGTTAAATGGAGTGGATTGCATTGAAGAGCTCATGAAAATCCATCCAAATCTTAAAATCTTGGTGCTCACGATGCATGATGATGAAGAATACCTTAAAGCTGTTCTTAGGGTAGGGGCAAAAGGGTATGTCCTAAAAAAGGCTGCTGATGTTGAGCTTCTTTCGGCTATTCGCACTGTGGCTCGTGGAGAAATGTTTATTTATCCATCTATGGCAGCGGAATTAGTTTATCGTCAGTTGGTTAGCCCTGCTGATACGGAAAGAAAAGAAAAGAATGTCAAACTTCTAAGTGACCGTGAAAGAGACGTCCTTCGCTATCTCGCATTAGGTCATACGAATCATGAAATTGCGGACATGCTGCATGTTAGTATTAAGACTGTGGAAACGTATAAGGGTCGGTTGATGGAAAAACTTGAAATGAGAAAACGAGCGGACCTTGTGAGATATGCTTTGGATCATGGGATAATTGAGTAAACACTAAGAAATGTTTCGCAAAAAGAGAACTATCTGTCGGGAAAAACCCTGACAGGTAGTTCTCTTTTTTATAGGGAGTACAAGAACTATTTTTAGGAGTTTCCCTTCTACAAGGATTGCCTATAAGGGGCTAAGATTTTATTAAGTGAAAGAGTTCACCTGCCTTCGAGTCCATTTTTTATGAATTGGACCGATAGGGTGTGGAAAGAAACCTCTGTGCCCGCCCATATTTGGCGAAGGTGGCAACAAAATTTAAAAGGAGTTGAGAAAATGGGAAAACGGTATGCAATGGTGATTGATCTACGCAAATGCGTGGGTTGTCACGCTTGCCAAGTGGCTTGTAAAAGTGAAAACAATGTCCCGCTTGGTGTCTTCCGTAACTGGGTTGATGAGCTTGAGACCGGAAAATTCCCCAATGTCTCCCGCCATCGTTTGCCCAGGCTCTGTAACCACTGTGAGAACCCATCGTGTGTGAAGGTTTGTCCGGTAAAAGCCACAACGCAAAAAGAAGATGGAACGGTGGTCATTGATTACAGTCGTTGTATTGGATGCAAATACTGTATCGTGGCCTGCCCTTATGATGCAAGGTTTATCAATCCTGAGAGAAAAACGGCTGAAAAATGTGACTACTGCCATGCACGGGTAGAAGCCGGACTGCTCCCAGCCTGTGTTAATACGTGCATCGGGGGAGCTCGTGTTTTTGGTGACTTAAATGACCCAACGAGTGAGGTTGCCAAATTAGTGGCTACCCAGCCGGTTAAAGTTTTAAAACCAGAAACAAACAACGGTCCCCAGACTTATTATATTGGGGCTGACGAAAAGATTCTTCGTCAAAATTATATTGAAATAGTGGGAGGTAATAAATAATGCCTACTATTCATTTATTTCAGACTGCCCATGAGATGCCTTGGGGCTTACTCATCGCGATGTACCTTTTCTATACCGGAATTAGTGCCGGTGCGGTATTAGTAACGAGTTTAGGACCCATCTTTGGGGTAAAGGAGCTGAAGAAGACGGCTCAAGTCGGTGCTATCATTGGATTGTCCTTACTCATCATTGCTCCGTTACACTTGATCTTTGACCTAGAGCAGCCTCTACGCTTTATTAGCCTTTTGTTTAATTTCCATGCTACCTCGCCCATGTCCTACGGAGTCTTTATTCTCCTTCTTTATGGAATTGCGTTACTCCTTTATCTTTTAAACTTGAAACAAGAGAATGAAAAGAACATCAAAACCTTTGGCATGGCTTCTTTCGTATTAGCTTTAGGCTTAGAAGCATATACCGGTTTTCTCATTGGAAATGTTCAGGCTCATGCCCTCTGGAATACCGCGTTAATGCCTGTAATCTTTCTTTTCTCGGCTCTCGCTTCAGGAACAGCTATGGTTCTTCTCGTTCTGAATTTCTATGAAAAAATGTCCGGAAGTTCTTTAGCGAATGAACGACAAGCCTTAGCCCAATTTTTCAAGTGGTTTATCCTAGCTGATCTTTTGCTGATGGTCATCCTTGTTATTGTTCTTCTTAACGGAAATGATGCTCAATATGCCAATGGATACTATCTTCTCCACCAAGAGGGTTTTACATTTATTGGGCTAGAAAACGGGATTGGTTTATTCTTACCTTTTGTTCTTCTCTCTCTTGGTCCTTCAAAAAGATCCTTTGTCAATCTTTCAGCTATTTTAGTCGTTTTGAGTGCTTTAATTATGAGAATTACGTTTGTCATCGGAGGTCAAACGCTCCCTATGACAGGCAATTCGCTGATGGAGTACCCCCTTAGGTCCAGCCACATCATTATTACGATTGTTTTAGCCGCTGTTGGATTTGGAGTCATCGGTATCCTGGTTAAATCCCTATCCTCGAAGCCCCAATCAACCATCTCGAATACCAAGAAAGGGGTTGTTTCTTAATGAATGTTACACGCCGTAAGTTCTTACAGGGAGCTACTGCCTTAGGTGCCTCCTTAGCGGTTGCCCCATTGGCCTTTGCAAATTCGGATTCAGATATTCCCAGCTGGAAACAAGGTTCCCCCATAAGTGATACGTTAGATACGGATCCTAGTGTTCAATTTGTTTATTCTACGTGTCTAGGTTGTCGCAGCGACTGTAGTCTTCGCGGTAAAGTTAAGGATGGTGTCGTAATTAAACTTGATGGAAATCCGTATAGCCAGATGACTACAGATAGTCCCCTGTCTTATTCTACTGATCCCCAAGAGGCTCGCAAGGTTGCAGGTAAACTTTGCCCTAGGGGCCAAGCAGGGTTACAACTCTTATATGATCCTTTACGAGTTCAACAACCCCTTAAGAGAGTTGGAAAACGTGGAGAAAATAAATGGCAGGCCATTAGTTGGGAGCAGGTCTACAAAGAGATCATTGAGGGTGGAGACCTTTTTGGTGAGGGGAACGTTGAAGGGTTAAAAGCGGTTCGCGATTTGGAAACCCCCATTGACCCAGCAGCTCCTGAACTCGGACCGAAGGCGAACCAATTTATTTTCTTAGCAGGTCGGATTGAAAATGCACGGGCGGATTTTTCTAAGCGATTTGTCAATAATGGCCTTGGTTCCATTAACTGGTTTGATCATACAACAGCATGTGAACAGAGTCATCATATTTCTTCCGCTCAAACCTTTGCTGGGAAGAATAATTTAAAACCCGATTTTGAAAATGCAAAACTTATCTTAAACTTTGGTGCTAACTATGGTGAAGCAAATTTTCCGATGAATGGATTAAGTCGTAAGTTAGCTAATTTCCGTACAAAAGGTGGAAGACTGATTACTGTTGATCCTCGATTCTCTGTCTCAGCATCACAATCAGATGTTTGGGTTCCAATTCTTCCCGGTTCAGATGCAGCCCTGGCGATGGGAATCGTTCAATGGATCATAGATAATAAGCGCTATAACAAATCCTTTTTGGAAGTACCTTCAAAAGATGTAGCAGCCAAAAAGGGTGAAAGTAGTTGGTCTGACGCAACCTATCTTATTCGTCTTGACAATGGCAAGTTCTTACGTGGGGATGAGTCTGGTCTCGGTGGGACGAAAGACGATTTTGTCGTATTGGTCGGTGGAACTCCAACCCTCGCAGGTAAGGCAGATGTTGGAGACCTTTTAGGTGAAGTGACTGTAAACAGTATTGCTTGCAAAACCGCCTTTCAGAGACTCAGCGAACGTGCAAAAGAAAAAACACTGGATGAATATGCTAAAATCAGTGGTATTTCGAAAGAGCTTCTTATTCAAGTTGCTGATGAATTTAGTTCTTATGGCAAATTAGCCGTAGCCGATTATTATCGTGGACCGGTTCAACACACCAATGGCTTCCAAAATGGTCGAACAATCTGCGTCCTAAATCTTCTCATGGGGAATATTGACCATAAAGGCGGATATCAGGTCGGCGGAAGCAACGTAAGTTACGCTGGAGACAAGGGACCTTACGCAATCTTTAAACTTAACCCGGGTGCGGTGAGCCCAAAAGGTGTTCGAATCTCCCGTGAACAGGCTAAGTATGAAGATAGCACAGAATTCAAGACTAAAGGTTACCCGGCTAAACGTCCTTGGTTCCCACTAACTAGCAATGTTTACCAAGAAGTAGTTGCAGGTATAGCTGATGGTTATCCCTATCCTTGCAAGATTCTCTGGTTGCATATGGGCACTCCGGCCTATTCTGTACCCGCAATTAAAGAAAGTGTAATTGCCACACTAAAAGATACAAAAAAAGTACCACTTTTCATTTCAACCGATATTGTAATTGCCGATACGACAATGTATGCGGACTATATTTTACCTGATGTTACGTATATGGAACAGTGGTGTGTAACAGGAGCTGCTCCGACAATCCTTGGTACATCGACTTCTGTACGTCGACCTATGACCAAAGTTTTACCCAATACAAAATCCGTTGAAAATATGATGATTGATATTGCAAAGATGATGGGTCTTCCGAACTTCGGCGATAATGGTTTTGGTCCCGGAATGTCGCTTAATAAAGAAGAAGATTGGTATCTAAAACTCGTTGCGAATCTTGCCAACCAATATGGTAAGATTCCGGGGGCAACGGAAGAAGAAAAAGTAAAATATATCCTAGATCGTGGGGGTATTTTTGATCCGAGTGGAACCCATGACGGTCAATTGATGAAAAATAAAATTGCAAATCTATGCAACCTTTATTCCGAGAAAGTCGCAACAACGAAAGATTCCATGACGGGGAATAACTTCGATGGACTGCCACTGTATCAGCCGATCATGAATGCAAAAGATCAGGAAGTTAAAGATGATGGATATTCCTTTATTACGACGACCTATAAAACGGCCTTCCATACTCAAAGCCGTACTGTAAGCGCACCTTGGCTCATGGAAATTCTACCGGAAAACTTCATTGAAATGAATGATGAAGAGGGAGCTAAACTTGGGCTGAAGAATGGAGATACGGTAAAAGTTAGTGGACCCACAAATAAAGACGGAGTTGTTGGAAAGGTACTCCTTCGCCCGGGAATTCGCCCCGGTGTCGTCAGTGCTTGTGTAGGATTCGGTCACTGGCATTATGGCGCTGCAGATACGATCATTGATGGAAAAACGGTAACCGGCGATAAGACTCGTGGTAAAGGAGTTAATATTAACTACGCGATGCGTCTTGATGATTCCATCGGTAACGTCTGTCTCGAAGATAAAATCGGTGGGAGCTGTTCCTTCTATGACTCACGTGTAAGGGTTGAAAAGGTTTAATTTAATACCCTAAAAATAAGAAACTCATAATTTGCCGGGCTTAAGCAAAAAAGGTTGATGGTGCAGAGAAAACTCTGCACCATCGTTGCACCTGATTAAAAAGGGTAATATCTCTGCTACTGGGGAAAATACTAATATAAGGGAGGGTTTCTAGTATGGATCAGCAAAGTGTTGAGCAAATATCTTCGCTAGATATTAAAGAAGCGGAGACTTCCCGTGCGGTCCTCTATAATCTCTTCGCCACTCTTCTGGCTCGAAAGATAGATGATACTTGGTTAAATCCTCATTTTCAAAAGCAACTTCAGTTCGGACTTCCTGAATCTAAAGGAAAAGCAGAGCTTTTAAGCGCTCTAGAAAAGGCTCAAAACGATTTGGGCTATTATCAGGAGCTTCAACTTGATTATGACCGATTGTTTCACATACCTGGACCGAATTTAACCTTCCCGTATGAATCATGCTACACCCATCGGAATATCGACGGAACATTCGGCCGCCTTTGGCAGGAGCCTGCTCAGGATATGCAACGAATTCTTAAGGAGTGGGAGATTGAATTCGCTGAGGGCTGGGATTTAATTCCGGATCATATAGCCGTTGAACTATTCTTTATGGCTGAGCTCTGTCATAGACGTGCGAACTCTAAAGTGCTGAATGAAGACGAAGCTATTAAGAATTGGCAGATTAACTTTTTTCATGAGCATTTAAAGTCTTGGATTTTTGAGTTCCTTGATCGTCTGGAAGAGAAAGCTGAAACGGCTTTTTATCGGGGGGGAGCGAAACTTCTGCGCGAGTTTCTGACAGAGGAAAAGACAGATATGAATTATCAATGAATATTTTTTTCATAGAAACGTGTAAATTGATGCGTAATCGATCAGAATGTACGGCGGAGAGTAAATCTTCGCTTTTTCTTTTTGGGATAGGCCGGAAGATCTGAGTAAACTATTGCCTTGTTCATATTGATATTCTTCGATATCAAACATATAATAAACATATCGATAATTATAGATACAAGGAGCCAATGAAGATATGGAAAACAGTTATGAAGCGAACGCCAAGGTTTTTAAGGCACTTAGTGATTCGAACCGCTTAATGATTATTGAGATGTTACAGAGTGGTGAACGTTGTGCTTGCGAAATTTTGGGGGATCTGAATATTGGACAATCCACTTTGTCACACCATATGAAGATCCTTTGTGAATCGGGGTTCGTGGAATGCCGTCGTGAGGGCAAGTGGATGTACTACTCTTTAAGTAAAGAGGGCTGTGAAGCGGCGAAAAAACTCTTGGATAAAATTACGACCGTAAAAGAAAATAATCAAAAGGGAGGTTGCAAATATGGGTGTTAAAGCCCCAGCGAAACTATCTTTTCTCGATCGATTTCTAACGTTATGGATTTTTCTGGCGATGGGGGTAGGGGTCTTAGGGGGATACCTTTTCCCGAATCTTGCTAAGACTTTAGAAAACATGAGTACCGGAACGATTTCATGGCCTATTGCTATTGGTTTAATTATTATGATGTATCCGCCACTGACGAAAATTAAGTACGAAGAAATCGGGAAAGTGACCAAAAATAAAAAGGTTCTTTTACTATCTTTAGTTCAAAACTGGATAATAGGTCCTGTGTTGATGTTTATCCTGGCAGTTTTATTGCTGCCAGATATGCCAAACTATGCTATTGGTCTAATTATTATTGGCCTTGCCCGGTGCATCGCGATGGTTATCGTTTGGAATACGTTGGCCAAAGGGGACAATGAATATTGCGCGGCATTAGTCGCCTTAAATTCAATCTTCCAGATTATTTTTTATTCGGTTTATATTTATTTCTTTGTCACTGTCTTGCCCCAATGGTTAGGACTTTCCTGGGGTGGGCAAATTGTTCATGTTGCAATGGGGGATGTGGCCAAGAGCGTTTTGATTTACTTGGGAATACCTTTTGCTGCTGGATTTTTGACCCGCTTTATTTTACTCCGGGTGAAGAATAAAGAGTGGTATGAGAAAGTCTTTATTCCTAAAATCTCGCCACTCGCCTTAATTGCTTTGTTATACACGATTATCGTAATGTTTGTGTTAAAAGGACAATTTATTGTCGCTTTACCGTTTCACGTCGTCCGAATTGCCATACCGTTGTTAATCTATTTTGCAATTATGTTCTTAGGAAGTTTCTACATGTCTTATAAGCAAGGCATCAATTATGAACAGACTGTCACGCTTTCTTTTACCGCAGCCAGCAATAACTTTGAACTTGCTATTGCGGTTGCCGTTGCAGTCTTTGGAATTGCTTCAGACCAAGCTTTCGCAGCTGTAATTGGTCCATTGATTGAGGTGCCGGTGATGATCTCACTCGTTAATCTCGCTCTTTATTTTAAGAGAAAGTATTTTAATAAGAATGGGATTGCAAACTCGATTTAGTAATTTTAAAAAGATTGCTTTTCGGTCTGAAAAACAATGTGCGAAATAAAGAATGATTAACGAATACATGGAGGAACTATTCATGAATAAAGTAAAGGTTGCCTTTGTCTGTGTACACAATTCTTGTCGTTCTCAGATGGCTGAGGCACTTGGCAAAAGATACGCTTTAGATGTCTTTGAAGCGTATTCAGCCGGTACCGAAACAAAACCTTCTATTAATAAGGACGCTGTTCGGATTATCAAACAGCTCTATGACATCGATATGGAAAAGACGCAATTTTCTAAGCTGTTTCACGATATCCCACAACCGGATATCGTGATTACGATGGGGTGTAATGTGAATTGTCCTTATGTACCTTGTAAATACAGAGAAGACTGGGGTCTGGAGGATCCAACCGGAAAAAGCGATGATCAGTTTATAAAAACGGCCAGAACCATCGAAAATAAGGTTTTAGACCTTAAAGCACGGATTATGAGTGGTGCAATTAAGGCTTAAGTGATGTGAAGAGGTGGAAATATGTTATCCCTTAGCACGAGCAGAGAGCTTAGAATCATGGAGACATCGACTCACTTGACCTTTCACGATATATTGGGTTCGTGGAAGGCTCGGTGGGGTATTAACAGATTTTTAAAATCCTTGATAGTAAATCGAGGATTATTGATAAAGACCATTGTATCGAATGCAGTGCGTGTGTTAAGAACTGTCCGTTTCATGCCTTAGAAGTCAATCCGGGTGTGGGGTGCGCCTTGGCCATTATCAAGGGCTGGCTGACCGGGACAGAATCCAGTTGTGATTGCTCGTCTGATGGTGGGGGTTGTTGTTAGTCAGTTACCCTCCATTATATTTTGATATGGATTAACTTTAACTGATAAGCAATTGCGGTTATTCCAAAGCCGGCAAACTTTAATAAATTTCCTAACACTGCCAGTTTAGTTCCTTTAATCAGTGAATGAGAGGTTTTTAGGGTTAAGGATGAATTTAAATCGACTGAGCGCATAATGGCAACATGGGTGAATAGGATACTAGCCAGAAAGAACAGCCAACTTGCGAATATAATAGTCTTGGCTGATTTTTCTTCAGCCGGCTTGAGGCTTGAGGTTTTTTCCGTGCGAAGTGATTGTTCGGCTTGAAAGTTTGAAATAAAGGCCAATATCGTGCCCAAAAGAAAGAGAAAATCCCCGGCTCTTTCTTCATAGATTAAACTTAAATCGAGTTCTTCTTTCGGCACGCCATTCACTTCCTATCCCTTATTATTTTATGATATGAATAAGAAGTCTAATTGGTCTATCAGCAAATATGATAAAATAATACTCTGTAAAAGAGAATGAGGGGGAGTATATCATGGCCCAAAAGCCAATTATTGGAATTACGGTTGCACATTGTACAGAAGAGTTAAAAACATTTCCCCGTGAATTTTATGTTGAAAGGGTTAGAAAAGCAGGAGGACAGCCGTTTTTGATTCCGCCGATCCAAACCCAAGAGGAAGCTCAAGCTGTAATCAATCTTCTCGATGGGTTAATCCTCACAGGCGGAGGGGATATAGCCCCTTCCTTTCTTGGAGAACAGCCGAAAAGAGGAATAGAGGGATGTATTCCGGAACGAGATCAGGGGGAGCTCCTATTAACATGGCAGGCTTTGCAATCTGATTTCCCGCTGCTGGGGATTTGCCGCGGGATTCAAGTTCTGGCGGTGGCTGCCGGAGGAACGATATATCAAGACATTCGTTCCGAATGTTCTCATACCCTTGAACATAGCCAAACTGTTCCCCGTGAATATGCGTGGCATGAGGTTAAGATTCTCGGTTCGCAATTAAAAGATATCTTGAATAGCGATAAGATTCAGGTCAACAGTTTTCATCATCAAGCCGTGGATAAGGTGCCGGATAGCTTTATTCAAAACGCAGCTGCACCGGACGGGATTATCGAAGGAATCGAAAAGCTTGGAGCAAGATTTTGCATGGGGGTACAGTGGCATCCCGAAGCGTTGAAGACGGAAGAACATAGCCGCAAGCTTTTTGAGAGTTTTGTACAGTCTTGTTAAAATTAAAAAAGACCTAATCCATAATTATGCGCACACGAAAAAGGGGCTGTTTTGCAACAGCCCCGCTTAAAAGAATACGATTTTAGCCCTTAACTTCTTCCATCCAATTATATTGATCCGCAATCTTACCGGATTGAACACCTGTAATATAATCAAATAATTTATGAGCAAATTCACCGGTTTGATTATTATTGATTACGATATTTTGACCTCTCCAGGAAAGTTCACCCACCGGTGAAATTACGGCTGCCGTTCCGGAACCGAAAACTTCTTCCAATTGGCCTTTGGCATAAGCTTCAAAGACTTCATCAATTGAAATCTGGCGTTCGCTGACTTTCAGTCCCCAACTCCGGCAGAGTTCCAGAACGGTTTTACGGGTGATTCCCCCTAAAATGCTTCCGTTGAGTGCGGGAGTGATGATCTCGCCATTGATTTTAAAGAGGATATTCATTGTTCCGACTTCTTCGATATATTTGCGGTGGACGGCATCCAACCAAAGGACTTGACCGAAACCTTCCGCATAAGCCTCTTGTTGGGCGGCTAAACTCATTGCGTAGTTGGCTGGGGTTTTGGCTTCCCCTAATCCACCTTTGGTAGCCCTTACAAACTTATCTTCTACTTTGATGCTGACAGGATTAAAGCCGGTCTCATAGTATGCTCCTACCGGAGAGAGGATGATAAATAATCGATAGCTGTCTGCGACTTTAACTCCGAGATGAGGTTCGTCGGCAACCACAAAGGGACGGATATAAAGGGCGGTGCCGGGATCACCGGGAACCCAGTTTTTTTCTAAGGCTAATAATTTAAATAAGGCATCATGGACTTGCTCAACGTCCATTTCGGGGATGCAAAGATGCTTTGCGGATCGATTGAAACGATTTAAATATTCATAGGGTCTAAATACGTTAATGTGGTTATCTGCTGTTCGGAAGGCCTTCATACCTTCAAATATGGCTTGCCCATAATGAAAGACAAGCATGGCTGGATTGGCGTCTAAACCGCCATAAGGAATAATCCGTGGAGAATGCCAGCCTTTTTCCGTCGTATAGTCCATCACGAACATATGATCCGTGAAGATTTTGCCAAAACCAAGAGCCTTATCTGTAGGTAAAACTCCAGCTTGTTTTACCCTATTGATTTGAATTTCTGTCATATTACAGCCTCCTATCGATTCGTTTATTATATAATTATAACAAGTTTAATCCTTTAAAATAAAAACTTCAATACTTTTTGGTTTTTAATTTACTGAAGTTCTAAACGCTTTAGCTTTTTCCAAAGCCCGGTGCGTGTGATTCCAAGGGATTGAGCGAGGGCTGTTTTATTCCCGCCAAATTCGTTAAGAAGGCGCTTCATTTTCTCTTTTTCCGTCTCATTTGTACTCTCGAGTGCAGAACGTAAATCAGGGGTCAGATCCTTCGGCTGTATCGTTTTTGATTCAACAAATACAAAAAGGCGATTCATTAGATTTTGAAGCTGGCGTACGTTACCGGGCCAGTTATATTCCATTAGGATTTCGCGAGCTTCCGACGAGAAGGTCTTGGGATGAACCCCATGCTGTTTTGCAAGTTCTTGAAGCATATGCTCGGCAAGTTCGATGATATCCGTTCCGCGTTCACGCAAAGGGGGTAACTGGATTTCAATAGAATTGAGCCGATAGAGTAAATCTTCTCGGAAACGACCGTCTTGAACCATTTGCTTAAGGTTTCGATGTGTCGCCGAGATAATTCGAACATGAACAGGAATAGGCTTAGTTGATCCAATGGGTTCTACTTCTTGTTCTTGAATGACCCGTAAAAGCTTTGCCTGGAGTTCGGTTGATAGTTCGCCGATTTCGTCGAGAAACAAAGTACCCCCATCGGCGAGAAGAACCTTACCGCGCTTGCCTCCCTTGAGTCCCCCTGTAAAAGCCCCTTCTTGATAACCAAAAAGCTCAGATTCAAGGAGATTATCCGGTATGGCAGCTGAGTTTACAACGATAAACGGCCCCTTCGCGACTTGACTCGTTTGATGAATGGCTTTGGCAAAAAGCTCTTTACCTGTTCCGGTTTCCCCTGTGATGAGGATTGGAAACTCGTATTGAGCCGCTGTAGCAGCGCGGCGAATCGTTTCCTGCATAATTGGGGAAGCCCCGATGATTTTTTGAAATCCAATGTGTGCTGCCTGACAGTTGCGGTATTTAACCGGCGCAGGCGTTCGTAATTGATTAAGTCGGTCGTTTTTAAAAACAAAGTTTAACTGTTCGCTGGAGGATTTAAATAAATAATAGATTTCAGGAGAGAGTGCTCTTTCATCGGAGCTTACCCCACCCAATGCTGCAACGATTTTGCCGTTATTGATAATTGGGGAGTAGATGATTGAGGTAAAACCTTTGCCGAGAAGTTGATCACCGCCCGTATAGGCTTGGCTTTTAATATTGAAGGCAACAATGGCTTGTGTTTTGAACATCTCAGTCATTCCTGAATCAGGGACAGGAAGCCATTGACCCTCGGCAAAAGAATCTTTACCGGCTTCTGCCAGGCAAAGACGCTGCTTCATTTTTTCATCCGTAAGGAAAATGCAAATATGCTCCATCCCGGAAAGGTTATGCAGCTTGTCACAGTATTCTATCAGAAAATCTTTTATATTATTTTCATCGAGTAACGCGGTAGTGGTTTGGAAAAAAGCCGTAGCGGTTATTTTTTGTGAGTTATATTCTAATTGCAGACCTGAATGAAAGTAAGCTTGAGCACAAAGCTTGGAAAATTGATCGATAAGAAAGGCATCTTCGAGTTGAAAACGTCCCGCTTCCGAGCTTGCCAGCATTATTGCCCCGACAACACCATGGCCTAATACAATAGGAACCCGTAAAATGGACCTGAACCCGGTATTAAAAAGAAGCGGGTCTTCAAGACGGTTTTGAACTTTTCCAAGATCGTCAACAAGATGCGGAGTTTCATGATTAAAAATCCAGGAAAGCCCCGACTTATCATTCATTTTCACAAAGACGGTATGGACTGTTCTTTCGAGATTAATCCCAATCGAATAGTCATAAGCAAATCTTTGAGTTTCAGGTTGAATGCGTAATAAGTCCAAACGTTCAAAAGTTACGGCATCACTTATGAGCCCAACAATCCGCTCAGTGACACCATGAGGGTCAGCCGGAAAATCTTCAATGCGCCGTTCAAAAAATGACGGTACATTGCTCGTAAAATCAGGTTCAGTTCCAATAAGAACCAAGGAATGGGATGAGCCTTCAACCGAAAAAAACTTGAAATACAGAGGTTGGTTATTAGGCCCTATCCATAGGGACGTCTGTTCGTCTTTAAGCTTGAGGAGAAGGGGAAAAAGCTCCCGCTCATTGATAGGGTAAAGCAATTGATCCGATTTCTTATTTTTCCGAATAATTTGCTGATTACCATCTATACAAATGATACCAAAAGGGAAATCCTCAAAGATTATATCTCTCATCGTTTTCACCACACCAAATTATGTAATAAGGACATGAACCATTCCTATTTCCATCGGATAATAGTATTGCTTGTATTATACCACTAAATGTGACATTTCTTTAATTTATCTCCATTCATTAGAAATAAGTATGGGCAAATTTACATGACTTGAAATCTAAAACCATTGTTGTAAAATTAAAGTATCGGCATGGAGGAGTTAAATGAGCATGATGATCACTTCAAAATTGAATAAGTTAGAAAATATATTAAAGAGCATGGGTTCGGTTCTTGTCGCTTATTCCGGTGGAGTGGACAGTACTCTTTTGGCGAAAGTTGCCTTTGATGTTTTAGGTGAAAAAAGTATTGCCGTAACAGCCGCTTCGGAAATTCACCCTAAAAGTGAATTAGAGGAAGCAATTTCAGCCGCCAAGAAAATCGGAATTGAGCATCTTGTGTTTCAGTCCAATGAACTCGCTAATCCCAATTTTAGAAAGAACCCTCACGATCGTTGTTATTACTGTAAATCAGACCTTTATTCTCAATTGATTATGATTAAGAACGAGAAAGGAATCAGCTTTGTCATCGATGGGGCAAATATTGATGACCTTCAGGATTATCGACCGGGAGGAAGGGCCAAGGATGAGCTGGGCGTTCGCAGCCCACTTCAGGAAGCGGGAATGACCAAAAAGGATATTCGCAGGATATCCGAAGATCTTGGCTTGCCCACTTGGAATAAGCCTTCTTTAGCCTGTCTATCTTCGCGGTTGCCCTATGGTGAGGAAATTACCCTTGAAAAATTGAAAATCATTGATCAGGCGGAGACAGCCTTGCACGAACTTGGCTTTCCGGAGCTTCGAGTAAGGTATCATCAGAAGCTTGCTCGAGTTGAATTGCCCCGGCGGGATTTTGCTAAGCTAACTCCTGCGATTATCGATACGATAGTGATTCGCCTGAAAAAGTTGGGTTTCACCTACGTCACGCTGGATCTTCAAGGCTTGCGCAGCGGCAGTATGAATGAAGTTTTAAAGTAGGCGGGTTATTTAAGCAAATCCCGTACCACTTCTCCGGCGATCAGCAATCCTACGACTGAGGGGACAAAGGAAATACTTCCCGGAATCTGTCGCTTTGATGCGGAATCATCATCTATTTCACTAAACAGCGGCTCTTGAGGCAAATCGGGGGAATAGACGACCTTTACACCGGAAGTAATGCCATCTTTTCTAAGCAATTTTCGTACGGCTTTAGCAAGCGGATCACCGCTCGTTTTCGAAAGGTCTGTTATTTTATAATTATTGGCGGACAGCCGGTTGCCTGCTCCCATGCTGGAGATCAATGGAATATCCCGTTTGCGGCATTCTTTGATTAAGCTTACTTTACCTGAAACGGTATCAATGGCATCAACAACATAGTCCGGTTGGCTCCCTAAAAAATCGTCAGCTTTTTCTTCCCGGTAAAATTCTTTACGCGCATCAACATGAGCTTCAGGGTTGATTTGAGCGATCCTATCTTTCATCACATCAACTTTTGCCTGACCGAGTGTCGAATAGAGCGCATGAATTTGGCGATTGAGGTTTGTTAGACTAATCTCATCATAATCTACCAGGGTTAAGCGTCCAACTCCGGCACGAGCGAGTGCTTCGACAGCAAAAGACCCAACCCCGCCGACACCAAATACCATGACATGACTTTGTTTTAACCGCTCTAGCCCTTGGGTGCCTATGAGTATTTCGGTTCGGGAAAATTTGTGTTGCATTTTTTTCCTCCAAATTATCACTAAAATATTTTCTTTTACTATTATAGCTAAAAGGGGGGATTTTTTAAGCCACTGGATATTTTTTTACTTTTTTTAAAAAAATTCACCAAAAACTCACAAGCATCTTGTATAATAAAAAAGGGTTGTCATTAGACACTGAAAATTTACGACTTTGACCTTAAGCAGAAGCGAAGTCTAAAGCAAAATCAAAATCAAGGATAATTGGGAGGTCCAGATGGAGAAATTTAGTCTCAGCTTGTTTCTTAAGAATAAACCTTGGCTGCACAGTAAAGAATGGTTACTCAGTAAACCTTGGTCTCAAAAGGAATGGTGGAAATCCCCTAAGGTGATTGGCGGAAGTTTAGCTGTACTTATAGTTTTAGGAAGCGGTGGTTATTATCTCGCAAACTCATCTTCTGCAGCGTATCTTATTATAAACGGTGAACAAGTCGGAGTTGTGGTGAATGAGAAAAGCGGGGAAGAGCTTATCCAAACTGTTTTAAAGGAAAAAGGTTCTTCAATTGGTGTTGCGGCCAAAACCCATGACGAAATTAAATTTAAACGGGCACGGATTAGTGAAGCAGATATTCAGCCTCTTTCCGAGGAAGAACTGCAAGAAAAGTTGTCTACATATATCGAAGCAGGTGCGATAACCATTGGCGAACAGACCCTCTTCCTTCTTCCGTCTGAGCAAGAAGCTCAAAACGTTTTAAAGTCGTATCAAGAGAGCTTTGTCAAACCCAGTGATACCAACCAAATTGATGATGTCCAATTCGAAGAAAATGTGGATACACAAACCGTGGAGGCCTCTCCTAAAGAGGTAATAACAGCGGATCAGGCCTTAGAAAAACTGAAAAAAGGCAATATTGAAAAGCTTGAATACACGGTTCAACCGAGTGATTCTTGGTGGCTTATTGCCCGTAAAAACAATATGTTAACCATGGAGGTACTTGCCTCAAATCCGGGGGCAACCCTAGATACCAATATTAAACCCGGGCAAAAGATATTTTTGGAAAAGGTTTCACCTTACTTAACCGTTGTTGCCACAGGAACGCGTACAGATCAAGAAACACTTCCGTTTGATGTTGTCACTAAAACGGACAGCAATCTTGCAAGCGGACAGACGAAGATTGCTCAGGCCGGAAGTGACGGGGAAAAAGATGTTACTTATACATATGTCCAGAAGAATGATAAGGTCGTAAGTAAAAGTATCGTTGACGAAAAGGTGACAAAGAAACCGGTAGAACAAGTGATCTCTAAAGGTCCGCAACGAACCGTAGTCATTGCTTCAGCCTCACGTGGAAGCGGGAATGTTTCGGGATTGAGTTGGCCCTTAAGAACACATATTAACTCCTATTATGGTTATCGTTCGGGAAGTATGCATACAGGCATTGACATTGCCGGGAATATTGGTGATCCGTTTGCCGCTGCTGCCGAAGGAAAAGTGATCAGCGCAGGCTGGGGCGGCGGTTATGGAAACATGATCGTGATTGATCATGGAAACGGAGTTACCACTCGCTACGGGCATGCCTCCAAACTTCTTGTTTCAGTGGGACAGAGCGTTTCCAAGGGACAAACCATTGGGCTAGTGGGATCAACCGGAAATTCGACAGGACCCCACCTCCATTTTGAAGTTATGGTCAATGGGAGCACCGTAAATCCTTTAAATAATTTACCCTAAGTTGTCTTTTACAAGGATCTCATTTAAAGCTCTTCCTGAAAAAGGAAGAGCTTTTTTGCGAAATTTAGTAATTTAACCTCCACCGGGAAAAGTGCTATAATTAAAACTTAAGAACTTTTAAAGGAGGGCTAAATCCTTTGGACTTTGCCTCATTAATTGCTCAAGAGTTGAGTTTAAGACCTAATCAAGTCAAAGAAACGATACAATTATTGGATTCGGGCAATACAATTCCTTTTATCGCCCGTTATCGTAAAGAAGTAACCGGAGAACTCAATGAGAATGTACTGCGCTGCATTGTCGAGCGTTTAGAATATCTTAGAAATTTAGAACAGCGCAAAAATGAAGTCCTTCGCTTGATTGAGGAACAGGGGAAACTCACGGAAGAGCTTGCCGAGCAAATTACGAAAGCGCAGGTTCTTCACGAAGTAGAAGACCTTTACCGACCGTATAAACAAAAACGCCGTACGCGTGCAACGATTGCGAAGGAAAAGGGTCTGGAACCCTTGGCATCTTGGATTTTAAGCCAAGACCCTGCCGGAGAGCCTGAGCGGGAAGCGTTAAATTATATTAACCCGGAACTTGGAGTAGAAACGGCTGAAGAAGCTTTAGCCGGGGCTTCGGATATACTTGCCGAGCTTATCTCAGATGATGCGAATTTGCGCAAACGCATTCGGGCAACGACCTTTCGCTTAGGGGATATTGCCGCGTCCGCTAAAAAAAAGGAAGAACGTTCTTCTTATGAGATGTATTATGATTATCGGGAACCCGTACGCAAAATCCCGCCTCATCGGATATTAGCTTTAAACCGGGGGGAAAAGGAAGAATTTTTAACCGTTAAGATTGAAGCCCCTGCGGAAGAAGCTTTGCGCCTGATTCAGGCCGGATATGTTAAGACAGGTCCCTGTGCGGCTTGGGTTATGCATGCGGCAGAGGATGCTTATAAACGATTAATCGCACCTTCAATTGAACGGGAGGTTCGCGGAGAACTTTCGGAAAAAGCGGAAGAACAAGCGATCAAGGTGTTTGCCGCAAATCTGCGTCAGCTTCTTCTTCAACCCCCTGTTCAAGGCAAAGTTGTCCTGGGACTTGATCCCGGTTTTCGAACAGGGTGTAAATTCGCAGTTGTGGATGACATTGGAAAACTGCTCAAGGTCGGTGTAATCTATCCCCACCCGCCCCAAAATAAACGTGAAGAAGCAAAACGCATTTTGCGAGAGGCCATTGAACAATATCAAGTAGATATTATGACGATTGGCAATGGGACTGCCTCCCGGGAAACAGAAGAGATTGTTGCCGAACTTCTTCAGGAAAGCAATTTTCAAACTGAATATATTATTGTCAGTGAAGCCGGTGCCTCTGTCTATTCAGCTTCAAAACTTGCCGGAGAGGAATTCCCGGATTTTGACCTTTCACTGCGCAGTGCGGTATCGATTGCCCGTCGGCTGCAAGATCCGTTGGCTGAACTTGTTAAAATCGAGCCTAAGGCAGTGGGTGTCGGGCAGTACCAACATGATGTTCAGCCCAAACGTTTAGATGAATCGTTACAGGGTGTGGTCGAATCCGCGGTGAATACCGTCGGGGTTGATCTAAACACGGCCTCACCTTCTTTGTTGCAGTATGTTGCCGGTTTAAAGCCGGCGATCGCCAGAAATATTGTGGCTTGGCGTGAAGAAAACGGAAGATTCCTGAAGCGTGCTCAACTGAAGAAGATTCCTCGGCTCGGGGAGCAAACCTTTATTCAGTGTGCCGGATTCATTCGCATCCCGGGCGGCGCGAATCCTATAGAAAATACACCCGTTCATCCGGAATCCTATGCTTTGGCGGAAAATATTTTGCATAAGGCCGGCTTCACCGTAGATGATTTAGCAAAGCGTCCGGCGGACGTCAGGCAGGAGATTGCGGTTCTCCAAGCGGAAGATTTAGCGGAAGAATTCCAGGCAGGGGTACCGACGGTTAAAGATATTTTGGATGCTTTACAACGTCCGGGCCGTGATCCACGGGAGGATCTTCCCCGACCGAAGCTCCGACGGGATGTGACACATCTTGAGGATTTAAATGAAGGCATGATTCTGGAAGGGACCGTTCGCAATATCGTTGATTTCGGAGCTTTTATCGATATTGGTGTTAAACACGATGGGTTGGTGCATATTTCACAAATCAGTCAGAAATTTATTAAACATCCTATGGAAGCTCTTTCCGTGGGTGATATCGTTAAAGTCAAGGTGCTCAGCATTGATAAAGTCCGCGAGCGGGTTGGACTATCTATGAAAGATATACCGGAAAATGCTCAAGTTTCCCTTTGACATCATCATAACTTTAGATTTGAGGGGATTCACAACATGTTCGGGGAGGAGATCATGAGTTTGTTAGTCCATAAGAGTAAACAGGGAATTATTGGGGAAATTGCCGTGCTCCTTTCAGCCGTCTGTTTTGCTATGACCTCGATTCTATTTAAAACGGCCTATACCTTAGATTTAAGCCCTGTACAGATTTTGGCCCTCCAATCATGGATAGCGTCTTCACTGCTTCTATTCTACGGTTTGTTTTTTAACCGGAAGATATTTTTCATTTCCAAGCGAAATTCACTCTTGCTTGTGCTTCAAGGCTTAGTCGGCAGTTTAGGAACAAGTATTCTCTATGCTTATGCATTGTTCTTTTTACCGGTTTCCATGGCGACACTTTTGCTTTACCTTTATCCGGTTCTGGTTATGGGAGCAGGAGTTGTGTTTTTACATAAAAAAGTGAGTCTTAAAGAGATCATTGCTTTACTTTTTACCTTGGCAGGGACGACCTTGGCAAGTGGAATCTTTTCCGGGGTAAACGGGATTCCACTAATGGGTATACTTCTGGGTATTGCATCCGCAGTTGCGTATACAAGCTTTAATCTCATCGGCGAAGTTGCTTTGCAAGAGGTTTCTCCATTTACGGCAATGTGCTATTCCCAATGGTTTTCTTCACTGGGGTTAATGCTCTACTTGAGAGGAAATCTATTTCAGATTCCTTGGTCGAGTCCGGAGGTTTGGAAGATTGGTATCGCTTTAGCAACGATCGCGTCCATTTTTCCCTTCTACTTAATCATGTTTGGAATTAAAAAAATTGGCTCAGATCGAGCAGCCATTTTAAGTACCTTCGAGCTACCCATAGCTTTTATTTTGGCAGCCCTTATTTTAAGGGAAATTCCAAGCCTTGTTCAATGGGCCGGCGGTGGATTTGTCTTAGCCGGGATTATTTTACTGAATTGGAGGAGTACTGATGAATACGAACAAACCTATTAGTTTATGGATACGGAATGGCCGGATTAAAACGATGGCCGGTCGGGAATTTATAGGAAGCATTTGGATCGAGGCGGGGAAAATCAAGGCTCTTGGAGAAAAGATTGAGGTTCCTGCAGACATTAATGTCATTGAGGCGGACGGAAAATGGGTGTTGCCGGGATTTATTGATGCGCATACTCATGTTGGGATTGGAGAAGAAATTTACCAAACCGAAGGGGATGATTTAAATGAAATGACAGATCCTCTTACTCCTGAGCTGCGCGCGATTGATGGCATTAATCCTGAGGATGAAGGATTTAGAGATGCTCGTTTAGGAGGGGTAACGACCGTTTTTTCAACGCCCGGAAGCGGCAATGTCATTGGGGGTACCGGTGTCGTGCTTAAAACAGTCGGGAATATTGTCGATCGGATGATCATTCGTGAACCTGCGGGTTTAAAAGTTGCTTTCGGAGAAAATCCTAAAACCGTGTACGGCGAGCAGAAGAAGATGCCGATGACCCGGATGGGGACGGCAGGGCTTTTGCGTCAGGCCCTTGTCGATGCTCAAGTCTATCTGGAAAAGTTGGAAGATGGAAAAAAAGATCCCGAGAAAAAGCCGGAACGGGATTTAGGATTGGAAAATATCGCTCGCGTTTTAAAGCGGGAAATCCCCTTAAGAGCGCATGCTCACCGTGCCGATGATATCATGACAGCGATTCGAATTGCACGGGAGTTTAAGGTTGATTTAGTTATTGAGCACTGCACCGAAGGACATAAGATTGCAGAGGAATTAGTGGAGTATGGATATCCGGCTGCAGTAGGACCGGCAATGGTTAACCGGGCTAAAGTTGAATTAAAAGAAAAATCCTTTAAGACTCCGGGAATTTTAGCCCGTGCCGGGGTTAAAGTTGCAATTATAACCGATCATTCTGTAACACCCATTGAGCGGCTCCCGTTATGTGCTGCTCTTGCTGTTAAAGATGGGATGGATCCTGAAGATGCACTGAAAGCAATTACCATTAACCCCGCTGAAATTCTTGGCGTTGCAGATCGCGTCGGTTCCTTAGAAGTGGGGAAAGATGCGGACATGGTGATCTGGAGTGACCATCCGCTTACACTGCAAGCACAGCCTGAAATCGTGATCATCAATGGTCAAATCGTTAAACCGGAAGGGTGAACCGATGGAATATACGTTTAAAAGCAAGAGTAAAGAGGCAACGCTAAAGTTGGGACAATCTCTGGGTCACGTCTTAAAAGGGGGAGATATCCTCTGTTTGGCAGGAGATTTGGGCGCAGGTAAAACGGCCTTGGCTCAAGGAATTGCTGCAGGGTTAGGAATAGCGGCAGATGTGACCAGCCCGACTTTTACTTTAATCCAGGAATACACGGTTCCGTCGCAGGATAGCCTTCTTCGGCTTGTTCATATGGATCTTTACCGTTTGCAACATCCGGAGGAAGTTGAAGTCATAGGTGTCGAAGATGCGTTCCAAACGGATACGATTTGCCTTATTGAATGGCCGGAAATTGCGGAAGACTATCTTCCGGAGGATCGATTGGATATTCAAATTCAAGGAAGCGGGGAGGATATTCGAGTTTTTTCCTTCCATTATCCAAAAGAAAGCTGGCAGAGCCGTCTTGAACAGGTTTTTTCTGAGCAGATGAAAGATTGATCAATAGGAAGAGGTTAGGAACCATGAAGTATCTTACGATTGACACAACGACAAAGGTGACCGCGCTGGGTTTGGGAGAAGAGGGGAAGCTTGTTGCGGAAGGTTTTTTGCATACCACGAAAACGCATTCTGAACGGCTGATTCCAATGCTGGATCAATTGCTCGGGGCGGCAGCCTGGAAACTTCAAGATTTAGATTTTATCGGAGTCGTGCGCGGACCGGGCTCCTTCACAGGGATCCGTATCGGTATTGCTTCTGCGCAAGGTCTGGCTGAAGTCCTCCGGCTTCCTTTGATCGGTGTTCTCTCTTTGGATGCTTTAGCCTGGACCGGTTATGGGCGAAGTGAAGCGATTGTACCGATTCTTGATGCACGGAAAAATGAATGGTACACTGCAGGTTATTTTTGGGATGTGTCATCCGGAAGACCGGACTGTCGGGTCCAACCTCAAGCAATCGAGCCCAAGCGTTGGTTAGAAGAATGTGCTCGTATAGATCGCCCGGTTATGTTTGTCGGCGATGCCGTTTCACGTTATCAAGAACTGATCCTTGAAAAGATGGGTGAGCGTGCTGTCATTCTTCCCGATTATTTAGTTTTGCCCAGAGCTGCTTACGCCGTTAAGGAGGTCTGGCAACGCTGGTGTGAGAAACCTCAGGGGGAAAGTGTGGAGCCCTTCTACCTTCGTCTTTCCGAAGCTGAAGTGACTTGGGCGAAAAAAGAGGAGGCACGGCTAAAAAAGAATGGAGAGCATCGGGATGAGTGAAGAACCGTTTGCCAATGTCCTTATTCGTCCTATGAAGGAAGATGACCTTGAGCGCATCATGAAGATTGAGCACGCTTCTTTTCCGACGCCGTGGTCGCTGCATGCCTTTATCACGGAATTAAAGGACAATGAGTACGCCCGTTATTTTTGCCTTGTGATGGACGAGCAGGTTATCGGTTACATGGGTTTATGGTTTATTTTGGAGGAGGGGCATATTACAAATGTCGCGCTTGCTCCTGAATTTCGGGGGAAGCGTCTCGGAGAATTCCTGATGCGCTCCGTTATGGAGAAGATGCGCTCTGAGGGAATGGAACGGATGACCTTAGAAGTTCGAACAAGCAATTTCTCAGCACAGAGGCTTTATGAACGTTTGGGATTTGTGACGGCCGGTAGAAGAAAGGAATACTACACCAATAATCGAGAGGATGCTTTGATCATGTGGGTTGAGCTCGATTCATTGGAAGCAGAGCGCTAGGAGGTGAGCCCAATCGCGAGTTCAGATATTTTAATTTTAGGAGTAGAAACAAGCTGTGATGAGACTTCGGCTGCAGTTCTCCGCAATGGGCGGGAATTATTAAGTCATATTATTTCTTCGCAGATCAGCACCCATCAAAAATATGGCGGGGTTGTACCGGAGATTGCTTCACGGGAGCACCTGCTCCATTTTCAAGGGGTTATGCATCAAACCTTGTCAGAAGCAGGTGTGAAATTTTCAGATCTTTCAGGGATTGCGGTGACGTATGGACCGGGGTTAGTGGGTTCTCTTTTAGTCGGAGTTGCAGGGGCCAAGGCAATGGCCTATGCAGCCGGGGTTCCCTTGATTGGAATCAACCATCTGGAGGGGCATATCTATGCTAACTTTCTTAATACGCCTGACTTGACGTTCCCGTTACTGGCCTTGCTTGTTTCGGGCGGACATACCCATCTGGTTTATTTTGAAGGACATGGTCATTATCAAGTTTTGGGGCATACGCGCGATGATGCTGCGGGAGAGGCCCTCGACAAAATTGCACGCGCATTGGGGTTAGGGTATCCCGGCGGACCTCAAATTCAGAAGGCTGCTTTATCAGGAAACCCTCATGCTTTCGAGTTTCCGCGTGCTATGTTAGAACCGGGAAGTTTAGATTTTAGCTTTAGCGGGATGAAATCCGCAGTTCTTAATACCTTGAATTCGGCGCGAATGAAAGGGGAAGAACTCAGTGTACCCGATATTGCGGCTTCTTTTCAACAGGCGGTAATCGATGTGCTCGTTCGGAAAGCCCTGCTTGCTTTAGAGAGGACCGGTGCCAAAACACTCGTACTGGCAGGCGGGGTTGCAGCTAATGCCTTGCTGAGAGAACGTTTGACAGAGGAGCTCCAAACAAGAAATATTCGCTTTCTCTATCCTCCTTCCATTTTTTGTACGGATAATGGGGCTATGATTGCGACTGCAGGCTATTATCATTATCTTGTGCAAGATTTTGCACCTTGGAATCTCAATGCTGTTCCCGGACTTAATTTAGCCTAAATCCTTATATCAAATCCTAATTATCCCCCTTTTATAAAAAAGGAACTGTTGCATAATGATTATGAACGGTTCCTTTTTTTCGATTAGGCCATAGGGGTTATTTTTAAATTTAAAGGGACTAGGACTTTCGGGTAGGGGCTTAAATGTTCTGTGGATAGAGAAAAACTGTGGATAATGTGGATAAGTCTGTGAATAACTGCAAAAAGCGGGTTTGAGGGATTTCAGGAAGTTTGGGGATAAGCGGATAACTTTACACACAGGGGCTGTGGATAATGTGGATAAGTGGGATAAATTCCTCTGTTTTAGAATTACTTCTTGGGGATAACTCCAATCGAACAAATGTGTTTCCAAAATATTGTAAAAAGTATTTAGGGAGATAGGAAGGATTTCGTGAGGATACGCCGAAAAAAATAATGAAGAACTTTTAAAAAGCGGAGGTTCTATGATCGATAAACGAATGGTGCGCGAAACTGCTTTAAACTTGAGGGCTTCGCTGACAAGGGAAGAACGGGAAGTAAAGAGTCAAAAAATTCTATCAATTGTTAAGGGGCTGTCAAAATTTAAAGCGGCTAAGACAATCATGTCCTTTTTGAATTTTAGGGATGAAGTGGATACAACTTTGCTTGCAGTGTCCATACTTGAATCAGGAAAACGTTTAATTTTGCCCCGCTGCGCGTCGCATGGTATATTAATACCAGCGGAAATTCACGATCTGAATGAAGATATTGAACCCGGAAAATGGGGAATTCGGGAACCCAAAGGCGAGAAATTAAATCCGGTTAATCCGGAGGAGATCGAAATGATTATTATCCCCGGGGCGGCTTTTGATCGGCAAGGCAATCGATTGGGGTATGGAGGCGGCTATTATGATCGTTTCCTAAACCGTCTGCGTCCTGAAACACCTAAAATTGCACTGGCCTTCTCATGTCAAATTTTACCGGAGATTCCGCTTGAGCCGTTTGATTTCAAAATGGATGCACTTGTCACGGAAGAAGGAATTCTCTGGTTTAAATCAGTAAAAGAGATTAAAACATAACCGTAAGGGGAGGGAAATGAATGGGTGAGGAGTGTAAAGATCTGGTGGACCCTAAAGTGGTAAAACTTGACGAACTTATCTCTCACTACAAATCACAAAAAGGGGCATTGATCCCCGTTCTGCAACAAGCTCAAGAAATATACGGATACCTGCCGGAACATGTTTTAAAACACATTAGTCTGGAAATGGAAATCCCGATTGCTAAGGTATATGGGGTCGTTACTTTTTATGCGCAATTCCGATTAACTCCTATGGGACGTAATGTGATCAGTATATGCCTGGGAACAGCCTGCCATGTTCGTGGGGGGGCTAAAATCTTAGATACGATTGAAAATGAACTTAAAATTAAAGATGGGGAAACCACTGAGGACGGGCGGTATACTTTGGAAATCGTCAACTGCATTGGAGCATGCGGCCTAGCACCTGTTATCTCAGTAAACGGAGAAGTTCATGGGCGTTTAACCTCAGAGCAAATTCAGGGAATCCTCGCGAAGTATGAGTAGGGGGTTAGGGAATGACGACTAAGAAAAAAGTATTGGTTTGTGCCGGTACGGGATGCACTTCTTCAGGCGCTCACAAGATCCTTGATCTGCTTAATCAGGAAATCCTTCGGCAAGGTTTGACCGATCGAGTCGAAGTTATTCCTACCGGTTGTCAGGGTTTCTGCGAGAAAGGTCCGACGGTCGTAATCGAACCGGAGCAAACGCTGTATACGTTAGTCAATGAAGAAGATATCCCTGAGATTGTACACAAGGAGATTGGTGAGGGTGAGCGGGTCGAAAGGCTTGTTTATGTCGATCCTTTGACAGGCCAACCCGCGAAAGATTACACGGAGACTCAATTCTTTGCTAAACAGCATCGGGTTGTTCTTCGAAATTGTGGTCTGATTGATCCTACTAAAATCGAAGACTATCTCGCGCGGGACGGTTATCAGGGACTCAAGCATGCGCTTCTGGATATGACACCTGAGCAGGTCATTGAAGAAGTAAAAGAAGCGGGTTTAAGAGGCCGCGGTGGAGCAGGTTTCCCTACCGGCCTAAAATGGGGCTTTTGCCAGGCTTCTCCCGGGGAGAAAAAATACATTATTTGCAATGCTGATGAGGGAGACCCCGGCGCTTTCATGGATCGAAGTGTTTTGGAAGGAGACCCCCATTCCGTTATCGAGGGAATGCTGATCGGGGCTTATGCTATTGGGGCCGATGAAGGGTATGTCTATTGCCGCGCGGAATATCCACAGGCCATCAAACATCTGCAAATCGCAATTAAGCAGGCGGAAGATGCAGGCTATCTCGGAGATAACATTCTGAATACTGGCTTTAATCTTCATCTGAAAATACAACCCGGGGCCGGAGCGTTTGTCTGTGGTGAAGAGACGGCCTTGATGGCCTCAATCGAAGGAAAAAGGGGAATGCCTCGGGTCAGACCTCCTTTCCCTGCCGTAAGTGGTTTATGGGGAAAGCCGACAAATATTAATAATGTCGAGACTTGGTCGAATATCCCTCATATCTTGAGACATGGGGCGAAATGGTATGCCCGGTTCGGAACTGAAAAGAGCAAAGGCACAAAAATCTTTGCGTTAACAGGCAAAGTTAACAATACGGGTCTTGTTGAAGTCCCTATGGGTATGCCCCTGCGGGAAATCATCTTTGGCATCGGCGGCGGTATTCGCGAAGGCAAGAAGTTTAAGGCAGTACAGATCGGAGGACCCTCAGGTGGATGTCTGCCGGAGGAAATGCTTGGCTTACAGGTGGATTATGATACCCTGACTAAGGCCGGTGCGATGGTAGGTTCCGGCGGTCTGGTCGTTATGGATGAGACCACCTGTATGGTGGATATTGCCCGATTTTTCCTTAATTTCTCCCAGAGTGAATCATGCGGCAAATGTACACCCTGCCGCGAGGGAAATAAACGCATGTGGGAGATCCTGGACCGGATTTGCAAGGGTGAAGGTAAAGAGGATGACCTGGAAACGCTTGAACAATTAGCATTGACGGTTAAGGAAACCTCTCTATGCGGTTTGGGGCAAAATGCACCGAATCCGATCCTGGCGACGCTCAAGTATTTCCGTTCGGAATTTGAGGCTCATATCCGGGATAAAAAGTGTCCGGCACACGTGTGCAAAGAACTCTTAAGTTATTCAATCGATCCGGAAAAATGCAAGAAATGCGGACTTTGTTCAAAGAATTGTCCCGCGAAATGTATCACCGGAGATAAAAATACCCCTTATGCGATCAAAGAGGATAGTTGCATTCGTTGCGGAACCTGTATGGAAAAATGCAAGTTTGGGGCAGTGATACGAGCTTAGAGAGGAGTGAAATTCGTGGAGTGGCTGACATTATCGATTAATGGGACAGAATATGATGTGCCTAAGGGCAGCACGGTCCTGGAAGCCTGCCGCATGCATAATATTCCGATCCCAACACTTTGCCAAGATCCGGAGCTTACGAATGCAGGGGCCTGCCGGCTATGCATTGTTGAGATTGACGGCATGCGCAATCTTCCGCCTTCCTGCGTAACCCAAGTTGCTCAAGGTATGACGGTGCGGACACAGACGGAAAAGGTGAGAAAGGCACGGAAGACGATTCTCGAACTTTTAGTCGCAAATCACCCATTGGACTGCATGACCTGTCAAAAGATGGGGGACTGTTCACTTGCTGAGTACGCCTATGAATACGGAGCAACAGGGGAGAGATATGCAGGGGTACGAAGGGAACTGCCTTTAGATGATAGTAATCCCTTTATATTAAGAGATCCCAATAAATGTGTTCTTTGTGGAAAATGCGTTCGGGCTTGCGAGGAAATGCAGGGGCAATATAATCTGGACTTCTTTAAACGCGGCTTTAACTCCCAAGTAGGACCGGCTTTTGGAGTACCTTACAGTGAGTCGGAATGCGTATTCTGCGGTGACTGCGTTGCCGTATGCCCGGTCGGAGCACTTACGGAGAAGCAGATGGTTGGGAAAGGCCGCCCTTGGGAAATAAAGAAGGTTCAAACGACTTGCCCTTTCTGCGGAACGGGATGTAATTTTGATCTTAATGTTAAAGACGGGAAAGTCATTGGGGTCACTTCGAATCCGGAATCACCCGTAAATGGTAAAGCCCTTTGTGTGAAAGGACGTTTCGGTTTTGATATGATTCATAGCCCGAATCGTTTAACAACTCCCCTGATTAAGAAAGATGGGGAATTTGTTGAAGCCGGTTGGGAAGAGGCTCTTGATTTAGTCGCCTCCCGAATGGGTGAAATTAAAAATCAATACGGGGCGGACAGCATCGGTGCTTTAAGCTCTGCTCGTTGTACCAATGAAGAGAATTTCCTTATGCAAAAATTCATGCGCGCGGTGGTCGGAACGAATAACATTGACCACTGCGCCAGGACTTGACACGCTCCTACTGTAGCCGGTCTGGCTACTTCATTTGGTTCGGGAGCGATGACAAACTCCATTAACGAAATCCCTAATGCCGAAGTGATGTTCGTGATCGGATCAAACACGACAGAAGCTCATCCTGTCATAGGGACAAAGATGAAACAGGCTTTAGCCCGGGGGGCTAAGCTTATTGTCGCTGATCCGCGCCGCATCGAACTTGCGGATAAGGCGGATGTTTGGATGCAGCTGCGTCCCGGAACAGACATTGCGCTGATCAATGGGATCATGAATATTATTCTGGAAAAAGGCTGGGCTGACCGGAAATTCATCGAAGAGCGGACAGAGGGTTATGAGGCTTTCGTTGAAAACCTGAAGAAATTCCCGCCTGAAGCCGTAAGCAAAATTACCGGAGTTCCCCTTGAACAAATGGTCGAAGCGGCACGGCTATATGCTAATGTTGAGCGGGCTCAAATCTTCTATACCCTGGGTATTACAGAGCATACCTGCGGTACGGATAACGTAATGAGCCTTGCCAATCTGGCGTTATTAACCGGAAATATCGGGAAAGAAAGTTCCGGTGTCAATCCTTTGCGCGGACAAAACAATGTTCAAGGCGCGTGCGATATGGGAGCTTTGCCTACGGACTACCCCGGTTATCAAAAAGTGACGAGTCTGACGGCCCGTGCTAAGTTTGAAGGGGCCTGGAATGTTCCGCTGAATCCGAATCCGGGCTTTATGATACCGGATATGTTCGATTCGGCAGTCGAAAAAACACTGCGAGCCATGTATATTTTTGGGGAAGACCCCGTACTGACAGATGCTGATGCCAATCATGTCCGTAAGGGATTGCAAGCTCTTGATTTTCTCGTTGTACAAGATATTTTTATGTCTGAGACGGCCCAATTAGCCGATGTCATCTTACCGGGCACGAGCTTTGCGGAGAAGACAGGAACGTTTACGAATACCGAACGCCGGGTTCAAATGGTAAATCAAGCAATCCAACCGATTGCCAATACAAGACAGGATTGGCAGATTATTTGCGAGATTGCAACTCGCATGGGCTATCCTTTGACCTATGCCTCAACAGCCGAGGTAATGCAGGAAATCGCGGCCCTAACCCCTTCTTACGCCGGAATTTCGCATGAACGTCTTGGCCAAAAGGGACTGCAATGGCCTGTTCCCGATGCGGAACATCCGGGGACTAAGTTCTTGCATGAAGGTCAATTCTCACGGGGCAAAGGATTATTCAGGACCGTTCAATATCAACTGCCGGATGAACTCCCCGATGAAGACTATCCCTTCCTCTTAAGTACCGGCCGTAAACTTGCTCATTATAATATTACGACACGCAATTCGGGGGCGCTTGAGGCTTATGCCCCGGAAGAGTATGCCGAACTTAATCCTAAGGACGCCGAGCGGCTTCGGGTAAAAGACGGGGAACAGGTAAAAGTAGCCTCACGGCGGGGTGAACTGGAAACCAAGGTTAGAGTAACCGATCGTGTTCCACCGGGAATGATCTTCATGACACTCCACTATAAAGAATCTCCGACAAATGTTTTGACCAATGGCGCGTATGATAAGATAACCAAGACTTATGAATATAAAGTTTGCGGAGTCAGGATTGAGCGCGTAGGTTAATAGGTGCTGTTTAAACAAACCGAGAGGATTCTTTCTCCCCTCGGTTTGTTTTGTCATCAGTATTCTGTTGAGAAGGAAAGAAGTTGCTTTCAATAGGGAATGGGTATATATTGAAAAAGAAAAGAAATAATTCGATTTTCAAGACGGAGGGGGTCGTCGAAATTTTAGAAATCACAGGCATTGTGCTTGCCGGTGGGAAGAGCTCTCGCATGGGTAAAAACAAAGCTTTTCTAGAAATTGACGGTAAACCCTTGATCGAGAGAAATCTGGCTACTCTTGAATCTCTTTTCAGTGATGTTTTGATAAGCAGCAATACTCCTGAACTTTACCGTTCTTATAAGGAAAAAGTAGTACAGGACCAATATATAGGGACGGGTCCGCTGGGAGGCCTTCATGCTTGCTTGGAAGAAGCACATACGGAGTATGCGTTTTTCGTTGCCTGCGATATCCCGATACTTAATCCTGAACTTATTCGATTTATGGCTTCTTTGACAGAAAAAGGGTATGATTGTATTGTGCCAAGGACGAAGGATAGAATACATCCGCTTTTTGCCCTTTACAATAAATCATGTCTCCCAAAGATAAAAGACTTCCTTCAGGAAGGTCACTATAAGGTCATTGATTTCTTTCCCCAATTATCTGTTCGCTATGTTAAAGAAAATGAACTCGCTTGTTTTGGCGATCCACGTTTGCTTTTGTGCAATGTGAATACGCCTGAAGATTGGTTAAACTTTCAGAAGAAATTGGTAGGGAAGGAATAAATTAAGGAGGAAAATATACTTTTATAGCGAATTAAAGTAATGTTTTAAAGTCGTGTAATATAAGAATGCTCCGAAACTAGATAACCTAAAGCTTTAGGCTATGGTGACTAGGCAAGTGTTTTTACACTCGGGTATTGTCGGAAACGATAATATCTCCTGTTGGAAAGGAGTCTGTTAAATCAATGCGGGATAACTCCGCGGTTTAGACAGACCGCGGAGTTTTTTTATTTCTATCATTTCCAAACGGCCTTGATGAAAAGAGGGATTTTAATGCAAGATCAATTTGAACGGCGAATTGAATATTTGCGTATTTCCATAACTGATCGCTGTAATCTTCGCTGTCAGTACTGCATGCCTGCCTCAGGTGTGCAATGGATTGCTCATGAGGACATCCTTAGCTATGAGGAAATTTATCGCTTGGTTAAATTAAGTACGCATATCGGTTTTAAGCGTTTTCGACTCACAGGGGGAGAACCGCTTGTACGCAAGGGACTGGTCGATTTCATCAGTCAAGTTTCGCAAATTCCGGGAGTTGAGGATCTAATGCTGACAACGAACGGAATGCTCTTACCAGAAATGGCGTTTGACTTGAAAGCAGCAGGCTTAAACCGTGTCAATATCAGCCTCGATACTTTTGACCCTGAACGTTTTAGGGAAATGACACGGGGCGGAGACGTGAGCAAAGTGTTACAGGGCATTAATCGGTCTCTTGAGGCTGATTTAAAACCGGTAAAAATTAATGTTGTCGTAGTTCGCGATTTTAATCTGCATGAATTACCGAAGTTCTTTGAATTGGCCCGGAAATATCCAATTCAGGTTCGCTTTATCGAGCTCATGCCTATAGGAGTCAGCTCAGATCAACGAGATGAGTTTGTCTCAATTGCTGAAATGAAAGAAGTTCTGGGATTAAAGGGCTTAGAATCTCAAAAGAAGGTTTATGGGGGCGGACCGGCAGAGTATGTAACGCTAGAAGGACTAGAGGGAGATATTGGATTTATTAGCGCATTAAGCCGCCATTTTTGCAGCACCTGTAATCGGATGCGTTTGACGGCGGATGGGAAATTGCGGCCTTGTCTGCATAGTCCCAAGGAAATCGATTTGCGTCATGCGCTGAGAAACGGAAGTACCGATGAAGAGTTGTTAGAGATATTAAAGCAAGCCGTTTGGAATAAACCGGTAGAACACCATATGAACGAGGAAGCGTGGCAAGGCAGCCGTGTGATGTCTCAGATCGGAGGATAAAAGATGGAACTTACACATTTTGATGAGAATGGCAGGGCCAGGATGGTCGATGTCAGTGACAAAGGAGAAACGAGACGCGTCGCGGTTGCAAGGGGAAAGGTTGAAATGCAGCCGGATACGCTGGAGAGGATTCGTCAGGGACAAATCGCTAAAGGAGATGTTTTAGCGGTTGCCCAAGTGGCGGGTATCATGGGGGCTAAACAGACATCAAGCTTAATCCCGATGTGCCACCCCTTAGGAATTACGGGTGCGGAACTCAATTTTGAAATTGTTCCACCGGGAACCATTGAAATTGAAGCCTCAGTAAAAGTAACGGGTAAAACGGGAGTAGAAATGGAAGCATTAACGGCAGTCAGTGTTGCCGCTTTAACGATTTATGATATGTGCAAGGCGATTGACAAAAGAATGACGATAAGTGAAATTCGCCTTATGGAAAAGTCAGGCGGAAAAAGCGGTCATTTTGTCCGTTAATAAAAGTTCGTAAATACGAATCAAGTTTATGAAAAAGGAGATAGAAAATGGCAAAGATCATTGCGGTGTGCACAAGTGAACGTAAAGGGATGCGAAAGAAAAACGTAGGTGAGGGATTATTAAAAGTAAATTTTGGGATCGAAGGGGATGCCCATGGCGGAGATTGGCATCGTCAAGTGAGCTTGCTCGCGACGGAAAGTATTAAAAAGATGCAAGATAAAGGACTGGATGTTGGTCCCGGCGATTTTGCCGAAAATTTAACGACCGAAGGAATAGACCTCGTGAGCTTACCAGTCGGGACAAAACTTAAAATTGGGGAGGCGGGTTTAGGTGAAGTGACTCAGATCGGTAAGAAATGTCATGCAAAATGTGCGATTTACTATCAAGCCGGAGATTGTGTAATGCCTAAAGAAGGGATCTTTATCCGGGTCCTGCAAGGGGGCCAAGTACGGGTAGGAGACAGTATCGAGGTGGTCGAGTGATGTTTAAAGTGGGTGTGATTACAGCCAGTGATAAGGGTTCCCGTGGGGAAAGAGAGGATCTTTCGGGGGGGCTCCTCAAAGAATTAGTGAAAGACATTGATGGTGAAGTCGTCGAATATGCAGTCCTTCCGGATGAACAACAGCTATTAGCGCAGAAGATGCGCGAATGGGCAGATGATTTGGGTTTAGATCTGATTCTCACTACCGGTGGAACAGGTTTTTCTTTACGGGATGTGACACCGGAGGCAACAAAGGAAGTTGCAGACCGCATGGTTCCCGGGATTGCCGAAGTGATGCGTTATGAAAGTTATAAGGTTACGCCTAAAGCCATGTTGAGCAGAGCAGTCGCCGCTTTGCGAAAACGCACTTTAATTGTGAATATGCCCGGGTCACCGAAAGCAGTTAAAGAATGTTGGCAGGCCATTGCACCTGCCCTACCCCATGGAATTCAAATCCTTAAAGGTGAAGCCAGTGAATGTGCTGCGCCCATGAATTCAAAATAATGCTTGTCACCCCTGTCCGGTTTGTGCATACAGTATAGTAGGTGAACCGGAAACGGGGTGATCATGATTTTAAGGGCTATAGTTTTTGTCGATTACGAGAATATTTGGATGGGTCTGTTAGAAAGGGGGTACGAGTTAACCCCGGAAATTCTAATGCAGGCGATCCAAACCTATGCGCAACGGATGGATCTTAGCATAACAGGAATCTACCTATATGCTAATTTTGATCGGGAAGAATTTTGGAAAACCCAGACTTCATTCGAAAAAACAAATGTTTTTACCCGTCATGTATTTGGTAAAAACACGTATGCCAGTACGGATATAAGAAAGAATGCGGCAGATGTCGAACTTATCTTAGAAGCACAGGAAATATTGATTACCCGGACTTCAACGTTTGATACGTTCCTTCTCTTTACCGGCGATGGTGATTTTTTACCGCTTGCCCGGAAAATCCGAGCTTGGGGGAAGGACGTTAGGGTAATGGGTGTTAACGGAAGCACCCATCACGTTTTGCAAGCGTTTAGCAGTACAGACTTTTTCGAGGAATTCATAAGCCAGAATATAGGCTATAAGCCTGAACAGGATTTGGAACAAGGGATTCAGATCCTTGCACAGCTTCAATTAAAAATGGCCTATGTTGCATCAACGAAGACGCGGTTAGCGCTAAGTGAACAGCTGCATCGGACGATATCTCAAGTCAAAGAGGTGGTCCGCTTCGCTTTACGGGAGAAAGTATTCTTTGAACAGGAATTTGTTGATGCAAGCCTAAAAATCGGGAAAACCAAAATCTATTTGCTAAACCTTGAGCATGAAAGAGTTCGCAAGGTTTTGAGTGAGGATACGCTAAGGAAAATTCAAGCCCGTTACGAAATAATGGGAGTCATCCAAAGATAACATGATGCAAAAGCAGCTTACTATCAACCTAATAAGATATATCAGTGATGTACGCCCTGCTCCTCATTTGCGAGTAGGGCGTTGATATATGCGAAAAAGCCGGTTAGGAAAAATCCTAACCGGTAAGAGGTTATTGGCTGACAAAGGTGATATTGCGTAGCGGAATCCTTACTACAGGACGGAGACCATCAATGGGAGTTCCGACATTAGAGAATAACTGTGCATTAGTCAAAAGGGCTACCCCGTCCTGCAATCCACCAAAGCTCCCAATCCAGAATGAAGAATCCATACCAATTCTTAGTTGGGAACCAATAGGATACGTGTCAAATAAACCGAGTATAAAGGGTCTGCAGTTAAATGTCCCAAGTCCTCCGAAGCTCATTTTCATTCCCCTTTTCTTTGAATTGGTCGTTTGAACGACCTTCAGAAGAATAGAATGGAGAGAATTAAGCATTAGCGACAGAAGACCCCTTTCTCAACCGATAACCAATATTTATTTCTGGTTTAGTTTATGCACTATTGGAAGAAAAGTTCAGATCAGGAAACAAATAACGAATAAATATTAACGCGTTTGGTCAAAATGGAGGTTAGAGCGGGCAGGGGAAATTGAAAATCAAACGTTATACGAATAATGAAGTAAGAGAGTGATTAGTGAAGATATTTTGAAATAGAACCAGGTAATCGCATTTGAGCGGCTTTGGTAACGCTTGATTTCATCTTCCCCCTTGCCTATTATAATACTTAGATGTTAGCACTCATTCAGAGTGAGTGCTAACAAAAGCGTAAAAATATCTTAAGGAGGGAATTTCTTCAATGAACATCAAACCTTTGGGTGATCGCGTCGTCATTAAAGCACTTCCATCAGAGGAAAAAACAAAGAGTGGGATTATTATGCCGGATACGGCTAAAGAAAAGCCGATGGAAGGTGAAATTGTAGCAGCAGGACCCGGAAAAATGGAAAAGGGAGAGCGTATTGCTCTTGATGTAAAAGTCGGTGACAAAGTGATTTATTCCAAATATGCCGGCACAGAAGTTAAATATGATGGCGAAGAATATCTGATCCTAAAAGAGAGCGATATTTTAGCAATTGTAGGCTAATTACTTAAATATTAATAACCCGGTTATGACCCAGTGAAAAAATGTGAGTATTCTAAGGAGGATTTTAAGGTGGCTAAACAAATCGTTTTTAATGAAGAAGCCCGCCATGCGCTGGAACGCGGTGTTAACGCTCTGGCCGAAGCGGTTCGTGTAACATTGGGACCTAAGGGTCGTAATGTAGTTTTAGATAAGAAATTCGGTTCTCCGCTGATCACCAATGATGGTGTTACTATTGCTCGTGATATCGAGTTGGAGGATCCTTTTGAGAACATGGGAGCTCAACTCGTTAAAGAAGTTGCCACAAAAACGAATGATGTTGCCGGTGACGGAACAACGACTGCAACTGTACTTGCCCAAGCGATTATTCATGAAGGCTTGAAAAACGTGGCAGCCGGTGCTAATCCTATGGGGATCAAACGGGGTATTGAACAAGCGGTTAATGCAGTTGTCGAAGATATTAAAGGCAATGCTAAACCGATTGAAAGCAAAGCGGCTATTGCCCAAGTTGCTTCCATTTCTGCCGGAGATCAAACCATTGGTGAATTGATTGCCGAAGCTATGGAGAAGGTTGGCAAAGACGGCGTTATCACAGTTGAAGAAGCTAAAGGGATGACGACAGAACTTCAAGTTGTAGAAGGTATGCAATTTGATCGCGGCTATATTTCCGCTTATATGATTACAGATACAGACAAGATGGAAGCTGTCTTAAATGATCCTTACATCTTGATTACAGACAAGAAGATCGGTGCTATTGCCGATATCCTTCCTGTTCTCGAAAAAGTGGTTCAAGCCGGCCGTCAACTCTTAATTATTGCTGAGGATATTGAAGGCGAAGCTATGGCAACATTAGTTGTCAATAAACTTCGTGGGACCTTCACTTGCGTAGGGGTTAAAGCCCCCGGCTTTGGTGATCGCCGTAAAGCGATGCTTGAAGATATCGCTGTTCTTACCGGTGGCACAGTAGTTACTGAAGATCTTGGCCTTAAACTGGAAAATACCACAATTGATATGCTTGGACGTGCTCGTCAAGTACGTGTAACCAAGGATGAAACCACAATTGTCGAAGGTTCAGGGAACACTGAAGAAATTAAAAAACGCGTAGAGGCAATCAAAAAGCAGATCGAAGAAACAACATCTGATTTTGATCGCGAAAAACTCCAAGAACGTCTGGCTAAATTAGCCGGTGGTGTTGCTGTTATCCAAGTCGGTGCTGCAACCGAAACCGAAATGAAGGAGAAGAAACTTCGGATTGAAGATGCTCTTGCCGCAACTCGGGCTGCGGTTGAAGAAGGTATCGTCGCCGGCGGTGGTACAACTTTGATCGATGCAGTTCAAGCACTTGATGCTTTGAATAGCTTAACCGGCGATGAAAAAACGGGTGTGGCCATTATCCGTCGGTCATTGGAAGAACCCCTTCGTCAAATTGCGAACAATGCCGGTCAAGAGGGATCTGTGGTTGTTGAAAAAGTCAGAACGTCTGCTCGCGGTGTAGGCTTTAATGCTATGACCGATGAATATGAAGACATGATTGCTGCCGGTATTGTTGACCCGGCAAAAGTGACTCGTTCTGCTTTGCAAAATGCAGCTTCCATCTCGGCTATGGTTCTCACAACAGAATGTTTAGTATCCGATATTCCTACAAAGGATAACGGAGCTGCTGCCGCTGCCGGTATGGGTGGTATGGGCGGCATGGGTGGAATGGGCGGAATGATGTAAGAATGCCTTAAAACCCTTGAATAATCAAGTGTTTGCGGTTCGATAAATCTTCACTTCCCACATTTTGCCCACAAAATGAATATTAAAGTAAGCCTTTCATAAGTTGACCAAACTTGTGAGAGGCTTCTTTCTTTTTTGGTTTGGTAATATGCGGAAGATGTAAAAAGGACGCAACGACTAAATCGTTACGCCTTTCCGCCTAAATCCATTTAGAAGAAGCGATTACTGAATCCTTGACCAAACAGCCCCTGGCCAAACAGCCCCTGGCCTTGAAAGTTTTGAGCTTGAAAACCTTGATTAACCGTTACATTTCTCGTGGTCTGTTGAATAAAGTGCTGAGGAACATCAACAATGTTTTGCCGATTGATTGTCACGATAGGATGAATCACAGGGACAGCCCGTTGAGTGAAAAAATCTTGCACGCAATATTGAGGAGGACAACAAATAGGCCTTACGCAACCATACATTAGGGAAAACCTCCTTGCTTAATCAAATTATTAAAATACTACTTTTTAAAAAATAACGGCTAGAGCAATAAGAATTAAAATGGCGATAGCTATAATTCCTGCGCCTACGCCGACGCCTGTACCGCCGCATACTCCGCCCATACCACCAAACCCCATTCCGAACATGATATTTCCTCCTTTCTTAAACTTAGAATACGATTCCCAATGCGATAAGCAAAAGAATGATGACTGTTACAATCGCGATTCCAGGTAAAAAACGAGGAGTACCGCATGCTCCGTCAACGCCGCCGAATGCCATCTGAATTCCTCCTTTGCCGGTAGATAGTGCATAATATGCATATAGTGGTTACGATGGAACTATATGTAAAGTATTAACTGAGGCAGTATTGATTGAGGATATGATCAACTCTAATTTGTTGGGGGGCCCTTTTCTTTTTTGTTTTAGTTAGGAAAATAATAGGAATAAAGCAACCTGGTTTCTACATAAAGTGTGATAAGAACTCCGCCAGGGGGGCTGAAGATGAAAAAGAAGGGTCTTTTGTTAATCATCCTAATCGGTACCGTGTTAGTAGGGGGGATTATGGGTCGCCTTCTATGGAAACCTAACCCCGCAGAGTTGTTGACTTATGGCTTAGAAAAACTGAACCAAGCGACCTCTTTTCACTACAGCATCACCCAACATCAGTGGGTAGAAGGAAAGGATCGCGTGCTGACTCAGATTCTAGGAGAAAAGGACGGTGGAAACACGCACATCTCTGGGCAGCTTGTGGGTACCGAAGTTGAGATGATTGTCGTCGGAGAAGGATTTTACCTCAAGGATCCGCTCGGAAAACGATGGGTCCGTTACCCCAGTGTCCCGGCTACTCAAGAAGTCTTTCTGGCGGAGCTCAATCCAATTTCTTCTTTACAGTTCAAAGAGCTTGGCGAGGTGATGCTTAAGGGACAAGAGAAGTTAGATGGAGAGAAGGTATGGGTAATCCAACTTCAGCCTACCGTACAGAATCAAATCATGGAAGACTTTTGGACCGATTTTGACTACACGGTTTATATCAGTCGAAAGGATAAAACGATCCGAAGGGCGACGATTCAATCAAAAAATAAATCCAATAATGAGCCCATGACTATGACCTTAGATTTTTCGGATTTTGGTAAAGATATTAAAATTCAGCCTCCTAATTTATAATTCAAGCCCGGGATAATGCCCGGGCTATTTGTTTGGTGGAAGCGGGTTTTCCGTACTTTATAGGGTATTATGGTAGTAATGTTCGAAAAAACGTTTGACTCCCCTGAGCTCGTCTGATATAATTCTGGAATGAGTTTAGTGGAGGTGGCAGTAGTGGAAGAACATATAAGCAGAATTCTTTTTAGCCGTGAAGAACTCCTTAAACGGATTGCTGAATTAGGGGAAGAGATTACCCGTGATTATAAGGAGAAGAATCTGTTAGTTTTAGCTATACTTAAAGGGGCGGTCCCTTTCATGGCGGATTTAATCCAACAAATCAAAATTCCCTTAACCTATGATTTCATGGCAGTATCCAGTTATGGTGCATCAACGACATCCTCCGGCGTCGTTCGTATTATGAAGGATCTCGAACGGAGTGTTGAAGGTGTCCATATCTTAATTGTCGAAGATATTGTGGATACGGGATTGACTTTAAAATATTTAAAAGAGAATCTGACCGCACGCAATCCTGAAAGTGTCAGAATCGTAACCTTGTTGGATAAACCGGAACGGCGTAAAGTTGATGTTAAGCCGGATTATAATGGATTTACGATTCCCGATGAATTTGTCGTGGGTTATGGTTTGGATTTTAATGAGATGTATCGTAATCTCCCCTATATCGGAATCTTAAAGCCGGAAGCTTATGAAAATGACTAAAATTGAGTGTGAGTGTAAGGAAAATGCTGACGGTTAAAATAGAATCGTCAGTTATTTTCTATATTTATAAAAGGGTGGTTAGTTTATGTCACAAGAATTAGTGCTGGTCTTGGATTTTGGTGGACAATATAACCAATTGATCGCCCGTAGGGTGCGGGAGGCCCATGTTTATTCGGAGATGATTTCGTATAAAACCCCGATTGATGAGATACGAGCTCGCAATCCGAAAGGAATTATTTTTTCAGGCGGTCCCGCAAGTGTCAATCAGGAAGGCGCCCCAAAAATTGATCCGGCGATTTATGAATTGGAAGTCCCGATTCTCGGAATTTGTTACGGAATGCAATTGATGACGATTCAACTTGGGGGCAAGGTGGAACGTCCGGAGGTCAGGGAATACGGCAAAGCAATCCTTTCGGTTGATGAAGCCAAGGGAGTTTGGAAAGGCCTAGGCGGGCAGCGGCAATGTTGGATGAGTCACGGGGACTCAGTCGTCTCCTTGCCGGAAGGGTTTAAAATCGCAGCACATACCCAGCATACTCCTGTTGCAGCTATGTTAAATGAAAGTAAACAGTTCTATGCAGTTCAGTTCCACCCGGAAGTTAAACATACGCCGGAAGGACAGAAAATGCTGGAACATTTCCTGTATGATATCTGCGGTTGTCAAGGCGATTGGACGATGGGTTCCTTTATCGATAAACAAGTGCAGGAAATTCGGGAGAAAGTAGGAGACCGTCGTGTGCTTTGCGCTTTGAGCGGCGGCGTAGATTCCTCGGTTGCCGCTGTTCTCGTCAATAAAGCGATTGGGGATCAACTGACTTGTGTTTATGTTGATCACGGCTTTATGCGCAAAAATGAATCTGCTGAAGTTAAGAAGATTTTTACGGAGCAGTTTCAATTAAATCTTGTTTTCGTTGATGCCGGTGAACGATTTATGCAAAAAATTGAAGGGGTTTCAGATCCCGAAACCAAACGGAAAACGATTGGAAACGAGTTTATACGTGTCTTTGAAGATGAAGCTCGTAAATTAGGCAAGATTGACTTCCTGGTTCAAGGAACGCTTTATCCGGATATCGTCGAAAGCGGCACAGATACCGCGGAGACGATTAAATCACATCATAATGTCGGAGGACTCCCTGAGGACATGGAATTTGACCTCATTGAGCCGCTGCGCATGCTCTTCAAAGATGAAGTTCGGGAAGTCGGCGCAAAGTTAGGAATCCCTGATGAGATTGTCTCTCGCCAACCGTTCCCGGGACCGGGGTTAGCGATTCGAATTTTAGGTGAGATCACTCGCGAGAAGCTGGACATTCTTCGTGAAGCGGATGCTATTATCCTTGACGAGGTACGGAAAGCAGGCCTTTATAAAGACCTCTGGCAAACGTTCGGAGTTCTGCCCTCGACGATTAAAAGCGTTGGTGTAATGGGCGATTCACGAACCTATGCCTATCCGATCATTGTTCGTGCAGTAAGCAGTGAAGATGCGATGACTGCCGACTGGGCGAGACTGCCCTATGAATTGATGGAGAAGATCTCTAATCGGATTGTCAACGAGGTTATCGGAGTCAACCGAGTCGTCTATGATATTACCTCCAAACCCCCCGGCACGATCGAGTGGGAATAACGATGAAAACGCCAGAAACCCGCTATTTACCTGTGTTTCCCGTGGAACATTTCGCTCCGTGGTACTGCTATGGTACTGTTTCCTGAAAAGTTCCCCAGAAACGAAGAAAAAGCCCCAGACCGTTGCGTGGTCTGGGGCTTTGTTCTGCTCTCCGTTCGCTATTCCTTTTTAGGCTTTCTTCGTGTAGTCGAGCGAAATCCAGCCCGCGCCGGATTTCAGCTTGCCCCACTTGGTGGCTCCTGCGCCGGAGGCTTCCTCGATGATGGTATACACGCCCTTGTCCTTGATACTCCCGGTAACGGGGTAATTCGTCCCCGCGCCCTTGCGGATGTTGAGGGTGTCTGCCGTCACTTGGACGAGGTACGGCGTGAAAGAAGCGACAGGGGCGGTGCCGTCTGCGGACGCATTGCTGGCATCTACCCAGCCGTATACGCCGCCGCCATCCTCGCTGATGAGGTGGTAGGGGTGCTTGCCGCTACTTGCTATCTGCGTCACCTTGCACCTGGATTTCCCGCGCGTCTGGGCGGCGGTAGCGGCGTTCGAGGATGTATAGATGCTCCCGCCTGCAAACTGCACGATGTCGCCGACTTTGAGCGCGGTGCTGCCGGAGGCGGGCGGTGTGGGGGTCTGCGCTGGGGGCGTAGGTGTGTCCGCTCCGAGCCGCTTGTTCACCTCGGCGGCGATGTACGGGTGCTTGCTGTAGAGGTAGTCGCCGGGGCAGGATTTGTTTGCAAACCAGCGGTGGACGGTCATGTTCTGCTTGTCCACCTGCCCGATGAGGTTCTTGTCGCCTTTCCACAAAAGGGCTTTAATGCCGTTCCTCTTGCAGATATCGGTGCAAAGGTCAATCAGTGCGGCGAGTGCTTTATCGCTGACGTGCCAGTCGGGTGCGCCGCCGTCATTGGCTACCTCGATAGTGATGGCGCGGTGGTCGTTCGCCCCCGACGAGGTACACCACGAGCGGTTCGCCTCGTCGACGTACTGCCCGATGCGCCCGTCGCTACCGATTCCGTAGTTGCTGCTTGCCTGTCGGGAAGTCGGGGCGAAAATCGCGCCGATAGTCTCCACCGTGCAGTTGCCCGCCACACAATGGATGGTGATAGTGTCGATGACATGGTTTCGCGGCTTGGTGCAGTTCGGGGATAGCTGCGTGAAGTCTACCAGTTTGCTGTTACTCATCGCCGCCGTCCCCCTTTCCGTTCTTCAGTTCTTCGAGCATCTCCGGGGTGATGGTATCACTCACGGGGAGGTCGGGATTTTTGTCGTTCGGATTCATGGCTATTCCTCCTTTTACTGAATAATCCACATCGCGCAGCTTACCCCAATGGGTGAAGTTGCGCTCTTTAACGCGCGTTCTTACCGCGCCGTACTCGGTGCCGCGAAACTCCAGCACGTTGCCACCGCCCTCGTAGATGCCGATGTGACCTTTGCGCCAAACGCAGAGGCCGGGGATTTCGGGGATGGTACCGATTGCCCCTTTCTCCACGCATTGGGCGTAGAACGTATCGGCTGTGCGGTCGCCGTAGGTGGGGTGGACGGAGCGGAATGCGCCGACGATGCCGCCAGAACAGTCCGCCGCCATCTTTCCTATCCAGCGGGCGCAGTCTTTGAGCCAGTAGGTTGCTGGGTCGCGGTGCGATGAGGTACTGCGTCGTTTGTCGTGGTATTTTTGTGCCAGTTGGCGGGTATAGAGTTCACCATTGAGGCTCCAAACGTAGCCCCACTTCTCGGTGACCGCCCTCTGGAAGTACGCCAGAAGCTGCGCTGCTGTGATTCGCATTTTAACCTCCTTTGCGGTTGTTCGGGTTGCTCAGTTAATTGCTCTTGATGATGCCGTTCTTCATCTCGAAGACGGCAGCTTCAATAAGCGCATCCACTCGTGCCTCGTCCAGCTTGATGCCATGCTCGGCGAGGAAGTTCAGGACGTATGCCTTTTTCTCTGCGCCCCGCCCGGAGCCATTGAATATCTGCTCCGCCGCGAGGACGGCGACTTTCACCCAGCTGTTGATTTCCTGCTGCTGGGTGGATGTGGTCTTGCTCTTGATGTAGGGGATGACGACTGCCGTAATTACGGCGGCGACAAGAAGCGCGAGGGCTTCAAGGATTGGGGTAGCGTCAAACATTTTGGTATCCTCCTTTTTGTTGTTGAAACTGTGGAAAATGTGACTAAAAGGGCGGGCTTTGTTATTAGCCCGCCGGGTCGTCGTTGGTGTGGTTCTCGTCGGATTTTCTGTCCGCCATCGCGGTGTCGTAGACGATGCCGCCCTTGGTGTTCTCCTTTTCCGCCTTGCGATAATAGAAGCCGGTTGCGGTGGCGAGTTCGGCGAAAACGGCGGGGATGAGGTATGCGAGGACACCCGTGTCCTGTGTTCTCCATGCCATGACCATTGCGAAGACGCTTACGGCGACCGTTCCGATGGTCACTCCGACGAATATTTTCTTTGAAAATTCCATGCGCTTTTTACGCTTTTTCGGTCGCTTTGGAGGTGGTCTCTTGATGCGCCTGTCCATCCGCATCACCTCTTTTCCTTTCGGATTGGCAGGGATATGACCTGTTTCATCACGCTGTCGAGGAAGCCGTTCCCGTCGAGGTCGTCGTGGTATATCTGGTGCATCTTCAGAAGGTCTTCGAGGTCATCTGCCATGATGAAGCCGTCGTCAATGTAGCACCTGCCAAGGTATTTGATGCGGTCGTACAGGAGGACGCAGAGTGCTTTTTTGACGTGGTCGTCTTTGTCGCTCTGCTTGTCTTCCTTGGCGGCTTTGCGGTTCATCTTCCAGATGATAATCTGAACAAAGCCCGAAACAATGGCGGCGGAAATTCCGCCGCCGAGTATCACTGTTAAAAGTTCATTGCCCATACCCTGCCCTCCTATACTTGTTTATAGGCTTCACCGAGAAGGGCGGGCGGTCTCGTCTGCGCTTCTTTCGTGAATGCGCTGATGACCATGTAGGTCTTGCTGTAGTCCGTGAAGCAGTCGCCGACCGCGAATTCGTGACCGTCTGGGAGGTCAGCCCAGCGCGGGGGTTCCTCGGCGGGTGCCTCTGGTTCCGGTGCGGCGGGCGGCTCGACCTCTGTGTGCTCGCCCGGTACGAGATGGGGGTGGTGCGGCTCGTAGAGCGTCACGCCCTGCTCGTAGATGGGGGTATAGTATTTGCCATCTTCCGGGTCGCGTCGGATTGCTCCAAACGGGACGCGCTCGCCCCACACGAAGTCAAGAGGCCGCTCGCCATCCCCCGGCTCCTGTCGGAGTTCTCGGAAGTGCCGGATGGCTTCCTCGCTACCCGGCTTCAGTTGCGCGTTCGCCATGTGTTGCTGGAGGCAGATGTAGAAAGTGCCGTCCGGCTGGTAGACGGTTTCGTTCAGGTAGACCGGCCCCATCGTCGCCGCCCACGGGCGCGAGCCGATGACGTTAGCGATTTCCCGCAGGACGCTATCGGTGAGGTCTCCTGCGCCAATAACGCCCGCCCGCAGTAGGTTTCCTTGCGCTCGGCGGGCAAAGATGGGCGCAAGCCCCGGACGTGCAGGAGGTGCCGCCATAAGTCCGAAGGTCTCCACCTGCGGCGTAGTGTCGGGTGTATACGCCAGCGCATCCACCGCTTCGGTGATGGCGAGGATTGCCTCCCAGATGTCGGCGGTATCCATCGCCCTCTCGATTTCGCGAAGTGCGCGGGCTTGTGCAAGTGATTTTTCCATTGTGCTGTCCTCCTCTCTTAAATGTAGCTGCCGTTCAGCCCGTTGCAGTAGACCTGCGGGTAGGCTGTCGAGGGGCTGATGGTCACCCAAACGCCGACCGCCCACTTCTCCGCAGTCTTGGTGTTGTTGCTGAAGATGTGCTTCAAGCCCACGTTTGCGGTCTCCCACGCCGGGGAAGCGTCGAGGGCGTTGTTGCAGACGCGGACTTGCACGTCGCCAGCGGCGGCATAATACTGGAGGGAAATCAGGATTTTCTCCGGCTTTGCGTCGGTCTGGATGGGCGCGGTCTTCAGGTCGATTTTTACCACCGACCGTCTGAATGTGATGGTGCGGGTGGTGCTATCGCCGTAGTAGTCCGTCGCCTTAATCTGCAGGGTGTGCTGTCCACTCTTTAGTGCGTAAAACTGGGCGGGGGTCATGGAGTAGGTGTATTCCTGTTCCAGTTCGACGGGGTTTGTCGTCTGAACGGTTGTGCCGTCGAGCGTGATATCCACCCTTACATTTCCTGTCGCGTCCGGCTTGGAGACGGTGAATTTGGTCGTCGGCGGCGCGGTGATGATGCCGAGGTCGCTGTCGCTCCCCGAAATGCCGGGGGCGATGTTGTGGATGACTGTCCTTGTGTCGCTGTACAGGTAGTCGCTGTAGTCTCCGACGCTGTCCTTTGCGCGGACGCGGTACTTGACGCTATTCATCGCCACCGTTATGGCGTGGTTGTAGGTCAGCCCGCTCCCCGTATAAATGTTCGAGTAACCGCCGCCATTCACGCTCACGTCGAGGTCGTAGCTGATGGGGTTCCCATCCGGGTCGGTGCTTGCCGTCCATGTGATGGTCGCGTTCTTGCCGCTCTTTATCGTGTCTGGCACTGTCATGCTGGGTGGCTTTGTTGGAGGCTGGTTCCATTGGATGACGTAAGCTCCATCTGCGTCGGCGGAATCAGATACCAAGATATTAGATGGCAGATTCAAAGCGGGGCGCAGTCCGTGGGTGCCGTAGTACGCGTTGCCGTACGTCTCGCTCCCGTCCGAGTACACGAGGCGCACGTTGTACGAGGTCGCGGCGTACGGGGAGCGCAGCCACCAATACCAGTTCTGGCTGGCGGAAAGGCTGCTGTTAGTGTAGTTGCTGTTGGAAACCGCTTCTGCGGTCGGCATACAAAGGCGGCTGCTGTTGTTGGTGTTGAATAACGCGAGGAGGCTTCCCTCGGTGATGCCGTTCTCCGCTCCCAGCCCGACTTCTGCCTTGGAGAGCAGGAAAACGCCGTCTGTGACGGTCTCCGAACCTCCGCCGTCTACGGTTGCCTTTGCGACGGTCAGCGTGGTCTGGAGAATGGCTGTCCTGAAATTAAGCGAGAAGCCTGTCAGGAAGCCCGCCACTGCGTCGTAGGGGTTTTTGCTGTCCCATACGTTCGCCGCGCTGGGAGGCGCGTCTGCGCCGTGCTGGGCGGTGTACCAGTTCGTTCCCGTCTTGTTGAGCCATTGACGCAGGTTTGCGAAAGCGTAGCGGTTATTTCCGTAGCTTTTGCGGTTGCTGTCGCTGTTTGTTGCTTCGATAGCGTCGAAGCACATGATTTTGACGATGCGTTCAGTGATGAGCGTTACCGAGTTCGCGGGGTAACCCGCGTGGTTCTTGTCGGCAATCTGAAAAATGAGAGGCTTCCCGTAGAGCATGGAGGTGGTGTCTTTCACCTTTGCGCCGACAGGGAGGTTAATAATCTGTTGAGCCATCTGTGTCTTCGCTCCTTTCAAATAACGATGTATAGATTTGGTCGTACTTCGCTATCAGGCTCCGGCAGTTCCCGTGCGCGGCGTGCGCCCGCCAGCTTTGGTAACTTTCAGTCGCCTTTTCCTTGGTCATCGCGCCGTTCTCGACCATCACGGCGTGTTTTCGCAGCTTCCGCTTCATGCGGTCGCGGCTGGACTTCCGCACCTTGCGGATGACCTTGCCGCTGTCGGTGAGGTAGGTGTGGAAACCGAGGAAGTCTATCCCGTTACGAAGCGGGAAAATCTGGGTCTTATGGTTCAGTGACAGTCCACGCTCCGCGAGGTGCCGGGCGATGATGTCCCGTGCCTCCAGCAGGACGGCTTTGTCTCTGTGGATGAGGTAGAAGTCGTCCATGTACCGCCCGTAGTATTTAATCCGCAGTCCTTCTTTGACGAGGTGGTCGAGTTTGTTCAGGTAGAGCAGAGCGAATATCTGACTGCTCTGGTTCCCGATGGGGATACCGACACCGCCCGGCGTACTGTCGATTATCAAATACGCAAGCCGGAGGCATCGCGGGTCTTTGAGCTGCTCTGCCACGTCCTGCTTCAGGATGTCATGTCGGATGCTCGCGAAGTATTTACTAACATCCGCTTTCAGCACCCAGCCGTCCGCGCTCCCCGTCTTGCGGTAGTGGTCGCGCATGAAATCACGTAGGCGATTGAGACCGTAGTGCGTCCCCTTGCCGACCTGTGAGCCGTAATTGTCGAGGATGAAAGGGCGGGTCAGTGTGTCGTAAAGAACGCAATCGCAGAAGACGTGTTGCACGATTTTGTCCTTGAAACTGTTCGTCTGAATGAGGCGGCGTTTCGGTTCCGTGACATAAAACTCGCGGTATATGCCGGGCTTGTAGGTTTCCTCTGTGAGTTCCTTTTGGAGGTATGCCACAGCTTCCAGCGCGTTTGCTTCGACCTTTGCGACCGCATCTTTCCATCGCTTGCCGCGCCTTGCGGCTCGGTATGCGGCGTAGAGGTTGCCAAAATCGCATAAATCGTCGTATTTCTGGTTGGGCTTCATTCTCTCCCTCCCGTATTCGCCGTAAAAAAGCCGCAAAGCCGACGTTTGGATTTCCTCGTCAGGCTTCGCGGCATCGGCGTTATGTGTTCGTCCGCGCCGCCGCTGGGCGGGTTGGACAGGATGTGCTTTCCTTTGATGGGTGGGCTTCCGTTTTCAGCCTTGCGGCTTACTGGGTCGCAGTTTCCACCGAAGCGGGGCGCAGTCCGTTGTTGCCGTTGTACGCGTTGTTGTTCGTCTCGCTCCCGTCCGTGTTCACGTGGCGCACGTTGTTCGAGTTCGCGGCGTTCGGGGAGCGCAGCCAAGCGCACATAGAAACCATGCACGTACAAAGCACACCCTAATGTCATCACGGTCTCGCCTGTGGGTTGAACCGTGCGGCATCCTTTTTGTACCATGAGGCAGTTAGGTTCTTAACGTCGAGGGTCATTTTCGTCCAGTATTCACATCGCCGGATGTCGATGTATCCCTGCTCCATCGCAATGTCGAGGAACGTTAAGAAGATTTTGCAATTAGTCATCACCTCGCGCTGAAGTGAAAGCCTCCGTTCCGTTTCAGCCGCGCTCTTGGGGTATATCTCGTTTGCCGCGATGATGTCATGCAGAATATCGAGGGCGACGTTCTGCATCCGCTGGCAAAGCGTAAACCGCACCTTTTTGGGGAATAGCGAGGTGTTGTTCGTGAGCGTGAGCGTGTGGTTTAAGAGGTCTTTTGCTTTGGTGATGACGGTTAAGTCACCCTGTCTGTTTGTTGGTGCTGACGTAGTGGACACCTCCTCTGCTTGATGGTATCCACCTCCTCCTGTGTCATGCCGTCAATGTAGAGAACACCCTCTTTCGCGTCGATGCGGATTGCTATCGGTCGCCCGTCGTAGGTCGTTCCCTCGATGCGGAGACCGCTCTTTTTGTCGCAGGGGCATGGCGTTTGTGTCTCCGCTATAAGGGTGGCAATCAGGCAGGAGGCTCTTTCTTCAGTGACGGCTACCTTAGCTTGCATTGCCAGCCTCAATTCTGCGAGCGGATTGGTTGTACACGCCGTCATCGATTCGCACATTCGACAGGGTGAGGAAGTCCGCCGCAAAGGTAATGCCTCCGGGCATATCTCCGCTTACGAGGTCGTTTAGCAGTGCGATGTCGGCGGTCTGCTTGTCGAGGGTGTCCTGAAGCCCGATGATGTCGCCGACGACGTGCGAGTGTCCGATGAGTGCATATTTTGCAAGGTCGACGGCACGGGCGAAAGCGTCCGGGTGGATGATGGCAGACACCAGCGCGACGCCGCTCACCACGGTTATCAGGGTAAAGGTGGCGAGTTTGTTCACAGGGTCGCCCTCTGGTCTAATCCATTCAGGGTGCTGGGCGAGGGTTAGGTAGGTGTAGCCGATTTCACCCTCGTCGGGGTCTGCCGCCCAGAGCATGAGTTCCGTCGCATTGAAGCCCTGCTCCAGCCCCAAACTGATGACCTGTGCCACGACCGAGACCTCCCCGCTCTGGGGGTTGTCGATGGCGGCTATCATGCCATCCATCTCGTAGTGCGCGAGGTTTGTCATCTTCTCCGGGGTCAGTCCCTCCGGGACAGTGCCAGATCCGACTGTCACCTTGGTGAATGTGAGTTGCCCTTTTGACGCGAGCAGCTTCGCGATGAGGGCTTTGCCTTTTTCGGTCAAGTAGCTGCCGTCAGCATAAAGCTGTGCCATTGTCATGTCCTCCTTTTTAATTCGCCGGGCGTACTGTAATCTCGGCGTATTCGTAGGTCGCTTGGTTCATATGCGCGGTGCGTTCGAATGTGCGGGTGGGGTTGACCGGGCGCAGTGTGATTTCCGCATACTCGGTACAAGCGGTGTTTATGACCGCGCTGTTCTGGTATCGGCGATAGGTGCGGAAAATGAGCCGCGTTCCTACGCCCGCCGCGACGATACGTTTCATCATCTGGGCGATGATTTCTGCCGTATCGAGCCGCGCTGCGTCCAGTAATGCCTCGTCAATGTAAATCCACACCTTGGCGGGGAAAACCTCACGGAGTTCCACGTTTTCGGGTGGGATGTCGAAAAGCGAGGCGGCGGCTTTTATCACGGTGTCGATGTCGCCGCCTGAAAGCAGGGAAATCATCTTAACCTTGATAAGGAGCCGCAGGAAGGGGTCGGGCGAACCGTTGCGCTTCACGCCGAAGTTCGCCGCGTAGCGGTCAAGAACCGCGCCCCTTGCGTTGTCTATGTCGTCCCAGAGCCGCATCTTCTCGGTCTGCTCTTGGATGATTTTCAGACCGAAGTCGAAGGTAGAGAACAGCCTCCCGATGTTGGTGTCCATCGGGAGGCTGTGGTAGGCGTTCCGCAGGTCTTTGCGGTTGTATCCGCTCGTCAGTGCGTCGAGCATTGTCCTAAGAAATCCCTCGCTCATGTGACAGTCACCTTCCCCTCGTCGGTGACGGCTTTTTGGCGGCTCGTTATGGGGATGTTTTCTACGCTGTAGTTGATGCCGTCTCCGCTGATTTCGAGGTCGAAATCGACCACGCCAGACACGGAGTAAATCGGGGTGGGGATGCGGTTAAAAATCACGCTCTCCCCGATGGTAAGCCCGCCCTTAGCATCGCCGCCGATGTAGGAGACGAGGGCTTGTTTTATCTGCTCTATGCCGTCGACGGGGAACCTGCGGGGGTCGGTCTGCAGGTTGGTGACGCGGATGTAAACAGGGACGGGCACGGGTCGGCTGAAGCTGATGTTGTAGGTCATGCCGCTGGCGGAAACGACCGGGACGGTCGTGTTGCCATGCGTCCGTATGCCAGCAGCTTTGCGCTTGAATATCTGCATCGCCACGTCCCCGTCCAGCCCGCCGTAGATGACCGCCTCGAATGCATGAGGCGGGATTCCGTCCGCATCTGGCTCGTCGGTGTCGTTCTCATAAACGACCGCACTGTACACGCCCTCCACGTTCTGGAGGATTTCGCCGCTGATTGCGTCGGCGTTTACGCCGCCAGCGTAGTCCACTGATTCGTAGTACCTCTCCCTGTATTCTGGGTCGGTCTCTGTGTTGCGTCCGCCGTCGAAATCCGCAGGGTTAGTCACCGCCGTGATGCCCTCCATTGGGTTGACAATGGAAGTAATGGTTCCGGCAGCCGTGTTGCCGTCCGGCCCTGCGAGTGTCGCTTGCGCCGGGAGAGTGACGGTGCCGTTAGCGATGGTTCCCTCCGCCATCACGACGTACTGCGTTCCTGCGGTGGTCGCGGCGAGCCATCCTACGGGTACGGTCGCGCCGTCCGTGCCACTTATCTGGAGGTACCCGACAGCCTTTTGCGCCGGAAGGAGCCGGAGACCTATCGCCTTGCCGAGGTTGTATAAGCTGGTGCCGACCGACGTATCCACAAAACGGCTGTTATAAACGTCCTCAATTGTGGAAAACAAGAGGTTTAATGCCCATGCGAACAAGCGCAGGAAAAGTCCAAGCGGGGAGCGTACGGTAAGGTTCGCCTTGGTGCCGAACAGTTCCCGCGCCTTGTGTTCGAGCGCGTCCAGAAGTTCGGCGTAGGTTGGGCGGCGGAAACCTCGGTCTGTCAGCCCCCAATCGTTAATGTCCGCCATCAGGTCTTCACCTCCATTCCTATTTTTCTGCCGCTGTACAGCGTCGCGTTAAACGCTGCGCTTACGGTTTTGTCGCCGATTTCGGCGGTCACATCATCTACCTGCGCCACGTCAGTCTCTTGGAAGATTGCCTCGCGCAGGACTTCTCCGACCTCGTCTTCCGGCAGTTCGTGAGGCTTCTTACCGAGAATGCGGTCGTATTCAGTACCGTGGGTATCGTCGAGAAAAAACTCTCCTTTCCACGTCTGGAGCGTCAGCCGGACGCACTGGGCGGTGGTCTCGTCGCCGTATATCTGCTCCATGTTCCCGTTCTCGTCGAGGACGAGGTCGCGGGTGTTAGGGTCAATGCGTAGGGTCATGTTTTCATCTGCCATCCGTCTGCCTCCTTTACTGCGGCTTGCCCGTGGTACCGGGGCCGCTCTCTACGCCGCCGTGGACGTGATTTGCGAGGCTTATTCCGCTGGCGGTGGTATCACCTGCCACGGTCGCGTTCGCGTCGACAGAGGCGTTCCCTGTGGCGTGTACGTCGCCTTTTATCTCCACGTTGCCGACGAGGGTGATGGTGCCGGGTGTGACGGCTATGTAGGTGCTACCGTCTGCGGTGGCGATGACCGCCGCTCCGTCTGGCAGTCCGCCCACAGGAGCATTTCCAGGGACGATGCCGCCAATAAACACCGCGTCGCTCGTCGAGTGGTTGCGCTCGGTGTTCGGTTCGCTCTCCTTGCCATCGGCGACCGCCTTGTCGATGTCGTGGTCGATGTAGACCACCAGTCCGATGTCGCCCGCCTGTATCCACGGGCGGAAGACAAAGCCGCCGCTTTTGGTCGCGGCGACAGGAACGCCAAGGACGGGCGGCTGGCTCTGGTATGTGCCATTTTCGAGGTGCTTCGATAGAGGCTGAACGTCGACGGTCATCTTGGCGGGGTCAAATCCCGTAACCTTGACGATGGCGGCCACGTTGACCGCCTCTTTGGTTTGCTTATCCTGTTGTTGCTGGTACCGCATTGGGTTGACGTTCTTCATACTGGACGCACCTCCATTTCCGTCTTCCAGTCGCCGCTCCTGCTGCCGATGTGCCGCCCGCGCACGACCATGAAGCGACCATTGAGGCTCTGGCTTTGGATTTTTATTAAATCGGCCGGCCCGATGTGGTAGTTCAGGAGGCTTGCGCGGGTCTTCAGCTTTTCTTCTTTCTCCGCCGTTGGGGTCTTGGTGTTTAAGGCGGTTTCGATGGGGATGACCTCGTCCTCGTCGGTCGCTTTGAGTAGTCCTGTCTGTGCCGAGAGCAGGTATCCTTTGTTCACGCCTGTGTCTGGTTTGTTGACGATAAGCTGCCCGGTTGGACGTATCAGCATCCGGCTCTTGCAGTCGCTCACGATGATGTCTTTTAGCACATCTTTTAGCTTGCCACGGCAGACGCGCCCGCGCGGGTAGGTCTTATTTTCGGCGAGTTCAAAGGCTCCGACCTCCAGCCCGAAGATGTTGAAAAGGTCGGTCAGCATCGCCTTGGCGGTGATGCTCTGCTTGTAGGTCTTATTCACCTGAGCCGACAGCCACTCGTCGAGGGCTACGGTCGCAGTGATTTTGGTCGTCCAGTCTGTGGCGTCCTTTTTGTGGGACAGGGCGGCGGCCTTTCCGACGAACAGGCACCCGATGTCTCCCTCGTATCCGGCATTGATGATGATGGGATCGCCCCGCTTGATGCTATTGCGCGTGTCCGCTGACAGGTTGGTTGCGGTGATGGTTGCCGTCGTCAGTTCTTCGCTGTCCTCAAACGGGATTTCAAACGAGAAGTTCAGGGTGTCCAGCGTGTATCTCCGCGTTCCAATCTGGAGCGTTGCGTCGCGTATCCAGAAGTCCATTTACTCCACCCGCCTTTCGTGGAGGTAGAGCCGCACTGCTTTCCCGAAGTTACCCTCTGTGACCGTGCTGATGTCCTCGTCCGTGAGGCATTGGGGGATGATGACGGGTAAGGGGAAGCGTTCGTCTTCGATGCTTCCGAAAAGTGGGCGACCGTACCGTATCGGGTCTCCGAATGCCAGCACCTCGCCCGTGGTCGTGATGAGGTCTACGGTGAAAAATCCGCCGACCTCGTTGTACTTGACGGTGAGGGTGAAAGTCTTGTCTATGAGTTTGACCGAGAAGGTGTACGGCACCTTTTCGGTATCAATGTCGATGTAGGTGACCTCGTTGCCGAGGTCTATAAGTTGCAGAGCCATGCCGTCGCCTCCTTTACTTCACGCCACTGTAGCTGGGCGTTTTACGCGTCGCAGGGCCGCTGTTGCTGTTGCCCTTGTACGAGTTGACGTAGTTGGCGTAGGCTTTACCGCTCACCGTTTGGGTGACGATGGTCTTAGTCCCTGCGTTTGCGGTTTTTTTCGATTGCTTGTTGGATGATTTTCCTGCATCCTGTTGTGTCATCAGCGGCATCTCTCCGACTTCGACGCGCTCGGACGAGGCAATGATGATTTCCTGAAACTGCGCCCTAAATGCGCACCCGTCCTTGTTTTTGGCGTTGTAGTCGAACGAGAGCGAGGTGATGACGAGGTTCGATATGCGGCTCCGCCCGGTGTAGGTCAGAATGTCGCGCTTGTCGCGCATATTCTTCAGCGCGGTCACCGCCTTTTCTCCGCCGATGATGGTGCCGGACACGCTGAACCTCGCCGTCTCATTGACGATGTGGTCAGTGATGTCGGAGCCGCTCTCGACGGGGTTGGAGGTGACCTTGCTGGTAAGGCTTAGGCTCTCGGTCTGAATGTTGCCGTTGTCGTCGGGTGTGAAGCGGACAGTGCCGCTTTTTCTACCTTGGATGGTGTATGCCATGCTCGGTCACCTCCTTATGCGTATGCGTTCTTAAGGGACATTGTGGTTAATTCATCCTGCCGCGCTTCCTCATACAGGCTCTTAAACGTCGTTTTTAGCTTCGCCATCATCTCGTCGATGACCGCGCTGTCGGCGTTGCCCTGAATGGTGATTTGGATTTGCGGCGGGGCGTAGATCGCCGTAGTACTGCTGGTGTTGTTGGTTGTCGCGCCCGCTATGAGGCGGTCGCTCTTGTCTGCTGGGATTATCGCGCTGCCGGACGGGAGGAATGCGACCTCACCGCCGCGCTCATTGATGCGCGTCCAGCCGCCCTCGAAGTCGTCCGTGCCGCTGGCGTGTCCGGGGATGCTCGCTCCCGATACGCTGATGTTCGCATTGTTCACACCCTGCGCCGCTGAAGCTATGCTCCTGAACGCCTCGACGATTTTCTTTGCGCCCATCTCGGCGGCATTGGTCATGCGCGTCCACGCTTCCTCGGCGTTTATCGCCATCGTGGAGTAGGTGCTGGTCGCCTCCGCGCCCATCAGTTGGAGATTGAGGTCGCTGATGTCCTTGGTGGCGATGATGTTCTCCTGTGCGGCGGTGTTCGCCTGTGCCGACGCAGTGGCGATGTCCTTGGTGTAGGAGGACGTGTCCACGGCGAGCGTGGTCTCTTTGCTTGTCGCCTCGCCCAGTCCGTTCACGGCTCCGTTTAGTCCTTCGACTTCTTTTTTGCTCTCTTTCGCGCCTCCGAAAAGGTTTGAAAAGAAGCCCACGACCTTGCCTACGCCGTCCGCGAGCCAGCCAATGGTCTTTCCTAAAACGTCAGCTATCACTCCCAGCACGTCACCGATGACCTCCAAAACAGGAGACAAAGCCTCCAAAATGGGTGCCACCAGCCCCAAAAGCTGGGCGATGGGCGGGAGGATGGCTTCGGCTATCTGCTTGATGACTGGCATCAGCGTCTGGATGATGGGAACGAGGGCATCAAAAATGCTAAGTATCGGAGGTAGCAGGGTGTCCACAAGCACTTTCAGGATTTCCGCCAGCGGCGGGAGTATCGCCTGTGCCAGCGAATTGAAAACCTGCAGAAGCGGTGTCACGGCTTTGAAAACCGTACCGAGAACGTCTACCAATATTGGCAGGAGGGTCATGCCGAGTTCAGTTATAATCGGCATTGCTTGCGACAGCCCGTCCGAGAGCATTTCTACCAGTCCCATCAGCATAGGCTCGATTCGCGGCCATGCGTCCATGATGACACCGAAGAATTTCTCGATGGCTGGGCTGAATTTTGCGCCTGCGTCCTCCATGAAGTTCGCCCAGATACCTTTAAGGCTCTTTGTGCTGTTAACCAGACCGCCTGTCTGCTCGATGGCCGCTCGCTGAACGTCTGCGCTCTGGTCGAGAATGGCGTTCATGCGAAGCTGCGCCTTGGTAGCGTCGTCCAGTTGGTCGATGTTGCCAGACAGCCCCAGCTTTAGGGCTTCCTCTTTCAGGGTTGCGTCGTCGAGGTTGAAGCCGTACTCCGCCAGTGCGGAGGTGTTTCCCTTTATCGCGTCCTGAAGGACGGATAGGGCTTCCGCGTCTTCCATCTTGAAAGCGTTCCCGAAGTCGTAGGCGAGGGAGGTGGTGATTTCCGACAGTTCCGTCGCCGCTTCTCCTGTGATGCCCAGTTCGGAGAACATGGCTTGGTTCTGAACAAGGAAACCTTTGACCTCGGTGGTGCTTCGATGTACTGCGTCGGCGTAACTGTTCGCCCAGTCCTGCGCGTCCGTCCCTGCAAAGAGACGGTCGAATTTGGCGGCGGTATTTTCTGTTGCCTTGGCAGCATCGAGCGCGGAGCCGATGAAATCCTTTAGTGCATTCACGCCCGCCTTGATAGCTTCGATGCCGAGGAACGCCTTAAACGCTCCCATCATCGCGTCTCTTATCTGATTGCCGCCTTTTTCGCCAGCCGCCCCCATGTCATTGAGGGCTTTCTCGGTCTTTTCGGACTGGTCTTCCACGCCTTTTTCGCTTTTCTCGGCAGCGTCGAAAGCCGCCGCCAGCTTGCTCTTGATGGTCTGTACCGGGTGCATAAAGGCGTTCCCGATGGTCTTCGCACCTTTCGATACGTTGTTTCGGAAACCGTCAAACTTTTTCCCGGTGAATGCAAGCGCACCCGACATTCCCTTTTGGAAACTCTGAGCGAGGGATTGTCCGTCCTTGATGGCGGCAGAGGTGGTCTTTCGGAAAGCTGCGCCGAACGATTCAGCATCTGCGCCCATTTTGCGGAAGCGGTCGCTTGCGTCGTCGCCCGCGTCGCGGAAATCCGCGCCCATACGAACGGCGGCGGCCCCTGCTTCGTTCGCCGCTCCTGCGCCTGACGCTCCCATGCCACTTAGGGCTTGGCTGACGTTCTGCGCTCCGACCTGCGCCTGTTGCTCCGCTCGGTCGATGCCCTCGATGCCTTTCTCGACCTTTTCAATGTCACCGAGAGCCTTTTCCGCGTCAAAGCCTATCCCGTAGGTCATTTCCCTGCTGTCTGCCATCTCCATCACCTCCTTGTAAACGGCAAAACAGCCGCCCCTCCCGGAAAGGAAGGGCGGCTACCTGCCATTAATTTTTGTTCGCCATTCGTCTTGCCAAATGATACGCGCCTCGACCGCCTCGCGGTATTCTGCTAAGTCCATAGCCTTTAGTTCGGTGTAAGTTATACCCGGTCCGGCAAAGACAAAGCACCAGAATTCTTTATTGCGGCGGGCGCGTCGCTGTGCTTCTCCTACGTCCTGTTCACTCGCGAAGAAAGGATTCGATTTCCTTGATGAGAGCCTCCGGGGTCTTCAGGTCTTCCTGCTCGTCAAAGTATCCCATGCCGCCATTTGCGACCTCGGAGGGAGCGATGACGCAGTTCCTGAACATCGTATCCATGTACTTCACGCTGTCGCGTTTGCCGCCGCCTGTGTTGCCGACCTTGTCGTTCAGTTCGTAATACCACGACGGGCTGACGCTCTGTAGGGTGAATTCCTGGCCGTTCACGGTCACCTTTTTCTGCTTAGCCATATACTTTCTATAGCCCCTTTCGCTTAGTGATTTTGGCTTCTGCCGCCAGTTCTTGTTCTGTGCCGCCATCCCTGATTACCTGTAGTTCAGGTCGGGGATGTAAATGTTGGCTGTCACGGTGGTTTCCTCTTTCCCGCGCGGTGCGTCCGGCATTTTGAGGATGCGGCAGTTCTCCTCGTTGACCTGAATTGCGTCTGCGTCGTTCGCGTCCGAGATGGACAGGCGGATAGGTTTCCGTCTGGCGCAAAGGTCGCGGATGTAGGGAAGGGAGGCGGAGGTGGACATCAGCGGGAGCGCGGCATTGCCGCTGTTGTTGGCGTTCTCGCTGTAGGTCACGTCACCCTGCGCCCCGACCGTGGGGGTTACGATATCTTCGTTGTGGGTCAGTGTCACCACGCCGTCCTGCGCGAAGCCCGTAATGGCTCGCCCGTTGAGCGAAATAGTGACTTTCTTGGGGTCGTAAGTCTTGACTTCCATTGTGCGTTATCCTCCTTTCTTACGCGCTTAGGGAGGCGCGGAGCGTTCCCTTGACTTTTACGCTGTGAACGGCACCCTCCAGCAGGGCTTCCCAGACGACGTCCGGCATCTGCCGTGCCCGCGCTTGGTCATCAGTCGCTTGTGACCGTTTCGGCACGACGACGTTATAAATGCCCGCGCCGCTCTCCGGGTCTCTGGCGATAACGCCAAGGGATACCGCTTTATTCAGCGAAGCGAAGACTGCCGCAGCGACCAGAGCAAAGCCCGCGTCGGTGTACGGCACTTTCGCGTTCTGCAGGAACACGTCATAAAGTTCCGAACGCATACGGTGCGCGATGTAATCTGCGCCCATCTGCACATCGATGAATTCACCGTCCCAGCAGGTGCCGTTCTTGACATACTGCCGCTTATACTCCTCGGTGAGGAAGTTGATGTTTGCCTCCTCCAGTGCTTCACGCTGCGCGTCCGTGATGTCCGGCATAGTGATGCCCTGCGGACGCTTGAATTTCCACGTCACGCTGACGGGGTAGAACGGGCCGACATTGCCAAGGTACGCCGCGTCTGCTTCCTCGTCGAGGTGCAGGGTGTCGCTGTAAATAATCGCGCTACGGCGGTACCCGCCCACGAGCGCGAGGTTGTCGGTCTGTCCAAAATAGAATTTACGATGGTCTTCGATGCCCGCGCCGAGTTCCGCCTCGGTCGGTTCACTGTCCTCCGCGAATTTGGCGAGCGCGGTGACTATGTCGTCCTCATCGCGGTCGGTAAGCAGGATGTACCAGTCGTTGTCGGTCTCCTGCAGGGTTTTTATTTTGTCGATTAAGTCCGTCGCCTTTGCCTTATCAGTTTCTCCCGTAAGGGCGGGGAAGCCGACGATTTTCACCTTGCGGATGAGGGTCTCGGCGAGCGTTGTCTTGCCTTGGTTAAACATAGCGGCGCACTTATTGTAAATGCGCTGGGGCTTGCCAGCCACGTCGGGGAACGCTGCCCGCACCTCATCCAAGCTGCGGTAGGTAGCGATGTCCTTTGCGCCCGCTGTGGAAATGAGCAGGATGTCGAGTGCCTCCGATGCTCTGGGCTTTGCGTCGATGTTCACGACGACGATAACGTCTTTAGGCATAATCTCACTCCTTTGTTTCTGATGTTGTGACGCTTCCGACCGTCTCGTCCGTCCGGCTATCCACGCGGGTGTAGCGGATGCGAACGTCGAAGCCGTAGCGTCTTGCCGCCTCGTCGACGACGAGGGTCGTGCGGTTAGTGGTGTTGGTCACGTCCACGACCACGATGCCGAGGTTGGACAGGATGTCGTACTCTGCGTGTAAAAAGAAGCCCTGCGCTCGTTCTGCGAGGCTCTGGGCTTCATCTTCTCCGTAGATGTATGGCTCCGTGTCTGCGCCGTTCTCATCCTTGCTCCATCGGTTGATGCTGCAGAAGATGAGGGAAAGGGTCGCTGTGGGCTGTTCTGTGCGCGTGGTCGTGAGTTTGGTCGTGCTGGGTATCTCGGTCTGCTCGTAGTTTCCCATCGCTCCTGTGGGCGCGTATGGGGTCGTCACGCTGTAATAGCAAAACGGATAGTTATCGGGCGGGGGAGTTGCTTGGTCGCCCAATATCACCGGGATACCGAGGTACTGTTCCAGCCGCTGGGTGATGATGTTGCGTACTTCTAAAAATGTCATTTTGGCGATGCGCCTCCTCTCGCTTCCACGGCGTACCGCTTCATGGGGTGTATCGGGCCGTGTGTGAGTTCCTGCGTGACGGTGTAGGTCGCGCCGTCGTAGGTGTCCGTGAAGGTCGCCCCGACTGCGAGACGGTGGCTGTTGGTGTACAGCTTTTGCGTCTGCTTGGTGTAGGTTCCCTCTGGCATATACTGCAAGTCCTCGTTCGACATCGGCATGACCACGCCCTTAAAGGTGACGGTTGCTGGGTTAAGAGTAGGCTTCCATTGCCCTCCGTTGGTGCTGTCGTGGCTCCCGCCCGGCGTTATCTGCTTCATGTCGTGGAGGAGACCGATGGGTATCTGGGGTTTTGCAAAGTTCAGCATTATTCTCCTCCCTCCACTTTGAATGTGATGCTTTGGTATAACCGTCCGCTTTCTACGAGCGGAGCCTCTTGATTGGTTGATGCCATCGTGATGTTGCTCTTGGGCTTCAGCTTGGTGTTGAAATACTCCTGTGTCATCTGAACGCAGAATAGTCCGATGTTTTCTGCTGCTTGTTGGGCAGTCCACTCGCCTTTAATTATGCGGTCGACTGCCATGCGTGTCGTGGCTTCGATGCCTTGCTTACCACTGTCATAGCTTCCACGGATGAAGCTGCGCTCTGGGATATGGACGGTCGGCAGGAGCATAAACAGAAATTCTATTTCGTCCTTGCCTTTGTCCCTGACGACGAACACATCGCCGTCATCCGTTCGCAGTATCCATGTGTTGTCGATGTCTCTGGGGCTTTTGTCTTTGAGCCACGGCTTCAACGGTATTGCGAGGTTCTTCGCCTTTTTTGCCGTAATGGTCGCACCGTACTCGTGAACGCCAGCTATCATCAGTAGTTCGCTATCCTCGTCGCCTTGGATGCCGACGTGAATTTTCATCTTGCTTAGTGCCATGAGTTCGCGCCGGATGCGGGCGAGGTTTTCCAGTATGGGGTTCGGTTTGTTTGCCATCGCGCACCTCCTTAAAGTCGAGTGTAGTAGCCTATGGTATCGAGCCATTCCTGACGTGGGCTTTTGTCAAAAGTCCACGATACGTCCGAAATGCTGAACGCCGATAAGCCCTGCGCCCCGTTCTGCATGGTGGCGAATTCCTGACTAACCGCGCCCCAGACCACGCCCTGCAGGTCAAATGGGAGTGTCGAGGGTTCTTCCTCGGTCGCGTCTTTCGGCAAGACATAGCCCGCCGTGTATTTGACCTCCAAGCACCGCATTGGAGCGACGATGTCATAGGATAGGCCGCCCCGGTATCCCCGAAGCGGCCACCCTTTGTCTTTGTAAAGCACGCCGATTTCCCCGGTCACGTTGAAGTCGTACTCGCTATCGGGGATGATGTCTCCGTCGCTGGTGTCCTTGACGTACTCGACCGCGAGTATCGGCCATTGAAGCAGGACGAGTTCTTGTGTGCCGGAGGCGACGTATTGCTGGATGTAAGTCTTCTTGCCGAGGTGCCGCCCTGTCATGCGCTCCACCCACGCGGACACGCTGTTGATGAGATTAACGATTATCACGTCGCGCTGGGGGTCGATATCATCCGGCGCAATGCCGAGCATCGTCTTCATTGCTTCAAGCGTCGTTAGCGCGTTCGGAGCCAGCGGTATGGCGGGCGTAGTATTACTCATGGTTGGTCACCTCCTCTGGGGTTGTTATTTTTCCTCGTCCTTTTTGGGTCTGCCTCTGCCTTTGTCAGCTGGTGCGGCAGAAGCCGCCGCCGTGGGTTCCGTGGCTGGCGCGGGTGCGTCGACCTTGGTCTCCACGACGGGGTGTGCTGCCTTATTTGCTGACGGAGCAGGGCTTTTATAAATCCTTGCCATGCTCTCGTCCCCCTCTTAAACGGGCGCGTACTGCGCGTCGCCCAGCGCGTATGCGTAAGTTGCCCCGGACGCTGCCGCGCCGCTGGCGGTGACTTTGATGTACTTCTTGCACCCGACGAGGTCGAGGTCGAGGTTCACCTTATCGCCCGCCGCGACGGTCAGTTCTACCACGCCGTCCGTGGTTTTCCCCTCGCTGGGTGCGATGTGGGTGTCGGCGACCGCCGTGAAGGGGCCGCCCTCAGTATCGCTGTGGGTGACGGTCAGTGTCAGTTTGCCCGCTGCCGTTACTTCCGCCGCGACAATCGCGGAGAGAAAGTTCTGGCGGTCAATCGCCGCGCCGCTGGTGTACGGCGCGACTTTTACATTTTCCATGAGTTCGCGTTTCATTGCGTTTTCCTCCTTGTTCGATAATCTGCGCCGCTCTTAGGCGATGACGCAGTTCTTGATGTAAGCGAAGCTCTCCGCATGACGTGCGGCGATATCGACATACATCAGGGCACGGGTGGCAGTCAGGTTCTCCTCAAAGGCGTTATGCTGTACGCCGTCCTCGTCCGTCCACGAGCCGTCGAGGGTCGTGTAGGTTTCGAGACCGAGTTGCTCGCCGATGAGCAGGTCTGCCCAGTTTCCGAAGAACATAGCGGTCTTGTTGCCGCTGTCGGTCGGGATTTGGTTGCTGACCTTGTAGGGGAAGCCCAGCAGCTTGCCGCTGTTCATCTCCTCGCGGTAGATGTATGCGCCAGTGGTGGTCTTCAAGTTCATGAGGTAGCCCTCCATCATGCTGTTGAAAGTCCAGCCGAGACCGAGGTCGTCGACGTTCTTTGCCAGCACGGTGCTACGCACATAAACAGGGAAGTCAGAAGTAATTTTTCCGCTCGCGTCCACGAGGTCAGGGTTGTTAAGGGTCGTTGCGTCGATGTTGAGAATGCCGGGGGTTGCCTGAACGCCGAGGGGCTGGAATTCTCCGCCCTTGCCGAACAGTGCGCCCCAGTCGAGACCGAGTTCCATGCGTCGGGTCAGGTCGCTGGCAAAGATGGCATCCGCGCTGTAGTTGGTCGACATGATGAGTTCGCGGGTCTGGGGAACGATAGCCTCCAGACGCTTCGCGGACAGCTTCACGTTGCCAAACGCAGGCTGGGTCTTAGTGATTTTGCGCTGCTCGCCGCCCCATGTCGCTCTCGCGCCGCTGGTCATCTTCGGGATGTTCAGGTTGCCATTTGCCATCGGCACTTTCCTTGCGCCGAGTTCAAAGACGACGGTCTTCGCGTAGAGCATCTCGATGATTTCGTCGAGGTAGATTTCGGGGATGAGGTAGCCGCCCGTGGAGGGGACGGTTGCGGACAGGGCTTTGAATTCCCTTTCCATTGCCTCGTCGCCGTAGTGCTTCCGCGCCATAAACGCGGCTTGGTCGGGGTCGTGCCGCCCGAATACGTCCAAGCACTTCACTGCACGGGCGAGTTGGATTTCAGGCGGGATTTTCTTCGTGTTCTGCGTTGCGCCAGAACGAGGGATGTAGATGTCTCCATACTTGCGGGAGGCGGGAGCAGGGGCAGCGTTGCGGCTCTTGGAGCGCGTCTTGGTCTGGGTGGCTTTGCGGTTCGCGTACTTGCGCTTGCCCTCGTCGCCCTCCTCACGCGCTTCCTCGCGCCCATCGGAGGCTTTCTCCTCGCTGTCCTCGTCGGTGCCGTCTTCTTTCTCGTCGCCGTCTTCGAGTCCGTCGATGATTTCGGCGACCTCTGCCATGATGTCCTCAGTGGGGTCGTCGTCGATTTCCTCGCCAGCTTCTTTACGGCTCTTGCGCTTTTCGGTGGCGGAAGCGATAGCATCGGTGACGATGTTCATGAGGTCTTCGGTGGAAACGCCAGCCGCATCTTCGGATGCGTCGTCGTTCTCTCCACCCATCGCTTCCTTGACGGCGGCTTTAATCATTTCGCCGAGTTCGTCCGCGCCCATCTTCATGGACTTGGCTTTGGTGGGGGCTGCGTTGCCCTTCTTGTAACGCTTCATAGTTCGTTTTCCTCCTTGTTAAAATGTGATTTCGATGGTTGGGATTTGCTGGGGTTCCTGCCGCTGTTTCCGCTGTTGGGTGCGGCTCGGCGGCGGTGCGCTCTTGGCTCCCTGCTGTTCGCCCTCTGCCTCCTTGATGATGGCTTTGAGTGCCTTTATCGCACCCTCCATCGTGGTACAGGCTTCTTTCAGGGATTTCAGGCGTACCGTGCTGATTTTACGCCCCTCTTTCAGGTCGGCGATGATGCCCTCTGCCATCTGGGTCGCCCGGTCTGCGGTCTCGGTAGCTTTGTATCCCGTGATGACCGCCTCGGGGTTCATAGCCCATGTGACGATGGACACCTCCCACAGCTTGACCTCGCGCAGGTGCCGCACACCGTCCTCTTTGTCGTAGTCAAAAGTCACCGGGTCGTAGCCGATGGACATCTCGGACAGCACTCTGTCCCGTAGGAGCGTCTTCACGTCCTTGCCCATAGCTGTATCGCTGATTTTGCCCTTGATATAGAGGCCGTGCGCGTCCTCGCGCAGTTCGAGGGGTTTTCCGATTGGCAGGTCATAATCATTGTGAAGCACGAGAATTTTCACTCGCTCCCAGCCCTCGGCGATTGTCTTCGTGAAGGCTCCGGGTTCTATGATGTCGCCTCCGCTGTCCACGTTGCCGAAAACGGCAGCGTAGCCAGAGAAGATGCCCTGCTCCTCGTCAAATTCTTCCAGTTCAAACTGGAGTGTTTTGTATTCGGTCTTGCGGCTCTTGGTCTTCACGCCCGTTTGGAGGGACGCTTCCCAAGCCTCCAGCCCGACCTTTTCGTCGTAGTAGCGCGGGGTCTCATTCAGGTGCGCCAGTACGATTTTCGCTGTTTTTAAGGGGTCGTCGTCCGTAATGTTAGTGACGGTGGCGACCGTGCCGTGTTCGAGTTCGACGTTCATCCCGCGCAGGAAATCGTCGGGGGTGAATTTTACCGCGTCGAAGTCCACGCCGAGGGCTTTAGTTGCATCGGCGGCTTGTTTTGCTGTGAATGCCATATTGTTCCTCCTCTCTTAAAATCCGCCGTATGTGACGTAGCAGTGACAGTTGATGACCTCGGCGGGGTCGGAACACTCTGGGTCACGCGGAAAACGTAGCCCATTGCTGAACCTCTCGTCGATGGCGCGGGTTTCTCCGTTCAATGCCACATGGTTCGGCGTGTTGTTTTTGCCATCACGGGGTTGCTTCTGGGGACGGTGATGCCACGTCTTGGTGGTTGCTCCCGCCGTCCTCATCATGTCGTATTGCCCTGTCGTGAGGCTGGTGGTGGTTTCCTGTCGCGCTATCAGCTTGGCGCGGCTGGATGTGGTCTGCATTTCCTGCATGATTTCCTGTGCCATCGCCTTGGTGCTGTTTCCGTGGGTGATTCCGTCGCTGACGATGCGGCTGATGGATTCCTTGGTCGCGTCTTGAATACCGACGACGCGCTTGCCGCCGCGCAGTTTGGCTGTGCTGACAAGTTCGGGACGCTGGACAGAATGGACGCGGTAGAGGTCTTGGCTGTGCTTTGCGCCCGCGTCGTAGGCTTTCCTCCACAGTGGCTCATAAATTTTGTTGAGGATATCCGCCTCGCGCGTCCAGTCAATCATGCCGCTGACGAATTTATCCGCAAGGGCTTTTTGCTGGGCTTCATCGAGCAGGTTCCACGCTTCGTAGTTGACCGTACCGTCCTCGTTGAAGTAGGGGCGCATATTATCCCACACGGTGCCGTCCGCTTTCTCGGTCTCTCCGAGTGCGGCACCGATGCGTTTTGCCTGTTCTCTGAAGAATTTCATGGTGGCAATTTCAAAAGCCGCACCCATTTCACGGAGCGCGGCATTCTCTGACTGTTCGGCGGCTGACAGACTGATTCGCCGCCCTGCGGCTTTCTGCCCGTATGCGTCGAGTATTTCGACTATGTCCTCGTCGGTGCCGTCTTCCACCTCAATGTCGCCGCCTTTGTCCGGCGCGTCTTCGATGACGACCGTGTCCTCCGCGTCTGCTGGTTCCATATCCAGCTGGGATGTGGTCATGGCGGCAGTGACCGCGACTGGGTCTTCATCCTCGCCGATGAATACGTCAGAGAACGTTCCCTTGTAAACGCGCCCGCCTGTGGTTGCGGGTGCCAAGTCGAGCAGTTCCCGCGCCTCGTCTTTGAGGAGCAGTCCGGCGTTCCATCCGTCTATGCCTTTCATCTTGTCAAACTCTTGGTTTCGCGGCACAATGTCGTCGTATCGCCAGACGAGGTTCTCACCGAACATCGGGAGAAGCTGCTTGTTGACTGCCTCCTCGCGTCGGCGCAGGCGCGGCATGAGGACGTTCTGTGCATAGATAAACTGTGCCGCTTCTGCGGTCGCGCGGTTGCTGTTCTCGGTGATGCCCATAATCTCGCGGGGGACACCGAAATGCTCCAGTACCGCGTCGCGGAGGTACATTCTACCGTTGACCATATCCATGTCTTTCATGGTCTCGCCTACGCGCTGGACGCTGACCTCGCCGTTGACGGTTGCCATTCCGTGGGATTTGAATACGCCTTGAAAGCGTTCGAGCCATTCCATACGGAAGCGTTTGCGCTGTTCGTCGGTGCTTTTCGGCATCGCCACGATGAGGTTCGGTGTTGCGTCGTTGAAAAAGAACCGCTTCTGAAACTTCGAGGCGTACTCGTCGGTCTCGACCTCATCCGATATGCTTTCCGCCGCGCCCAATCCGCGCATGAACGGGTCGAACGGGTTCAGGCTTTTCATCACGAACATATCCTCGACAGGCACGTCAATGATGCCGCCGCTGGATGTTCGCACCCGGTAGAACGGGTGACCGAGGTATGGGGTCATGAATACCCAATGCGTCGGAACCGGCCACAATTCGGAGGGTCTTCCCATTGGGTCGCGTTCAATGATGAAATATCCCTCGCCTTTGAGCAGGAGGTATATTTCGTGAAGTTGCCAGAGTGCCGCGCTGGAGTATTCATGCAGGGGGTTCAGGTTGTCCCAAAAGTCGAGGAACGGATGGGACTGCACCTCCTGCTCCTCGCCGTTGCTCGCGATGGCATATAGTTTGCCAGTCGCGAATGAAAGGTCAGAGGCTATTCTGTCCACGACCGCGAGGCGGGGGCTGGTGCTGAAAGTCTTTATCCATTCGGCGGTGTTGCGTTCCGGAGGGCGCGACCAGCGCGGTATCATGCTGTTGCCGTTGTCGCGCCGCGTGAATTGATTGCTTACGTTGGACTGCCGCCTGCTGAATAGTGGCATGGTTTTTCACCTCTTTCCCTAAAAATCTATTGACCAGTCGCTCTGGACTGGGTCGTACATGGCAAGGGCGAGCGCGTCAGCGATGTCCGGCGATTGGATGCCGCGTTTCTTCATCGCTTCCTTGCGCTCCAGTTCGATGCGCCCTGCGCTGTTGATGCTGTATCGTCTGTTGGATAGTTGGGTTATCTGGCGGTCGTCGTGCCAGAGGACAAGGGTCTGCTTGCGCAGTGCTTCGCGCACGGTTCCCCACATCACGCCCGTGCTGTTTGCGTATTCGACGGGGTCGTCTGGGCTTACCGTGCCGCCCTCGCCTCCGAAGTGGCACTCGTAAACCTCCAAAAGGAAAGGCACGGGGTCGGTATCGTTTTGCTCCGCCGCCTCGCGCCGTTTGTCGTTGATGCTGTTCTGGATTTCCTCCCGTTGTTCCCGGAGGCGGTCGTACACACCTACGCCCAGCCCGTCGCAGTCGATTTTGACATAAATCTCGCGGACGGTCTCGATGGAGGCGTATTGCCTGATTGCGGCGATGGTGTATCCGGCTATTTCCATCGTGTCGTTGTGATGGTAGATGTCCGGCTCGTCCTGTAGGGTCTTGTCTCGCACGGGGGCGATGACGCTGCTGTCGTCTCCGAACCGTGCCACGTCCACGCCGATATCTATGCGGCTCGGCTCGCGGGTGGGTCGGTCGGCTTCGCTTTGTCGCTCGCACCACTCCATCGGGATGAAGCTGTCGGGCAGAGCCTTTGGGAAGTCGCCGGAAACGCGCACCCTGAACACGTCGCTGTTCTCGCCGTACATCTCGATGATGGTGTTGATAAAGTCCTGCGAGACGCGGCGGCTTTTGCGCCCGTCGACGTGGAATGTCGAATACTGGGCGCGGTTCTTCGTGTGGCTGTCGTGGAAAAATCCAGTCAGGCGCGTCGGGTTTCCGCACATGAGCAGCTTTGCACCGGGTGTGGAAAGGGAACCGAGGACAGGCTCGAAGCGGTCATCATCCACGCCGCTCGCCTCGTCGATGATGTAGAGGATGTGTTCGGCGTGGAAGCCCTGAAGCGCGTCCGGCTTGGTTGCCGTACGTGCGACCGCGAACCATTCTTTTGCGTGTCCTTTCAGGTAGACGCGCTCCTGCGTCCAGACGATAACATTTTCAAGCGTTCGGCTGTGTCGTATCCACTTTGCAATCTCCGCCCATAGGATGTCTTTCAGCTGGTGGTCGGTGGGAGCCGTGCAAGGAATTTTCGGGTAGGGGCGAGTGCAAAGGAACCAGAGAACGAGCCAGCTTTCGACTGCGCTCTTTCCGATGCCGTGTCCGCTCCTCACGCTGGTCATCTGGTTCTTGGCGACGCTCTCCATGATGGCGCGTTGCGCCGCGTCCGGGGTCGCTCCTATAATGTGGGTCGTAAAATCGACGGGGGAGTTGATGAACCGTCGCATTGCTTTTATATCAATCGTCGCCATCTTTTTTCTCCTCCCATGCCGAATTGATAGCCTCGACGAGCGACGCGATTTCGTCGTCACCCGCAGTTAGAGCCTTGACCTTTGCTTCGGTCTCGGTAATCTGGCGGAGGCTGTCGGCGACGCGGCGCATTTCCGCACGGACACGGGTCAGAGCGTCGGTGAAGTTCCGTAGCTGCTCCTTTCGGGTTTCCTGCTCCTGCGATAGGCGGACGACCTTGGTAATCTCGCGCCCGTCCGCACCCTTGGTGCCTGTCGGCTCGGCGGTGCTGATGACGCGGTGGGTTATCATCTCCGCGCCGTTCTCGATGGCGTTGATGTGCCCCATCAGTCGCCGCTCGGTTATCTGGTGCTGGGCGTACAAGGCGCGGAGGCGGTCGCGTTCCTCCTGTTGGTCGAGGATGTCGAGCAAGGCTTTTTCCTCGTCGGTGAGAAGGTCGCCGTAAATCTGCATATACGCCCCGTGGGTGGCGGCGTTCGCATTTCCCAGCGGCGCACCTGCACCCACGGAGTTGCTGTTGCCGGGTTGACCGCCGGGTTTACGCTTCGGAGCGTTCCGTTTCCTATCGGAGCGTTCCGTATTTTTTTTCGGAGCGTTCCGCTCGTTTTTTTTTGAAGTCTGCGCCTCCCAGCGGTCTTTAGATTTCCATGCACGGACGGTCGCCTCTGGTACCTTTAACCGCTCGGCAATCTCGCATAGTTTAAGGCTTCTGCCGGAGGCTTCCCACATCTCTCGCGCTTTATCTCGCGCAGGGTCTCGCGCTCTCGGCATGGCGGCTCACCTCCCTTATTCGTTTGTTTCGACGAACGGGCAGGGGGTAGGCTCTCCGCCACGAAGGAGCGAGACCTCCGGGGTCTTCTCGTGGTCATAACACCACGCGATGTATCGCCGGACTATTACGTCACAGAATTTGGGGTCAAGTTCCATCATGTAACACGTTCGCGATAATTGTTCACAAGCCATGAGCGTACTGCCGGAGCCTCCGAACGGGTCAAGAACAATCCATCCGGCTTTACTGCTGTTGCTGACAAGCCGCCCCACGAGGGAGACGGGTTTCATCGTCGGGTGTTCTGCGTTTTTGGTAGGTTTGTTCTCGTGGAGGATGGTAGTGTACTGTTCCTGCCGCTTGACGTATTGCTTGATGTAGGCGAGCAGTTCAGGCTTTTTCATTTTGTCAAAGTTTGGTTGCTCGTCCTCGATGACCGTGGTCTGCGTCCTGTCGTCGATGAAATAGTGGGCTTCCCCGCCTTTCCATCCGTAGAGGATGGGTTCGTGCTTCCATTGGTAGTCCTGCCGCCCAAGGACGAGGGCGTTCTTCACCCAGATGAGGCATTGCTTCATCTCGAAGCCCGCACCCTCGAAAGCACGGCGGAAGTTCAGCCCCTCGCTGTCGGCGTGGAAGATATAAGCTGCGGCTCCGGGCTTGCTCACACGGTAAATGTTCCCAAACGCCGCGAGTAGGAATGCTTGAAACGCGGTATCTGTCTGCTTGTCATTGATGATTTTACCCGCCGTTCCTTCGTAGTCGACGTTGTAGGGAGGGTCGGTGACGGTCAGTCTTGCGCTGTGTCCGTCCATCAGCTGGTCGAAATCCTCCGTGCTGGTCGCATCTCCGCACATCAGACGGTGCTTGCCGTCGATGATGTAAATGTCCCCGCGCTCGGTGAATGGGGTCTCGCCGACCGCCTCGTATTCGCCCTCCGCGTCGAAGTCGTCATCTGCTTCCTCCTCCGTCGTGAATTGCGTCATGATGTCCTCAATCTCCGCCGTGTCAAATCCCGTCAGGGTCACGTCGTAGGCTCCTGTGTCGAGCAGTTCGAGGATGTCTCTCAGTCGAGGCATATCCCAATCGCCGGATATTTTATTCAATGCGATGTTGAGGGCTTTCTCGTCGTTGGGGTGGAGGTCGACGACCACGACGCTCTCCTCGGTGATGCCGAGGTCTTGCATAACTTTCAGCCGCTGGTGACCGCCCACGACGTGGCGGGTGCGTTCGTTCCAGATTATCGGCTCGACGTAGCCGAAGGTGCCGATGGAGCGTTTCAGCTTCTCGTACTCCGGGTCGCCGGGTTGCAGGTCTTTTCTGGGGTTGTATTCAGCGGGCTGTAATTCATCCAGCCGCATCTTTCTGATTTCCATTGCCATCGGGTCGCGCCTCCTTTCGTGCGGTTTGAGTGCAAATGAAAAAGCCGCCCCCGGTTTTTGGAGCGGCTTTTGGACACACTTTTGATTTTGACCATTATACCACGGATGTTTTTATGGGTAAATATCACAGAATTTATGGGCTATATTTACACCGCCGATGCTCCGTATAGCATCACTGCGATGTCCTTGACGATGCGTGTCCGTTGCTTCCAGACTTGGTTCGCACTGCATCCGAGGTCGGCGGCGATGTCCTCGTCATCGTAGCGGTCTATGTAGCGTCCTGTCACGGTGGGGTAGTAGGGGTCGTCTTTGAATGCTTCCATCGCACAGCGCACGGTTTCTATCTCGTGCTTGTCTATTGCAATGGTTGCTTCGAGGTCTTGGATGATTGCGTCCAGCATTTCCTCTGGGTCGACGCGGTATCCTGTCTTTTGAAAGCGGACAATACTCTTACTCCGACTTTGCGGCCCGTTGGCGCGGATTTCCTCCAGCTTCTCGATGTCCTCTTTAACCTTGCGGGTGAGTATGGGTATCGCGTACAGTCTGCGCTCGGTTGCTTTGAATGCGTCTTTTGCCGTCGAGGAGGCTTGCGCCCTCCCCGCCTGAAGCCCAGCGTTCACCGCTTCGGTGATGAGGGCTTTTGTATCTAATTTTGCCGCTGAATTCTTTGCCACTGCATTCGCCTCCTTTTGGCTACAACGAGGGACACCGCCCGCGAGGGCGGCTCCCTGTAATAGGTGATTTGTGTGGTCTATCTGTAGGGCGGGTATTCATCGTCCGCGCTGTCGTCGCGCTGGGGAGGTGCGCCGAGGAATTTAACCTCGTCAGCGATGCACTCCGAGACGGTGCGTTTGTTCCCGTCCTTGTCCTCGTAGTTGCGGTTGTGCCAGCTTCCCCGGACGGCGACCTGCCGCCCCTTGGTGAGGTATCTTGCGCACAGGTCTGCGGTATTCCGCCATGTGATGATGGTGATGTAGTCGGTCACCTTGTTGCCACTCTCCCGGTCTTTCTTGGACTGCTCACGCTCGACCGCGAGGGTGAATGAGCAGGTGCTGATTCCGCCGTTGGTCGTGCGATGCTCCGGGTCGCGGGTCAGGTTGCCGATTAAGAATACTTGGTTCATGCGCTCGCCCCCATGTTCAGGTATTCGAGGATGACCTTGCTGGCGGCTTCCCAGCCCTTGCAGACATGGACGAGGTAGTCCTGCTCGCCGAGGGCTTTCACCCAGTCCTTTTGAGTGTCACTAACCTTGCCGCCGCGCTGTCGTTTGAGTTCGATGTACAGCCCGTGGTAACCGCCGCGAGCGACAGGGAGAAAGATGTCTGGCACTCCCGACTTCACGCCCTCTGCCTTAAAGCGTCCCGCTTCGGCTTTGCTTCGACGCCCGCCGTTCGGCGTATGGTACATGAGGGCGAGTTCCGGGTATTTTCCGCGCTGCCATGCCGCCCAGTTAAAGAGCATCTGTTGTTCTTGGCTCTCGGTCGGTACCTGCGGCTCTGGCTTTTTCGCCTTTTTGGGGGCGGGTGGGGTTCTCCTGTATGTGTTCTGTTTCATGCTTTATCTCCTCCGTTTCTTTGGCATTCACAGCAGATGTCCTGCCATTCTCCATTGACTTTTTGGGATTTCCATCCCGCGCTCTTTTTCGCGTTCACTGCATCGTAGAAGTCAAACTCTCCGGGGAGTTCCTCCCCGCACAGGTCGCAGGTCGGCGTGTAGATGTCTCCAGACCTTTCAATGCTCATTTGGGGTTCCTCCTTTGTAGCATTTGTCGCAGATGTAAAACCTGCCAGATATGCGTGTCGCGGGTTTTCCTTGGACGCTTTCCCCGCATTGGCGACAGTTCTTCTTGTCTCGGACGCTCTCGACGCGTACCTTGTGCGCCTCCAGCCGCGCCCAGTCCGTGACTTTGACTTTGTTGATGTGCGCCATCATCTTTTCGGGGTGTTCCCTGATGAGGGGCTTGCCCCAGATGTCGGTCAGGCTGTCTTTCATGAATAGCGGCACTCCCGCGCTCTCACACGCCGCGCGGATATTTTCCACCCAGATACGCTCTGGTCGGTATTTTCGTGCGCCCGCCCCAGTCATGGCTCCGGCGATTACCCAGTTCGTGTTGGCGAGGGCTTCCGCTCCTGCGGTCTCAAACGGCGCGAGGATTGGTTCGATGCTCACAAAGGTGTTGTGTTTCTGGCTGTACCAGAATTCCGTCTCAGGGGTCGGTGCGCTCGTTCCCCACCAGTAGTTGTCGCCCTCCGGGAGGAGGTGCTTCTCCGCCAGTTCCGTGTACCTCTTTGGGTTCTTGGTGAGGAACATATAAACGTGCTGGGGTGCCTCGTGGCACTCGCGGAAGACGGCGGCAAGCCATTCATCCGGCACCCAGTCACCGAATAGGTCGGTCATGCTGCCGACGAATATCCGGCGTGGCTCCTTTGCGGTCTTCAGGTATTGCAGCTTGTAACCGTGCATTGTCGGTGCGAAACCTTTTGGGTACGGGGTAGAGCGGAGGTAGTTCCCGTCCGCATCCCGGAGGACTGTCGGTTTGGTCGCCACGAAGCACCGGGGGTCGTGTGCCGTCGCGTAGATGGTGCCGTTCTCCGGCCACTCCGAGAGCTTGGGTTGAAATCGCCGCGCTATGTTCCGGGCGTAGCAGTAGGGGCATCCGTGAAGGCATCCGCTGACGGGGTTCCACGTGCTGTCTGCCCAGTCGATTTTGGTTCTGTGGATTCCACTCACGCTACACACCTCCCGCGATGACGACGGCGGCGAGTGCCGCGATGGATACTGCCGCGACGATGGCGGCGTTCCTGCCCCTATGCTCATCCTCGTGGGCGATGCCGCCGAGTGATGAAATGGCAGCGATGATGAGCAGGGCGATTGTGATGGCTGTTTTCATTGTTCTTCCTCCTTATGCTTTTCTTGATAGAGCAACAACAATTCGCGGTATGGCATGAACGGCTCGACGGTCGCGCCATCCGTGTAGAAGAAAAGAATTCCCTTGATGAGGTTGTGCCATTGCGCTGGAGTTCCTACGCTGGGGCAGTCCCATCCGCGCTTGTCAGGGTCTTTTCTGTCCTTGAAGTCGTCTGTTTTGCCTGTCGTGAGCCATGTCACGTAGGCGTTAATCAGGCGGCGGGATTTGTCTGCGACCGCTCCGAAGCCCTCAAAGTGTTCTATGAGGCGTTCGAGGTGCTTCTTTATCCCAGTGTAGTGGGCATGGATTGCGACGAGGGTTCGTATCGTCCGGGCGTCCGCGCCGGGGTATCGTTTTTCGATTGCTACTTCTAAGGCTTGTTCTGCTGGGAAAACAAAGCCGACGCTGAAATTTTCAGGGGTCTTCCACCAGAGTGCGCCGTGTTCGCTTTCGAGGATGCGTTCGGCGAGTTCTCCGAAATTCGCTTGCTTCCCCGCCTCGAAGGTATCCGCGAGCGATTCCAGAACATTCTTGATTCCTTGCTCGATGTCGTTCATATCTCCTCGCTCCTCTCCAGTATATTTAGTGAAATGATGTCGCCCTTTTTGAAGTGTGTAGACATTCCAAAATCGTTTACAAACCGAAAATCTCCGCTGTCTCTTTTAAACGCGCCCGACATTCTCTGCATCCACGCTCTGTTTCCATCGATGCTGCCTGTGACAGTAATCGGAACGTCCCACGGTATGTCGTCAAAGCTATCGATTCTCCCGGTTGTTTTATACATATTTCTCTCCTTTCTGGCTGTCGCTCATATCTCAAATCCTCCATCTAAAACGCACTGGCGGCAGACCGCCTCATATTCCTCATCGCATTCTCCCTGTGGGCAGTTCTTGTTTCCTGCGTTGGCACAAACGTGATAGGTCATGGCTGCCTGTCCTTCGTCGTATGCGGTGTTCATGAGTTCTGTGGCATCGATGCGGATGCGCTGGCGCATCTCCTCGGTGAAGGTCTGTCCTACGAAGCCCGCCGTCGTGCGGCGCAGGTCGCCGAGAAGGTCGTGTCTGGTCTTCATAGTGCGTCCTCCTTTTGGAATGTAATCACCCATACCCACGGGTTCGTGTCCCATCCGTATCCACGCTTGGCGTTGAGGCTGTCCCATAAGTGCGCGAATTTCTCAATCGCCCAGCCTCCTTCAGCCCATTCCATGTTTTCGCCCAGCGGCACCTTGATGATGCCCTCTGCGTAACAGTCCGCCTCTGTGATGTCCTGAAGCCGCTCCGCCCTGATACTGGTAACGCGCAGGAACAGTCTCGCCGCCTTACGGGGCATGAAAATAGATGGCTTCCATTTAGGTTCCTTGGTGTATCCGGCTTCTTTTGCGCTGCCTCCATCGGCTTTGTAAATTACATGGTCACACCAGTCGCCGTTCCATGTCTCCCTCACCCAGAGGATGTCGCCGACCGTGTAAGGGGATAGCCTATTTTCGGGGTCAGCCACAAACGAGGGGGAGAAGCCATCCTTTTCGAGCCATTCGAGCGCGGTTCCTTTTACTATCCGACGCGTCATGGTCTTGCGGTCGCCGAGGATGGCTTGCACCATAAGGGTGCTGAAAAGTATCGGGCGTTCTCTTTTGATGCTCACGTCCTGTCCCTCCTTACTTTTCGTAAGTGCCGAGTACGCGCCGTTCGATGCGGTCTTCGACGCGTCGGTTCATCCACATGAGGGCTTCCTCGATGTGGGTCAGCGCACAGGCGTTTTCCCGCGTGGCGTATTCGCCCTGCTGGAAGTGTTTCAGTCGGTCGCGGACGATTTCGAGCAGGTCGCTATCGATGACGCCATGGCGGGCGACGGGGTCTTTCCGTGCGCCCTTTTGGAATTGGATGGTTGCGATTTCGAGTTCCGGTGCATCTCTCTCGGTGGGCGTGTTGCCGCTTCGTATCACGTAGTCGTGATACGCCCCTCCGGGTCCGATGTCGCCCGTCTGATAGACGGTGTTTAGGTTCTCGCGTTTCTGGATGGTGCTAAGTTTGTTCATGGCTATTCCTCCTCATAAAATTCATTTTGCGGGCAGGTCTTACACCTGTCGCATGGTTCATCGTCGTAATTACTACGCTGGTATCCGGCGCAGGTACCGTCTGGGTATTTGTGGGCATCGGCGCACATTGGCGGGGGCATCTTTACCGCCCGGTCGTCCCAGTATTCGTTGGCGAAAACTTTGATTGTGTCGCCTCCGAATGCCTCCACAATTTCGGGGAGGTTTCGGTTGACCGCATCGAGGTGGATGCCCTGCTGGTCGCACCAGTCGGTGGCGGCGGTCAGCTGGTCGTCACGGCGGCACGTCCAGAGGATGACCTTTGCGCCGTTCTCTTGCTCGCGCTTCAGCGCGGCGAGGGTTTCTGGTATCGGCTCCCCGATGTCGGGGAAGCGGTTTGTTACGAGGCATCCGTCGAAATCGACGGCGATGATTTTGGGGTGGTTCATAGTTCGTATTCCTCCTATCCGCGAAGTCTGATAATTTCCAGTGCCAGCCGCTCGTTCTCCTTGGTGAGACGGCTGACCTCGGTTTTCAGCTTTGCCTTGTATCCGCTCTTGTCGAGCAGGGTTTCGAGCATTTCCGGCAGTGCGTCATAAAGCCGCCCGCACATTCCGCCGCCCGGATTCACCATCTGTGCGATTGTTTCGAGGGTGTTCCTGTACCACTCCTCGCGCTTTACAAACATCTCGCGAGTGCGGACATATAGCTTGCTGAACCTGCACGTTTCGCAGTTGAACGGCTCTTTCCACGCTTCGTCGAACGATTTTTCTATGGGCTTTTCGTCGGTTGTGTATTTCATTTTGTCGCCTCCTGTTTCTCGAAGTAAAATGTCACCCTGTGGGGGTTAGGTTTGACCAGCCCGAAGCGGACGGCGTTGCGATAGGTCACGCTGTCCCGCTTAAGGACGGCGGGGAATTTCTCGACCGCTTCTCTGAAATGCTCCAGCGTCCGCGTGTCCTTGTAGTGATTGCAAGAGCGGCAGGAGGGGAGCATATTATCCATCTCGTCTGCGCCGCCGTGGGCGAGTGGGATGACGTGGTCGACCGCCATCCGCTCGTATTCCAGTTCACACCCGCAGTAGGCACAATGTCCGTTTGTCTTCTGGTAAATTTCGCGCCGCTGGGCTTTCGTCAGCTGTCTGCGCTTCATTGGCTCCGCCTCCTTTCACGCGCCCGTGCGCTCGCATTTCTTTATCCATTTGGGCGGTATTTTGCCTTTGTAGATGTACCAGTCTTCGCTTCCCGACCAGCCCTCGACGATTTCCCTGTGTTCGGGCTTCAGGTCTTTCACGAAGGTCAATGCTCTGTAGAGTTTCCGCACCCTGCTGGGCGGTATCTCCACGGTCAGGCGGTACGCCGTCCGGCTGTATGGGATGAGGTGACTGGTCGCCCAGCTTTGGTTCTTTGGGTCAGGGTCGGCTGTGAGCCATTGGCAGTCGTCTATGAAGGACGTGTGCCCGTCTCCCAGAAGCGGGAATTTCCCGAGCGTCAGTCCGTTTTTCCTGATGCCCTCGACCATGTGGGCGGGGCAGAAATGGTATAAAATCATGCGTTTGCCACCTCCTTACGCGTCCGGCTGTTTGCCCTGAAGAACGCGGCCGCAAAACCTGCCGGGGTTATTGCTCTTGCCGCCGCTCGGCGTTCGTCGCCGCGAAACTGCTTGATGTAGTCCTCGTATTCGGGAGGATACTCGCATCGGCTCCATTCCGCCGCGTGTGTGCGCCCCTTGCGGCTGGTTCGAGGGGCGGGCTTTTCCTTGTGGGTCGGGGTCGGTGGGTTGAAATATCCCCATACGTCGGTCGCCTTGACGCGGTCTTCTCCGAATTGCCATTGCTCGAAGGTGTACTTTGGTACTCCGAGGAAGCGGCGGAGCAGTCCTCGCGGGTTCTCCAAAGCCCAGAAGTCGAGGTGGGCGTGGAGTTGCACCTCTTGGATTATCCTCATGCAAGCTGCGACCGTCTCCATGCCTGCCGCGAGGTTTCGCGGTCTCGCTCCCTTGGCGATGCTGAATTCGGTACATGGGGGGGCGGCAAGGATGCCGACAAGGTCGCTGTATAGCACCGTGTTGGTCTCGTGGTAGTGAACGTCCATCTGCTCGAAGTGCATTGCATGGGTTCCAAATTCCACCCGCGTCACGTCGTAGGCAGGGAGGGTTATCAGTTCGACTTCGTATCCCGCTTCTCGGTATGGGCGGCTCCACGCTCCTGTCCCGCCGCAGAGGTCGAGGATTACATTTCGCATTTTGCCAGCCTCCTCTCCGCGATGGCGACGTATTCAGGGTTGATGTCTATCCCGATGAACCTGCGCCCGTGGTACTGGGCGACCATGCCCGTCGTTCCACTTCCGCAGAAGGGGTCTATTACCAGCCCTCCGGGGCGGCTGCTTGCAAGGACGCAAGGCTCGATAAGGTCGGGCGGGAAGACCGCGAAGTGCGCCTCTTTGCACGGCTTTGTCGTGACCGTCCAGACGCTCCTCCTGTTGCGTGTGGTGACGGGCGGGTGGTCTTCGTTATGGTATCGGGCGTTGAAGCCCTCATACCTCTTACCGTGTCCGTCCTGCTTCCTGCGCCCGGCATTCTCTCTGGCTACGCCCTTGCTCCCGCGCGGCGGGTGTGGGTCGCCATCGACCGCCAGTTCCTTGACCGCGTCGCCGTCGTAGTAGTAATTCCGGGACTTGGTCAGCATGAATACGTACTCATGCGCCCGTGTGCATCGGTCTTTGACGCTTTCCGGCATGGCATTGGGCTTCTGCCAGATTACGTCTTGTCGGAGGTACCAGCCGTCCGAGCGTAGCGCAAAAGCGAGGAGCCACGGTATCCCGATGAGGTCTTTGGGTTTCACGTTATCAAGTGCGCCTGTCGGGAGCGTCATCCCGCGCACCTTGCTTCTCTTAGCATCCTGGATGCCTCCACCGTTCGCGGTCTGTCCTTTTCCGCTCCCTGCGTAACTGTCGCCGATGACTACCCAGAGGGTGCCATCGTCTTTGAGCGTTCGGCGCACCTCGCGGAATATCTCGACGAGGTTTTGGATAAACTCATTAGGGGTTGCCTCGGTGCCTATCTGCCCGTCCACACCATAGTCGCGTAAACCGAAGTATGGCGGGCTGGTGATGCAAGCGTCGACGGATGCGGTTTCTATCGTCCGCAGTCCGGCGAGCGCGTCAGCTGTGATAATCATCGCCATTCCTCCTTGAAAAAGTTGTGAAGTTGCCCGTCGTCGCCTCTCCGCCCTGTGAAGAACAGGTACCCGCTCGTTTCCGCATATGGCGGGAGGATGGGGGCGGTTTCGCCGCTCTCCCAAGCTGCCAGAGTATCTTCTACGACCGTCCGTATCTCGTCGGTGACGGGGTGCTTGGGCTTGTACCCGACGAATTGGCGGGGTGTGGTCAGCACTTCCTCCAGTGTGTCGCCGAAGCATCCGGCTTCGAGGCGGTTTATCACCGTCCACACGCAGAGGCTCTGTTCTGCAGGGGTGCATCCCCGCGCCTCTCCCCAGACCATCTTGGCGAGCATCTCGATCTCCCGTTCGGTGTAGCGCGGTTCTGGGGTCGCTTCCGGCGTTGGTGTGGGAGTTGCGCTCGCGGGTGACGGCGTAGGCGGCGAGGCGTAGGTGAGCGTCTGGGTGCGGGTCTGGGTTGCGTCCGGCATCCGCACCGCGACGGTCTTGTTATCTGTCGGCCACGCCGCGAAGGTGACGGCTCCTGCCATCAAAATCAGAAACGCGGCGGTGGCTGTAAGTAATCGTTTCATTTGCTCCTCCAATCCTGCCCTATCATCGTCATGGCGGTGGTGGTCTCATGGAGGCGGCTTAGTATGGCGCGTATCCTGTGTTCGCCGACGTTGCGTGGCGATTCCATCGCTATCAGTCCGTCCTCGTTGAAGTTCGTCGTGATGATGACTGGCTTTTGGTTCTCGTATCGGTCGTTGAGTATCGCGTACAGTTGGGCGGTCGTCCAGTCTGTGGCTTGCTCCTTACCGAGGTCGTCGATGATGAGCAGGTCGCATTCCTTGTACCGCGCCAGTATCTTCCGCTCGGAGCCGTCGTCCTTGTCGAAGGTCTCCTTGATGTCCCTGAACAGGTCGTCGGCTGTTTTAAATATCACGCGCCATTCTTTCTCGATGAGGTAGAGCGCAATGGCGGCGGCGAGGTGGGTCTTACCAGTGCCGAACGTCCCTTCGATGTAAAGTCCGCCACCCTCTACGGCGTGTCGCTCGAAGTTCTCCGCATAGGCGCGGGCTGTGTCGTAGGAGCGTTTTCGCTCTGCGGTGTCGGTCACGAAGTTCTCAAATGTCCGGCGCATGAAGCGTTGCTTGATGCCGCTCCTTTCGAGGAGTTCCGTTACTTTCGCCCGGTGCCATTCCTCTCGTTCGCGGCGTTCGCGTTCCTCCTGCTGGCGTTTGGCTTCCGCGTCGCGCTCGGCCCATGCTTCTGTCGCTTCCGGGCAGTCGCACCTCTGTGGTACCTTTGACCATCCAGAGCAGGTCGGCTCCCTGTCGTGTATGTAGGGGCTGTTCGCTCTGGGTGGTTCGATTCTGCCGAGGTGATATAGCGTCTTTCCGCAGAATTCGCAGGTTACCGGCTCTGGGGCGCGGCTTCCTCCTTGGATTTTGCGCTCCCGGATTTCCTCCGAAGTGAGGACGCTGGCTCCGGCGTAGTATTCGGTGCCGAAGTAAATCTCCGCCTCACTCGCCGTCAGGACTTGAACGTTTAAACCCAGTGCTTGGCTTGAAGCTGCTCCAATCTTCGCGCGGAGCGGCAGGTTTTCCATAACCTCCTCCAGCGTTTGAGGTTTTCCCACCGTCATCACCTCCTCCCGGCGTTAATTCGTCGTCCCATCGCCCCTGATTGAGCCATGTCGCGGGGTTCGGTATGTACCGTCCCTTCTCGCGTTGCCATTGCTCGCTCTGCTTGGCACTTTCTATCGCGTCGAGGATTTTGCGGAGAAGGGCGGCGGAGGGCTTGATTTTGTTCCACGCCTTGCGGGCCGCCTCTTTCCCGACTTTTTTCGGATAAGCAGACCAGAATTGGTCGAATGGAGGAGGGGCGGGAGGGGCGACCGTTCCCGCGCCGTTTCCCCCTGTGGGGGGTAAGGGGGGAGTGTCCTTATCCCCATCCTTATCCACATCCACATCAGTAATCCTTAATCCTAAATCCTTATCCTTATCCTCAGATATATCGCTTGCGGTTTGCTCGGGTTTTGCTTGCGGTTTGCTTGGCGTTTGCTCGTCGTTTGCTTCGCCTTTGCTTTTACCACCCTTTGAACCAGCCGCCGCTCTTGCTTGGCTTTTGTCAAGGGTTGGCTTGACAAGGGCGAACATCGCCTTTGCTACACCGCTTAATGCCATCTCCTCGCTGTCGATGCCGTACTGGATGATGGCATCGTAAAAGGCGAGTCTTTGCTTGTCGGTCAGTTCTTTGGCGGCTTCGTAGTAGCTGCGAAAGAACGTAAACGCCCTTTTTTCGTCGTCTGCCACGGTAGCCGCGCCTCCTTTCAGTCCATCGTGACTTCGCTGCCGTTTTCGCCCGCTGTCACGATGATGTTCTGCTGGAAGCGGGCTTTCATGGTCGGGTCGTGGCTTATCGCCAGTATCCTCATGCCGGGGTTCCGTGCCGCCATGTTGGTCAGCGCGTCCGCATATGCCTCGGTTCCGTCTGCGTCAAGGAAGGGCGGCTCGTCGATGAAAAGCATCCCCAGTTGAACGCCAGCCCGCCGCGCTTTTACGTCGGCCAGCCCGAGGGTGACCGCGAGGGCTATCTTGACCTTTTCGCCCCCACTGTGACTGCTGTAGGGGCGGCTCCCGCCCGTGATGCTGGTTATCCAAACGTCAAGGCTGTTGACGATTTTCTGGTTGCTCTTTTGCTCGCGCTCGGTCTTGAAGTCGACCGCCATCCGTCCGCCCGTCATGGCGGCGAGGATGTCGTTGGATCGGTGCATGATTTCGGGGACGATGCTCCGGATAATCATGTATTGAATTCCGTCGATGCCGAATGCTTGAGCGAGGGTCTGGTAGTCGTTTAGGCTCCGTGCTGTAGCCTTGACCTCGGCGGCGTATTCATCGTACTGCCTCTGTGCGTCCGCTATCGCTTCGAGGCGGGTCTTAATGCCTCCGCGCTCGGCGATGGCGTTGTTTTGCGCCTCTGTAAGCGTCCTGCGCCGTTCTGTGAGGGCGGCGAGGGCTGGTGCCTCGGTTGGTATCCTGTCTCGGATGCCCTGCGCCTCCTGCGCGGCTGTGGCGGCTTTCAGGTGGATGCCGTCGATGTCGGTCTGTAGTTCTGCTATGCGAGCCGTGAGCGCGTCTACGGTCGCCTTTGCCGCCGTGCATTTGGCAAGAAGGGCGGCGGTAAGTTCATTCGTCCGTATGACCTCGCGCTGTTCGGCAGCTTTTGCGGCTTGCTTTTCGAGGTCGGCGGCTTTCAGGGCGATTTCCCTTAATGCTTCCTCGGTCTCTTTGCGGGTCGTGAGGAGTTCCGCCTCCTGCTTGTCGAGTTCGGCAAGGCTTGCCGCCGCCGCTGCCAGCCGGGGTGCAAGTGCCGCGATGGGTTTTAGCCGGGTTTCCTCTTGGGTCAGATTGGCGGCTTCCTCTCTGGGGTTTGGGGTTGCGGCAAGGGTCGCCTGTGCCGCCTCGGTGTCCTTTTGGATGCGCTCATATTCCGTGCGGTCGGCAGCCCTCGTCTTGGAGAGGCTTTCCTGCAGTGCGGCGAGACCGTCCTTGGCTTCCTTTGCATCCCGGAGGAAGTTGCAGGTTGCCTTGTCGGGTATCGGGCATCCGCTGTCCCGAAGGATGGCGGCTTTCTTTGTTGCGGTGTCTATCTGTGCTGTAAGCGCGTTGATGCGCGTCCGGCTCTCGGCGATGAAGTCCTTCCTCGCCAGTTCGAGGGTGTGGACTTTTTGAACCGCTTCGTTAAACTGCGCCGTCCGCTCATCCAGTTTCGCGCGTTCGGCGGTGAGTTCGTCGAGCCGCTTGACTGCCGCCTCTATCTCGTCCTTGCGGGCGAGGGTGGCTTGGTGGGTCTGCCGCGCCTGTGCGATGGCTTTCAGCCCGTTATCGGTGTTGCTCGCGGTGGAGAGCAGGGCGGAGCGTCGCTCGTTGATGTTCTTCAGGTCAGCTTCAGCAGGTGCGAGTATGTCAAGCATTCCCCGTGCCGCTGTGACCGCGCTTGTCGCTTTCTCTGCGGAAGGGGTCATGTTGGCGAGGGTATTGGCTTCCTCTTGCTGGGCGCGGAGGGTTGCGAGGTCGTTAGCCTTGCGATTGGCTTCTGCCGTGAGCTTTGCCGCCTCGTCGGTCTTTTCCTGCGCTTGCCGGGTCACCTCTTGCCGGAGGGCTTCTTCCCGCTGGGCGGCGGTGATGCTCTCATCGACTACCTGCAGGTCGGCGGCGAGGCTGCCGAGGCTTTCAGCAAGAGCCGCGTCTTCGCTTTCGAGTGCGTCCTTGGCGGCTATCTGGTCGGCGAGGACGGTCATGCGGTCTTTGGTCTGGGCGATGCGTTTCCTTTGTTCGCTCGCTTCGGCTTTCGCCAGTTCCTCCAGCCGAACGTATACGCCGAGGTTGAGGAGGGCGGAGAGGACTTCCATGCGGCGGTCGCTGTCCGCTTCAAGGAAAAGCCCGTAGGCATCCTGCCGTATCAGGGCGATGGAGCAGAAGGTCTGGCAATCCATGCCGAGGGTCTGCTCGATTTTTGCTTGTGTCAGCTTCATGGTGCTGTCGCCGCAGTCTTCCCAGTCGCCGCTCTCGCCGCGCCTGTTGAATGCCAGCGTCCCTTTGCCGCTCTTGGTGCGGGTTCTGACGACGCGGTACTCTATGCCGCCCATCTCGAATTCAAAGGTGACCGCGCCGCTCTTTTCGCCCTCGCGGAGCCATCCGCCGATTTGCCCATCGCGGCTCTCCTCAAAGAGGCAGTCGGCTATCGCATCCATGAAAAGGCTGCTTTTTCCTACGCCGTTCTGTCCGTTGACCATCGCCATGCGGATGTCTGCGAAGTCAAAGGCGGCGGTCGTATAGCTGCGGTAGTTCCTGACCTCTATCCGTTTGGGGATAAAGGCTCCAGTGTGCCGGTCTGCTTCGCGTCCATCGTCCGCCTTGCGGATGAGTGGGGTGGCGAGTTCTTCAAGACGTGCGCTGTCCGCGCTGTCGGTTCCCGCCATGTCGAGGTAGCGGCGAAGGGAGGCGGCGGGGGTGTCGTCGCTGACTTCCTCGTATGCGCTCACACCGTCGTCTAAATCCTCGGCGAGTATCTCTGCGACGTGGAATGCTCCACTGTCGAGCAGGTGCTTCTGTAGTGCCGCTTTGTTCAGGGCTTTGTCCTGCTCGGCGGTCGCCGTGTATCTGACGCGGACGATTGCATCGGTCATGGATGGTATGATGCCGGGGAGTTTTCCTTCGGCAATAAAGAAGCCGATGTCATCCTGCTGGAGCCTGACCGTCTTATGCCGCCGCTCTGGGGTTGCGTGTCGTTCCGAGGTGACCGCCGCCCCGTCGATGCGGTGGATGTAGAAGCCGTGCGTGTCCTGCTCATCGTTGAACGTCAGCTGGTTTGGTGAGCCGCAGTAAAAGGCGGGGGTCTTGCAGTTCAGTTTTTGTGGTTTGTGAATGTGCCCGAGTGTCGCAAGCGTTACGCCCGTTGCGTCGATGGTCTGGGGCAGGAGTACCACATCCTGCCCTGCGAGGAACGTCGAGCCGCTCTCCGCTTCGCTTCCCGCTACGGTGTAGTGGGCGACAAGGATGCTCGGTATTGTTTTGTCGAGTTTAGTGCTAAGCCCGAGGAGAACGTCGTTAATGAGCGCGGTGGCGTTGCGGTTCTCCATCTCCTTGTCCATGTCTGGCATAAATGCCCGGAGCCGCCCTTTGTCGAATCCGGGCAGGGCGAGGATTTGCACCTCGCCCTCGCTCGTTCCGAGGGTGTACACGCCGGGCTGGGTGTAAATGTGGAGGTTCGCCTCGCCCTTGGTGGTCTGGGCGATGACCTCAAATGCGCGGGGGTTGTCGTGGTTCTCGGTGCCGAACAGAAGCACCACCTGCTCGCTCACCCGGCAAAGCGGGCGGAGGAGTTCGTTTATCGCATCGGTGATGTCTTCGAGGGCGGTGTCCGCCCAGACGCGGCTCCTGTTGAAAAGGTCACCCGCTATGATTGCGACGTTCACGGGCTTTCCTGTCGCGGCTTCGCGCGTTGCCGCGTTTGCGATTTCTATCATGCACTGGAGGGTGTCCTGTCGCCGTGCGTTCTTGCCGTCGCGTACGGGGCCGTTCAGGTCTCCAAGATGAATGTCTGCGGTGTGAAGTATCTTCATTGTGCGTCCTCCTCTCCGATTGTGATGGTTATCTCGATTTCCTCGCCCTCGGCTTGCGGCTCCTCGCCGACGATGATGCCGTGTTCTGCGAGGGCTTCGCGCCATTGCGCCTTGACCTCGTCCGAGCAGTGCGCCATCGCGTCCGCCCATGTTGGGAACCGTCCATGCTGGTCGTAAAACTTATACTGGTAGGCGAGGCTCTGTTGGTTGTGCGGCATCTCTGGGTCATGCGCTACGGCGCACATCGGGCAGGTGCCGGGCGGTGTATTGCCGAGCAGGGTCATCCCATGCTTTTCTTGAAGCTGTCCCATGTTATCGTCCTCCTTTTTTTATGGTTTGCTGGCAGGAGGGGCAGAGGCAGCGTCCGAAGTTCTTCTCGCTGTATCCCTTGATGGCTTCCGCCGTCCACTTCCTGCCGTTGCGTCCTGTGGTCTCCGTGATTTCCCCTCCGCATTCTTCGCACCATATGCCATCGCGTTGGGGCGTTTCCCAAGGCAGGGGTTCATCGACGTCCTCCTCATCGGGAGGGTAGTCACTCTCGCAGTAGCCGTCGTCTGGCTCTGCTTCAGGAAGCGCGGGTGGCTTCTGGGGCGGTGCCACGCTCGCAGGGAGGGCGGCTTTCTGCCCGCTGGGAGTCTCAAACAGAAGCCCCATGCTCTGGAGGTAGCCGCTCGCCAGCCGTTCGCGGATTTCCGGCGCGTCGAGGTTCGGCACGACGTGGGCTATCACGAAGGGCTTTGCGAGTTCCTGCTGGGTGTAGGTTGGTGCGAGGCCGAGTGCGTCGCGAATGCACCGCATGAGGGCTTTGCTCTCTGCGATGCTCGCTCTGTGGGGTAGAAACCTCTTATATTGCGCCTCGGACATCGTTGCTTTTTCCATTGAGCAGTCGATTTCCTTATCTTTGGCTATCAGCCTGAAGCCGCCGCTCGGTTCCGGCACCCGGATTGTCACGATGTACTTCACGTCGTAGGCGTGGGGGCAAGCCCCGCAGGGTTGCGCCTTGCCTGTTGCCTTGGTCATCTCGATGCACTTCAGGCAAACGTCGGGCTGGACGCTCTCGCTCGACACGATGCTGATGTTCGCGGCGGCGGCGAGTTTCATCCCTCCGACCTTTGTGATGGCGAATTTGCCGGAGGATTTCTCCTTGTAGATGTCGCGTCCGTTGCCGTTCTGGTCGACGGTGGTGTCGAGGCGTACCTCGTTGACCATGATGCGCTGCATATTGCTCATCACCTGCATGGAGGTGACAGGGATAAGGACGTTGTACTTGTCCTTGGGGTAGTTATTCAGTTGGACAACGGTATCCACTATGCGCTCGTTCATTATCGCGCCTCCTCTCGTATGTTTCGGGATTGACAGGGCGGCACGTCCGTGATAGAATATTGGTGTGTTTGAAGGCTCGCCTCTGCGTTTGCAGGGCGGGCTTTTTCTATTCCATGTGCCGCCGCAAAAAGTACGATGTCGGTGATGGTCTCGCCCAGTTCTTCGAGGGAGGCGAGAGCGGTGTTAAATACCGGACGCTCGCCCTCGTCCACGATGCCGTCGTCGGCTATTTCCTCCAGTGTGGCGGCGATGTCTTTTGCCGCCTTGCGGAGCCTCTGGGTTAAGCGCAGCGTAGCAAACGGGAGGTCGCGGTCTGTGACCTGCTTTCCTGTTGCTCGTCCTACCGGGCAGTCCGCGCAGTAGCGGATGAGGATGTCACTGCGCCCGTAGCTGCGGGCGTAGACCATCGCGTCCTCTGGGGCAACGGGTACGTCGCCCCGCTCGTGCCGCCCGATTGTTTCAGGCGAGTACGGCACTTCTATCGATGCCGTGTCTCGGCTCGCATATCCCGCCGCGATTCGTGCCTCGCGTAGGTATGTCGGAGCCGTCTTTGTTGCTGTGGCTGACATTCTTCATCACTCCCTTTCTTGATATAATTTCATTGTTAGGTTGGTCGGTGCAGTCGCACCTCTCGCCGGGGTCGAGGTTTGAGCCGCAGACTGGGCATGGTCTATAAAGCATGGGTTCCTCCTTTCTACCCGATGATGTACACGCCGCGCTCGTCTGGCTCATCAGATACCGAGATTTCAGATTTCAGGAGCAAAGCGGGGCGCAGTCCGTAGTAGCCGTAGGCCGCGTTGTCGTACGTCTCGCTCCCGTCCGTGTACACGAGGCGCACGCTGCGCGAGTACGCGGCGTACGGGGAGCGCAGCCAATACGGCCAGCCCTCGGTAGGGTTGAAGTTGCCCGGCTGGTAGCTGGCAGTCTCGACCGCCTCATCGTTGGGCGCGGCGATTTTCATGCGGAAGTCGTCGAAAAGGGGGAAGAATACGCCCACCTTGCCGTCCTCGTCGAAGCCGACCTCGGTCGCGCTCATCAGCCAGACCTTGTCGTGGGTCTCCTCGATGTCCTCGCTCATGGGGACGCGGGTGCGGATGGTCGCCTCGGTCAGTGCGGCCTTGAATGCCTCCGAGAATTCCGTCAGGAAGCCGGGGTCTTTGGCGTAGGGGTTATCCCCGTCGTAGGTGTTGTCGGCGATGGGCGGCGCGTCGTGGTCGTGCTGGGGCTTGTACCAGTCCTTGCCGTCTGCATTCAGCCATTGGCGGGCATTGCTGGGCGCGTAGTGATTGTTGCCCCAGTTTGCGCGGTTGCGGTTCGGGTTCTCGCGTTCGCGGGCATCGAAGCATCCCTGCTTGATGATGTTGTCCGTCACGCCGATGGTGCCGGGATATCCGGGAAGGTCGCGCCCTGCCACGCGCAGGATGACGTTCGGGCGGGCTTTGTCGGCGAACCGTGCGCCGATGTGAAGGTTTTGCAGTGTTTTCATTGGAGTTGCTCCTTTCGTGTTTTGAATTTGGGGGCTGTTCCCGTGGCTTTGTCCCATGTCCCGCGCAGGTACCAGCCGAGTGTGGGGAGGATGACTGCGTAAATGGGAAGGGTGATTTCGCCTCCGGGTGGGCCGTTCCGAGCGGCTATCAGGTCGATGGTCATCATCACCAGTCGGGCGATTATCGCTCCGGCGAGGATGACTGCCGTGAACCGAGCCGTCACTCGCGCATACGAGCGCGTTGTCTGTCGGTTACGCCCGCGCCGCTCGCGGTGGCTGTCGTTTTTCATGGGTCACGCTCCTTTCCGCGCCGCAGTAGAATTTCTCGCGGAACCTTGCCTCGGACACGCGTCCGGCGATGGTCTCGAAGCCCTCCGCCTCCAGTTCTTTGTTGATGCGGCGCATAATCTGGTAGGCTTTGCTCTGTCCGACGCCGAGTATCTCCATTACGTCCTCGACGTACAGGGCGCGGAGTTCGCGCTGGAGCGCGGCGTTTCGGATGTCTGTCGTTCGGTTTGTGCGGGTTGCTTGCATAGGTTCACCTCCTCAAAGGGTCGCACAGCCATGTTCATGGTCGGGTCGTTTTTGGCGACATAGTCCGCCACGAAAGCGTCAACTTTCGGTACGACGTTGTAGCCGGGGGTCTTGCCGATGATGACCTGCAGAAGCGTGGGGTACGGTACTTCTGCGGCGGCAGCTACCTGTTTGAGGGTAATCCCGTACCTCTGTGTGAACATCTTCAGGGAAAGTCCCCACTCGGTTTTCCCGTAGCGCATGGTGTTTCCACCTCCTTTCATGTGAATTGGGTGTGAATTTTTGGGTTTCCATTGTTTGCGACGATTGTTTGTGATATAATATCTAAATGGCGGAGTATGTCCGGGAGCCTTGGGTTCCCGCGACCGCCGTGGGGCGGCGGTTTCGGCTGATGCCCAGTCAGCCATCGTCAGGCGGGTAGCGTGGACGCGCTCTCTATGCTGAAGGTCTCACCCTCGGCGAGGGTGCCGCTGGTGGCAAGGATGCGCCGAAGTTGCTTTTCGGCTCCGCGCCGGGTCTTGTAGGTCTTGACGCGGTGGTCGTTGCAGGATTGGAAGTGCGCCCGTTCCTCTCGGTCGAAGCCGAGGAAATATCCACGCCCAAAGGTCGGGCATTGGGTCGTGATGATGAACATCGGTTACGCCTCCTTTGCTTCGAGCCATGCGTCGCGGGCGGCTCTGCAAGCGTCGAGCGTGGGCTTTATGCAGGAGAACAATTCGCCGTCTGTGTGGCGGTAGTCGTATTGCACGTATTTTTTCGTTTGCCGACCGACCTTGCGGGTGAAGGATTCGTATTGCTCCTGTCCGGGGGTCTTGGTGGTGGTTACGCCGTTTACTGTCATCTTGGTCATGGTAGTAGCTCCTTTCTGGCTGCCATCGGGCAGTTCGTCTGTCTTGGCTGGGCGGTGCTTGTCCGCTTTCATTGTTTGGTTGTATCGTTATTATCGCTCCTTTGAGCGGAAATGTCAATAGGTTTCCGCACTTTTGAGCGGAATTATTTTTAGGAGGTGTATCTATGGCTTTTGCGGAGCGGCTTTGTGCCCTGCGTGACGAGAAAAAGGCTAATAACTCAAAGGTAGCAGGGGATATAGGGGTCTCTGACAGCCTTTTTGGTTCGTGGTGCAGAAACGAGAAAAAGCCCTCCTTTGAAAACATCTTGCGTCTCGCGGATTATTTCGGTGTGTCTGTCGACTACCTGCTCGGTCGCTCTAATGAGCGGCAGAGTGTGAGCGGTCTTTCCGAACAGGAGGTCAGTCTTCTCGGTCTGTTCCGCGACCTGCCGAGTGATGCGCTCCGCGATATGGTATATCAGCAGGTGCGGACGGCGGTCGACGCGCTCTCTGCGACCTGCTCCAGTGAAGCCCCTGAAAGGGGCGAGAAAAAAGACGAAAGCCACGCGTCATCGCATGGCAAGGCAATCTAATTTATGTTGATTGGGGAGGGTATGAAAATGGCGATTAAAAACATGACCGTTGGGGAATTTTCGGCGGAGGCTCACACCTTGCCGGGGGTGGTTCTTTCCGGCGATATTATCCGCGTGGACTGTGACAAGGCTGGGGCGTTCGTCATCATGGAGGAGCCTGAATACATAATGATGCGCGACGCGCTGGAAGCGATGATTCGCCTCGGTGCCGATGGCAAGCTGCCGGATGAGTTCCAGCGGTTCGTTCGATAGGAGGTGTGCGCCGTGGGTCTGTTCTCTAAAAAGTGCGAGGTCTGCGGCACGAGATTGCCAGACAATCGTAGGTATAAGGGCGTGTGCAATCCGTGCGGCGATACCTACAAAATGTTGAAGGGGCAAATCGAGGACACGCTTGCAGTCATCGAGCGAGCGAAGAATGCGGTTACCTGTTACGACCGATGCCTATTCGGGATGGGTCTTATTACAGAGTTCCGTCGTTTTGTTGATGCGGGTTTCTGTAAGTACCCGAGCGGGCGGTCTTTCGACGAGTGGGCGAGCTACCTCGCGGAAAAAGCAAATGCTTTCGCTTTAGTTATTCGTGAGCAAAACGAGAAGCGTAAATTCGATAAAAAGGTCGGGATACCGCATTTCGGGAATTGGAAGCGTTTGTATAAGTTATCATCAGCAGAGCCGGGTGCCTGCAAGGGGTGCTGGGCTAATCCCGCCGTAAACGATGCAGGTTTTTGCCTCACCTGCCTTGTTGTAGGGACTGGGGCAAATCAGGACGACATGGATGCTTTTCTGTCCTCCGGTGGCGGGTCGGGGCTGTCGGGGGAGGATTTAACCATTGCCCTCCTGAAATGGAAGCTGGAAAAATCTAAGGGCGGTATCGCCGCCCTGTAACGTTCAATAAATGAAAGGGGTGTCATTATGGGACAAGAGGTTAATTACGTAACGGTCAAAAGCGAAAAGAGCAAGAAGACGGCTCTCATTCTCTGCTGTCTGGGGTTCTTCTGCTTTGCTGGTCTCCACTACTTCTATGTGGGGCGCATTGGGAAGGGGCTGCTCTATCTGTTCACCTTGGGCTTTTTCCTCATCGGCACGATTGCCGACGTTTTCAAAATTGCCGGGGGCGGCTTTGTTGACAGCGCGGGCGCGCCCTTGCGGAAGTAGCCGAGGGCTGAACGCAAAAAAAAGCCCCGCCGAAGTGGGCGGGGCTGGTATCTTAATGCTCGATGAAGGGAGGTGCTGTTGTGCCTGTTTATAAAGACGATGAGCGCGGGACGTGGTATGCTCTGTTCTATTACACTGACTGGACGGGTGCGAAACGCCGGAAAAAGAAGCGCGGCTTCGAGCGCAAAAAGGACGCGCAGGAATACGAGCGCGAGTTCCTCGCCAAGACGCAGCGTTCGCCGGATATGTCGTTCGCCTCGCTGGTAGCTCTCTACAACGACGACATGGAGGGTCGGCTCCGCGAAACAACGCGCCAGTCGAAAGAGTGGATAATGAACACGCACATCATGCCGTTCTTCCAAGACCTGCCCGTCAACGAGATAACACCCGCCCACGTGCGGAAGTGGCAGTCTGGTCTTCTGGCGAAGGGCTACGCGCCGACCTACCTGAAGTCCATCAATAACCAGCTGGTCGCCGTGATGAATTACGCGGTGCGGTATTATAAACTGGGGTCTAATCCTTGCCACGCGGCTGGGTCGATGGGAAAGAAGGACGCGGATACGATGAAGTTCTGGACACATGAGCAATTCGAGCAGTTCATCGAGTGTGTGGAGCGGTGGCCGGCCCGTGTCGGGTTCCTTCTGTTGTTCTGGACGGGTATGCGCATCGGTGAGCTGCTTGCGCTGACCGAGGCAGACTTCGACTTCACACGCGGCACGGTGTCCATCACGAAGAATTTTCAGCAGGTGAAGGGCATTCCGACCATATCGGAGCCAAAAACGCCCAAGAGCAAGAGGACGGTTCCCGTTCCTGCCACTGTGCTTCAGGCAGTGCAGGATTATATTCCGCGCCTCTATGACTACGCGCCCGGTGATCGCCTGTTTCCCTACACAAAGGAGTATTTTCATCATGCCATGCGTAAGGGGTGCGCCGCGTCCGGCGTGGAGTACATCCGGCTTCATGACCTCCGGCACTCCCACGCCTCGCTCCTCATCGAGATGGGGGTTCCCATCCTGCTCGTTTCGGAGCGTCTGGGGCACGAGGATGTCGAGACCACGCTCCGAACCTACGGGCATCTTTACCCGAACCGCCACGACGACACCGTCCAGCGGCTTGACGAGTTGATGGCTCCGCCTCCTCCTGAAGATGGGGGAGAGGATGAATAGCGTGGTACGATTTTGGTACCGCGCCGGGAAAAAGGGAGGCGTTTTTAGTACCATGACGTGGAATATGTGTAAAGCAAAACACGGAAAAACGCCGTTTAAGCCGTGGTGTCTAAGTGCCACGGTAGAGTGGGAGTAGAAGCAATGAACCCCGAGAGTCTTGGAAATAAAGACTTTCGGGGTTGCTTTTTGTTTAAAATAATGGAACGCTCGACGCTTTTCAGCAGGAGGAACGGGTATTGCGAGTATACATCGCAACAGCCGTTCCTCCTTTGTCATATAAATACTTTTATAGACTCAGAAGGATATTTATCCCAGCAGGAAGAAGACATATAAAGTAAAATAGACGAACCTAGTTCGGGAATACCTTAGTATTTGGGGATATAGGAACGTGATTCATTAATTACATGTAATCTGACATTTCCAGCAGGACCGTCCGCCGTCCATGGCGGGATTTTACTCGGGATGGACTCTGAAGCCTATGTTTACGTCGGGGTATAAAGAAAAGCCAAGCTGAGTCACTACTACGGTAAATTGTTATGATGAATAATGAGAAGTAGAGTGCATAGTATTTTGGGTATGAATTAAAGTATATAAAGTGGAGGGAAATGTTTTGTGAAGAAATTTGTCTTGTTAGTATCCATATGCATTTTGATTTTACTAGAAGGCTGTTCTTTAGAACGGTCTCCATCTATAGAAGTTAATGATGGTAAAAGGACAATTACTGATGCAATCGTGGAATTTTACGAAAATACCACTGAGCCTATTATAATATACGATCAAATTTCTTTTGAAGGTGGTACGCTCGTTCTTGCTGAAAAGATTATGGATGGAGAACATTATCCAGAGCTTCACTTTGTTGATGATAACTACAAGGTTACATACCTCACACAGGGCAGCTATTGTTGGACTCTCAATTATACACAGTTTAAAGGGCATTCCATATATTTCGGACTTGCGGGAGTGGAATCACGTCAATGCCAAGCTAGTCTGATTCCTGCTGAAAAGGTAGAGGCTATTTTTTCTAATAAAATAGTTAGTGTGTTGACAAACAAAAAAGTTGTCGAACCAATCAAACCTTTGGAGAAAGACAGTCGAAAATTTGACAACCCTCAAGGGTATATAATGCCTGTCGAAGGTAGGGATATACCGGAGGATTTTGTTTTTATCTTTGGCAATAGAGAAAAGAAGTCTATTTCGAAGATGCTTATCGAGCGTAGTATCGATTATATGCCTGATTATCTTAAGTCGAACAAGGCAGAGGTCTATAATTCTTTTGCTTTTACATACACACCTATGCTCACTCCTATCGAATGGGATCAAGGATATAAGGAAGGCGAAATTTGCCTTGAAGGTAAAACCGATCTGAATGGCAATCGAAATGCTCTTTTTTTACGGCCAGCAGGGCATATGAGCTTTTTGGACTCATTTATTCTACCTCAGGATATTAAGCCATTGTACCTTTCTGACAATTATAGAGGAATTGCGAGCTTTTCAATCGGTGAGACAGTTGCAGTGAAGTATCCATTCAAGAGAGCGCTCATGGATTGTCGTATACTGAAAGTAACTAAGGAGAAGGTTGAAAGTGAACCCGGTCAGGACAGCTTTGATGTAGTAAACATCGATGAGAAGGGGCAGATCATAATGCCAATGGATAAGGGATATTACCTGTTCTTACTTCGAACAAATGAGAATAATAATATTCAAACATATACTGGAATGTTTATTATTAACTAGGAATGGAGGGGACGGTAGTAGCTTTGCTCTACGGTTGTTAGTTTAGCATAATTATGATAAAATTACGCTAAACTAATTAAGGGGTGAGTATAATGCCTCATATCAGACCAGTTTCAGATTTGAGAAATAATTTTGCTGATATTTCAAGGTTTGTCCATGAAACTGCCGAACCTGTATTCTTGACCAAGAATGGTTATGGGGATATGGTTGTAATGAGCATGGAAACTTATGAACGTAAAATGTTTGAAAGTGAAGTATATTTCAAGCTGAAGGAAGCTGAATTGGAAGCCAAAACAACTGATAAGAGATATTCCCATAAAGAAGTTTTTGACGAATTAAGGGCAAAACTTTCTAACAGGGTGGACTCTGATAATGTATGAAATTAGATACCTGTCTTTGGCAAGAAAGGATTTAACTGATATTACAAATTATATTGCAGACCATTTAAAAGCACCAAAGGTAGCAATGGATTTAACAAAGATTATAAAGTGATATAATTGATACCACAGAAAATATAAAAATGAGTGAAAACAGGCGTACTAAAAACGTACTAATATTTTCTGAAGCCTGTTTTTGTCCAAAATAAAGGAACGCTCGACGCTTTTCAGCAGGAGGAACGGGTATTGCGAGTATACTTCGCAACAGCCGTTCCTCCTTTGTCATATAAATACATTTATAGACTCAGAAGGATATTTATCCCAGTAAGGAGAAGACATATAATTGAATGTTATCCGAAATCGTACAAAGGCCGCGCGTCCATGCGCGGATTGGGGATTAGTGGTAACTATTGCGCATTTGTAGCATATTGCGTAGCAACATTCACTCCAATTTAACAAAAATGTATTTCAAAGTTTAGAAATTTAATAATGGAGGACAACAATGAAACACAAAATTGAATTGATGAAATCGTTAGATTGGGAACAGGTGAAAGCAATTTATTTAGAAGGAATAAACTCAAATATAGCAACATTTCAGACTGAAGCACCTACTTGGGAAAATTGGGATAAAGGTCATATTAGTTCTTGTAGATTAGTTGTACGTTCAGGAAATGCTGTATTGGGTTGGGGAGCATTAAGCCCTACTTCAAGCAGAGATTGTTATGCAGGTGTAGTTGAGGTTAGTATCTATATAGGTAAAAAATATAGAGGACAAGGCATAGGAACAATTTTACTTAAAAATCTAATAAAACTATCAGAAGAAAATGGTATTTGGACTTTGTATTCAGCAATCATAAGAGAAAACATTCCAAGTATATCCATACACAAAAAATGTGGCTTTAGAGAAATTGGTTTTAAAGAAAGGGTAGCTAAGACAGGTAATGGAGTTTGGCATGATGTAGTTTTAATGGAACGAAGAAGTAAAATAGTTGGTTTAAATTAATTGTATAAAAAATTTATGCCAAATCCTTATTAGAGGATTTAAGAACTGTAGAATTAGATACGCACACTATTCCGATATAGCGTACTAAATTGGTACGGAATTCAAGGGGCCGCTGTCCATGGCGGCTTCTAGATCTGGGGGCGTACGGCATCGGATAACAGCACGTTCTCGCCACTTAGAGAAGATGAATGCGGTTAAGGCGCAACGGGAACCTGCGGGACGTTATCCGAAATCGTACACAAAATCCGCGCGTCCATGCGCGGATTTCAAGGAAGGGTTTTGTAGCTCTGTTCATCTGAGTTCAGTAATACCACGGTATGGGGGAATTTTATTGTGGTTAGACTTAATACGTTAATACCTGAATTAACTGTTTCAGATATAAGTAGGAGTCTTTACTTTTACTTAAATATTCTTTCGTTTGAATTAGAGTACGAGCGAAAAGAAAATAAATTCGCTATGCTCTCACTAGAAGATTCTCAAATTATGATTGAAGAGAGAAATGGAAATTGGGAGACAGGAAATTTAATATATCCATTCGGAAGAGGAATTAATTTTCAAATAGTAGTAAATAACATAGATAAATTGTACACAAATGTTGAAGTGCATGACTATCCAATTAAAATAGAATTGGAAGAAAATTGGTACAGGGCGAATAATAAATTATTAGGACAGAAAGAGTTCTTAATTATGGATCCAGATGGGTACCTATTAAGATTTGCTCAGAATATAGGAGAAAGAGAAATTGCAATGGATAATATTTAATGGTAGCGGCAGTTTAGTCTCGAGGGATTAGTCCAAGTAGCCGTGATCTGGAGTCTGGGGCTAGTAATTATAGGGTGCAGGTTCTGAGATTAAATTTTATGTGGGAGAGCGATAAGTGTGTGTAAAAAAGTTAGGATGCTTGATTTATTTTTAATAAGCATCATCGCTCTGGTTGGGATGTAGTAATCATCTCCCGGAAGTTCTTGATGGGGACATATTCCGCATCCAACTTCATTGAACAGCAGAAAATAGACCATACCTCGGAATGAGGTATGGTCCTCAGTTTTTATTACAGCATGGCCTTTGTAATGTATTAGTTCTTCCCATCGTTTGGTCAATGTCTGTACTTCATCCGAAGTAGGCGGAGTGACTTTCTCCATTTCTGCTCTAACCCTCGCGATTAGTTGAGGCCATTCACTTTCTACCGCTTTAATTTTTTCGGGGCCGAGAAATTTTCCCTGTTTTTTGATTTTCTCCAAACGTATTTGAACAACGTCGAAAAGGGATAGCCCCTTTTTATAGAGAATGTTACTAATGTCATCGAGTGAAAAACCCAAGTTACGCAGCGATGCAATCTGCTGCAATCGTACGATATCCTAACTCGTGTACAAACGGTGACCGCTTTCCGAATGTTGAGAAGGGGAGAAAAGACCAATAGTATCATAATGGTGAAGAGTCCTTACTGATAATCCGGTTTGTTTTGAGATTTCGCCTACCTTCCAATATTCTTTGTTGAATCCTCCGTTAACGGTTTTAGTTTATTGTTGCCGGCGATTATAGTATAAAACCTCACGTAGTGTTAGGTTCAAGCTTTTTTTGAATTAAGGTTGAGGAGGCTTAGAATTGAAGTTTAAAGTTAATATCCTAAATATCTTCTTACTTGTATGTTTAATTGTAATCGTTCTTCCAGTTGATGCTGTGGTTTTAAAAACAATAAGTTTAGTCATTTTGTTAATAGGATTAAACTTTACTACGTTATCAATTGCATCTGTTGGTTTCTTAATATACGGTCTTTTACTGGTTGATTTTGGGGATATTTTTCTTGACGCTTCGGCATTTACGGGTTATTTTATGATAAAAAAACTTAATCTTTTTCTTGTCCTTTTATTGGCTTTTGTTGTTAATATCATAATAGTTTCGATAAAATTATACCGGCTTAATTTGCCTATAAAGGAGAAATTCATATTAAGAATTAATTACTATTTCAATCTTCTAATTTATAAAATTAGATTTCTATATCCGATTTTGGCCTTCGTCTTTTTAATTTTCACAGTAATTTATTCTTTCGCAGGAATCTACTCCGCTTATGAGGACAAATATTATGGATACTATGCTGTTAATGTTCTTGAGGATAAACCAGAAAATATACAAATTGAAGAATTTCAAGATAGCCAGGCAATACGGGCTTATTATTTAAGTAAATATGATAATAAAGGCGAGTTATTGTTAAAAGAAGAGGTTAGGGTTTGCGGTGATATTAATGTTTATGGACCATTAGGGGATAAGATTTTTATAGATACCTATGATGCAAAAGGTAAGTCAATAGATCATACACTTATAGAACGGGGATTCTCAAACACTAGTGATAATTATAATTTAGTGAATAGTATTGATACGTTATACTTCAGTTGTGTAACTATTTTTACGGTTGGGTATGGTGATATTACCCCAATTGCCCCTCAAATTAAGCAGATAGCACAGATTGAGATGCTTACAGGATATTTAATAACCTGTTTATTTGTTCCATTTTTGATCGTGGCAGTTCAAAAACTCATTGAGGGAGAGATAAAAAAGTCCAAGCTAAGTTAACATGCGTCGTGTTCCGCTAAGACAATTATTTTTGCGGCCGTATTGCTGCCCATAATGTTTAGCGAGTGCCTGCAGATTTAATGAAGGCTTATAAGGTCTCAAAGTTCGTAAATTCGCCTAAAAATGACGGGCCAGGGTGTTTGTTACCTGCTGAAGCAAAGCTATTCTAGAAGCAACGATTAAGGATAAATGACAGATGACGGATTTAAAGAGATATCAAAAAAGTTTGACGAAAAAGAGGTTTTATTATATTATAAAAGTGAAAGAAATAACAAGAACAATAGCAGAAGCAGTAGTAGTAGAAATAGCAAAAACAGTGACTTTAGTAATAAAGGTTGTAAAATTTGTGTATCTATTTTTAAATTTGCTGAATTAAGGAGGTCATGTTTATGTCAGTAACATGTCATGAATTAGAACTCATTCAAAGATTTACTTCAGCAGGTAAAGATGGCGGTATAAGAGAGCTTTGTAAGCGTGAAAAAGAGAGTTATGAAGAAATATTTGCTGATCTTTTAGCAAAATATAAAGAGAAGGCCGGTAGTATACCTGAGGATGCGGAGATTCAGATCATTAATAATTTTACGACAAGCCATGATGAGTGTGTATCGCCAAAGGGCTTGGTCAACGTTAGCCTGGAATATCTTGCGAGATTATTAACGTTTGCAGATACGGCAGGTTATCAATGGGAAGTCAATATTACGGAGAATAAAAATACCCACTTTAAAAATTTATATAACTATAATGTAAAAGTTAATTGTACAAAGAAGGAATTCGTAGATATGGCAGTGGGTAAGGGTTTTAGATGTGAATAATAAGGTAAGTAAAGGGATCACAAGATGAATTGTGTATCCCTTTTATTTATTTTAATTTAGAGATCAATTTCGATAATAAATTACAATATATCACAAATTCAACGAAAAAGTTCTTGAAATCGGTTGACTTGCTACCTTGTGCTTTTTATAATATTTATTAAGAAAAGAAAATTATAATTAGAGCCTTTTAAAATAGAGAATAGATATATTAAAAGATTAAATATATATAGCGGACGTATCTTATTTCCTTGACTAGCAAACTCATGAAACGGTAACTGGTTTCTACACTGCAGATGAATTTGTTTGCGAATAATAAAATGAGCATGTTGCAGGTAGGATAATTGCAAGGGTCTTTGACCAGAATCGTTTTAGAGATTCTGGTTTTTTAATTATTTTTATTTTGATTAAAGAGGTGAGGACAAAATTTGGAGACAGATCAGTATTGTCTAGATAAATATAGAACAACAGCTCAGAATCAATTGAATACTAATAATTCGAAAGCCGTTTATAAACTTTCTATTATTTTGGCGTTATTTACGTTCGGATTAATTATTATTGATTTTCTAAACTTTAAAAATGGGTTATGGATAAGTAAACCCGGGTATAAGTTATTATTTTACCATCATATTGTCTTTGGGGTCGGAATGATATGCTATATTTTAGGATACATATTTCTTAAAAATATTATGAGTACGCATCGCCGTATACAGCAATTTTATATTTATAGTTTTCTTCTTTTTGGCATTAACATGGGTGCATTGGTTTCCGGCTGGACGAATCAATATATTCATGGACAAATCAGCGGGTATATTATTTGGTGTTTTTTATTGGCTGCATTTTTCTACCAAAGTCCGAAATATTCGGTTTTGATATATGGGCAATCCTACATCGCTTTTTTAATCTATATAACGATGTCTCAAAACGATATCTATGTTCTTCGGTCACATTATATCTATGGAACCTCAGCTGTTATTTTAGGGAACTTTTTATCCATTTATTTCTCAAAAGTGTTTTTAAAAATTAAATTATATTGCTATAATCTTGAAGATGTTATTCAAGAACGAACGACTAAACTTGAAGAATCAATGCAAACGATACAGAAATTGGAACGGTTGAATTTAATCGATAAAATGACCGCCACAGTTGTTCATGAAGTTCGAAATCCGCTGACATCCATTAAAGGATTTCTCCAATTATTGAAAGACAAACCCAATCATCCCGATAGCGTTGAATTCTTTAATATTATGATCAATGAAACGGACAGAGCAAATACTATAATTGAGAAGTTCTTATCGATCAGCCGAGATAAAGAGACGGTTATGGAGCGGGGAAATCTTGAGAAGGTTGTTACTTCTATCCTGCCTCTCCTTGAAGCAGATGTTATCCATCGGAATATGAAGTTGTTCATTGATCTTAGAAAAGTTCCGGATACATTACTCAATGAACAGGAAATTGATCAAGTCTTATTAAATCTTTCGAGAAATGGGATAGAAGCTATGGCCGAGGGCGGCTGCTTAACGATAAAGACCTATCAAGAAGGTGACGAGGTAATTCTCCTTGTCGCAGATGAAGGTTCAGGAATCCCTCCCGAAGTATTAGAAAAACTGGGGACTCCCTTTTTTACCACAAAGGAAACAGGAACGGGACTGGGCTTGGTGGTTTGCAATAGCATTGTGGAACGACATAATGCCAAACTTCAAATTAAATCGAGTGCTGAAGGGTCATCATTTGAAGTGCACTTTAAATCTATGTTCTGATAATTTGAACGCCCGGGAAATCTCGAACATTAGAACAAGAAAGATATAAAATGTTCGATTTTTTCGTTGACCTTTAACTTAATCTAGGATAGAATGAATTCAGGTTAGTTGAACACATAATTTCATATACGTTCATATAATCGCGGAGATATGGTCCGCAAGTTTCTACCGGGTTGCCGTAAATAGCCTGACTATGAGCGAAAGTGTGCCTAGGGCAAGAAGATTTATGATACTCTCAGAAAGTATAACCTTAGTCTTTACCTAGCGGCACAGAACCCCTGTATGCGGGTTACACCGAAGGGATAAAAGCCCAGGCGGATAGTTTCACTCACTCTTTTTTTGAAAAGCATTGTTTTCAAAAGTATTGTGGAATTATCAGCTGGGCTTTCTTATTTTATTATCATTAAAGGAGTGATGGTATGAACTCGGTTGGCGTTATCATGGGGAGCGATTCAGATTTTGCTGTTGTTGAAGCAACTATTAAAGTCCTTAAGGAATTTGAGGTCCCTTTTGAAGTCAAAGTTTCTTCAGCTCACCGAACTTTAGAGAGAACCTTAAACTGGGTTAAATCATTTGAAGGGCAAGGAGGCCGGGTTTTAATTGCCGCCGCCGGAATGGCAGCTCATCTGCCCGGCGTTGTAGCTGCTGCTACGACGTTACCGGTGATTGGGCTTCCGATTAAGAGTGGGGCTCTTGACGGTGTTGATGCACTTTATGCAATTGTGCAAATGCCCCCGGGAATACCGGTAGCTACCGTTGGGATTAATGCCGGGAAAAATGCGGGATTGCTAGCCATTCAAATCTTGGCACAGACTGATTCCCGTTTGAAAGAGGCGCTTAAAGCGTATCGCCAAAAGATGGCTGCGGAAATTGAGACAAAAGATCAGGCTATCCAGGAAAAAATTAAATAATATTTGAAAGTGTCTTATTCGGGTAATGATAAGGAAAATGAAAAGAAGGGGCTTTAAGAAGTGATTGAACGTTATACACTCCCAGAAATGGGCCAAGTTTGGACAGATGAACATCGTCTGGAACTCTGGAAGAAAATCGAAATCGCGGCTTGCGAAGGTTGGGCCCAATTAGGAAGAATTCCGGAGGAAGCGGTTAAGGTTATCCGTGAAAAAGCAGCTTTTTCATGGGAAAGGGTTCAAGAAATTGAATTGACGACACATCATGATGTTCTTGCCTTTTTGACAAATATGGCAGAGAACATAGGAGATGAGGCAAAATACGTCCATCTGGGACTGACTTCCTCTGATGTTCTGGATACCGCACTTTCTTTACAAATGGTTGAAGCAAGCGATATTCTTCTGGGTAAAATGGACAAGCTTGAAGCGGCTTTGGCTAAACGGGCTTTGGAACATAAGGATACCTTGATGATGGGCAGGACCCATGGTATTCATGCGGAACCGATCACCATGGGACTGAAATTTGCGCTCTGGTATGAAGAAATAAAACGTCAACGGAAACGCTTGGTGTTTGCCCGTGAGGAGATCAGGGTCGGTAAAATCTCCGGCGCAGTGGGGACGTTTGCCAATGTCGAACCGGAAGTCGAAGAATGGGTTTGTAAATCACTGGGTCTAAATCCGGCGCCGATTTCCACGCAAGTTTTACAACGCGACCGTCATGCCTTTTATGTGACGACTTTAGCCGGTATTGCTGCTACCCTGGATAAAATAGCCACTGAAATCAGAAATCTGCAAAGGACAGATGTTCATGAGGTCGAAGAACCCTTTGCCAAAGGACAAAAAGGTTCCTCAGCAATGCCTCACAAGAAAAATCCGATTACTGCAGAACGGATTTGCGGCTTAGCCAGGGTTATCCGCGGCAATGCACAGACAGCCCTGGAGAATGTTGCCCTTTGGCATGAACGGGATATTTCTCATTCCTCCGCCGAACGCGTGATTCTTCCGGACAGCACGATTGCCCTTGACTATATGCTCCAGAAGATGACGGGACTAATTGAAGGTTTGCGAGTATTCCCTGATCAAATGCTGGCTAATGTCGAAAAGGTTGTCGGTCTTATTTTCTCCCAACGCGTAATGTTGGCTCTTATTGAAAAAGGAATGAGCAGGGAAACGGCTTATGCCTGGGTGCAGCGTAATGCTTTACAAGCCTGGGAAACAAAAGAACCCTTTATAAATTTAGTTTCCAATGATCCGGAGATCGAGCAATACCTGACTGATCAAGAGATTGCAGACCTGTTTGATTACTCTTATCATACGAAACATGTTGATACAATTTTCAAACGCGTCGGGCTTCTCTAACTTGCGAATTTGAAAGGAGAATAATAACAATGGAAAAACGGGAAATGTTATATGAGGGAAAAGCAAAAAGAGTATTTATCACAGACCAAGCCGATCAATATCTTGTCCAATATAAAGATGATGCCACAGCATTTAATGGTGAGAAAAAGGGCCAAATCGAAGAAAAAGGCGTTATCAATAATAAGCTTTCGGCTCTCTTATTTAAAGAATTAGAAAAAGCCGGTATACCCACCCATTTTATTGAATTACTTAACGATCGTGAGATGCTTGTAAAAAAACTTCAAATGCTGCCTTTAGAAGTTGTGGTTCGTAATATTGCGGCCGGAAGTTTGGCTAAACGTTTAGGCGCTGAGGAAGGTTTAGTTCTTTCACGCCCTGTAGTCGAACTCTATTATAAAGATGATGCTCTCGGAGATCCATTTGTCAATGAGTCTCATGCTTTGGCCATGGGATGGGCCACTTCCGAGCAATTGGCAGAAGTGCAGGCTTATGGACTTAAAATCAACGAATTGCTGCAAAAGATTATGGACAAAGCGAATATCATTTTAGTTGATTTCAAACTCGAATTTGGTCTTGCCGATGGGAAAATTCTCCTTGGCGATGAAATTTCACCGGATACTTGCCGTTTCTGGGATAAAGAAACGAAGGAAAAACTGGATAAAGACCGCTTCCGTCGTGATTTGGGCCAAGTCGAAGAAGCCTATATCGAAGTTTACCGCCGTGTGAGCGGGGTTCTCGTTTAAGCTTAACAAGTATGCAATGGGATTAAGGGGGTTTTGGCGTGCGGGAACCGGGAGATGACAAACCAAAGGAAGAGTGCGGAGTTTTTGGTATTTATGCGCCTGAGTTGGAGGTAGCCCGACTCACTTATTATGCACTGTATGCATTGCAGCATAGAGGTCAAGAAAGTGCGGGCATTGCCGTGTCTAATGGCCGTAAAATCGATGTGTACAAAGGGATGGGACTCGTCTCCGAAGTTTTCTCGGCGCATCAGATTGAGAATTTGAGCGGGAAAATGGCAATCGGACATGTTCGCTATTCGACAACCGGTTCGAGCTTGGTTGCGAATGCTCAGCCTCTGGTTGTTTATTATCAACAAGGCATGATGGCCTTAGCTCACAATGGCAATTTGACCAATGCGCTTGAATTGCGGGAAGAACTGGGGAAAGATGGCGTTGTTTTTCAAACGACCATCGACAGTGAAATTATCGTAAAGTTGATTGCCCGCTATCGCCGCGGAAATTTAGAGGACTCCATCATAAAAACCATGCTGGACCTGCAGGGAGCATACGCCTTAGTAATCCTTGCTGAAAATAAACTCGTTGGAGTACGCGATCCCTATGGATTGAGACCGCTTTGTATCGGCCAGGTGGGAGGTCGGTACTGTTTAGCGTCGGAAAGCTGTGCTTTAGATACGATTGGGGCTGAATTTGTCCGCGATGTTAAACCCGGTGAAATCATTACGATTGATGAAGAAGGTTTACATGCGCGGCAAGGACTGCCTGCTCGAAAATTTGCCGGATGCTCCTTTGAATATATCTATTTCGCCAGGCCGGACAGCACGATTGATCAGATCAATGTCACGGAAAGCAGAAGACGGATGGGTATTGAATTAGCGCGGGAGTTCCCCGTCGATGCGGACATTGTCATTCCCGTTCCGGATTCGGGAATGGCAGCTGCTCTGGGTTATTCGGAGGAATCGGACATTCCGTTCCAACAGGGACTTCTCAAAAACCGTTATGTTGGCCGGACATTTATTCAACCCACACAAGAAATGCGGGAAATAGCAGTACGTCTCAAACTGAATGCCAATGCCGGCATTTTAAAGGGAAAACGGGTTATCATGATTGATGATTCGATTGTCCGTGGAACAACGAGCTCAAGGCTTGTCGATTTAGTTCGCAAAGCAGGAGCTACTGAGGTACACCTCTTAATTAGTTCACCCCCGGTAACCTACCCCTGTTATTACGGGATTGACACGGCTGAACGTGAAAAATTGATTGCGACTCAACTTGACAATGAAGGCATTCGGGAGTTTATCGGAGCAGATTCCCTGCATTATCTTACTCCCGAAGGGTTGATTCGGGCTCTAGGAGGAACTTCGGTTTGTTTAGCGTGCTTTAATGGCGATTATCCGGCTTCCGTTCCCTCCGAGAGGAGCGGCAAACTTAATTTAGAAGTCTATTAAAATTGGAGCTTCGAAGGAGGAACTTGGAATGGGTTATACCTACCGCGATTCCGGGGTGGATATTGAGGCAGGAGGTACTGCAGTTGAGTTAATGAAACCTGTGGTTAAACGAACGATGCGCCCGGAGGTTTTAGGGGGATTAGGCGGTTTTGGAGGGCTGTTTGCCCTAGATCTTAAGAAATTTTCAAACCCGGTTTTGGTTTCGGGAACGGATGGGGTTGGAACAAAACTAAGACTGGCATTTCAACTGGATCGTCATGATACGATTGGGCAGGATGCAGTGGCAATGTGTGTTAATGATATTTTGGTACAAGGTGCGGAGCCGCTTTTCTTCCTGGATTATTTGGCGGTCGGCAAACTCGATCCGGAGCGTGTTGCCAATATAGTGAGCGGGGTTGCTAAAGGCTGTGAATTAGCGGGATGCGCCTTGATCGGCGGCGAAACGGCTGAAATGCCGGGCTTTTATCCTGAAGATGAGTACGATATCGCCGGTTTTTCGGTAGGCGCTGTTAACCGTGAAGATTTGATTGACGGATCAAAGATACAGGCAGGGGATGTTTTGATCGGACTTCCTTCCTCAGGGTTTCATAGCAATGGCTACTCTTTAATTCGCAAGGTTTTTGCTCCTTATGCTATGGATACGGTTTTCCCGGAGCTGGGGGAACCTTTGGGTGAAGCGCTTCTTCGACCGACGCGGATTTATGTCAAGACTGTTTTGCAGCTTCTTGCTAAACAGCAGATTCTCGGTATGGCCCATATTACCGGCGGCGGATTGACGGAAAATATCCCTCGTGTGCTTTCCGAAGGATTGGGTTTACGGATCAATACTTCTTCCTGGAATGTCCCGGCCCTGTTTACGCTTCTTCAACGCTTGGGTGAAGTTGAAGATGCAGAAATGCGGCGGACATTCAATATGGGAATCGGCTTTGTCTTGATCGTTCATCCGGATCAGGTTGAGTCGGTTCAGGATCAACTTCAAAGCTTGGGAGAAAAGAGCTATGTAATTGGGGAAGTGATCCCTGGGAAAGGGGTCGAATACGTGTGAAAATCGGAGTTTTAGCTTCAGGCCGGGGAAGCAATCTCCAGGCGCTGATTAAAGCCTGGCAAGAGGGAAGATTCTCCGCTGAGTTTGTTGCAGTAGGCTCAGATCATGCTGATGCGATGGCCTTGAAGCGAGCCGAAGATGCCCATATTCCCCAGCGTGCTTTTCCGCTGAAGGATTATTCCTCAAGGAAAGAGCAAGAACAGGCGATTCTGGAATGGCTGCAAGAAAGCGGAGTAGACCTTTTGGTTCTCGCAGGGTTTATGCGGGTTCTAAGTCCTCACTTTCTCAAGGAACTGAATTGTCCGGTTTTAAATATTCATCCTTCTTTGCTTCCTTCTTTCCCGGGCCTTCATGCCCAACGGCAGGCTCTTGAGTATGGGGTCAAGGTTTCGGGATGTACCGTTCATTTTGTGGATGAAGGTTTAGACAGCGGACCCATTATATTGCAAGAAGCGGTTCCCGTTGAACCGGGCGATACGGAAGAGACTTTAGCCGAAAGAATCTTGAAGGTTGAACATAAACTTTACCCGGAAGCGCTTCGGCTTATAACTGCCGGTCAAATCAAGTACGATAAAAAGAAGTAAAATATTTGAAATTGCGGGGGAAGGAATAATAATGAAACGTGCGGTAATTAGTGTTTCCGATAAAACAGGGATTATTGAACTCGGAAAAGGATTAACAGAACTTGGCTATGAGATCATATCGACGGGAGGCACGTTCAAGACGTTGAAAGAAGCGGGTATCCCCGTACGTTATGTCACTGAAATAACAGGCTTTCCGGAGATCCTTGATGGTCGGGTCAAGACACTTCATCCGAATATTCATGCCGGAATTTTAGCTCGGGATACTGCGGAGCACCATAAACAATTAGAAGAGAATGGGATTGGCCTTATTGATCTCGTGGTCGTCAATCTTTATCCTTTCAGGGAAACGATTGCCAAACCCGATGTCACCTTTGAAGATGCGATAGAAAATATCGATATCGGCGGACCGACAATGGTTCGTGCCGCTGCCAAAAATCAGGAACGGGTTGCGATTGTCGTCAATCCAAAGCGTTATTCGGAAGTTTTGGAAACCTTGCGCCAAGAGGGCGAGATTCCTTATGCGCTGCGTAAGCGGCTCGCGACGGAAGCTTTTGCACATACGGCAGATTATGATAAAGCGATTGCTGATTATCTTGAAAAGCAACAATCTCAAGAAAAGGGTGAGACCAGTGTCTTTCCTCAAACCCTGAGATTTGCAGTTGAGAAGGCTCAAGAACTGCGTTACGGAGAAAATCCGCAGCAAAAGGCCGCTTTCTACCGTAATGCCGATTCCGAAGGAACTTTGGCTGGTGGAGTCCAGCTTCAAGGCAAGGAACTTTCTTATAACAACTGGGTTGATATGGAGGCTGCCTGGTCACTCGTACAAGAGTTTAATGAACCCGCTTGTGTCATTATTAAACATACAAATCCTTGTGGAACAGCGATTGGCAAAACCCCGCTGGAATCCTATGAACGGGCCCTGGAAGCTGATCCGGTGTCAGCTTATGGCGGAATTTTAGCTTTCAATCGCGTGGTTGACGCCGAGTGTGCTCAACTTGTCCATGAACGTTTCTATGAGGTTATTGTGGCTCCGGAGTTCAGCCCGGAAGCAAAAGAGATATTTAAGAATAAAAAGAATCTTCGACTTGTCGTTATCGGAAAAGCGAAAGGATCTAAAGCAACCACCGAAAAGGGATGGAAAATCCGCACAATTCAAGGGGGATTGCTGGTTCAGGAAGAAGATTTAGGGACAACCCCTACTCCGGAATGGGAGGTTGTTACCGAGCAAAAACCGACGGCTGAGGATTTACTTGAGCTTGAATTTGCTTGGCAAGTCGTTAAACATGTCAAGTCCAATGCTATTGTCCTAACGAAAAACGGCCAAACTCTTGGCGTAGGAGCCGGGCAGATGAATCGGGTCGGTTCCGTAAAAATCGCGATGGAACAGGCCGGAGAAAAAGCACAGGGTTCTTATCTTGCTTCCGATGCCTTTTTCCCATTCCCGGATTCTTTGGAAGAAGCGGCTAAAGCCGGTATTCGTGCCGTCGTTCAGCCCGGAGGTTCAATTCGGGATCAAGAGGTACTCGAAGTTGCCAATCGTCTAAACCTGATCATGGTGTATACCCATCGGCGACATTTCCAACATTAAAGCGCTAGTAATTTTAAAGAAGGAGGGTGTCTGATATCGGCAAGAAGATCTTAGTCGTAGGCAGCGGCGGCAGAGAACATGCTCTGGCTTGGAAGCTTGCTCAAAGTCCCGATGTGGAGCAGATTTATGTTGCACCGGGTAATGCGGGGACGTTGGGATGGAATGTTAATATTAAAGCGAATGACATTCCCGCTTTGTTAGCGTTTGCCGAAGAAAAAGCAATCGATTTAACGGTGGTTGGACCGGAAGAGCCGTTGACGCTGGGGATCGTTGATGCGTTTCAAAAGAAGGGGCTGAGAATCTTTGGTCCAAGCCGTGCAGCGGCCCGTTTAGAGGGCAGCAAGTCCTTTGCCAAGGAAATTATGCATAAAGCAAACGTCCCAACAGCGGGCTGGGAAGTTTTTCAGGACGCCCAAAAGGCGAAAGCTTATATTCGGCAAATTGGAGCGCCTTGTGTTTTAAAAGCGGACGGTTTAGCGGCAGGTAAAGGCGTAATTATAGCGGAGGATCAGGATACAGCGTTAGAGGCTGTGGATGAAATTATGGAAGGGGCCTTCAAGGCTTCGGGAAAAACGCTGGTTGTCGAGGAATATTTAACAGGACAGGAAGTTAGCTTGCTTTGCTTTACGGATGGAAAAACCGCTCTGCCCATGGTACCTGTACAAGATCATAAACGGGCTTTAGATGGGGATCAGGGACTCAATACGGGTGGAATGGGAACCTATAGTCCGCCGCCCTTCTGGACCCCCGAAGTCGAGGCACAAATTATGCAAGAGGTTGTCCGCCCAACACTTGAGGTTATGCAAGAACGCGATGAAATGTTTCAAGGCGTACTTTTTGTAGGGCTTATGTTTACTCCCGAAGGACCTAAAGTGCTTGAATTTAATGCCCGTTTTGGAGATCCGGAGACCCAAGTGGTGATGCTGAGAATGAAATCAGATCTTCTGCCTGTTCTTTGGGCATGCACGGAAGGGACACTCCAAGATATCCAATTGGAATGGAGCAAGGATACGGCTGTGTGTGTTGTGTTGGCTTCGCCCGGATACCCCCAAGCCTATACGAAAGGAATTCCCATTCATTTGCCTTCCTTTGAGCAACATAATAAGGCGATTTTTCATGCCGGAACCGCGGCTGCGAACGAGGGACAGCTGGTTAACGCCGGGGGGAGAGTACTGGGCGTGAGTGCCAAGGCAGAAGATTTAACTAAAGCTCGCCAGGCTGCGTATCATCTTGTCGAGCAAATCGACTTTCCGCAAGCACAATATCGACGTGATATCGGGATAAAAGGCTTAAAGTGAACTCGTTTCAGAGCCAAAATCGCCTTACCGTTATGTAAATAACGTTGATTGGTCGCTTTAACCATACCGATGACATCCAAGCCGCGCCGGGTAATCGCTTTAATTAAGGGAGCGTAAGTAAACCAACTATTCCAACCAAGAGTAAGCATGCGGAATCCTTGATAATAATAGCCCTTAGGATGTACTTAGCATGTTTCTCCTCTCACCTTTACAAGGCTTTTCTGGACTTTCTACAGTTTTGCCTCGGGTTATTAGGCAATGGTTGTATTGGCATTTGTCTATTCAGTTATGGTGGCTTGAGGCATTTTATCCAAGATTTAGTATTTCTTTCATGAGTTGCAGAACACAAAAAGTCTCACGTTCTTTTTTGAGACGTGAGGCTTTTCCGTATCTATCTGCAGTATCATCAAAATCGAATGTAGTTTCTGCACTGTCGATAATCTAGGCAGTACCAGATTTATTATATATCCTAAATTCCCGATAATTTATAACGAGGCTGGAGGTTTAATTCCGAGGCTCTTATAACAAACCAGAAACAATATTAACAATAGGGTAAGAATGGTTAACAATATATGGCAAGCTGGTACTGGTGGAGGTGTACCTAATTGGGAAAGTGTTATGAATCTTTGGAACTATGCTACTACAAATACTGGAAATGGTCCAAAAGCAACAGGAACAAATAATGATCAACCTTATTATAACCTTTCTCCGAGTAGCATATATTATGGAGACGTAATACAAAAGAGAGCCGGTAGCACTGGCGATTATACTCATTCTGTATTTGTCACGTATAGTTTAGATTCTTCGACGCAGTATTATTACGAAGTGTTGGTATCTCAACACTCGGGTGATTTGTACAATAGAAATCTCTGGGAACTCATTACATCAAGTGGTGGGAATAGTTGTTATTTAAGAAAAATGTCTTTTAATAGTGCCACTTTTAGCAGCTAATTAATAACAAAATGGAATTACGAACATATTAACTTAAGTTTCGCACCCGATAAAACGGGCAAAAACTTAGTTTAAAAACAATGAAAATCCGCATGAACACAGGGTTTTTGGTATAATTAAGTATCAGCCAAATCAACCAAAAAACGAGGTGTAATCATGCGGAAGTCTATCAAAGAAATTGAAAACGTCCTTCATACTCATGGCTATTCGATTGACACTATTATATTAAATGTGATGAAGACCTTCAAGTTCAAAACCATTTGCCGCAAGGTTGGATTTCAAAAACAGGAGGGCTATAGCGCTTCTGAGATAGTTAATCTCATGCTTATGCTTCCACTGATGCTATTGAAAAGTGTTAATGCTTTCTACAAAAGTGGGTTTCAACACGTATCAGCTATGAAAAAGGACAATCTCTATCGTTTGAAAAACAATGAAAGAATGCCGTGGAGGGCGTTATTACTGGCCGTTGCGAAACAATTTCAGTGTTTAGTAAACTCTGAGAAGAAAATTGAAGCTCATTCAGCTTTCATACTGGATGATACAACGGAAGCCAAAACCGGCCGAAAAATTGAGCAGATTTCTTTAGTACACGATCATGTTTCGGGAAAACAGGGAAGCAAGTTGGGCTTTAAGAACCTAACCCTCGGCTTATTTGACGGTAAAAGCTTTAACCCTCTAGATTTCAGCCTCCATGCAGAAAAACGGTTAAAGAAGGCCAGACACCGTAGAGAACAGTATCGCAAACAACGGACTCCCCAATCCGCTGGGGCGAAACGAGTCCGGGAATGTCACACTGATAAAATTACAAATGGCCTTAACATGCTAAAGAGGGCCTATAGGAAAGGGCTCCGGGCCAACTATGTCCTAGTGGATAGTTGGTTCAGTAGCAAAGGATTTATTCAAACCGTCCGTGGAATGGGCAAAAAGCCAATGCACATTATCTGTGGAGTCCGGAAAGACAAGCGAAATTATATCTAACAAGGGAACTCCATGAATGCCAAGCAGCTTCTCGTAACATTAAAAAACGAGAGCAAAGAAAAACGATGCCGTAAGCGCAATACTCGTTACTTTGAAGTCCTTGTGAATTACGAAGAGATTGGGGAAGTCAAACTGTATTTTTGCCGTTTTCCCTATCAAAAAGAATGGCGGCTATTTCTTTCGATGGAAACATCTCTTAGCTTTTTGAGCATGATGGAGATTTATAGCATCCGTTGGCATCGAAGTATTTTTTAAGGAAGCGAAACAATACCTAAAATTAAGGACTTGCTAGTCTCGGGACTTTGATGCACAGATTGCTCATGTGACAACCTGCTATCTTCTCTATATCCTGCTCTCCTATTTTCGTAGAATAAATGCTTACGAATCCTTGGATGGGTTATTTGTTGAAATCAAGGATGAACTGATCGAAAAGAACCTGGCGGAACGCCTCTGGGAATTATTTGAGGAGTTGCTGCAAGTGGTGATTGCCAGCATTGCTGAGTCAGGCATGGTTAACGTTTTGGAATTTAAAGATTCCGTGGAATATCAGTACATAAAAGGACTTTTCGAGAATTCCTTTTTAACTAATCAGCTAAAATCCCTCGATAGAGTCAGTTAAGCGGTAAAAAATACAGAAACAGATTACAAGTAGCTTCTCAAAAGGTCTAACTAAAAAGGACTTTTGGGGTGCGAAACTTTAATATTAATATGTTCGTAATTCTGTTTTGTTTTTTATTTTCTTGAAAGGGGTGATAATAATTAGAAAAAGTCTATTATTTATTTTATTCATGTTGCTGATTGGATCTTTTAGCGTAATTGGATGTTCTCGATTTCAAAGAAATACTGAAAATATAAATGGGTCATCGCCTACGACACCTGTTCCTAGTCAAAAAATCACAATGGAAGATATTAATGAAGGAAAACAAGTGATTAGAGATTACTATAATGCCTTAAAAAGCAGGAATTTGGAGAATTTGAATAGAACGTTGTCGAAATATCAGCAAGGAGTTTATCATAAAGACAACCTTGGTACTACCCTTGAAATTGATACTATTGAGTATCCAGGTAAATACCTTAATGCAAATATTCCTCCAAGTAGTTATAAATCCAATTACGGAAAAGATCCATATAAATCTATGTGTCTTCATGTAACTTTTACCGAAGGAGCTGACAAGAAAGACTGGGATTATATTTTAATTAAAGAAACAGAAAAATCTTCGTGGCTGATACATGATTGGGGAGAATGATTCCTTGTTTTAGATAATAAACACTTGTAAGGAAATTTAGAGCACGAAGTTATATCGAGGCCTTATCGCACATCCGGGGTGCGAAAGTTGAGTTAATAACAGTAAATATAGAGCGCCACTGATTTTCACTGAACAGTGAGATTGAGGTGGCGCTTTTCTATTGCCCTTCATATAATGTAGGCAGGATGGCGAACTAAGGGAGGGATTCGGCATGTATAATTACCGAAAACGTTTTTTCTATCCCATTCATGTTGCTAGGCCCGATCCCAAGTTTGCTCAATTTCTTCTTGAACATTATGCCGGGCGGGATGGTGAACTAAGCCAAATAACGCAGTACTTAAGCCATCAGACCAATATTTCAAACCGTTATGTGCGTGAATTATATGGGCTTATTATTGCGGAAGAGCTTGCTCACCTTGAAGTATTGAGCACATTGATCCACAAGCTGGGTGGAGAATTGGGGTATTATGTCAATAGACGCGGAGAAGCTTGGAAGTTGGAATATATAGAGCAGGGTACAGATTCCCTTAAGCTTTTAAAAAGCGATATGGATTTAGAGTTAAGATCCCAAATCTTTTATGAAAAAAGTATAGACAGAACAGAAGATCCGGAAATTCAGAAGATCCTTCGTTTTTTGGCGCGGAGAGAGGAAATTCATCAATCGCTTATCGACCGCTCTCGAAAGTTGATGATAAAGGGAGCAGCCAATGGTCTGTATAATCAGCTTATTTATGACTATAAGATAAGCCTTCAGGTATTGGAATAATGAATCATAATAGAAGGGCACTTAGGTTTTCAATTTGACCTAAGTGCCTTATTTATTTTGTAAGAGTTTGACTTTTTTGATAAACTAAGATTTAGGTTTAGAATTTAATGCGCCAATTAGCAACCCGTAAGTTTTTGAAAAAACCTACCACTGAAAGCTCGATTATGATTTCCGCACGTTTTGGAAGGCAACGATCATAGTAGACGGTTATCCCGTCTGCATCCATGGTGATAAATCTTTCCGAGTTATGCGGAGCGCCCCGGCGCACTGCAGGAGGGGAAACGACGGGAATACAACATGCATCAAGATCCATGGAGATGATGTGTATCGAATCCACCTTCTTCTGAAACAAAAAGTCTTTGGCCTCCGGTGTAAACTTTAAGGAAATCATCGGTTTTTGTATGTGAGTTTCTAAATCCATTTTATACCTCCCGAGATGATTATGGGGAATGAGGGAATCGCCTTGAATAAATTAAAGCGTCAAACAGAGCTGATTAAACTCATTGCGAAAGAACCTTGGCAGCATACGCGAAAAGATCTTGCCCAGCGATTTATGACGGGTGAAGCTACGCTAAACCGCGATATCGAAGAGCTTAACCAGAAAGAATATGTGTTTGCGGAAGATAATGAAAAAGGACTTTTTCTAGGCAGCCCCGGCTGGAATGAACTGATTCCGCTTAAGGATGCGGCACTGCGCCAGATGGAGATTTTAGAGCTTTTGCAACGATTCAGGAAAGGTTTGAGCATCACAGAAATAGAGAAGCGGATTCATTCCGGAGCGGAAGGCGAGACCGGGGAAAAAACAGTGGAACGAATGGTTAAGGATTTGGTCGTTAAAGGGTTGGTTACTCGTCAAGGAAATGAATACCGCTTAAATCCAACGGGAATTTTACCTCCTTTGCAGCTTAATGAACGTGAAAAACAGATTTTTTATGAAGCATTGAAGCTGACAAAAGCGTTAAGCCCCCTGCCCGGAATTATTCCTGCCTTAGAAGCAAAGTTAAATGTGTCCCTTCCCCAAGATGAAGAAATGGAGACCGTTTTTGTGCAAGGCCGCACGCCAAGTCATAATATGCGTAGAATTCATATTTGTAATGCACTGGAGCAAGCTGCCCGGGCCCACCGGGTCATTCGAATTCTTTATCGACGCGAGCGCGAAGATGCAGCCCGGGAAATAAAACTTCATCCATTAGGTATAGTTTATTACTGGGTTTTGGATAAATGGTATTTGACAGCGGAATCAAAGAACGGAATACGAACCTACGTCGTCGACCAAATACTGCACCTTGACCTCGAAGAAGAATATTTTGAGCGCAAAACAGATTTCGATTTAAAAGCGTATTACGAATCCAGTTGGGGAATTTATCGGTGCAGTGCCCCGACAAAAGTCAAAGTCCGATTCTACCGGAAGTATGCCACGCTTCAGAGGGTTCGTGAAGAATTGCGGGACCGGGAACACTGCTCAATTGAAGAGGATGAGGATGGCCTGATCCTTACGGAAGATGTTGATGGAATCGAGGAGATTGCGGTTTGGCTGAGGGGATTCGGGAGCAGTGCCGAAGTTTTAGAGCCGCCGGAATTACGGGATAAAATGCGCGGGGAATGGGCCCGGATGCTTGAAATGTATTCAAAGGAGGAGCAAAATGACTTCAGTGGAACGCATTGAAAAAATAATAGCATTGCTGAGCGCTCATTCTGCACAGGGCATTTCTGTGGCTGATTTAGCTAAAGCGTGTACAGTTCCACTGTCCACAATTCAACAGGATTTACGCACCATGCTGACTTCCCTTGAAGTTCGGCTGCCGATCTATACCGATCATGATGAGCAAGGAGATGATGGGCGTTTTGATCATGAAAACACGCTTTTTGAACCTCATGTGAAATGGTATTTGCTCCAATCCAATTCCCATAAATCACTCTTTCATATCAATATTGGGGAAGCTTTGGCAATAGTGGATACTTTGAATCTGCTTGCGGCGGAGAGCACGGAAAAGGAAATATTGAAGCAAAAACTTCTGGCATCCCTTAATTTTGAGGGGGAAGGGAACTATCGTTTGATAAAAGGAAATTTGACACCTTTGGAATTGATTACGCCTGAGCTTTTTTTGCCTTTAAAAAACGCAATTCTGCAAAAGCAAAAAATCCGGTTTACATATGGTGAAAAAAGCGTAGTGGTTGAGCCCTTAGGGCTTGTTTATTATTCCCGCTTAAGATGCTGGTATCTTACAGCACGGCATGATCAGATTATCAAAAGCTATCATTTACTTAAAATGAAAGAGATATCCAGGCTTAATGAAGGATTTGAACGTCCTGAGGGTTTTAATCTTAATACATGGCTGGCTCCGCGTTGGGGAATGGAGTTTGGGGACCCTATGACTGTAAAAGTTCGGTTTTATGATCGGTCACATACTTTGGTTAAACTTAAAAAGGATGTCGCCCATCGATCTTCTTGCGTGATCAAACAAGAGCAAGAGAACACATGGATCATGGAGGATTTAATTATCGGTGAAAATGAATTTATAACATGGCTCTTAGGGTTTGGTTCTTCCGCTGAGGTTTTAGAACCGCCGGAACTTCGCGCCAAAATTCGGGAGCGGGTGAGTGAGGCCCTTGAACTGTATTCTTAGTGTATACTTAACAACGGAGTGAAAGCGTTGGGACTTAAGGAAAGACAAGTGAATAAATAAATACATAAATAAAGAGTGAATAAAGGGGAACGAAAATGATACAAGATCTAAAGGCAGGAGAACGATTCCAGGGGACCTTTTTGATTACGGATTGGAAGGAAGCTTCCTTCCGCAATAAACCCGGCAGCTATCTTATTTTGACCTGTCAGGATCGCACAGGCAGTATCGGAGGAAAGGTTTGGGAGATGACACTCCAAATGAACCATTGGCTCCAAGAATTTGATGTTTTCGAATTGAAAGGTCAGGTTAATGAATTCAGGGGAAACCTTGAGTTGACGATTGAGGCTCTTCAACCTGTGCCTGAGGATAAAATTGATCTGACAGAGCTTTTACAGGCTTCTCCTGTATCCGCTGCAGAGTTAGAGAAACGGCTCAAAACCTTGATTGAAGAGGTGAAAGATCCGTATTTAAGTTTATTGATCCATCAGATTCTCGATGATCCGAAAATTGGTGATGCTTACCGAAGCTGCCCAGCGGCCCGCAAGATTCATCAGGCTTATTTAAGAGGGTTGTGGGAGCATAGTGTGGAAGTGGCGGAGCTTGCCGCTGCGCTTGCGGCTCATTATCCGGAAGTAAACCGTGATCTGACGATTACTGGGGCTTTGCTTCATGATTTAGGGAAAATCGATGAATATAAATATGCCCGGGGCATTGACGTGACAACAGAAGGGCGGTTGCTGGGACATATTGTCATCGGCATTCAGATGATTACGCGTGAGATAGACATGATTCTCGGTTTTCCGGCAGAACTGAAGACCAAGCTGATGCATATCCTGGCGAGCCATCATGGACGCTATGAATGGCAGTCGCCAAAGCGTCCGAAAATAATGGAAGCCTTGCTGGTTCATTACGCCGACGCAATGGAGGCCGAACTTTGGCAATTCCGTCATGCCAAAGAAGGTTATCCCGATTCAGAATGGTCTCCTTATCTCCCCAGTATGGAACGTTATCTTTATCTGAAATAGGGATTCCTTTACCGCTCAATATTTATACGACTAAGAGGAGAAAGCACAAAAGACCTGCGGATGATTCGATCAAAGCAGTCTTTCCGTGCTTTTCTTTTTTTACATTTAGTATTGTAACGGGTGTTACAGAGTGATAATATGTATGTAACGACTATTACAATAGTTATAACTATTATAACTATTATAACTATAGGGAACGTATAGGAGGATTTCCGTGGAAAAAGGAAAGTGGCTTGTCTTAAATTATAATTTACCGACTGAACCTTCAAGATATCGGGTTGCTGCCTGGCGCGGATTAAAAAAGCTGGGTGCCGTGAATTTTCATCAATCCATGTGGATATTGCCCTATAGTGAAAAAAACTACTCTGCTTTAGTAAGTATAGCCGAAGATATAGAAGGTAAGAGCGGGGAAGTTCTTTTGATGGAAAGCGTATGTCTGAATGAAAGTCATGAAGAAAGAATCAGCGCCAAGTTTAATTCGATTCGGGATGAAGAGTATAGGGAATTTATCAATGAATGTGAGAAATACCTTAAGGAAATAGAAAAAGAAATCAGGATCCAAAAGTTTACCTTCGCTGAGCTTGACGAAGAGGAAGAGGAGCTGCAGAAACTGATATCCTGGCTTAATAAGATTGAAGCTAGGGATCTCTTCCATGCTTCCGAGAGAGAGCGTGCAAGGGAAAAACGGGAACAAATTAACGAAGTCTTTGAAAAGTACAGTGAGCTCGTATTTCAACATAACGAAGATACTGAGTAGACAGTTAAGGAGAGGGCGAAGGGGGAGGAGAACATGAAAGGGAATATGGAGGAGAACACGAAGGGGAAAAAAGAACCCCAAAAGATATGGGGAATTGAACGGAATATTTTCTTTGTCGGATTGACAAGCTTTTTGACGGATACAACAACCAAGATGATCTATGCAATAATGCCTTTGTTTCTCGTAACTCTCGGTGCTACGAAAACCGAACTTTCATTGATTGAAGGAATTGCCGAAAGTACGGCGTCTGTTCTCAAAGCGTTGTCAGGTTGGTGGAGCGACAAAATTGGGAAGAACAAGCCCTTCATGATCATTGGTTATGCATTTACGGCAGTCCTTTCGCCCTTATTTGCCTTCGTGACAACTCCACTGCAAGTGCTGATCGTCAGATTTACGGAACGAGTCGGTAAGGGAATTAGAACAGCCCCGAGAGACAGCTTAGTTGCAGGTTCGTCAGATCCCGGCAATAAAGGGAAAAACTTTGGGTTTCATAAGGCGATGGATAATAGCGGAGCGATTCTGGGCCCTCTCTTAGCCACCGGGGTATTGATGCTTTTTCCCGGAGAATACCGTAAAGTATTTCTCTTGGCTGCTATTCCGGGTTTATTAGGTTTAGCTTCGGTCATCTTTTTTGTAAAAGAGAGAAAAAGAGATAAATCAGAACGCCTGGGCAAAATTTCTTTAAAGGATTTTTCACCTCGCTATTATGCGTTCCTGGCCATAATCTTTATTTTTACTCTGGGCAATTCAACAGATGCTCTGCTTTTGATCAAAGCCAGCGATATAGGGATCGCTGATCCTTATATTCCCATGATCTATCTTCTTTTTAATGCCGTTTCAGTGCTTTTTGCGATTCCTGCAGGTATGTTATCCGATAAAATAGGGCGTGAAAGACTGATCATTTTCGGTTATCTTCTTTATGCGATGATCTATTTTGGTTTTGGAAAGACAAGCAGCCCTGCTATAGTTATTCTTCTGTTTGCTTGCTACGGCCTTTACAGCGCGGCGACGGATGGCATTCAAAAAGCCCTGGTTTCAGACATAATCGATAAGAGCAAAAGAGGTACCGGTCTTGGATTGTACAATTGTATTGTCGGAATAACGCTTCTGCCGGCGAGTCTGATTGCAGGTTTCCTTTATGATCAAGTTAATAATCAAGCTCCATTCTATTTTGGTGCCGCTCTGGCTCTCGTTGCAGCCGTACTTATGATGATTTTTTATGGGCGAGGAAAAAGGGCATTGAGAACGAAAATGGGTTAATGCAGCTCAGAGGATCTCCTGTGTGCGATACTCCCAAAAACGATTGGCAAGAAGACGGAGGCAGAAGGGGTGCCGGTTCCACTTATCGATTTCATCTAAGGAAAGCATCACAGCATACGCTTGGCGGCATGTTCCCAGCAAGGGATAGTTTTTAGTCAGATAGGCCAGTACTGAGAAAATTGCCTCTTGGCGTTCGCGATAAAAGAGATTTTGAACGTAACGCCGGCTGATCGGACTTAATTTATAGCGCTCAAGCTCAGGGGTTAGGGGTGCGATTTCGGCGGGAGAAAAAGAAATCACCTCAAACTGTGGCAAATCGGCAAGAATCTCGGAGCCCGATAGAAATGTCAGCAAGTTTTCCTGGATCGATAAAGGAGAAAACGGAAAGGGCCCCGAAGTTTCTGCTAAAATCCGAAGACGGAGAAGATTGGAACGTATAAATTGATCTTCATGCCGGATGGGACTGATGGGCGAATTCTCAAAGAGTCGGAGGAGTTTCCCCAAGGCCGTATGGCCATCACAGGCTAGGACTTCCCATTGCGGGAACAGGGAAGCCAGAAGCTGACCCAGGTATGCATTTTTAGACTCAAAGATATGATAATGACTGAGCGTCTCAACGGTTTCCTCGGTGGGCAGGGCTAAGAGCAAGCGCAGGCGCTCCGGATGAAGGCGTAAGCGGGTTTGAATCTTTCGTTCGAAGGAATTCATAAGATCCTCCCTTGCTTAAATATTTGCACTTAGTGTATGGGAACATTGCGGTTCTATCCCTGCCTTGCGCTGGTAATACGAGGAAATGAACAGACTTCGGCAATAAAAATGAGGCTGTCGCAAAACAGCCTCATTTTTGTACGCACATAATTATGGATTATTGAAAAAGACCCGAAACTACACGACCATAGGTTTTGCGCATATCCATTTTTGGTCGGATTAGAATGAAGGAAGAACTGATCCTTGATATTTGTCTTCAATGAATTTCTTAACATCATCACTTCTAAGAGCCTGCATCAGCTTTTGCAGATTAGGATCATCTTTGCGATTTTCTTTAACCGCGATAATGTTGGAATAGGGATTATCCTTTGCCACTTCAATGGTGAGGGCATCTTTAGGATTTAAACCGCCTTCAAGAGCAAAGTTGGTATTAATAACAGCACCGGCAGTTTTGGGATCGTCCAATACGCGGGGAAGCTGTGCGGCATCAATCATCGTAATTTTAAAATTCTTAGGATTGCTTACGATATCTTGAACTGTTCCGTTAACCCCTACGCCGTCTTTGAGTTTAATCAATTCCGCTTTTTCAAGTACGGCTAAGGCACGACCGCTGTTTGAGGGGTCATTGGGAATGGCAATGGTATTCCCGCTGGGAAGTTCATCGACTTTAGCCGCTTTCTTTGAATAGAGCCCCATGGGTTCAAGGTGGACTTGGCCGAGGGAAACAAGTTTCAGGTTCCGGTCTTTACAAAAGGTATCAAGATAGGGTTTATGCTGGAAGAAGTTAGCATCAATTTCACCGGCATCAAGCGCAGTATTGGGTATTACATAATCGTTATAGACTTGAATCTGAAGGTCGATGCCTTGTTTAGCGAGTTCCGGTTTGATATGCTCAAGAATTTCGGCATGGGGTTTCGCACTCGCTCCAACTTTTAGGACAGTCAGATTACCGGAAGAAGCTGTATTTCCCGCGTTGCTCGCTGTATTGTTACCGCAACCGGTGACCAGAAGGGAAAGGGAGACGAGAGAACCGAGGATAAGTGTTGCCAGACGGCGTTTGGATTTAAACATGTTAATACCTCCTACTTCATATCAATGACTGACATGGTTCATTTCTATATGATTATATTCAAGCACTTGAGATAACGGGCCCATCAGCTCAAGAAGCACGATTGGCGAAAACGGAAACAATTAAACTGGAGCTTGGAGATTAATGACTCGTTAATTTTCGAGCAAAAGAGGTACCGATCGATTGGATGCCTTGAACGATAAGAACAAGCAGAATAACGGTAATCAGCATAACATCGGTTCGGAAACGATTGTAGCCATAATCAATGGCTAAGGCTCCTAAACCGCCGCCGCCGACAGCTCCGGCCATGGCAGTATAGCCGATTACGCTGATTGTGGTGATCGCAAAGCCAAGAATCAGGGAAGCCTTAGCTTCAGGGAGAAGAACCTTGTAGATGATTTGCCAAGGTGAAGCTCCCATCGAAAGTGCCGCCTCAATTACCCCATAAGGGACTTCCTTTAAGGAGCTTTCGACCATCCGGGCGACAAAGGGTGCCGAGGAAATGACAAGCGGGACAATGGCCGCTGTTGTTCCAATCGAAGTACCGATAAGCTTCCGTGTAAAAGGAATAAGGAATACGAGTAAAATGATAAACGGAACAGAACGGAAAATATTAACGATCGTTCCCAGAATGCGTTCAACCCAAGGAGTAGGAAGAATGTGTCCCGGTGATGAAATGACAAGGATGACGCCGAGGGGAACCCCGATAATATAGGCAAGTACGGTTGAAACGATAACCATATAAAGCGTTTCTAAAAGAGCCGGGGTTAAGACGTGAACCATATTCGGCCAATAGCCGGGAGTTGCCATAATAGACCAATCAAATCCCATTTTGGATCACCTCCATTTTTAGCCCGCGTTCGTCAAGATAAGTGTGAGCCTTGGCAAGTTGTTCTTTTGAACCTTGAAGCTCGAGTGTTAGTGTGCCAAACAGTGTTGAGCGCAGGTGGTCAATGCTTCCATAGAGGATATTGGCGCGGACCTGACAATCCTTCATCAAATCGGCAATAATGGGATCTGAAGCCCGCGAACCGAGAAAGTGAATCCGAATAATTTCCGAATCCGCGTGGGTTGCCAGTTCCCGGAGAAGGTCACCCGGTAATTCATTGGGGAAGACACTGGAAATAAATTCTTTGGCAATCGCGGATTGGGGTTGGATAAAGACTTGTTCAACCGGACCGTTTTCGACAATTTTAGAGGCGTCAATAACCGCCACGTCAGAACAGATTTCTTTAATGACTTTCATCTCATGGGTAATTATAACGATCGTCAGTCCAAACTGTTGGTTAATATCGCGTAATAGGTTGAGGATGGAGACCGTTGTTTGGGGGTCCAAGGCTGAGGTTGCTTCGTCACAGAGAAGGACTTTGGGGCGGGTTGCAAGGGCCCGGGCAATTCCTACCCGCTGTTTTTGACCGCCGCTTAATTGAGAAGGGTAGGCATCGGCTTTATCGGCCAGCCCGACCAGTTGAAGGAGTTCTTCAACCCGAGGTTTGATCTTATTTTTCTTATATCCGGCGATTTCAAGGGGAAAGGCAATATTTTCGCCTACCGTTCTGGATTGAAGCAAATGGAAGTGCTGAAAAATCATCCCGATCGTCTGCCGGGTTTCGCGAAGCGCTTTCCCGGAAAGTTTTGTAATATCCTGACCATCGATCAAAATCTGACCGCCGGTCGGTTCTTCTAAACGATTCAGGCAGCGTACAAGAGTACTTTTTCCCGCACCGCTGAGTCCAATGATGCCGTAAATAGCTCCTTGGGCGATCTCAAGAGAGATATCTTCGAGAGCGACGACATTTCCCTTATGGGAAGTATAGGTTTTACTTAAATGCTCAATCTTAATCAATGATTTCCCTCCTTTTGAGCAAACAAAAACTTCACGGAGGAATCCCGCGAAGTTAACATTCGGATTTCCTCTCATCTCCCAGTTATTCCTGCAGGAGTTAGCACCGTACATTTCTGCCGGTTGCCGGGTTTCATCGGGCCAGTCCCTCCACCTACTCTGGATAAGAGTGTTATTCAATTGAATTAAAGTGGTTTAAACAAGAATAGAATAAAACTATTCTACACAGAAAATGAGATTTTAGCAAGTACTTTTTTTATAACTTCCTTGACAACACCTCAATACTTTAATAAATTAAAGTGAAGAAGAATAAGGAGATGATGTCTTGTGGACGAGGGTAATAAACCGTCTCAAGAAGATAAAGAGGCTGAGGCTGGGAAATCTTTAGAAGGGGTTGATCGCCGCCTGCGCGATCCTTTAAATGATGAACTGTTTGAAGCTATTTTGTTATTGAAGAATAAGGAAGAATGTTATCGTTTTTTTCAGGATATCGCAACAATTGCGGAGATTAAAGCTTTAGCCCAACGCTTAGAAGTGGCTAAGCTTTTGGAGAAGAATGTAACCTATACGACGATTGCCCATCAAACGGGGGCCAGTACGGCGACGATCAGCAGGGTTAAGCGGTGTTTGTATTTTGGTGCTGATGGTTATCAACTCATTCTTAAAAGATTAGAGGAAAAGGAGAAGTTTTAATGAATCGTTCTTCCTTAGGATTAAGAATACCCACAGGAATGCGGGATCTTTTACCCGAAGAGATGGCTATCCAAGATCAAGTGGAACAGAAAATTGTTACTTTGTTTAAGCTATGGGCCTATCAAAAAGTCTCAACACCTGCTTTAGAATATGGTGCATGTTTGCAGCCGGATGAAGAAAAAGGGGATCAATTTTATAAATTTTTTGATCGCCAAGGGCATGTCCTTGTTCTTCGTCCGGAGCTTACCACGCCGATTGCCCGTATGGTCAGCTCGCGTTTAAAAGGATCTGAGCTGCCTTTGAGATTATGTTACTCGGCCGATATTTACCGGACCGTATCCAATCGCAATCGGGAGTACCGGCAAGCCGGAGTTGAACTTATGGGTTCAGCTAATCCTTTAGCAGATGCCGAGGTCATTGCTCTGGCGGTTGAATCGTTGCGTGAACTGGGACTGAATGATTTCCAATTCAATCTTGGGCATATGGGTATTTTTTCGGGGATTATGGACGAATTAAAGATTGACTCAGAGTTTCGGCTTAACTATGAGGAACTTTTAGCCCATAAAGATTTGGTTGGTATTGAACGACTCGTCGAGCAAAGCGAATTTCCCGATTCGGCAAGGAAGATTCTTTTAAAGATACCGCATTTCCATGGCCAAGCAGAGATGCTTGAAGAAGTTTTAGAATGGAGCCAAAGCCCGTCCTTACAAGATGCTGTGGCTTCCCTCAAAATGGTTTATGAATACTTACGGGATTTTAAAGTTCAGGAGTATGTAGCCTTAGACCTCGGGATTCTTCGCGGTTTTACGTATTATACAGGTGCCGTTTTCGAAGGATATGTCCGCGATATCGGTTATCCCGTTATCGAAGGCGGGCGTTATGATGCACTTTATGGTGAGTTTGGTTATGCTTTGCCGGCAACGGGTTTTGCTATGAACCTCGGAGCTTTAGCGGAGCGGATGAATCCCAAAGCTAAACCCAATCCAACGGTTTTAGTGTATGGTGATAATATCACTGAGGTCATCCAAGCGGTCCAGAAACTTCGGGGACAGGGCACGCAGGCTGAGATGGGTATCGATCTAAGTCCGGCCGAAGCGGAGATGCTGGCACAACGCAAGGGGATTGCTCAAATTAAGCGAATAGAGTAAAACTCTATGAAAGAAGGGAATGGAATGCATAAATTAGCCGTTCTTACCGGTGGAGGAGATTGCCCGGGTCTGAATGCCGTAATTCGGGCAATCGTAAAAAGCGGTTACCAAGAGGGAATTGAGGTGATCGGAATTCGGGATGGTTTTCGGGGGGCGGTCGAAGAAGAGTATCGTCTGTTGAACCTGTCCGATGTTTCCGGAATTCTTCCGCGCGGGGGAACTCTTTTAGGAACGACGAACCGCGATAATCCTTTTGCTTATTCGACCTTAGTTGACGGTCAGATCCAACCGGTAGACCGTTCGGACGATGTTATTTCCCAACTTCAAGGGATTGGTGTTGAAGCACTTCTCGCCATTGGGGGTGACGGGAGTTTAAGCATTGCTTTGGAATTTGCGAAGAAAGGACTCCCGGTTATCGGAATTCCCAAGACCATTGATAATGATCTCATGGCTACAGATGTAACTTTCGGGTTCCAAACCGCTGTGTCCACAGCGCAGGACGCCCTTGACCGATTGCACACAACAGCTGAATCGCATCATCGGGTCATGATTTTAGAAGTGATGGGCCGCTATGCGGGCTGGATTGCTCTTTATGCCGGTGTGGCAGGGGGTGCGGATGTTATTCTGATACCGGAAATTCCGTACGAATTATCCAGGGTTGCGGCAGCTGTCAAGAAAAGAGCGGATTTGGGTAAGAAGTTCAGTATTATTGTCGTTGCCGAGGGTGCTGCACCATTAGGCGGTGAAATGGTGGTGGAACGGAAAATGCCGGGTCGAATCGATCCCATCAAGCTTGGAGGGATCGGGGCAAAACTTGGCGAAGATCTTGAAACCTTGACGGGAATGGAAACCCGGGTTACGGTACTAGGTCATCTGCAACGAGGCGGATCCCCCAATGCTGCCGACCGGGTGCTTGCCACCCGTTACGGAGTAGCTGCGGTCGAAGCAGCCCTTGACGGTGATTTTGGAACTATGGTTGCTCTGCAGGGTCAGAAAATCGTCCGGGTTCCTTTGGCAGAAGCGGTTAATAAATTGAAAAAAGTGAGTCCCGATGAACCGGTTTTAAATGCTGCCCGGAAGCTTGGGATCATGATGGGGGATTAAAAAAAGGCTTGGATCCGTAATCTTTCGGATTCAAGCCTTTTTTTTCTAAAGATTATGGTTGTTACTTTAAAACAAGACTGCTATAATACATTCATAACGAATTAACAATTTAACGAGGTAAAACGATAAAGCAAATCAACAAGGGACAATAGTGTAGAAAAAGGACTAATACCTTAACCTTGAGAAATACTTTGGATAGTTAATTATAGACGGAGAGGAGATAGAGTATGTCCAGAGGCTTTTTAACAATAGCTCTCCCCAAGGGGAAATTACTGACGGATTCTTTGGAGGTTTTAACGAAGGCAGGGATCGAATGCGGCGAGGTTAGTGAGGAATCACGGAAACTGCTTTTTTCTTTAAAAGGGTCTGAAGCACAAATTATTATTTGCCGTCCAACCGATATCCCGACCTATGTAGAACATGGAGCGGCTGATATTGGTTTTGTCGGTAAGGATACGCTTTTAGAGGAAAATAAAGATGTCGCCGAACTCCTCGATCTCAAATTCGGGTATTGCCGATTTGTTGTTGCGATGCCTGAGGAAAGCGTTCCGCCGCGATTGCCGGATGGCATGTTTGACTTAAATGTCCTCAATCATCAGCGGGTCGCCACGAAATTCCCGCGGGTAACCGAAGAGTTTTTCCGGCAAAAGGGTATGCAAGTCGTTCCGATTAAGCTTCATGGCAATATTGAGTTGGCACCCCGTGTAAATCTTGCCGAAATGATTGTCGATATTGTTTCTACCGGCACAACGTTGCGTCAAAATCACCTTGTCGAAGTGGCCCCGATTCTGGAAGCAACAACCCGCTTGATTGCCAACCGAGTGGCCTATCGCATGAAATACCAACGGATCAATGATTTAACTGAAAAACTTCGTGAGATCGTCGCTGTAAAATAATGATTGGAGGATTTCCGGTAATGAAGGTTGAAAAATTAGAGAATATGAATTTAGAGCGTTTAACCCGTAAATCCTATGGCAATGCTGCAGAGCTCGAACAACGGGTAAGCGACATTTTGGAAAGCGTTCGCCAAGAAGGGGATGAAGCCCTCTACCGTTTGACGGAAACACTGGATAAAGTTAATCTGCGTGAATCAGGATTAAAAGTAAGCCCTGCTGAAACAAAAAAAGCATACAGCCAAGTTGATGAAGCGTTTCTGGCAACGGTTCGCCAAGCGAAAGCGAATATTCTTTCGTTTCACGAAAAACAGAAACGTCCCTCCTGGTTTGATACGCAAGAGGATGGATCTATCCTCGGTCAACTTATTCTTCCTTTAAAGAGAGTAGGAATTTATGTGCCCGGCGGCACGGCTGCATACCCTTCGTCCGTTCTGATGAACGCTTTGCCTGCTGTAGTTGCCGGCGTTGAAGAAATCGTCATGGTGAGCCCTCCGCGCTCGGATGGTTCGCTTCTGCCCGAGGTTTTGGTTGCGGCTGCCGAAGCGGGAGTTACCGAAATTTATAAAGTAGGCGGTGCGCAGGCAATCGCGGCTTTAGCCTATGGAACAAAGGAAATCGCTCCTGTGGATAAAATAACGGGTCCCGGCAATATCTACGTAACTCTGGCGAAAAAGCAGGTTTTCGGAACGGTCGATATTGATATGCTGGCCGGTCCAAGTGAAATTCTTGTCTTGGCAGATGACTCGGCACGTCCGAAAGAGCTTGCCGCAGATTTGCTGTCCCAAGCCGAGCATGATCGCCTCGCTTCGGCAATTCTGGTGTCTCCTGACCGGACACTGTTAGAGCGGACCATTGAGGAAGTAGAACGACAGCTCGCTGATCTGCCGCGTGAAGATATTGCCCGCAGTTCCTGGGAAAACTACGGAGCGGCAATATTGGTTCAAGATTTAGAGGAAGGGTTATCTTTAGCCAATCAAATTGCTCCGGAACATTTTGAACTCGTCGTGGCAGAACCGTTTCGATGGTTAGGGAAGGTTAGAAATGCCGGGGCGGTATTCCTTGGGCGTTTTTCACCGGAGCCTGTGGGTGACTATTTTGCCGGCCCGAATCACGTTTTACCGACAGGGGGCACAGCGCGTTTTTACTCGCCCCTGAATGTAGACACATTTATGAAGAAAATGAGTGTCATCAATTATTCTGAAGAAGCATTAAAACGAGATGCCGATTCGATTGCACACTTTGCCCGCCGGGAAGGCTTGGAGGCCCATGCCCGGGCTGTGGAAGCAAGAAGGAAATGATGAACGAGGAAGGGATGCAAATGCGGGAAGCAACTCTCGAACGAAAAACCCGGGAAACACAAATTAAAGTCAGGGTTAATCTGGATGGCAGCGGTGAAGCCCAAGTTGCGACAGGTATCGGCTTTTTTGACCATATGCTCATTTCCTTGAGCCGTTTCGGCTATTTTGATTTAGAGGTCCAGGCCAAAGGGGATCTGCAGGTCGATTCGCATCATACGATTGAGGATTGCGGGATTGTCTTGGGACAAGCTTTGCAAAAGGCCTTGGGTGAACGTCAAGGGATTGAACGTGTGGGGGATACCCTTTTGCCGATGGATGAAGCTTTAGTTCAGGTCGCGCTTGATCTTTCGAATCGCCCTTATCTTGTTTGGAATGTTGAATGTCCGGATGGGATGATTGGGGATTTTCCGGTCGAGATGGCGGAAGAATTTTTTCGTGCTCTGGCCGTTAATGCCGGAATAACGCTGCATATCCATCTGCTGACAGGCAAGAATCGTCATCATATTATGGAAGCTGTTTTTAAAGGGGCAGGACGGGCCTTAGGTCTGGCGGTTCGTCTAAATCCTCGTTTTCAAGGTGTTTTATCAACTAAAGGCGTTTTATAGGCTAAGGAGTAGTAAGCGTGCAGAGAATCATGATTTTGAAGAGGCGGAGCCGGATTGAAGCCGGCTCATGGGTTAGGAGGTGCGAATAAGTGATTGGGATTATCGATTATGGACGAGGCAATTTGCGAAGTGTTGAAAAAGCCTTGCTTCGGCTTGAATTTCCCGCAAAAATTATAGCCGATAGAGCAGAGCTTAAGGATGTCGATGGAATCATTTTGCCCGGTGTGGGGGCTTTTGCCGATGCGATGGTGGCTTTAAATGAGCAAGGATGGGTTGAACCTTTGCGTCAATATGCCGCTGCGGGCCGCCCTTTTTTAGGAATATGCCTAGGCATGCAGGTGCTTTTCGAAGTCGGAGAGGAACATGGAGAACATCAGGGTCTGGGACTTTTGCCCGGTCGTGTCGTGCGCTTTCCCGAAGGACGAAAGATACCGCATATGGGCTGGAATAATGTCCATCAGGAAAATTCTTCATTTTTATGGGAAGGAATCCCGGATGAATCCTTCTTCTATTTTGTGCATTCGTACTATGCCGTTCCCAAACGTCCCGAGGATATCGCGGGAAGCTGTGAATACGGCGTCCGCTTTCCCGCTTTAGTCGGTCGCGATAATGTTTGGGGAGCGCAATTCCATCCGGAAAAATCAAGCCCCTGGGGCTTAAAACTGCTCGAAAACTTCGGAAGGTGGGTGAGTAAAAATGATCGTGTTTCCGGCCATTGATTTAAAAGAAGGCAAAGCCGTTCGCCTGTTGCAGGGCCGGATGGAGGATTCCACGGTCTATGCGGAAAATCCCCTCGAAGTTGCGCAGCGCTTTAGGGCTGAGGGCGCCGAATATCTTCATATGGTGGATTTAAACGGAGCATTCGCAGGGAAACCGGTGAATGATGGTGTGATTCGTGAAGTGGTTGACAAGGTTGATCTCAAGGTTCAGGTTGGGGGAGGAATCCGTACACTCGAGAGAATCAAGGAATTGCTGGATTTAGGAGTGGCTCGGGTCATCCTCGGAACCGTCGCAGTGCGAAATCCGCAATTGGTGGCCGAAGCGGTCAAACGTTACGGGGAGAAGATTATTGTCGGTATTGACGCTAAAAATGGCCAAGTAGCAGTCCAGGGATGGGCTGAGACAACAGAAATGAAGGCCATCGATTTAGCCTTGAAGATGAAAGAGGCGGGTGTCCGGCGGATTATTTTCACAGACATCGCGCGGGATGGAATGCTGCAGGGACCGAATATTGACAGCACAGTTCAATTAGCTCGGGTAAGCCGGCTGCAAATTATCGCTTCGGGCGGAGTTTCTTGCCTTGAGGATTTGCAGAAGCTGCAGGCGCAAGCCGCCAACGGAGTATCGATTGAAGGTGCCATTGTCGGGAAAGCCCTTTATGCGGGGGCTTTTACCTTGCCTGAGGCATTAAAAATCCTGGGGAGGTGAAGTACATGCTGGCCAAAAGAATAATACCGTGCCTGGATGTGCACAAAGGAAAGGTTGTTAAAGGGACAAACTTTATCAACTTACGCGATGCGGGAGATCCCGTAGAATTAGCCGCGCTCTATGACCATGAAGGAGCGGATGAGCTCGTTTTTTTAGATATTACGGCCTCTTCTGAGGGACGCGAAACCATGATTGATGTTGTGCGCCGCACTGCGGAGCAAGTCTTTATCCCGTTTACGATTGGGGGAGGCCTGCGTACGCTTGAAGATATTCGCCGGGTTTTGCGCGCAGGTGCGGATAAAGTGTCGCTTAATACTTCTGCCGTCCAAAATCCCAACATTATTAAAGAAGGTGCACATGCCTTCGGAAGCCAATGTATCGTTGTAGCGGTCGATGCGCGTCAAAAGGAAGCAGGCGGTTGGGAAGTGTTCATCCACGGAGGACGGACAGCAACCGGCAAGGATGTTCTGGAGTGGGTCCAAGAAGTGGAACAGCTCGGGGCAGGTGAGATTCTGCTGACCTCTATGGATCGTGACGGTACGAAAAACGGTTATGACTTGGAATTGACCCGAGCGGTAAGCCGAGCCGTTTCGCTGCCGGTAATTGCCAGCGGCGGGGTAGGAAACCTGGGGCATATTGCCGAGGGCCTAACAGCCGGTGAAGCAGATGCGGCTTTAGCGGCCTCGATTTTTCATTATCGGGAGTATAGCATTGCCGAAACAAAACGCTATTTAGAAGAGCGAAAAATACCTGTGCGTTGGTAAATATGAAGAAATGGAGGAAGAATGATGAGTGAAAGTAGGGAAAGTTTTCCTATCCTTCAAAAAATAAAGTGGAATGCGGACGGACTGGTTCCCGCTGTAGTTCAGGATGTTGAAACCCGTGAAGTCCTGATGCTTGCTTATATGAATGAAGAATCCTTGCGCCGGACTTTGAGCGAAAAGCAATCATGGTATTATAGCCGCAGCCGTCAGTCTTTATGGAGAAAAGGAGAAACCTCAGGTCATACTCAGGAAGTGATCGATATCAAGTTTGACTGTGATCAGGATGCAGTTCTGTTGACCGTGAAACAAACGGGAATGGCTTGTCATGAAAATTACTTCAGTTGTTTTCATTATAAAGTTGAGGATGAGCGGAGCGCTGCATTTAGAACAGTGGGCGAACCTGAAGTCCGTGCGGATATCCCTCTGGGTCAAACCCTGGAAATGTTAGCCCAAGTGATTCATACGCGCAATTTGGAGCGCCCGGAGGGGGCGTATACAACTTATCTTTTTGCAAAAGGGATTGACAAAATCCTTAAGAAAGTCGGGGAGGAAAGCGCTGAATCGATTATTGCCGCCAAGAACAATGATCCCGTGGAAATTCGTAGTGAGGTTTCAGATTTGTTCTACCACCTTTTGGTTATGCTTGAAGATCGAGGCGTGGATTTAAAAGAGATTTCGCAAGAGCTTTTGGGCCGTCAAAATAAGAAACATGAGAAAGATTATACCTTGTCCAATTGAAAAGATCGTTAAAAGCGTTCTCACCTTGATAGAAATTTTACTTCGGCAAATTTTTCTAGAATTAAGCTGCGTTGCTGAAAATTTAGGTTGTAAAGTTCCATGACCAGTGCATCGATTTTTTCATAGAGGTCTGCCCGAACGGTATTATCAGCGGCGGCCAGCAGCATATCAACATGTTTGACAATGACATGTTGTTTTTTTATGTCACAAGGGGGAATAGGAATCGATTCGATATGCTTGCGCAAGACTTTGATCGAAGAAAAAGTGATCGAATGGAAGAACTGGGCAGCCCGCGAATTTAAAACAGCAAGGATATATTTTATGGCGTATCCCGGCAACTGCGGAATCAAGACATTTGCACTGTTAAGGGATAGGGTTTGTCGGTTATCGTAGGTAAAAACTAAATTTTGGTTGATGAATCGATACAGTAATTTTTCGGGGGCACGATAGAGTGTTTCGGGGGCAACTTGTTGAAATTTCTGAGGTTCAAAGACGATATAGTTTTCACTGGGGTAAAAGTTGTATTTAAAAAGATCATTGCCTTTGAGAATAGGCTCAGCGTTGGGAGAGGGCTTGGGGAGAATCCAATCCTTATTATTGCCTGTGACGATGCCCAGTGCGAAGTCGGCATTCCCTTTCAAAAACTGAATGCCGGGGAGGGATTTCATATGCTCGATAACTTGATCATCGAGGTTTGAAGCTTTCACATTAAAAATATACATATTATTTTCATAAAAGCGCCGTTGGGGAATTGATTGAATTCTGTCTTCGGCAGAGACGAGAATTTCATGATCACTGCGGACGGGATGTTCGGGGTTCCTGACGATAAGGGTAATGGTTGGGGTAAAGACTTTGGAAAATTGTTGCCCCAGCAACTCAATATCGAGGATTTCAGTGGTTTCCAGGATGAGCCTGCGGATTGGGCTATGAAGCCGGACATTCAGCAAGGCCTCGGGAAGAACATAGCTGAGAATGCCATTGGGTTTTAAGAGGCTGAGCCCATACTCTAAAAATAAACAAAAGGATTCAAGTGAAGCCTGTGCGGTGGTGAATTTCTCTTTAAGCAGGTTAATTTCTTCCGCTGTATAGCTATAACCCCACGGAGGATTGCCGATAACCAGATCGAAATTTCCACGATCATTTTGAGCAAAGAGATCACCATAGTTTTCCAAAGTATTGCGGCATTCGATATGATAGACCGCGGGGGTCTCGGGGGTTTCCCGTAATAACTCAAGATTAATCTTGGCTAAGGTAACGGCAGTCTGATCAAGATCGTATGCAAATAAGCCCTCTTGCAGTAAACGTGTTTCCGCTTCCTCCATACTTAGTCCATCATTTAAGAGCTGAGATCTTAGCGCTAAAAAGAGCTTAATAAGAAAGTTTCCTGATCCGCAGCAAGGATCGATCATTTTAGGCAAAGCGGTTTCCGACAAAGATTTGAGACTTTTGTCGACGAGAGAGTCCACGAGGGTAGAAGGCGTGTAATAACTTCCATTTGTTTTGCGATGGTTCAGGTTGGATAAAGACATATAAAGTAACCCAAGCAAGTCCTCTCCAGAAATAAATGATAAATCAAGTCGGTGAATTTCACGGAGAATCTTCAATTGGGCTTCGGAAGATTTTTGGCGAAAATCATAAAGAGCCAGAAAAAGGCCCGCACTGCTTCCCAGGTTAAGCTTTCCCTCACCTGCAAGTTCGCTCAAGCTGAGTTCCTTGAATTGGGGGGGAACTTCCAACCGTCTACGGCAAACGAATAAACCTAAGGCGACTTCTAATAAAATCAGTGGGAAGTTTATTTCTATCGATGATCGATTAACAATCCGAAGGATTTCTTCGGCATAATTTTGATATTCTTCTGACTTGACATATTCGGCAGGGATATATGTCCCTTCAATTGCTTTTTTATTGCGCCTGCTTTTAAGGCGGGGTGAAGCCCCGGATTCTATTTCCCTTTTTAGGCTTAGAATCTCATCTTCGTCAAATACAAGGGAGCGGCCTTCGGCTAGAGCACGAATTTTACCTGACTTAATCCAATTCCTAACAGTTGCGGTAGAGATGGATAAGAGAGACGCAGCTTCGTTTATATGGATAAACTTGGGAGTCTTTTGGCCGGAGCTATCGTTTTTATTATTCAGAGTCATGAAGTTCTCCTCTTAGATAAAGTGGGTTCTTGTTCCTCGTAAATTCGACATTAAAAATATGATTCCTTCTAAAAAGAAGACAGGATATGGCAGGAAAATTCCGGTGTACTGAGAAACAATTATGAAGAAATGAATAAAAGTAGATGAGAGGAGAAGATAAAAAAATGGGTAATCCCTGCGGCATGACACGCGCTAATATTCTGGAGAAAAGCGAAGTAAAGGGTGTCCCTATTTACTTTGGCACCGGGGTAAACCCCGTGAATTCTCCTGCCCAGTTCTTTGTGGCTTGGGGAAAGGGGGTTTTAGAAGGAGGACTGATTCGTACCTTTAACAGTGAACAAGCGGATTATGGGTTTCTATGGTTTATTGATGAAGATGAGGCCCTGGAGAGGTACAGTTTATTGAAGCAAATTTAATAAAAAGTAAAAATAGAAGTTTTTATGAAATTATATAGTTTTAGGCAGGATTGTATAAATAAGCATAGAATCATAATTAGGTTGAAGTCAATTCTAATATCTTACTTGTGGAGGCATCATATGGAAAATGAAAGTCATCGATACCCTGTGAGTTTGTGCTTTGAGACGGGATATTGCCCCGATGCAGTGATTGAGGTGGCTTCACGTGTTTTCGAGGCGGCCCAAGAAGGAATTTGCATGACTGATGCAAACGGAAGAATTGAGTTTGTTAACCCTGCATTTACGCAAATGACGGGTTATACATTTGAGGAAGTTTTAGGTAAAAACCCGCGCATACTTAAATCAGGTCGACACAAACATGACTTCTATCGCAAGATGTGGCAGGATCTTAGTCAAAATGGCCAATGGCAGGGTGAGATTTGGAATAAACGCAAGAACGGGGAGATCTTTCCCGAGGCGTTAGCAATTCATGCGGTTTATAACTCAAAGTCTGAAATAACCCACTATTTTGCGATTTTTAGTGATATTACAGCGGATATGAAGCGACGCAAAGAGGTGGAATTAGGGGGCAGGATTCAGAAGAACATTTTGCGACCGGACTTTGTCCATGAGCAATTGAAGATGAAGAGCATATTTCTTCCTTATGATTACCTCAGCGGAGACTCTTATGATTATCGTTGGGATGAGGAAGATCAAATCTTCAAGGGGTTTCTCTTTGATGTCATGGGGCATGGAATTGTGACCTCTTTGCAAGTGTCTGCATTAAGGGCCATTTTTCGGTATGTCGTCTCCAAAAATATTTCTCTGGCCGAAAAAATGGAATGGTTGAACCATGAAAGCATCGCCATCTTACCTGATGATTTCTTTGCGGGGGTGATCCTTTTTAATATCGATCTTTTGCGGGGAACATTAACGTACTGTATGGCGGGAATTAATCATTTCTTGCTTTCAACCGGGCAAGAATCGGGAATAAGAACGGTGGGTCAACCGGGGCTCTATTTAGGCATATCCGCACAGGAAAAATATGAGGAACATCAATGTCCGTTTGGGCCCGGGGACGGAGCTATTTTTTTAACGGATGGCTTTATGGATCAGCTGCAGGAGAAAAAGATTCCGTTAACTATGGATATCACAAGCCTTATGGAAGTATTAAATTCATCATTCTTTCGCAAAAATTTAGCGGATGATGCTACTGCATTAAGCTTTACACGCCCAAAATAGGGAAGAGGAGAAATAATATGCGTCAAAAACTAATGCGGTGTACATTTGCGACAGAACAAGAATATCGCACGAAGCGCGAAGACGTTCACCGATGTATTGAGCAAGCATTAATAGAATTGTCCGGTGATGAAATAACCATGGTTGAAATCGCCATCAACGAAGCGCTCAATAATGCTTTTAGAGCGGCTTCCGGACAATCTACAGTGCCTGCGGTTACGTTTAGTCTCTTCCTGTTGGATTCCCAGTACTTCTTTGTTCGCGTTAAGGATGCCGGGGGTGGTTTCTGTACGGAAAGACTTTTGTCAAAGTTTCCTTCACGTGAATGTGAGGATAATAGGGATTGGCAATGGGGGGAATCCGGCCGCGGTTTGTTTATAATAGAGCAGGTTATGGACCACGTACACTATAATGCTAAAGGAAATGCAGTTTCTTTACTAAAAAATATCAGTCATTGAATAAGTAATTATACGAGGAGGAGCAAATATGTCATTTGAAATCAGTGTTAACCAACAAGAGGTCTTGGTGATTGTAGAGGGCAAGATATTTGTTGAAGATGCGGCACAGCTTAGGGAAAAGCTTCTCGAATTGATCGACCAGGGACATCGTCGCTTTATTATAGATATGCATAAGGCGATATATATCGATAGTTCAGGGCTGGGTGTTTTGGTTGCTATTCATAAACGTGCCATCGAAAATGGAGGGGGTGTTGTGATTAGAGGCTTGCAGGGAGTTGTTAAGGATCTTTTCCTTATGACTCGTCTCAATAAGGTATTTGAAATGGATTAGGGTATTAGGAAGAAGGTGACAGTCCGTGAAACAATCGGTTCGGTTTCGTATTCTTGGCGGGTATTTTGGAATTATCATAATTTTTATCGCAGCATTATCAGTAAGCTCCTATTTTCATAGCAAAGTCAATTTAGCCGTTGATGAGGTAATTAACCACTCAAATATTTTAACCTTGTCCAAGGATTTGATGATAGGTATCCACAGTGCGGATGATAATATGATTCGAATCAGCAATGCTCAAACGGTTGATGAGCGTAAACCTTTGATTGACGCTTACCAGGCAGATTTAGAGAAGATGAATCAAACCCTTGCAAATTTAAACAACCTTGACCTTACACCGGCTGATCAACAGGATCTCCGGAAGTTCAAAGACATGTTAAAGAACTATACGCAAGGCAATGAAAAGATTATCCAAAGTACACCGGGAACTGCCCTGGGGGTTTCTGGGCAAAACATGTTTGAACCGCTTGTAGTTCTGCTTGAAGGATTTAATCAAAGGCAAAGCGATACTTTGCAGGTGAACCAACAAGGAATCTTCAACAATATCAACAGGGCAAGCCGGGATACCCTAGTTGGAAGTATTTTGGCAATAATCGCGGCCCTTTTTATCGGCTTAGCTCTTTCCCGCTGGATCATCCGCGAAATCAATCAATTGCAGGAAACCATGAGCAGGGCTGGGTTAGGAGATCTCGCGGTTGTTGCGGAAGTTAAATCAAACGATGAATTCGGAGACTTAAACGCGGCCTTTAATGTGATGGTGTCACGATTAGCGGAACTCGTGAAACAGGCTAGGGATGTTTCAAGTAATTTGGCAGCCTCTTCTCAGCAGCTTGCGGCAACGAGTGAAGAGGTCACCGTTTCTGTGGGCGAGGTCAGCGGGAGTATGCAAAAGGTAGCAAATGATGCTGACCAAGGAACTAAATCAATCGTTGAGGCTTCTCAGGTCTTGCTTGAACTTTCATCATTAACACAAATTGCCAGGAAGCAAAGTCAATCCGCTGCTGCGAGCTCTCAAACGACCTTGGAAACAGCAGAAAGCGGGAAAAAGACCGTCGAAGATGCTGTGGGCAGAATGGCCACGATTCGCACGAAGACGCTTGAAACAGAAGAGTTAATGGCAACCCTAAGTGAACTTTCCCAACAGATTGATTCAATTACCGAAACAATCACAGGGCTTGCCGATCAGACCAATCTCTTAGCTCTCAACGCAGCCATTGAAGCAGCCCGCGCGGGAGAATCCGGAAGAGGGTTTGCTGTCGTGGCTGAGGAGGTTCGTAAATTAGCCGAACTTTCGACCCAAGGGGCTAAAGATGCGTCAGGCTTAGTTCAAAAAGTGCTCATCGGGGTCAATGCAGCGGTTCAATCCACCAAAGACAGCCGTGAGGAAGTTGAAATCGGTGTTCAGATTATGAACCGAGCCGGAGAGGCGTTGAACAACATTTATGAGGCAGTGCAAAATACGGCTAAGGATGTTCAATACAGCGTTGAGGTCACAGATTCGGAGGTAGCAAGCTCCGATAAGATTGTCCAATTGATTAACACTGTTGCAAGTGTAATCGAGGGAACTTCCGCACAGGCGCAGGTAGTAGCTGCTTCCACGGAAGAAATCAATGCTTCCATGGAAACTGTGGCTACGAGCGTTCAAGAAACCGCAGTCATGGCCCAGGAGCTTAATAGCGATGTAGATCATTTTAAAATTACTAAGGACAAGCTAACCAATAAGGATATTCTCGAAAAAGCAAAAACAGATCACCTTCTTTGGAAGTCACGCATTGTGAATATGCTTAAAGGGATTGAACAAGTATCCCCTGAAGAAGTTACCTCGCACAAGATGTGTCGGCTGGGAAAATGGTATAACGCGGAAGAGAATCTCTATAAGGAATTAGCGGAATTCAAAGCGATGGATGAACCGCATCGTTTAGTTCATGAAATGGCTTATGAAGCGGCGAGCGCATTTCGGCAAGGCGATATTACAAAGGCTCGAAAATGCCTTAAAAAATTAGATCACCAGTCAGGTAAAGTCATTAAATGCTTAAACAGCCTAATCGAAAAAGAAGAGATGCAAGCTAAAGCATAAAAGTAGGGGCCGTTGCAATGCAACGGCCCCTACTTTAGCTTTGAGGGTCAAGATCTGGAGTCGAATTCCCGCGCATCAGCTCAAACCATCTGCGAATTGCAATAACGAGGATGATCGACACTAAGATCATCATCATCCCGGTCAAAACGGCTAAAAGGTTTTTACCGACGGGAAGATAGTAAATTACAATGTTTTGGTATCCGGCAACAAGGGTTGTAACCGTGACAAATATAAAGGGAAGGATCGTTGTCCAGGCATATTGAGCTTTTCCCATTCTAAAAATTAAGGTCGTACCAATGGCTAAGGCCATACCTGCAAGTAACTGATTCGCTACCCCGAATAAAGGCCAGATGGTTGAAATATCTCCGTTATAGACGAGATATCCCCAGGTTAATGAAATTAACGCACTGGTGACAATCATTCCCGGAAACCAGTTTACTCGGCCTAAGGGTTTATATACTTTGCCGCCCAATTCCTGTAATAAATAGCGGCCGACGCGTGTACCGGCATCAATGGTTGTGAGAATGAAGAGGGCTTCAAACATGATTACAAAATGGTAAAGGTATTTGGAAATGGAGGCCAGGAAAGGAATTTTGCTGAAAATATCAGCCATTCCTACACCTAAGGAGACAGCACCTCCGGCTCGACCCGCCACACTCTCACCGACAAGTGCGGAAAGCTGGGGGAGTTCCTGAATGGTCATGCCTAGCTTCTGAAAAACAGCGGGTGCCGTATTGATCGCGAAATAATCGGCGGGATGTAAGCTGGATGCGGCAATGAGTGCCATCAGAGCCACAAATCCTTCGACAACCATGGCTCCGAAGCCAATCGGCAGGATGTCCCGTTCATAGTGGATCATCTTTGGAGTGGTTCCGGTTCCAATAATCGCATGAAACCCTGACAGAGCACCGCAGGCGATCGTAATGAACATAAACGGCCAGACCGGACCCGGAATAATAGGACCGCCGCCATTGACAAACGGTGTAAAGGCAGGCATTCTCAACTCAGGCCGAATAAAGATAATCCCGATAGCTAAAGCCCCGATAACGCCTATTTTTAAATAGGTACTGAGGTAGTCACGCGGGGCAAGAAGGAGCCAGACAGGGAGAGTAGCCGCCGCAAAGCCATAGACGGCAAGGATAATCGCCAGTTGATGATGTGAATATGTAAAATAGGGAGCGAAAAAGGATTGCTCAACCATAGGCCCGAGAATGACTCCGAGAAAGATTAAAGCCACCCCAATAACAGTTGCCTCAGCGATTCTGCCGATTCGCAGCCAGCGAAGATAAATGCCTACAAAGAGAGCAATAGGAATGGTGACACCCACCGTAAATGTACCCCAGGGACTGTTAAAGAGGGCATTGACGACAGCTAAGGCCAATCCGGCCATAGTGATGATCAAAATAAAAAGAACCGCAAAAGAAGAGACTAGGCCGGCGGCAGGACCGAGTTCATCTTTGGCAATCTCGGAAATAGACAATCCATCGTGGCGTACCGAGGCAAAAAGGATAACCATGTCATGAACGGCCCCGGCAAGGACCGAACCGATAAGGATCCAAAGGACACCGGGCATGTAACCATATTGAGCGGCAAGAGTCGGCCCGATTAAAGGGCCAGCACCGGCAATAGCCGCAAAATGGTGTCCGAATAGAATCCATTTATTTGTCGGGACGTAATCCCGATCATCATCATGTATTACCGCAGGGGTCTTGCGGCTGTCATCCAGGGCCAAGATTTTGGCGGCAATAAACGCACCGTAGAGACGATAACCCAGGGTTAAAAAGAGAATTGCTGCGATAACAAGCCAAATTGCATTCATTCTTCATACCTCCTATTCTTGGCTTAGTATGAAGAATTTGATGACACTTTATACCATAGAAACAACAAGGATTGTGATTTCTAATAAATGCGTTTTGCCCCAACATAAGCATTTTTCCAGTAGGAAGTAAGGCTTAAAACTCGAACGCCCTTCGAGGATGTCGCACCAATAAACTGATTATTACCGATATAAATGGCAACGTGACTGATTTTTCCGCCGGATGAAAGGTTGAAAAAGATCAAGTCTCCGGGCCGCAAAGCGTTAAAGGCGACGGAAGTTCCTTTGTTATATTGGTCCCGACTGACTCTGGGAAGGCTGACTCCGTTTTTGGCAAACACATATTGGGTAAATCCCGAACAATCAAAACCGGAAGGTGAAGTTCCGCCCCACACATAAGGTGTTCCACTATATTTGTAAGCAGTCGAAAGAATCTGTTTAGTCTTAAGGGCACGGGATATGGACTTTAGGGTTGCGGAACCACAAATCCCGTCCGCCTGGAGGTGATTATTTTGCTGGAAAGCGATAACCGCTTCCTTCGTTTTAACTCCATAAATCCCGTCAATAGATCCTGAGAAAAATCCCAGTGTTTTAAGATCGGTTTGCAACGCTTGAACCGAGGACCCGGAGTTACCTGTCTTAAGGAGCGTTGAGGCTTGGGCCGCTGGTGTGATCATAAGAACGTTTAACAGGAGCATTATAATAATAAAAATTAGTCTTTTTTTCATGGGCTAATTCCTTTCTTTCTGTAATAATTTGTACAAGCTATGTTCATTATAAGGTCAGACAACCGTGATATATAGTCAAAGTTGTTGGCATTACTGGAATTATATAGAGAAAGATGATTTTTGTAACAAGAAGGAACTCCTCGTCCAGCCGAACTTATGATATAATAATAAGTCGAATAAGTGAGGTGGAGTGGGAGAATGTATCGGTTAGATGATTTAAACCCGGTTCAGCGTCAGGCCGTCGAACACCGGGACGGTCCTTTATTGATTTTAGCAGGAGCAGGTTCCGGCAAAACGCGAGTTCTGACCTACAGAATTGCTCATCTTATGGCGCAAGGGGTAGATCCCTGGAACATTCTTGCAATTACTTTTACCAATAAAGCGGCCCAGGAAATGCGCGATCGGGTTGGAACTTTAGTGGGAAGCGAAGGGCGAGGACTTTGGGTAGCAACGTTCCACTCTGCTTGTGTCCGCATTTTACGGAGTGAGATTGAACATTTGCCGGGTTATACGCGCAGTTTTGTCATTTATGATACCAGTGATCAACAAGCTCTGATCAAATCATGTATGAAAGAATTAAACTATGATGAGAAAAAATTAGCCCCCCGAGCGATCGGCGGAGCGATTAGTGATGCGAAGAATAAGCTGCTGACTCCTGAAGAATTTTCGCAGCACGCTACGGATTATTTCGAGCAAAAGGTTGAGAAGGTCTACGATCTTTATCAAAAAAAGATTAAAGGAAATAATGCCTTAGACTTTGACGATATTATTATGCTGACTGTACGGCTTTTCCGAGAGAATCCGGAGGTTCTGGCCTACTACCAAGATAAATTCCGCTATATTTTGGTGGATGAGTACCAGGATACGAACCATGCCCAATATGCCTTGGTCAATCTTCTGGCAAAGAAAAATCGAAATCTTTGCGTTGTCGGAGATGATGACCAGTCCATTTATATGTTCCGGGGAGCGGATGTGCAAAATATTTTAGAATTTGAACGGGATTATCCCGAAGCAAAAGTCATAAAGCTCGAGCAGAATTATCGCTCGACGAAGCATATCCTCGAAGCCGCTAATTCCGTGGTGCGCAATAATACGGAACGTAAAGAAAAATCGCTTTGGACAGAAAATGGCGAAGGAAACCCGCTCGTTTACTATATGGCCGAAAGTGAGCGTGATGAAGCCCGTTATATTGCGGAGCGGATTCAACGGTTGCGGGATGTGGAAGGCCGCAAATATAATGATTTTACTATCCTCTACCGGACCAATGCCCAATCGCGGGTAATTGAAGAACGCTTTATGAAGCAGGGGATTCCCTACCGAATTTTTTCAGGATTGAAATTCTATGAACGTATGGAGATTAAAGATACACTGGCCTATTTGCGTGTTCTTTATAACCCTTCCGATCAGGTGGCTTTTTCCCGTATCCTTAACGTACCGAAACGGGGTTTGGGTGAAAGCACTTTGGCGAAGATCCTTGAATATGCCAATGAACAGGGGATGCCTGTTCTGGACGCTATTATGGAAGCGGACTATATTCCGGACTTAACCACACGGGCTAAAAAACCTTTGTTAGCGTTTGCCCACCTCATGCAAGAACTTAGACAGCTTGCCCTTGAGGAAAGCTCAGTGACCCATTTAGTCGAAGAGGTTCTAAAACGAACAGGATATTGGGATATTCTTAATGCAGATCAATCGCCGGAAGCCCAAGCTCGTCTTGAAAATCTGCATGAGTTTTTATCAGTAACAGCTGAATATGATGAAAAAGCGTTGAATCAGGACGAAGATAACGCCGAAGGCGAAAACGAAAATGACGAGGAAGAATATATTGTTCCTGGAATATCGGGTTTCCTGGAGCAAGTTTCTTTGGTGGCCGAGATTGACTCCCTTGATCCTGCAGATGAATCGGTGGCCTTGATGACGATACATAGTGCCAAAGGGCTGGAGTTCCCGGTGGTTTTCCTTGCGGGCATGGAGGAAGGAATCTTCCCCAGCAGCCGTTCAATGATGGACCCTACACTGCTGGCAGAGGAACGCCGCTTATGCTATGTCGCAATCACGCGTGCCAGGGAGAAACTATATCTCACTTATGCCGAACAGCGAATGCTTTATGGCAGAACGCAATATAATCGGCCCTCGGAATTCATGGAGGAAATCCCGCCACAACTTCTGGTCGAACATGATCCGATTGATCTCCCGCCGACACGCATGAAAAAGCCTCTGCCTTCGGCAGGCAGAGGAGGAATTTCTAATTCCGGGGGACGTTCGACATGGGAAACGTGGGATCGCAAGGTTGGCAGCCCTGTGCGATCGCCTGATGATTTTGATTATCATGTCGGTGAAAAAGTGGAACATGCAAAATTCGGCAAGGGAATTATTGTCTCCATTAAAGGAGAAGGAGGCCAGGCGGAAATCTCGATTGTGTTTGGCGGACAGATAAAAAAACTGATTGCAGAATATGCGAAGCTGACTAAGCTGTAGTATATTTATTTTGGAAGGGAAAGTTGATTCAGTGAGTGAACATGTTTATGTGGTAGGACACAGAAATCCGGATACGGATTCGATTTGTGCGGCAATTTCGTTTGCACGCCTTAAACAACGGATGGGTAATGACAATGTCATGGCTTGCCGGGCAGGAAAAGTGAATCGGGAGACAGAATATGTCCTCAATGCATTTCACGTGCCGGCTCCGGAATACTTGGCCGATGTCAACCTTCGTGTTAAGGATATGCTTAATGGTCCTATCCCTACCGTTAATCCAAAGACGCCTTTGCTGAAGGCCTGGCAGACCATGAAAACCAATAACCAAAAGACGCTGCCGATTGTGGAAGAAAACGGACGGATGCTGGGTATGATTTCAGTCGGTGATCTTTCGGGTTCATATATTGAAAACATGGGTGATTTAGATTTTGATGATCTTCATATTGCCGCGAAAAATGTAATTGAAACCCTTAAAGGAAAACTCTTGCTCGGTTCTGAGGACCAGCTGCTTCATGGATGTGTCTACGTAGGGGCAATGCATTATAAAACGTTTGAAAACTTTATTAAACCGGGCAGTATTGTTTTGGTCGGCGATAGGAAAACGACCCAAGAAAGCGCGCTTCGCTGCGGTGTTTCAGCCCTCATTTTAACCGGCGGGGCCACCTTGTATCCGGATTTAGAGGATGTGGCTCGTGAAAAAAGTGTCATCGTGATTTCGGTACCCTCAGATACGTTTACGGCTGCCCGCCTCCTCCCCATGAGTGCACCGGTACGAAGTATCATGAAAACAGAGGGAGTTGTCACCTTCCAGGAAGATGACTTAATTTCCGAAGTCCGCCAAAAAATGCTGGAAACGCGTTACCGGAACTATCCGGTATTGGATGAGCAGGAACGGGTTGTGGGTCTCATTAGCCGTTATGATTTATTAAAACTCAGTCGCAAGAAACTTATTCTTGTCGACCATAATGAATGGGGTCAAGCCGTTAATGGCGCCGACCAGGCTCAGGTTCTCGAAGTCGTTGATCATCACCGGGTGGGTGGAATTCAGACTTCAGATCCGATCAGCTTCCGTAATGAACCTGTGGGATCAACTTGTACTATTGTCGCGAAACGTTATCGCGAACTTGGGATTGAACCCGAAAAAGAAATTGCGGGCATCATGCTCGCGGCTATTCTTTCAGATACGGTCATCTTTAAATCCCCGACCTGTACGGAGACTGATAAAGAGATTGCCGCTTATCTTGAAAAGATTGCCGGTGTCAATGCCAAGGAATTCGGCGTACAAATGTTTAAATCCTCATCTAATCTGGCGGATCGTAAGGTTGAAGAATTGATCGAAGAAGATCTGAAAGAATTCTCGGTGAGTGACTATAAAGTCGGAATCGGTCAAGTCAGCGTAATGGGCTTGGAGGGTCTCGAAAAACTGCGCGAAGAATTAAACCAAAAACTCGAAGCAGTACGCAACGAGAAAGGACTGCGTTATCTTCTTTTGATGATTACGGATTTGCTTGAGGAAAATACGGATCTTTGGATTGCAGGCGATAGCCCTGAAGAAGTCGCCAAGGCATTTAATGAACCCCTCAATCAAAATCGCGTATTCCTCCCCGGTGTTCTCTCACGGAAAAAACAAGTGGTTCCGCCGTTAACCAAGTATTTTTTGGGTTAAAATATAGGATGAGAATCAAGAGGGGGAGAACAATCAATGGCCGATGAGCAGCATCAAACATTTCAACATCTGCAAAAGCTTAAAGAGCAGATTGAAAAAGCGAATTATCAATATTACGGACTGGATCAACCTGTGTTAACAGATGCTGAATATGATGCTTTAATGCAGGAACTGCTCGCGCTTGAAAAAGCCCACTCGGAATGGAAAACCCCGGATTCACCCTCCCAAAGAGTCGGGGGATATGTCGCTAAGGAATTTCCGAAGGTTCGCCATGCCGAAGCGTTGCTCAGCTTAGATAATGCTTTTAATGAGGGTGATTTACGGGAGTTTGACAGGCGGGTCCGAATGGTTGCTCCGCAAGCGGAGTACGTGATTGAGCTTAAAATTGACGGACTTACCCTCGCTCTTACCTATGAAGACGGTGTGTTGGTACGCGGCGCAACACGCGGCGATGGTGAAGTCGGTGAGGAAATCACAGCAAATGCAAGAACGATCACATCGATTCCGCTGCGTCTGCGCAAACCCCTTTCGCGTTTAGATGTCCGCGGCGAAGGATATATGCCGAAAGCCTCTTTTGTTCAGTTGAACCGGGAGCGGGAGGAAGCGGGTTTATCAACCTTTGCAAATCCACGCAATGCTGCGGCAGGCTCTTTACGCCAACAAGATTCCAGAATTACGGCAGAGCGCCGACTCAGCTATTTTGCCTATCAGGTTCTTACTCCTGAAGGTACGGAATTAGCTTCACAGATCGAGGTTCTTAACTATTTGAAAGAGCAAGGTTTTCTCGTAAATCCTGAATTCCGGATTTTCAGCTCAATCGAGGAGGTCATCACCTACTGTGAAGAGATGGCTGAAAAACGCCATGGTTTTTCCTATGATATCGACGGATTAGTGATTAAAGTCAATGATATAGCCCAGCAACGCGAACTGGGATTCACGGCGAAAAGCCCGCGCTGGGCGATTGCCTATAAGTTTCCGGCCGAGCAGGTAGAAACGGTGGTTGAAAGTATTGAAGTTCGTGTTGGGAGGACAGGGGTGCTTACCCCTACGGCGAATTTAACTCCGGTTTTAGTGGCAGGTTCAACTGTCAGTCGCGCAACCCTACATAATATCGATAATATCCGCGCTAAGGATATCCGAATCGGTGACCATGTTCTCTTGCAAAAAGCGGGAGATGTCATTCCCGAAGTCGTTCGCTCATTGCCGGAAAAACGGACAGGCGCGGAGCAGATTTTTGAGATGCCTGAGCATTGTCCCGATTGCCGGGGCCCGATTATCCGCGAAGAGGGCGAAGCGGCTCACCGCTGTACAAGCATTTCTTGTCCTGCCCAGCAACGGGAAGCGATCATCCACTTTGTTTCGCGGGATGCCATGAATATCGACGGATTAGGTCCGGCTGTTATTGTGCAGCTATTAGAGGCCAAACTGATCCATGATGCGTCAGATCTTTATACCTTAAAATTTGACGACTTAATTAAGCTTGAACGCATGGGTAAAAAATCGGCAGAAAACCTGCTTCAAGCCATTGATGACAGCAAGGGAAGGGATTTGGCCCAGCTGATCTTTGCCTTAGGAATTCGGCATGTCGGAGCAAAAGCCGGGAAAATTCTTGCCCGGCAGTTCCGCAGTATGGAGGCCCTCGAACAAGCGGAATTGGAGGAGCTGCAAAGTATTTCCGATATCGGTCCTACTATGGCGCAAAGTATTGTCCGCTTTTTCCGGCAAGAAAGTTCGCAGCGTTTTCTGACCAAGCTGCGTGAGGCGAATGTCAAAATGACAGCTGAGGAAACAACCCATCCGCAAATTTTTGCCGGGAAAAGCATTGTGGTTACCGGTTCCTTAAAAAATTATGATCGCCAAGGCATTGAAGCTTTAATTGAAGCATACGGCGGAAAGGCTGCCGGCAGTGTCAGCAAAAAGACGGCCTTTGTGGTCGCCGGCGATAAGGCCGGCTCAAAAATGGCTAAAGCGAGGGAACTCGGTATTCCCGTACTCAGTGAAGAAGAATTTACCCAACTTATTCCCTCTAAACCGATTTAATTTTACGGGTTTTTCTTTATCCTGTTTTTCGAAGTCTGAGGGGACTTGCCCCTATTAATCGGATTTGTTATAGTAAATTTGATTATTTTGCCAAAGGAGGGTGATTTTAATGAAAATTTCGCGTCAACAAGTAGAACATGTTGCGATGTTGGCACGTTTAGAACTTTCCGAAGAAGAAGTCGCCGGCTATACAGTACAGCTTAATTCAATCCTCGATTATGCGGCGATGCTCGATCAGCTGAATACGGATGATATCAAACCTACGGCCTATGCCGTGCCGCTTCATAATATTGTCCGCGAGGATCAAGTCAAACCTTCTTTTGCACGGGAAAAGGTGCTGGCCAATGCTCCTGTAGCGGAGGATGGTTTTTTCAAGGTTCCCCGTATCGTTTAATCCAATGCGAGGATAAGTCTCTTAATAGAAAGAGCAAGAAAATAAGAATGATCAGAGATGCAGAAGGGAGAACAGCTAAGCATGGAGATCACATCCCAATCCATTGGGGAATTACATGAGCTCTTAGTCACTAAGAGAATCAGCGCGGTTGAGCTTGCTCAAACGATGCTTCAGCGAATTAAACATATCGATCCGGAAGTCCAAGCCTTTCTTCAGGTTACCGAGGATGTGGCATTAGGCCGGGCTGCCCAGGTTGATGAAAAGATTGCCCGGGGCGAAGAAATCGGCGCCTTAGAAGGAATTCCGATGGCGCTTAAGGATAACCTTTGCACAGAAGGGATTCGAACCACGTGTTCTTCAAAAATGCTTGAGAATTTTGTCCCACCTTATAGTGCGACAGCTGTCGAAAAGCTTAAATCTGCGGGAGCAATTTTGCTGGGCAAATTGAATATGGATGAGTTTGCGATGGGCTCATCTACGGAAAATTCCGGCTTTTTTGCAACGCATAATCCTTGGGATTTGGAGCGGGTTCCCGGGGGATCTTCCGGAGGTTCGGCGGCTGCAGTTGCTGCGGAGGAAGCCGTTTATACCTTAGGGTCAGATACCGGCGGGTCGATCCGTCAGCCATCATCCTTTTGCGGCGTCGTCGGTCTTAAGCCAACCTATGGTGCCGTATCCCGCTATGGTTTAATTGCTTATGCTTCTTCACTGGATCAAATTGGACCGATTACCAAAACGGTTGAGGATAATGCTCGGGTTCTTCGGGAGATCGTCGGCCATGATCACCGGGATTCGACCTCTGTCCCCTTTGAAATTCCTAATTATGCCGAATTCCTTAATAAAGATATCAAAGGACTGCGCATCGGTGTACCCAAGGAGTATTTTGCGAAGGGCTTAGACGAGGGCGTCAAGACAGTGCTGCACGAGGCTTTGGCAACGCTTGAGGGTTTGGGGGCTATTGTTGAAGAATGCTCTCTTCCGCATACGGAATATGCCATGCCTGCTTACTATTTAATTGCAACAGCTGAGGCAAGTTCAAATCTTGCCCGTTATGACGGAGTGCGTTATGGCTATCGCGCCGAAAACACGGAAGATGTATTAAGCTTGTTTAAGAAGACCCGGTCGGAAGCGTTTGGTTCCGAGGTTAAAGCCCGGATTATGCTGGGAACTTATGCGTTAAGTGCAGGATATTATGATGCCTACTATTTAAAAGCCCAAAAGGTCAGAACCCTGATCCAAAATGACTTTAATCAGGCATTTGACCGCTTTGATGTGCTGCTTTCACCGACAGCACCGACGACAGCCTTTAAAATTGGGGAGAAATCAGGAGACCCGTTAACGATGTATTTATCGGATGTCTGCACTGTTCCGATTAACCTTGCGGGTATTCCTTCACTTTCTCTTCCCGCCGGCTTTGTGGATGGAATGCCGGTCGGAATGCAGCTGATGGGCCGTCCTTTCGCCGAAGGAACTCTTTATCGTGTTGCCCATGCATTTGAACAAAATACGGATTTCCATACGCGGAAACCGAGTTTGATCAAAGGAGGCGCACGTTAAGATGAGTATACTGGATCGTTATGAAATGGTCTGCGGGGTTGAGACCCATGTTGAGTTAGCGACTAAAACGAAGATTTTCTGCAATTGCAGTACCGAATTCGGCGGCGAACAAAATACGCATGTCTGCCCGGTCTGTATGGCTTTGCCGGGAGCGTTGCCCGTACTCAATCGGGATGTCGTCAATCTGGCGATTAAAGCGGGATTAGCCTTGAATTGTGAAATTGCTGAGTTTTCGAAGTTTGATCGGAAGAACTATTTCTACCCGGATTCACCGAAGAATTATCAGATCTCCCAATTTGATTTGCCGATTTGCAAAAGCGGTTGGGTCGAGATTGAGATCGAGGGCGAAAAGAAAAAGATTGGGATTACCCGTGCGCATATGGAAGATGATGCAGGCAAGCTTGTGCACAGCGGGGAAACGATTTCAACCTCCAATGAATCTTCAGTAGACTATAACCGGACAGGAGTGCCGCTTCTGGAGATCGTGTCCGAGCCAGATATGCGCTCGATTCCCGAAGTTTTGGCTTTCCTTGAAGAATTGGTAAAGATCATGCAATATACGGAAGTGTCTGACTGCCGCATGGAACAAGGCTCAGTCCGTTTTGATATCAATGTTTCCCTGAGACCGCGCGGTCAAAAGGAGTTCGGAACCCGCACAGAGTCGAAGAACTTAAATTCGTTCAGCTCCGTCCGGCGCTGTCTGGAATATGAGATCAGCCGCCAGGCCGAACTTTTGGACGATGGGGAAGAAGTCATCCAAGAGACGTTAACATGGGATGAAGGCCGCGGAATCACCTTATCCCTTCGTTCCAAAGAAGAAGCGCATGACTACCGTTACTTCCCGGAACCGGATTTGCCGCCGCTTATTATTGATCGGGAATGGGTCGAGAATGTTCGCAAAACATTGCCCGAGCTTCCTGCGGCGCGAAGAGAACGGCTTAAATCGCTTGACTTATCAGATTATGATGCAGGTGTTATTACCAGCGATAAAGCACTTTCGGACTTTTTTGATGAAGCTTTGAAAGGTTATACAGATGCTAAAAACCTGGCGAACTGGATCATGGGAGAATATACCCGTCTCCTGAATGCCCAAGGACTCAGTGTGGAGGAATCTCCGGTTAAACCTCTGCAGCTGGCCGCTCTTCTGGGACTCATTGATAAAGGGGCAATCAGCGGTAAAATCGGGAAAGCGGTTATTGAAGAGATGTTTGCTTCCGGGAAAGACCCCGATGTTATCATTCAGGAAAAAGGTCTGGCTCAAATCAGTGATGAAGGGGCCTTGCTCAAAATCGTCGATGATGTGATCGCTAAAAATCCTCAATCTGTGGAAGATTACAAAGCCGGTAAAAAACAAGCGATCGGCTTCCTTGTTGGCCAGACAATGAAAGCGACGAAGGGTCAGGCAAATCCCGGTGTGGTCAATAATTTACTACGGGAACGATTAGATCAGCAGTAGACTAATCCTAAAAAAATAACGCTTCTTTCTATCAAACTAAGAGTTGATTGGAAAGAAGCGTTATTTTTTAATGTGAAAGGCTGAACGACCCGGTATTTTTATCTAGGGAACGACAGCGCCTTGATAAATTGCTCTTGAAAATCCATCCGCGCCGATAATTCGAGGTGCTCAGCCCGATCCGCCAAAACGGACGCCCGTTCTCTTTCTTCCGTTGAAAGCAAGGCCATTTTAGCCCCGTCGCCGGCCGCATTGCCGATAGCTGAAATCTTTTCAATCGGCAGAGGAGGAAGAAGACCGATTCTCAGGGCGCTTTCCTTTTTAATATAGTTACCGAAAGCCCCCGCGAGCAAAACGCGATCCAGCTGTTCTTTTTGAATCCCCATCTCAGTCATTAATATCTCGACTCCGGCACTTATCGCGCCTTTGGCAAGCTGAAGTTCGCGGATATCTTTTTGGGTAAGGACGATGTCTTCACCGGTCTCTGTTTCCTGAGCCCAGGCTATGACAAATTCGCCTCCCTGTTCCGTTTGGCGTAGGCGCTTTTGCAGCAAGGGGGGTAATTTTTCGCAATCCTTGGCTCTTATCGCCAAGCGTCCGGCTGCATTAATGACCCCGGAGGCGGCTATTTCGGCAATAGCATCGATTAAACCCGACCCGCAGATTCCATGTGGCTTAGTGTCGCCGATCACTACGTATTGGACATCATCGGTGATATTAATACCTTCGATGGCTCCATCCGCTGCTCGCATGCCGTGTTTGATTTCCGCCCCTTCGAAAGCGGGTCCGGCTGCGGTGGAACAGGTGAGAATTCGGCCCTGACCGGCTAAAATCATTTCTCCGTTGGTACCAATATCCAGGGCTAAGGTGAATCCCGGCAGCAGATCAATTTTTGCGGACAACATGACTCCTACCGTGTCCGCCCCTACATACCCGGCGATATTGGGTAAAACGACGACCGGAGCGGTGTCAAGAATATTAAGCCCCAATTCCCGAGCTTCAACCTCTACAGCTTTTCGAAAGACCGGAATAAACGGGGCCGGTGCCAGATAGGTGGGGTCGATCCCCAGAAAGAGATGACTCATGGTGGTATTGCCCACGACCACTGCGTGGTATATCTCCTTTGAATCAATGGCTTGGGCTTGACAAAGGTGAGCGATAATGCCGTTAAGTCCATCAATCACACGATCCTGAAGCTGGCGAAGCGGCTCCGCCCCCTGAGCCGCATAAGAAATACGGGAAATTACATCGGCACCAAAGACACGCTGCGGATTGGTAACGGCGCCGATGTCGATGACTTGGCCGTTATTTAAATCCAAAAGATAGACGACCATTGTCGTTGTCCCAATGTCAATCGCTGCTCCAAAGCAGCGGCTGCGGGTATCGCCGGGTTCCACTGCTAAGATGGTATGGCCGTCCAGAACCGCCGTCACTTGAAAATCGGACTGACGAAGAATTTTCGGCAGATTGCGAGCAATCTGCATATTAAAGCATACGTTGGGATCGGGGAGAGCTTCCACCAATCGTTCCCAGTCCGGAATTTGGTCCTTAACGCTTGGTTTGCTGAGCTGAAGCAGATATTTATGGATACAGGGGGAAAGGACAATGGAGTTCAGTTGTTCTAGTCTGGTTTTACGTTTATAGGCATCTTTCGATTCGCTGAGTGTTACGGTTAAATCCTCATGAACCCGATACTGACAAGCTAAAACCCAACCGGCCGATCGCTCTGCATCACTCAAAATTTGCACCTTGCATTTACCACACGTTCCCCGTCCTCCGCAGGTACTTTCGATGGCTATCCCTGCGGCTACGGCAGCTTGGGAAATGGTACTTCCATTCGGAACCTCAACACTCTTGTTTGCCGGGAGAAAGGTTACTTTGGCCATCCCCAATTACACCTCTGTTTCGGATATTTATTGAATCGCCTTGGTCTTACGAATAGGTCTGGTAATGCGCTATTATTGGTTTTTTCCTTCTAGTCGGATATGGTCGCCTTTAAAATATGTGATGCCAAAACCGATGGGTTTTTTGTCGATACCCAATAGTTTTTGTTCAACTACCAAAATGGCTAAGGGTTCTTGGCAATCTTTGACCTGAAGTTGTTGTTTGATGGTATTGTCGGCTAATTGTGCATAAATAGAGATTTGACGATGAATGGAAAAGGGGGAGATGTCTTTCGACATCATTTCCGGCAAAGTGGCTTGTTCAATTTCCTTCTCGACGATCGGCATTCCCTTAACATAGGGTAAGTATTTTATGTCATAAGCAATGGGTTCTCCCTCGTTAAAGAACAAGCGCCGAATCATAATAACACTACGGGATTTACTCATCTGCAAAAGATTGGCTAAGTAATCTTCAGGGGAAATAATATCGACTTCGAGCAGTTTCGTGTTATCCACACTGCTGATCAAGTTTCTCATTTCATCATAATAGACGGTATACGTGTTAAATTGAGGGGATTGGACAAAGTTCCCTTTCCCGGGAATGGAAAAAATGTATCCTTCGTTAAACAAAAGGGCCAGTCCGTTTCGAACTGTTGCTCGGCTGGCTCCATATTGTTGTTGTAGTGCGGATTCTGGGGGAAGGATATCGCCCGGTTTTAATTCGGCAATGTCGATTTTTCTTTTTATCTCTTCGAAGATGCGGAGGTAAAGCGGAAGGTTAGTCATGGTTCGATACTCCCTTTCGCTTACCGGAGAGCATCCATTCCTTACACGTTTTTACTCCCACCGAAACATCGCGGGCATAGCCGTCTGCGCCGATGTATTGGCAAGCTTCTTCCGTAAGATGACTTCCTCCTAAAATGATCCTGACCTTATCGCGATTCCCGGAACGGATAAAGGCATCCACGGTTTCTTTCATGGAATCGATGCTGCTTGTTAGGACACCGCTGAGTCCGACAATATCCGGCTGATGTTCCTCAAACCGCGCCACAAAAACTTCACGGGGAACGTCAACACCCAAATCAAGCACCTCGAAACCATTGGCTTCTAACATCCCTTTCAGGATATCTTTGCCGATATCGTGAATATCCCCTTTAACCGTCCCAAGGATCACTTTACCCTGCCTGCTGGCGGATATATTCCGGAAGTGAGATTGCATCTGATCTAATTGCAACACTTCTTTAAAGATAATTCCGGCCATTATCAGATCCGCAATGTAATACTCCTTTTCCTCATAAAGTTTTCCGACCTTCACCATTCCCTTGGAAACAGCTTCAAGGAGATGAAGCGGACTCATTCCTGCAGCAAGCGCTTCCCTTATACGCTTAAGCGCGGATTCTTCCTCTAAATCGGCAATGAGGTTAACAATTATTTCTTCCGTATTTTTTTGATCAATCATATGTCCCTCCAGCAAATCAAAATGCTTCAAGCAACCATTGGACCCTTTTTCTTATTATACAAAATATTTAGCCGATAGGGACAATAAGTTCGGCAATCTTTGAACGCTTTGTGGGGCAAATGATTGGGTTTGACTGCAATTTTGAGTTTAGATACTTACTTTTCTGGCGTCAATTTCCTTTTGATAGTATTCCAGTTTTTCACGGGTCAGGCGGTAGCCTACGGTAAGGATCAATCCACCGACTAAAGCTACAAGGCCCGGAATAAGCAGGAATACGTTATTGACTGCATCCTTAAGCTGCATAGAGGCGGTAGCGGGGTCGGCTCCTGCGACAAAGCCCGCGGCTGCCAGCACAAACGGGATTACGGCGCTGCGCGATATAATTGCTACTTTCAGCGATATATTCATCAGACCCATAATAAAAGAATTCGCATTTTGTCCGGTCCTCCATTCTCCGTACGTTACGACATCGGAGTAGAGGGCGACCAGGGTGGAGTATAAAAGTCCAAGGAAGAATCGGGCAAGACAGACAAAGATAAAGAACAGGATGATGTTATAGGCAACAAATTTGCAGATGATCAGGGATGCAGCCATAGCAAAAAGGCCGACGATCGAAGCCGTGCGAGTGGATAAGGCTTTAGCTATCATACCGGCCATATAGGCACCGACGACCTGGGCGATAGCTCCGATGAGCAAGTAGACTGGGAGGAGAGCCATATTCTGTGCGACATAGGTAAAGTAATAGGCAGCTGCAGCTAACATAATGAAATTAACCATGTACCGACAGAAGTCACTCAGTAAAAGGGCAATCAGGGGCGGATTCTGGAAAGCGCTCTTCAGCATGATGCTAACAGGAACTTTCTCTGCCTTGGGAGCATCTGATGCCGTATTTTGCATTTCATCTCCCGTCGGCTCATAGCCGTCGGAAATTTTAAAGTGAATAAAGTACGTGACCTGCATCACCAAAGCCATAAGTCCCGCTTCCAAGGTAAAACCCAGGATGGGATTGGAGAGCGTACTTCCCAGGTATAAGGCGAGGGGCATACCGATATAGGAGAAGAAGACACCGGATAGAGCGTTCCATGCGCCGCGGCGTGAGGACAAGAGAGCGCGCTCATCCGGGGTGGAACCCATGATTGAGATAAGCGAAACGTTGGCGACCCAGGCCAGGTTCCAAATGATATGGCTGAGGATGAAGCCGGCGCAAATGATTGCTGCGGCAATCGGTTCCGGCCCAATTCTAGTGAACTGGAACATAAAGAGAACGACGACGAACGGGGGAGAGATAATCAACCAGGAACGATTTTTACCCCATTTGAAGCCTTTGGATCCACTGATGATTGCGCCATAGAAAGGGGATAAAGCGGCATCAACTAAGCTGGTTATCGTTCCGATCAATGCAACCATGGGCAGGGAGAATTTAGCAACGTTGGTTAAGAAGAATACCCATAAAACGGTTTCGACACTGGTCATGATTGTGAAGCCCATGTCGCCGATGCCGTAAAGTCTTTTAACCGTAGAGGTCAAAGGTTTCCTAGCCATTGAAATTCCTCCTTGTTTACTAGTTAATTTCTAGTAATTCCCAAGATGAGTGAGACTGCCCCGATTAAAATAGAGGGTAACAACCATAGGCTAGTATGATGTTACCCTCTATCCGGAGTTTAAGGTATCGTTAGTGGATCTTCTTATAGGAGAAGGAACATCAGAAATTGGAATAAGCTGTCTTCAAAGCCTTGAAGTTTTGCTTCACCAAAATCAGAGACTCCCGGATGGGATTCTTTATATTGCTCCCAAGTGTTATAGTATTTGCTTTCCAGTTTTCGCGAAGGCGATGGACGGTAGTCCTCTTTGTTAAACTGCAGTCCTGCCGTTTCTCCTGCGTTGCCGTAGACGCCGTAATCCCGAACGGTTTCCGCAACCGCATTAAAGGTGTCCATATTGACATCGCCGATGGAGATCGGATTTTTATCCAAACTGAAGATGAATTTTCCGCCCGGAGCCAGAATATCAAGCAATTGTTTCGTATAATCCACACATTCCTGTTTCGAGTGGGTTTTCAGCATGGTGACTGGGAATAAACCCGTAATGATGTGTTTCTTTCCTAATTTCTCCTTGATCAACTTCGGTGTCCCATATTCAAACATCATAATTGTATCTGTCGGCAGCTCATATAAGTAATCGAGATAACGATCCCAGTTGTCTTCACAGAAAATGCGGCTGTGAATTCCCAGGGAGGCATATTCTTCAACCATCCGCTTAAAGCTGGGCCACCAAAGTTTGGCAAAATCTTTTTCCCGCATAAAGGTGGGCATGTGCAAGGGGATAAAGACTGATGCATAATTGGAAACAACTTTCGGCATTCCTTTTTTCAAAGTAATAGGGTAAAGCGCCTCGCAAGCTTCCGCGACTTTCTCCGGCATTCTTCGGACGTCCATGCTAATCCCTTTAAAGCTTCTTAATTGGTCCGCTAAAAAGTCAAACGGTGCCTCCGTGAAACCGCCGCCATAACGACTGGTTGAGTAATAACCATATTTTTCGGTATACTTGCTGACAAGGACACCTTGTTCTGCCATATGGGCGTTGTAACCGAGAACTGCCTTCGTAAAGCTGAGCATCATATTGATAGGATCGTCGAGTTTTAAAGCTTTGTATTGTCGGGGAATGACCTTTTCCAGCAAGCAGTTATAGGGATTTTCAATGAGGTCATCATACTCTTCCGGCAGCATCCCGACAACTTCGGGGTGTTGGAAGGTTCCATTTGACCCCATAACGAAGGATTGGGATTCAAGGGGGGTATAATAACCGGGATATCTGAGAGAGGTTCCACCGGGGCAGATATCCGAATAGAAATTCCGGCAAAGCTTATCTAAGGCCGGTTCACATTTGGAAACATCCCATTGCGCTTCGACAAGATCAATTCCGCCGTACCCAGCTAAAGGTTCTAACGGTAAACTAAGGTTCACAGGCACGCGTTTCGGAATTTTATTATCGTGGACATCATGGAAGATTTGGGTTCTTTCAGCTTGCAATGCTTTCACATCTGCCATCTTATTTCACCCACCTTTGACAAATTTTAACGCCTTCCGCCGCATTCGTTGTAAAAGCGTCCGCCCCGATTTGTTGGCAGGCCGCTTCACTTACTGGGTTGCCACCAATAATCACTTTGACACGCTCGCGCAGGCCGGCATTGGTGAGCTCATTCACAATGTTTCGCATCGAATCCAGTGAAAGGGTCAGGACACCGCTTAAGCCGACAATTTGCGGCTTTACCTCTTTGATTTTCTCTACAAAAGCCTCCGGTTTCACATCGATTCCTAAATCAACGACTTCAAAACTTGCGGCCTCCGCCATACCCGCAAAGATATTCTTGCCGATATCATGCAAATCGCCTTGAACCGTCCCGATAATGATCGTTCCTACTTTTTGAGAAGCGGCTCCCGCTAAGGCAGGCCGTAAGAGATCGATAGTTTGAGTTAAGATTTCTCCGGCAAAAATTAAATCGCCCACAAAATACTCATTTTTTTCGAACAAGTTACCGACAATTCCCATCCCTTTTTGGCAGGCTGTAACGACTTGCTGAGCTTCTTCGCCGCCGGGATGAGTCGCCATAAAATTTTTAACTAATTCGAGGACAGTCGGTTCGTCAAGATCGCCAACAGCTTGGGTCAGGGCTTGTAAATCGAGCATGTTGATTCCTCCCTAAAAATAAGTTTATGGGGTTCAAGAAAATAACTTTTTATACGGTTTCTTTCAGCGGACCAATCTTATGCTTGCGATAGGCATTGGCATAATTGCGGCAATACTTGTCGCGTCCTAATAAAGCCTCCGTTGCTAAAAGGGTGGCGGCCAAATCTCTGTTCAAAGGATCTAAGATCGCAGAATTCATACCGGCAAACATCGCTAAAGTTAAGAAGTTCTGATTCACGACTTTCCGTAAAGGCATCCCAAACGAAATATTGCTTAAACCGGAGGTAATGTTAATGGTGGGATAGAGTTCTTTGATTTGGCGGGTTGCCTCGGCAAATTTGAGTAAGGAATCATTGTCTGCGGATAGGGCAATGACTAAGGGGTCGATATGGATTCGCTCCGGGGTAATATGATATTGTTGGGCTTTCTCAACCAAGACTTTGGCAATATCGACCCGGGTTTGAACATCTTTGGGAATACCGTTATTATCGCAGGTAAGGGCAATCGTTTGCCAGGGAGTTCCTTGAATCATTGGGAAAATGATTTCGCATTTGTCGCCCTCTAAGGAGACTGAGTTAATCAATCCCGGCCTTTGGGCATAGGGAAAGACTGCTTCTATGGCCTTGGGATTGGGGCTGTCAATGCATAAAGGGGTATCCGTTGCTTCCTGGACAATGTCCATCAGCCATTTGAGTGTCTCGACTTCAACTTCAGGTGCGGTACTGGCGCAGACATCGATATAGTTCGCGCCTGCTTCGCTTTGTCTTTCGGCAAGATTATGAATAAATGCTTCGTCTCTTTCTTCGATGGCCTTTTTGACACTCGGAATCGTTCCATTGATCTTTTCTCCGATGATGATCAATTCATCAACTCCTTTCTTTGTATAAGTACGTACCTGTCTATACATGTTATATTAAAATTCTAACATAATTAAATATTTTCTTCAATAATGAATATTCGGAAAACGCTTGTGGATCGTTGTCAATAATTTGCGAGGGGAACGATTAGATCAGCAGTAGTGTTAATCGGAATTTTGAATATCTAATAATGTAATATAATTCAGAAATAACGCTTCTTTCTCATCAAACTAAGAGTTGATTGAAAAGAAGTGTTAAATTCTTTAAATTATAATTCATTACAATGTATAAATATACGGAAGACCTGTGGTATAATAGGTTATACTTAAGATGAATTTGTGGTATCATTTAGCTGATATTAAAATTTTTTTTATCGGTGGAAGAGAGGCTAATAGGAATGGTTAAGAAGCATTTAACAATAGTGGATACAACCCTAAGGGATGGAGAACAAACCGCGGGTGTGGTTTTCTCTAACCAGGAGAAATTGATGATCGCCCGTATGTTGGATGATTTGGGAGTGCAGCAGATCGAGGCTGGAATTCCTGTGATGGGTGGGGATGAACAGCGCGTTATCAAAGAAATTGCAAAATTAGGGCTTAATGCGAGTATTATGGGGTGGAACCGGGCAGTTATTAAAGATATCCAAAAATCTTTGGACTGCGGATGTGATGCCGTAGCTATTTCAATCTCCACTTCAGATATTCATATTGAACATAAACTAAGAACGACTCGGGAAGATGTGCTCGAACGGATGATTAAAGCAACGGAGTTCGCGAAGCAAAATGGGGTATATATTTCGGTTAATGCCGAAGATGCTTCACGTACTGATATGGATTTCTTAGTCCAGTTTGCACGGGAAGCGAAAAAGGCAGGAGCTGACCGCCTGCGTTATTGTGATACCGTCGGTATTCTTGATCCGTTCACGACCTATGATAGGATTACGGAATTGATCAAGAGGGCAGAGATTGATGTTGAAATGCATACCCATAACGACTTTGGTATGGCTACTGCGAATGCCCTTGCAGGGGTTAAGGCTGGTGCGACTCATGTTGGGGTCACTGTGAACGGACTGGGTGAAAGGGCAGGCAACGCGGCTTTGGAGGAAGTTGTCATGGCCCTTAAACATCTGCTGGGTATCGACTTAAATTTTGCGACAAAGCGTTTTGTGGAAGTATCCGAGTTTGTTGCCCGTGCTTCCGGCCGACAACTTCCCGTATGGAAGGCTATCGTGGGAAGCAATATGTTTGCCCATGAGTCGGGTATTCATGCTGATGGTGCTTTGAAGAACCCTCTGACCTATGAGGTTTTTCAACCGGAAGAAGTGGGCTTGGAACGTCAGATTGTGATTGGTAAGCACTCAGGAACGGCCTCAATTAAAGCGAAGTTTCGTGAATACGGCAAGGAAATCGATAATGATGAAGCCGCGGAAATCCTTAAGCGGGTTCGGGCATTGTCTGTTGACATGAAACGCTCTCTATTCGATAAAGAACTTGTGTATATTTATAATGAAATGAAGCGTCAGCAAAAATAAAAGTGTTTAATTAAGAAAAATCCTGGACTAGCAATAGTTCAGGATTTTTTAGTAGTGCCGGGGTATAAAATTAGAATAGGGGAATTAGTGAGCATTGTAAAACAGTGGGAATATTTGCAGGATTTAAAAGAAGTTAGGCGAATACCTTGTGAGTGTATACGTGCAGCCGAGGGGGTAACAAAATGGAAGGTTTTTCAAAAACAGATGCCGTAGAAATCGAAGCCATCAAAATCGATGGATTAAATATGCAAAGGGTTAAGGAGAAGGTTGTTGTTGAACAAGCACTCACCGTCTATCTCAATGACGAGGAGTTTGTAACGGTAGTCTGTTCCCCCGGGCAAGAGAAGGAATTGGTAACCGGCTTGCTGTGTTCGGAAGGGATTATCAACAAGCCTGAACAACTGACGAAACTTTCAATAGATAACAAAGAAGGGCTGGCTTGGGCCGAGACCAGTGTCAAAAACAATTTGGGTGAAGCCATGTATCTAAAACGCTATTTGACATCCTGTTGCGGGAAAGGAAGAAGTTCCTTTTACTATGCCAATGATGCCCGCTTAGTCCAAAAAATTGAAAGTCCGATGCAAGTCACCTCTCGTGAAGTTATCCATTATATGAAGCTGCTTGACGAAAAGTCGGAGCTGTTTCATCAAACGGGTGGGGTACATGGGGCTGTTTTGGCTTCAGCCGGTCATCTTGAATACTTTGCTTTTGATATTGGGCGGCATAACGTACTTGATAAATTGTATGGTTATGCGTTCACAAAGAAGATGGATCTATCGCAAAAAGTCATTGCTTTTAGCGGAAGAATGTCCTCTGAAATTGTCATCAAAGCCGGTAAAATGGGGTGTCCTATTTTAATGGGGGTTTCTGCTCCATCCGCTTTAGCGCTTACGCTTGCCAATGAGCTGGGAATAACCGTGATCGGGTTTGCCCGGCAAAACAGTATGAATATATATACCCATCCCGAACGGATTTTGATCCAATCGTAAGACTCCCACTTCTATAAGTGGGAGTGGGTCCCCCGTACTCTGCTTCGGTGACGATAGTCTCCAGTGGAGACTATCGCCGAGCCGCCTTCCCCAATAGAAACACTTTGGCGGCGAAGGAGGTAGAGTCCCCCACCGAAGTCTCGATGTTCAGCTTTAGCTGAACGAGTTCACTTCGAAAAAGTGAGTCGAATAGATTAAAACAGACAAAATGAAATATGCGAAAGAACGATGAAAGGGGTAGGACTCTGATTTATTTAGACAATGCAGCTACGACCTGGCCAAAACCCGAGGCTGTTTATCAAGCCGTTGATCAATGCATGCGGAAAAAAGGGGCTAATCCCGGCCGCTCCGGACATCATATGGCTTTAATGGCCGGACGAATTATTAACGAAACGCGCGGTCTTATTGCTCAATTATTCAATATTCCTGAGCCTTCACAGGTCATTTTTACGTCAAATGCAACCGAAGCCCTGAACTTGGGAATCAAAGGACTTCTAAAGCCGGGGGATCATGTCATCACCGGCACGTTTGAACATAATTCAGTGGCGCGTCCCCTAGAACGTATGCGCGAGCAAGGGATTGAAGTTACGAAGCTACCCGTTTCGCTGAGCCAAGGAATTCTTCCAGCTCAAGTAGAAGAGGCTGTTCTAAGCAATACCCGGCTCATTATTCTAAACCACGCCTCCAATGTAACCGGTGTTATTAACCCTATCCGCGAGATCGGAAAAATAGCACGGGATAAGGGGATTGTTTTTATGGTGGATGCTGCTCAGAGCGCAGGAACCCTTCCTATTGACGTTCAAGCCATGGAAATTGATTTACTGGCTTTTCCGGGACATAAAGGATTATTGGGGCCGCAAGGAACGGGTGGATTATATTTAAGAGAGAATTTAAGTTTAGTACCACTGGAAGAAGGAGGAACGGGAGGGAATTCTGAATTTCTTACCCAACCTGACCTTTGCCCTGATCGGTATGAAAGCGGAACGCTTAATACACCGGGGATTGCCGGTTTAGGAGCAGGAATAAATTATATTTTTCAAGAAGGTCTTGAGATCATAAGACGTAAAGAAAGGATGTTAACCGAGCATCTATTGATGGGTTTAGAAGAAATTCCGGGCGTAATTATTTATGGCCCTCCACGCGGTATGGAAAGGGCTCCGGTCGTTTCCTTCAATATTACGGGCAAAGAACCCGCGGATGTCTCTTTTTTGCTGGATAAAATGTATGATATTGCAGCACGTCCGGGTCTTCACTGTGCTCCGGATGCCCATAGAACGCTTGGCACGTTCAAGCATGGAACAGTGCGATTGAGCTTTGGGTACTTCAATACAATGGAAGAAGTGGATCAATGTCTTGCGGCGATTTCCGCTATTGCCGGAGAGTGAGAGATCCTCTGTGAGAGTGAGCTAACCCCTGGTAGAGTGGGATACCCCCTAGACATGTTTGCTTTAGTCCGTTAAAATATTATCTTAAGAGATGTTTTTGTCTAATTGAACAAACCTTGAATACGAGGGAAAATATGAAGAATGAAAAGAATAAAATAAAGGTCCCGCCCAAAAATCCTCGCTGGAATATTTGGCAAGGGCTTTTTTTGTTATTAATAATTTTACTGATTGAACTGCTTTTAGGGTGGTTGAAGACGCCGCAAAACTTAGATCATATGCAAGGCTTTCTGCATTTTTTAACGGTAGGGATCGGAGAGGTTATCCTATATCTTAGCCTTCTCTGGATATTTATGAAGTTAATTCATGGCTCCTTCCGGGATTTAGGATTTGTCCGGCCGAAATTAAAGTATATTATCTTAGGGTTATTGATGGGCGTATTTCTATTTTTTGCGGTGGGTCTTCTTGGAAATTTTCTGGCTAACCTGTTGGGTAATCCTGCACCCCAGAGTTTTACTTTGGCGGTCACGGGGTCAAACTACAGTTGGCAGGTTCTGCTTCTGATCTTTTTAGGAGGTGTACTCGCTCCGATAAAAGAGGAAGCGTTCTTTAGGGGACTCATATATCCTCCGCTGCGTCATGCGTTTGGTAAAGGTAAGGGAATTCTTCTATGTGCCGGCTTTTTTGCAGTTTTGCATTCGGATATTATTCGCTTTATTCCTCTATTGATCGGGGGAATTGTTCTAACATGGCTCTATGAAAAGTCTTCAAGCCTTTGGACTTCGATTATTGCACATGGAACATGGAATATCTTAATGGCACTGGCACTTTGGGTTCAGTGTTAGTAGGGTTCGATTAATTCTTGAACGATTTAATACGATTTTATTGATAAGCTTTTTCCCAGGGGGATTAACCTTTTAACGATCCCGTAAGAAACGTTAAGTAATAAATAACTAAGTAATTATGTGATTGATTGTGTGATTAAGTGTGTGATTGAGTGATCGAGTGAAATATTCGGAAGGGTTTGGAATAGGAAATGAATAAAAACTCTAAAAATAGTGTGGGAAATATAAACAGCAAAAATGAAAAGAAAGAAACGTTTGAGATTGAGTGCCTTAGACTCTCCACGGACGGTTCCGGCGTAGGCTATGACGGAGAAGGAAGGGCTACCTTCATTCCCGGAATGCTGCCGGGGGAGAGAGGTCAGGTGCTTCTCACAGAAAAGAGGAAATCGTGGCAGAGAGCACAACTTTTATCCCTTGAAAATAATGCGAAGGAGAGGGTGAATCCTCCCTGTCGTGTTTTTGACATATGCGGGGGGTGTCAATTACAGCATTTAAGCTATGCGGAGACACTAAAGTGGAAAGAACGCTGGGTTAGGGATACATTAGAACGGATTGGTAAGATTGATTTAGAATATGTAGATGTGTATACGACGATCGGAATGGATGAGCCTTGGCGTTATCGGAATAAGGTTCGGCTGCATCGGACGGCTGTTGGTGAGTTGGGTTATTACCAAAAAAAAAGCCGGAAGACTGTTGAGTTCCCGGATTGTTTACTGGTTAGCGAATCCATGAATGGGTGGATTCGCAAAATTAGAGAGGGTTTGGGGAATGTATCGACTTTAGATGGATTACAGCAAATCCGAAATATTACGTTTAGAGAAAACTCAAAAGGGGAAGGGATGGTTATTTTCGACTCCCTGACAAAGTCGGATATCCCTACAGAGGCTATACAGTTCCTGGGAGAATTACTGAGTGATGACCCAAAAATCCAATCGGTATGGGGCATCGATAAGCGAGGTATTCCGGAGTTATGGTGGGGTCAGGAATTTTTAAGCGAAGAAATTCTCGGATTAACCTATAAATTATCGCCGCTTGCCTTTCTACAGGTTAATCCCCTCCAGACGCAAAAGCTCTATTCCACTGCTTTGGATTGGGCCGAAATTACGAAACAAAGCCGCGTTTGGGATCTCTACTGCGGCATCGGAACGATAACCTTAGCCCTGGCTCAAAAAGCAGATAAAGTATGGGGAATCGAAGAGAATCCTTATGCAGTTGAGGCTGCAAGAATCAACGCTGATCAGAACAATATCTCAAATGTTGAGTTTTTGCAGGGAAAAGTAGAAGATATCCTCCAGCAAATTACGGAGAAACCCGATGTTGTCGTTCTGGATCCCCCACGCGCGGGAGTTCACGCGAGGGTGCTTAACCGTCTAAAAGAAGCTAAGCCTGAGCGAATTGTTTATATATCCTGCGATCCCGGAACGTTAGCGCGGGATGTGGGAAAACTCCAAGAAGAGGGATATCGAGTGAGGCGGGTGCAGCCTGTCGATATGTTCCCGTGGACGGCGCACGTTGAGAGTATAATAATGATGACGTATAGTGGTCAAAAGGACAAATAAGACGGTTTGGACACCATATATAGCGTTTTGGGAGCAAAAATTTAGCAAAAAACGGGTCAAAAAAATGCATTTTTGGACCCGTTTTTTTAGGGGTTTTTATAGATGACATTGAGGATTTTGATGATAACATTGGGTACCATCCACCGAGTGGAGCATTTATAAATATAGATAGAAAGCTAAAAGAGTACAATGATATAATTTGAATTGTCGCATAGTTGCATATGCGTAGGAAAATGTACAATAGCTTCAGTTGACAATAGTCAAGAGGAGGAAATTAAGGTATGCCAACAATTAACATCTATGATGCTATTCATGTCTCCTTCAGTAAAAGATGGGGGTATCCATTTAATCTAAAGTTCAAAAGCACAATTAAAGACGATAGGGCTAATGGCCCTGGTGTTTATCTGATTAGCTTTAAAGACAGCCCTGTTTATTTTGGGAAATACCAACCTTTTAGGCGCAATAATATTTTTGATGATCGCTGGTTGAGGCACATAGAGACAATCACCTTGCGTGGTGAGCGGGTTGGTTTTGGCCCCAACTCCACATTGAATAAAGTTTTACCTACGGTATGTGATGACTTAAAAACAATACTGAACAAACTCTCGGAAGATGAATTATGCTACCGTATGAGAGACACTGGCGTGTGTTCGAGTGACTATCGCCGAGCATTTGCAAGTCAGAATTGGATACAACTATCTACTGCTACACCAAATAATATTCTTGATGATTTTGATTTTCGCTACTACAAAATTGACAGCATACAAAATGGTGAGCAAGCGAAAAAAGTAACAACATATATAGAGAATGCGATCATCAAAGAATTTTGCTTGTCTATCAATAATACTAAAGGCCGCATAAAGCCGCAATCCATAGATTGCATTGAGTCAAGAGTATTCGAACTGACCCAAAACCATGATTTAGAAATGGAATTGGAATTGCATTTAAATGGGAGGAAGTGGAATGTGTAAGCTTTTTCTGGGAACGACATACTACCGCTCTCTGAATAGTGGTTTCCACGGCGTAGAACAAAGCATACAAGGGTAGTATTCGTAACGGGTTGCTCAGCAAATCTACTTCACTAAGATAAGAGATATATAAGTGAAAAAGAATTTTTGTATGCAGGCCGTTAGTGCGTAAGATTCTTTAAATGTGAAACTAAAGGCATTGGGATGATAAATCTTGATGCCTTTAGTTTTATATAACCCCAATACAATTTTATAAAGCTGCCGCCAGGCAGAAGTACATGAGGCTACATTTTTCTTTTTTGAGAAACATAGTCTCTTTTTTTATTGCCTGGGTAGCGCAAAAAAGAATGGAGGAAATCAAAATGGCAAACGAAACAATGCGTATCTTTTTCCCGTTGAAGATCATAACCTACTCCCAGGGTGAATATGGACTGGAGGACAATCCGATGGAAATTACACCCGCAGAGGCTGTAGATTATGAGGATGCAATCCTCGCTGCTATTGCAAAAGAGAACCGGCACTTCGAAAATAACAGTGGTCTTGCTGAGTATATTCACGACGAAGTTCTAAATGAAAAGGTGTATAGCCTTTACCCCTCGGTGGAAATCGTCGACGGAGAGCTGTGGGGAGTCATGACCGCCGGGCTAAAGGAGTCTCTTTCCGGCGAAGAAGTTGCTGTGCTTATAGATTATGTGTGTGGGCAAAACTCTGATGGTTACGGCGAAGGGTTCGAGCAACGTCCTATCAAAACTTCTGACGGAGAGATTTACGTCAGCTTTTGGAATCATGAAAATTACTCCCTTAAGCTTGAGCAGGATATGAAAAACAGCTCACCTGATCTCGGATACGGAGGTCAGGTGATGGGATGAAGAAATTAGTGAACGGACAAATAGCGCTCTTTGGTTTCTTATGAAGCTGGAGGGCGCTTTTTTTGTTGCAGCAGATTGCTGTGAGCAATACAACTAAATAAAAGAACGAGAAGGCGTTGTCTTTACAAAAAGGCAGCGCCTTTTTTGTTTTTCTAAAGAAAGGAGCTGAACCATGAAGCATGATGTAACACCAAAAGAAAAAACGGGGGCCGAAGAAAACGCTCCACCTGCAAAGCATTCCCTGCCTCTGCCTGAAGATACCGCTCGCTGTGTCGGCTGTCCTTATCCCAGCGTCGGCTTTATCTGCTGGAGTACCGACGGCTCCTGCATGAGAACCGACGTTGAGAAAATCAGCCGCCGGGGCAAAGGGAGGTGATATATTGAACAGCATTATCAGTTGGGTGGGCGGCAAAAAGGCTCTGCGGGATATGATCTATCAGCGTATGCCTAAGGAATTCGGACGGTACATTGAGGTCTTCGGCGGCGGAGGCTGGGTGCTGTTCGGACGGTCTCCGGACGCCGCTATGGAGGTCTACAACGATTTTAATTCCGACCTGGCAAATCTGTTCCGCTGCGTCCGCGACCGCCCCTTTGCTCTGCTTAAGGAGCTGAATTTCTTTCCGCTAAATGGACGGGATGAATTTAATGTCCTAAAAAAATATCTGGAGAAGGAGGAATTCACAAACGAGTATCTGCAAGAGGAACTGGATATCGCACAAAGGGTTCTCAGCGAACCGCAGTTTGAAGAAATCAAGCCGGTCCTTCTTGAAAATGCTCAGATGAACGATGTCAAACGCGCCGCTGCCTTTTACCGTCTCATCCGGTTAAGCTACGGAAGCGGCTGCACCAGCTACGGATGCCAGCCCTTCGATATCCGGAAAACCTTTCACCTTCTCTGGCAAGGCAGCCGGAGGCTCAAGGATACGGTCATTGAGAACAAGGACTTTGAAGCTCTGATTAAGCAGTATGACCGTGAAAATGCCTTCATCTATTGCGACCCGCCATATTATCAGACGGAAGGGCACTACGCCGTGGAATTTAAGAAAGACGATCACTACCGTTTGCGGGACACTCTTGCATCCTGCCAGGGTAAATGGTTAGTCAGCTATAACGACTGCGAATTCATTCGAGAGCTGTACAAGGTCTTTAACATTGAAGCGGTCAGCCGAATCAACAACCTTGCCCAGCGCTATGACAACGGCAGCGAATATGCTGAAGTCCTGATCTCTAACTACGACACCGGCGAGAGGCTGCAGGACATGCCGTCCCAGATGAATCTCTTCGACTCCGAACTGTTACTTGACCCACAACTATAACCCCATCACGGGGGTTAATAAAAAGGAGGAACAACCTAATGAAAATCATTAAAATCAAGTCTTATGTAGACAAAAATGGCCAGATTGTCCTTTCTTCAGAAGCCGTAGGCAATGCTGGGCTGAAGCCTGGGGATGAGATATGCTACACCATGATGGTACAGGAGGAAGTAAATCACCACTGCCCTCTGGTTCTTATCACATCCCAGGGAGTGGAGATTGCCGTCCCTCTCTTTGAATTGCAGAAGGATGATGAGAAATTCTCTCTGGATTATGAGCTTCCGGAGGACGAACTGCATATACCCCACGAACTGCTGGAGTCTGCGGACATCCCATTAGACAGCGACTTGGATGTAATTAGTGCCGAGGGTGCCATTGTCATCGTTCCGTCGGATATCCTTGATCGTCTGCCGGACGAGCTGCGTGGGCTCTTCGAGGATCTTGGCATAGACCCCAGCACCGTTCGTGACGTTATGAGAAAGGAGGGATACTTCGTATGAAAACAAAGCCCATTTATAAAATCGTAGATGACAAGGGGCGTGTATTGATTCCAAAGGCACTTCGTACTGCTGCCGAAATGGAGCATGGAGATATCGTGCGCCTCGGAATCCTGCAGGGTGTCATAACGGCAAAAAAGGTTGATCTTATTGAGATCGGCGACCAGTCTCCGGAGGCTGTAGAAGCATTTGTGCGTGCCGCCATCCGCGATATGCCGGAGGAAACATTGATATCCATCGCCGCAAAGCTGCTGGACATAATCGAAAAAAGAAAGGGGCCGATTCGCCTTGACTGAGAAAGAGTTATTCACACAAGAGGACTGTTTGCAAACCGGATATGACATGCCCATCAACGGCAAAGTTATTTTACTCCGGACTTCCTCCTTGTCTGCAGAACATCGGAACGCAAAGCATCAGCTATGCTACTGCACTGGAGGAAACGGCAGCAATCCCAATCCCATCGGACGGTCCGTTTTCACAGTTTCACTTGCGGACGGAGAGAAAGTCCGCTGGAACAGAAGCGACGTGCTTGGCATTGCAAAGCCGGAGATTCTGTCTGACCACGCCCGGCTCCAGCTCTCGCAGATCCGTCCGGCTGATGCGTTGGATCTGAAAAGCCATGAGCCTCAGTACAGCGGCTATTGCTTTCTGCCGGATGGAAGATATACCTCCGGCGTGTGGCTGTGCAGCACTAAGGAGGTGCAGGACTACATCGAGATGCAGAAGGACTACCAGCACCGTGTGATGATCTGCGACCGGGATGACTTCTGCGTATTTGAAATGATTGACGGAAAGCTTATTCATCCGTCGCCGGAGGTCTTGGAAACCTTCTTCAAAGGGCAGCAGGAGCAGGGCGGAATGGAGCTGAAGCTATGAAAATAATAAGGACTTAAGACCGGAGTCAGATTGTGATTCCGGTTTTTTCGTTAAAAAAATTTAAAGAAAGGACTGAAAAACCATGAAACAGAAAGAAAAACTCATCGGCATACTTGCCATTGTTCTCCTTCTCCTGGTGTGCGGCGGTATCTACACAGCGTACCGCCTGCACCCGGAAAAGTTCATTGGCCAAGGCGAAATCATCACACGCGGAGAATTTGCCGCCATCCTGGTGAGGGATATTCCGCTAGATAGCTCAAACACGGAAAAAGACCCGCCCAGCTTTTCTGACATCGACGGCCACTGGTCGGAGAAAAACATTGAGGCGCTTATTAACGCAGGAATTATCGACCCTGCCGATTACCCTGACGGCTTCCGCCCAGATGATCCCATCACCCGCGCAGAAATCATCAAGATGCTGGTGAGAGCGGAGGGCAAGGACGAGGAAGCGGAAAACACTGAGGGGCACAGCGGTTATAAAGATCAGGCGGACATAAAGGATAAGGACAAGGGCTTTGTCATCATCGGCCGCGAGGATGGAATCATCGGGGATACGGATGACAATAAAATCCATCCCAACGATCCGGTTACCAAGGGCGACGCAGAGGATATGATCGACAAGGTCACGCCGAAGCCGACTGAACCAACGCCAGCTGCACCATCACAGACTCCGGGCGCACCGACACCGAGTCCTGTGCCTGACCCCACGCAGCAGCCAGTGCCCGCACCGGCGAATCCGGGTGAAGGTAAGCCAGCCCCAACTCCTACACCGACTCCTACGCCAACGCCAACGCCAGGCAATCTGGGAGGCGGTTCGGGTGGCGGCTCATATTACCCGCCTGCACAGGTGCGGTTTGAGCTTCCTGAAACTTCTCATACCGACAGCGAAATTAAGGTGATGCCCATCTGGAAGTACATGAAAAGCTACACCTGGACGCTGACTAAAACAGCCGTCGACGGCTCCCAGCAGCCTATGGAGCTGGTGGACGCAGTCAGCGGCAGTCTCGGTCTGGAGGGCGGCACCATTCAATTTAAGGAGGACGGGCAGTATACGCTGACCGCCATAGCCAAGAACGCCAGAGGAAAAGAAACTGAACTGTCCAAGCAGATCAAGGTATATCCGGTTATTGACCTGAGCTTTGACCTGCCTGAAACCACCCGTACAGACAAATCAATAACGCTTACTTTCCTTTTGGATAAGCTCTACGGTCACGACATTACATGGACAGCAGCGAAGGATGGTGAAACCGTCCAGCCTGCTGACATTTTGGAAGGAACGCTCGGGAATGAGGGCGGCACCTTCGTGTTCAGGAACAAGGGTGAATATACACTGACAGCATCCATAACCGACGATACCGGACGTGTTTTCACTCATAGTGAAAGTACCAGGGTCTATCCTGTGATCGGAATTTCCATTGACCTGCCGGCAGCTTCTCATACGGATAAAACTCTTGAAGTCAAAACTGTGCTGATAGAATCTGATGGACTAAGCGTGACTTGGAACCTTGCCAAGAATGGTGAAGCAGCAGTGCTCGCTGATGAAGCAGAAGGCAGCCTCACAGATGAAGGCGGTACCATCCGCTTCAAGGACAAGGGCGTATATATGCTCACCGGAACGCTCACCGATGAAACCGGCAGAGCCTTTGAAGCCTCCAAGACAATTACGATTTATCCGGTAGGTTCTATCGGCTTCTATGTACCGGAAATCACCCATACCGATAAAACTGTCCGTGTGGAAACCCGCTTTGAAAACCTCGGCAACGCCGTAATTCAGTGGTCGCTGATGAAGGACGGCAAGGACGTTGCCCTTGCCGATGCGTTTCAGGGCGAGCTGACCAACGAGGGCGGCTACATTCGCTTCATTAATAAAGGAGAGTATGTTCTTAAAGCAGCCTTCACCGATCCCGCAGGAAGAACCTACAGTTACACCGCACCGGTCAAGGTCTATCCGGTTCCGAGCATCTCCTATACTCTGCCGGAAACCGCACACACCGATACTGCTGTCAAGGTGCTTACGGAAACCTCGGAGCTTAATGGGCTGAATGTGGAGTGGCTGTTGGAGAACGGCTTCGGATTCCAAGATTGGGACACATATATCGACGGCTCACTGGGCAACAGCGGCGGCTCCATACGCTTCAAGCATGCCGGAACCTACGAACTGATCGCAAGAATCACCGACGAAACAGGGCGGGTATTCCTGTTCGAGAACGGCGGAAGGATTGAAGTCCTGGCGGTGCTGAGCATTTCCTTTGAGCTCCCGGAAGCCACGCATACCGACCGCATCATTGATTTAAGGACTCGCGGCAACAACAACGTGCTGCCGGTGGAATGGACACTCACCAAAGACGGCAAGACGGCTGAGCTTTCCGACGTTATGGAGGGAAGCCTCAATGCCTACGGCGGGAAAATTCGCTTCACGCAAACCGGAGATTACACCTTAACCGCCTCCATGACGGACGCGCTGGGCAGGGAGTTCTCCTACAGTGTTTCCACTACGGTCTGCCCGATCCCGTCAATTTCTCTCGAACTGCCGCAAGTTTGGTACGTGGGTGAAGCCGGAACAGTCAGCGTCAGCGGAACGGATCTGGAAAACCTCACCGCAAGCTGGATTGTTATCAAGGATGACGGCGGTGCTGAACCTTACTCCGAGTATGCAGCAGGTACTTTGACTAAAGCTGGCGGCATCCTTACCTTCCTTGGAAAGGGACAGTACGAGCTGGCCCTGACCATGACGGATCCTACCGGCCGAACCTTTGTCCGGAGCAGAAGCTTCACGGTTTATCCCATCCCGCAGATGTCCATCGAACTCCCGTCTTTCAGCTACAGCGGGGATTCCATTGCTGTGACTGCATCCGGCGCTGAGCTTGACGTAACTAAAATAGCTTGGCTTCTTTCTGTGGATGGCGGTCAGCCAAAACCTTATGATCAATATGCGACAGGCTCGGTCGGAGCAGACGGCGGCAATGTTGAAATCAGCACGAATAAAACCATGGCTGTGAAGCTGATCGCCGAGGCGACGGATGTGAACGGCAGGGAATTCACCTTTGCTTCCAACACAGCAACAGTCAAGCCGATCGCCAGCTTCCCGTTCACCGTCCCGTCCTCTATTCACATCGGCGGCAATATTAATGTGTCCCTGCCGGCCGTATCCGGACTGGAGGGCAGAAGCCTTGTATGGTCGCTGACCAAAGACGGAAGCACGGCGTCCTATTCCGGAACCTTGTCAAACAGTGGCGGCACCATTTCTATCAGCGTGCCCGGCAGCTATGTCCTGACCGCAAGCACGACAGACAGTGAAGGCAGAACCTTTACCTATTCCCAGAGCATCACCATCACCAACACCGCGCCGAACAAACCCACCGGAAGCGCAACGGTTACAAGGACAGCGCAAAACGGCAAGCTGTTGGTCAACCTTTCGGCCTCTGCCAGCGATTCGGACGGAGATTCCGTAACTCTTGAATACTCCGGCAGAACAGCAGACAGCTATTATCCCGTGGGTACCCATACCGTAAAGGTCAGGGCAAAGGACGTATGGGGGATGTATTCCGACTGGACGGATATCACCTTTACTGTAGCGAACTCTGCTCCCACAACGCCGGTGATTACCCGTACCCCTGACGGCAACAGCATCGCTCCCGGCGTAGCAATCACCATCACAGCATCCAGTTCCGATCCTGATGGCGATGCAATCACCTATGTTTGGGAAGGCCGTCCTGCACAGACCAGCACTTCCTATCCGTTGGGCAAAAATGTTGTCCGCGTGAAAGCTGTTGACTCCAATGGAGCCGAATCGCCCTGGACAGCTATTGTATTCTTTGTGGCCGATCCGAACAGAGGCGGCGGCATGACGCTGACTGGCCCTGAATCGGTGATTCTTGAACAAGGAATTGCAGGGGCGACTATTACCAGCTATACATTTACAGTGCCGCCCGTTTCCGGACATTCCGGCAACGACTATGGCAGAGTGCGCGGCTATAACAAGCTGACAGGACGGTGGGACCAGCTGGACTACGGCACAACCACCAATGGCATCACCTTCAGCCGCAGTCTGTCGCCGGGCATCTACAGCCAGCTGGAGTTCTACTATTACACCAACCACGACTGTATGTACAACAAGTCGAACATCACTTATTCCGTCAACTTCTATTTTGAATAATACGGCAAGCCCAATGCCGGGAAAGGAGGTTCTATGAACGCTGTTCAGATCAGAGGCAAGCTCATCCAATACTACGGTAACAAGGCGGGTTATATCGAAAAGGGTAAGGCTATAGTCGATCCGCTGTTTAAAACCGAGCAGCTCCAATCGTATCTTGCAAAGCAGGGATTGGAGGCGGAGTGGAGAGACGGCGTCCATGAAGGATTGGCAAAAGGTAATATTGACCCGGAAAGCGGCGGTCGGCTCCTCAAAAGCTGCCGCATCTGGCAGCTCAAGCCGGAAGCGGACGTCATGATGAAATTCATCGGGTATGACGAGCTTCTTGAGCGTTTTGGAGAGCCTGACCCAAATAACTACCAGGCGGTCTATGACGGAGAAGTGGAAACGAACAATCTGGATGAACTCTTCGCCAAATTCAACCTCAGCCACCCGACCGGCTATGAGGGGCATAGCCTCTCCATGTCGGATGTGGTGGAGCTGTATGACAGTTCGGGCAGCACCTTTCACTATGTGGACCGCTTCGGCTTTAAGGAAATTTCCTTCCAGCCTCCGGAGCAGGAGTTCTACCAAGGTCCGACAATGAGTCTGTAAGACACATCATCTGCAGCCGGAAGCCTGTTTTTTAATTCCAGGGCTTTCTTCATGCGGATGAAGCACAGGAATACAAAATGGATAAATTTCACGGGGAACTTAACACCGGCATAAACCACCGGTGTTTTTTGCTGCCCAAACGGAGGTGATAAACACGAAGGAAGTCGAGCTGAAATTGGATCTGATCAGAGTAGAGTGCGATCCCAATCCTCTTTTTAAGTATCAGCTTATTTACAGGGATGGAATGGCTACAGGTGTGGCGGGAGTATACAGCTTCGATGAGGATTGGTATTACCTCTACAAAGAGGACAATGAAAGATACAAGGTCAAGCGGTGCAAAAACCTGGAAGGCATTCCACCCGCCTTTACCTATAAGCAGCAGCAAAGAAGGAGGGAAGATAAACCGGACAAACAAAAACCCCTTGAGCAAAGCGCAGTAGCCGACAAACCCGCTTTGGAAGAAGTGCAGGAGCAAAGCGGCTCCTTGCTCATGGGCGGTATGTAGATCGTTTTACATTATTAATAAAAATATGAATTTGGAGGTAAATCACAATGAAAAAGTCCGTAAACAAGGTAAACGCTAAGATCACGGAAAAAGTCATCATGGCTCAGACCCTTCTCCGCTCCCAGTGCGGGGAAGGCTTCGTGGATACCGCAATTAAAATTCTGATATCAGTAGTCATCGGTGCCCTCGTTCTCGGCGGACTCTACGCCCTGTTCGGCGAAACAGTTCTCCCCACGCTTAAGCAGCGCATACAGGATATGTTCAACTATGGGGGCTAAGCTGGACGCTTTGATTCAGTTGATGCCGCTTGTACAGGGTGGCTTTTTTGCTGTTCTGCTGTTAGCGGCCTCTGTCTTCGACATCCGAAAGCAGATCATCCCCGACAGCCTATGCCTGGGAGTTGCCATGACCGGGCTGCTTGCCTTTGAATCGGTGAAGCTGGCCGGGCTTTTCGCCTCTGCGCTATTTTTTCTTGCCGCCCTTGCTCTGGGCGGCATGGGCGGTGGGGATATCAAGCTCATGGCGACGGCAGGGCTGGTGCTTGGCTTTAGCAAAAGCATAGCGGCCGCCGTCATTGGCTTAACCACCCTTTTGGTTTTACATGCAGTCAATACAATAATCCAAAAGCTGTGCGGGAGGGATGCTCGAAAGTCATATCCTCTCGCGCCCTTTCTTTCACTCGGCTGCCTTGCAGCCTACTTTTTATTATAAGGAGGAACATTTTATGAGCTTTCTAAAAAACCGCACGGTGCTGGGTGTAATCTGCATCGTGCTTTCTTTAGTCATCTGCTTTGCGCTCACGCCCCTGTTTAATCAGAGCGTTTCACAGAAAGCAAGCGTTGTCCGGGTAGTCAAGGAAATTAAAGCCGGAGATGCCATTACCAAGGATATGTTTCAGACCGTGGAGGTAGGGGAATACAACCTGCCGGAGGATGTCATAAAGCAGCAGGACAGTGTCCTCGGCAAATATGCTGTAGCGGATCTGGTGCCCGGCGACTATATTCTCTCGGCAAAGCTGTCGGATACACCGGCATCGGAGAACGCCTACCTGTATAACTTAAGCGGCGATAAGCAGGCTATCTCCGTGAGCATCAAAAACTTTGCCGGAGGTTTGTCCGGTAAGCTGATCTCTGGCGACATCGTGTCGGTCATCGCGCCTGACTATAAAAAGCAGGGCTCCACCGTAATCCCGCCGGAGCTGACCTATGTGGAGGTCATCGGCGTGACCGCCAGCACGGGCTTCGATACTGACACCGGTGAGCAGACTGAGGATGACGACGAAAAGCAGCTTCCTGCCACCGTCACCCTGCTGGTTTCACCGGAGCAGGCGAAAATCCTCGCGGAGCTGGAGGCGGACGGCAAGCTCCATCTATCCCTTGTTTACAGGGGTTCCAAGGAAAACGGCACTAAATTCACCGATCCTCAGGACAAGGTGATAGAAGCCCTGTATCCGAAGCCTGCGGAGCAAAAGGGGCAAGCTATGCAGCCGATACCGCAGGGTACTGCCTCTGAGCCTATAAACACCGCACCGGAAAGCGAGGGAGAATAAATGCTTAACCTTATAAAAGGGAGCATCTTCTCCCGTAAGCATCAGGAGCCTGTGCCGGAGGAACCAGAACAGGATGTGCAGGTGCTGGCGGTTTGGGGTAGCCCCGGCAGCGGAAAGACCACTGTGAGTGTGCGCCTTGCCAAATATCTGGCGGATCAGAAAAAGAACGTTGCCTTGCTGCTGTGCGATATGACCGCGCCTATGCTACCCTGCATCTGTCCGCCCGGCGATCTCGAGTGCGAGCGATCCCTCGGCAGCATCCTCGCCGCCACTCATGTGACGGATCTGCTCATTAAGCAGAACTGTGTCACTCACAAGAAGCTGGATCACCTGACCATCATCGGCATGCTTAAGGGTGAGAATGTGTTTACTTACCCGCCGTACTCCCAGGAGCTGGCAGTCGAGCTGATTGACCATCTGAGGGACATTGCGCCGTATATCATTATCGACTGCGGCAGCGCCATCGCCCACGACATCCTGTCGGCGGTTTCGCTGCTGGAGGCTGATTCGGTTCTCCGACTGGTGAACTGTGATCTAAAGTCTGTCAGCTACCTATCCAGTCAGCTTCCGCTCCTGAAGGATCAGAAATGGGACGCCGACAAGCAGTACAAGGTGGCTTCCAACATCAAATCAAATCAGGCCGGAGAGCATATTGAGCAGGTGCTGGGTGGCGTAGCTTTCAGGCTTCCCCATTCAGACGAGCTGGAGAATCTGGCTCTTTCGGGGAACCTGCTGGGAGAACTGATGCTCAAGGACAGCCGCCTATTCAGAAAAGAGATTGCGAAAATATCAAAGGAGGTGTTCGGCGTATGAGCAGGAAAACCCATGAGCGTGATGCATTCAATATCATACCGCAGATAAGTGATCAACCAAATATAGTCAGCATGACAGGAAATCAAAGCCTGTTTTTTTCATCAGATGGGGATTCCAGGGAGTTCGGCCCTGTGCTTCATGAGGTGCAGGAATACATCTCCAGCAAATATGCCGCGCTGATTACCGACGGCGGTACGGAGGAAGTCAAGGCGCAGATCAAACGGTATATCACCAAGTATGTTCAGGATTACCGAATTGCAGTTAGCTGCATGTCACAAGAGCAGCTGGTAGATGCCCTGTACACCGAGATGGCGGAGTTTTCGTTCCTGACAAAATATATCTTCGGAGCCGGAATTGAGGAAATTGACGTCAACGCCTGGAATGATATTGAGGTGCAGTACAGCAGCGG
>NZ_JAYFQK010000003.1:0-185156 GCF_034927245.1 Desulfitobacterium sp.
AATAAAAATTTTCTGAGGGAATTTCCAATTTGGTGTTTCCAAAAATGAAAACCCCCTACCGAAAAGTAGGAGGAATTCAATATTGATGGTTCAAGCAAAGTCTTGAACCATCTACCTCGGCGAATGCCGAGAGGCTATTATCATATAGTTAAGGAGGTAAAATAAAATTATGGTTGAATAAGTGCAACCGTAAGGCAAGGGAAAATCAGAAACAAGAAACCTTTATCGAGTTGAAACCGACATCGTCTAAGGAAGGTCCGATCATTATAAAGATCGGAGGGGTTTCCATCAAGCATTGCTGAATTAATGTTAAAGGAGAGAGCTTGAAAATGCGCACTGTGAGCATTATTCTAAGTATTCTTGCCATAATAGGGTATCTATATGGCGCATATAGTCATATAAACAACCTCATTTATGCTGGATTGATCTGTACAATTGGAGCCGTTATTTTCAAGAGATCGAGCATAAAACACCAAAAATAAAGGAAATGCTTAAATAGCGGGGGGAATAGGGGTTGACCGAATTAGCAATTTGCACAGACAGTCTTTGCAAGAGATTCGGATCTCTTCATGCAGTAGAAAACTTATCTCTACAAGTGCCTTCCGGAATTGTTTTCGGTTTTTTGGGACCCAATGGGGCGGGAAAAACTACTACAATAAGGCTTCTCCTGGATCTTCTATGTCCAGATCAGGGAACAGCCGAGGTACTCGGATTTAATACCCATAAAGACGGCCAACTGATTCGAGAATTTTGCGGAGTTCTATTAGAACATGATGGTTTATATGAACGTCTAAGCGCGGAGGACAACCTGGAGCTATATGGCAAAATATACCGTCTGTCCAAGGCGGAGCGCAGCAGCCGCATACGGGAGCTCTTGACTCACATAAATCTTTGGGAACGGCGAACAGAAAAGATTGGTGGCTGGAGTTACGGAATGAAGAAGAAGTTAGCTGTAGCCAGAGCTCTTATCCATCATCCCCGTCTGGTTTTTTTAGACGAACCAACAGCAGGCTTAGACCCTATAGCTGCAGCTTCTTTGCGCGATGACCTTTCCAAGTTGGTTAGAAATGATGGTGCTACGGTATTTCTTACTACACACAACTTGGCGGAAGTAGAAAAGCTGTGTAACAGGGTTGCGGTCATTAATGAAGGTAAGTTGGTCGCATCAGGTACTCCTTATGAATTGGAGTCCACCGTTAATGTTCAACAAGTAGAGGTAATGGGTCTTTGTTTTGATCAGACCGTCATAAATCTCTTGAGTGAGCGTCCCGAGGTAAAGGAAGTTCATTTAAACCAAGAGGGCTGCCTACAGTTACTAGTGAACAGTGAGGTAAAAATTGCTCCTTTGGTTCGCTTGTTGGTGGAAGCTGGCGCCCAAGTAGAAGAGGTGCGAAAAAATAGGCCCGATCTAGAACAGGTATTTCTAAACCTTGTGTCGGAGGGAAAAGCAATAAAAAAGTTAACGAGGTTTAATAAATTATGATACACGACATTTTAACAATTTTTTGGAAGGAATGGAAAGAAATAAAAGAGCTCATCTGGCAAAGAGGCAGTGGCCGTGGATCGGGATTACGTCTCGTTGCTGTTTTTGGAATAGTAGGTGGCTATTTGCCATGGCAATTTGGCATTATGTGGATTGAATCACCATTACCAGTTATATACGGGGCTTTTTATTCTATTTTTATGGTTACTTCGATAATCGTAGACTGTTTTGCTGGGGAAAGAGAACGACACACCCTTGAAACCTTATTGGCCAGCCGAATTCCCGATTACGCGATCTTATTAGGGAAGCTAACTGCCACTATAAGCTATGGAATGTGTTTTGTCTTAATTATAGAAATAATAGGGTTATTTGCTGCCAACTTAAACGTAAATAGCGGTATGTTTGTTAACTATTCTGCGCAAACGATGTTAAGCATCTTGTTGATAAGCTTTTTTGGTTCCTGGCTGATGGCAGAAATTGGACTCTTTTTGTCTTTAAGAGCATCAACAGTGCGCCAAGTTACACAAAACCTAAATACTGGAATAATGGTAGCGTTTTTAGTAGCAAATTTCGGCTTTACTGCTCTCCCTAAAACATGGAAAGAGACAATATTGCATGTGTTTAACATAAATGATGGGCAAGCGATTATGTATGTTATAGCCATAATTCTTTTAGTGATTGATGTAATAATTTTATTTCTGACAACTGATACCTTCAAACTGGAGAAGCTAGCCATTGAACATCGCTAAAATATTTGAAGTAATGGATAAATTATTATTACTGGTTGTTTTTTGCAAGTTAATTTTCCCGAAAGTTGCGAAATGATTGTTGAAGAATATACCGGCAGTTAACAGCAGTATAATTGTATTTTATAACCATCTTAAGGATTCGCTAACGCTCACCCAACGGGCAAGTCCTTGATATAGTTACGAAATACAATTTTTTTCGACAACCAATACCACAAGAAGGGTTTATAAGCCGTGGGATTGAACTCCGAGAGTGGCCTATTTCGCCTAAGACCGCTTCTGAATAATAGCAAAGCGCTTTTTGTAATCCTCTACAGCTTGCTGAAAGTTGACACTCTCATTGTAGAAATTTCAGGATAAATAGAAGGAAATAATTGCTTATATGTGGAAATAAGTAGTTGAATTACTAAATTACGGAGGTATGTTATGGAAAAAACAAAGATGTCAATCGCGAAGAGATTTGGGAAGGTCATTATTTCTCCAGGTAAGGCTTTTGCTGACATTGTCGAGAATCCCCGGATTTTATGGCCGGGCTTAGTCATTATCGTTATCAACCTAGCGTTAACTCTTTTAGTCATGTCGGAGACTAAAGCATTTACCGAGCAGTTGCTACTTGCTCGTGGGATGAGCCAAGATCAGATTGCGTCGGCAATGAAATTTGTGCTACCGGGGGAAATTGCTTCGTCAATATTCACTTTTCCTTTGATCTGGTTGGTTATGGCGGTTATCCTTGCTTTTTACAATCAATTAAGTGTTGGTGAGGCTCATTTTAAACAATTATACTCAGTAGCTGTTTTTGCCTGGATACCATCAGTCATAAAAGCTTTGATCTTTACCGGGCTAATCAAAACCATGGGATATAAAGCTGCCTTACAGGTCAGCACTAGTCTGGCAATATTCTTAGGGAACACAGATACTTCCAGTTTTCTATATCGTCTGATGAAAAATATAGATCTATTCAATATCTGGGGATTGATTCTACTTATTATGGGTGGATCTATCGCCATGAAAAAGAAGCCTAAAGGGCTGGCTTTATTCATGGGAGCGATTTGGTTGGTTTACGTGGTTGTCGTGTCCTTGCTTATAAAAACCCCGGTAGTATAAACAAGAAGTAGTATCAGTATTAGGTAATGAGTTTATGTGAAAAGATGCATTACCTAAAGTTTAAGAGAAAATAGATCATTGTTAGGGACTAAGAGGAGTGAAAGTATTGACAGAGCAGGTATCATCTGGTTTGATACCCAGCGGAGTGCCCAGAAAGTCTACTTCATTTAAGAAAAAATTAGTGATCACTGGGGCGATTCTGTTGGTTTTAGTTATGGTAGTTTTAAATATCTACCGTATTAATAATAAAGATGTAATACCGGTGTCGGTATCCCGGGTGAGTGAGAAGCATCTGATTGAAAAGGTGCCGGCTTCAGGTAATGTTGTAGCAGATGATAGCGAAAGCGTTTTAAGTCAAGTCAGCGGGACTGTCAAAGACATACGTGTGAAAATGGGAGACAAAGTGACAGACGGTCAGGTCTTAATGGAATTGTATATTCCCGATGCGGAACAGAAACTGGCTAAAGCCAAGTCAGAGCTGGCTTCGGCAGAATTGGCGTTATACCAAGCGCGCTCCGGTGGACAAACTGCGGACGAGGTTTCTGCCCAGTCGGCGTTGATTCAGGCTGAAAATATATACAACCAAGATAAGAATAAATTGGAGCGCAAGCAGGTTTTGTACCGGAATGGGGCAGTGGCTCAGGATGACCTGGAAAAAGCTCAGGTTGATTTCAATAACAGCAAGGCAGCTTATGATAAAGCCCAAGCTGATTTGCAGCGGGCTCAGGATGCAGCGCCAGCTTACCTGCAATCGTTGCAGGCGGCGGTTGACTCGTCCAGACAAGAGCTGGAATTAGTGGAAAAGCAAACTGCTCAACAGGAATTGATTTGTCCCCGTGATGGACAACTTTTATCCCTTAAGGTTAAACGGGGAGATAAAATCAGCGTGAACACACCGTTATTGACGATTGGGAACCTTGCCGCCCTCAGTATCTATGCCGATGTGCCCGAAAGCGAAGCGGGAAAGATTAAGGTAGGTCAAACGGCGGAGATTAGCGGCAACGCTTTTCAGGGGGATAAGTACCAAGGGGGGGTTACTCAGGTGGGGATGGAGGTAGGGACCAAGGCAATGAAAAACCAGGTTGAGGCTGCCTTCTTGCCTATTATTGTAAGTGTGGAGGGAGCTACCCGTTTGCTTCCAGGTTATAACGTGGATCTGGAAATTACTACTTCTGACAGTCAGGCTTTGGTGGTGCCCATTGAATCTCTGGTAATTAAGGATAACGGAGACAGTGTCTATATCATTAAAGATGGGGTGGCCAAGCTCACCCAAGTAAAGACCGGGATTAGCGATGGCATTACGGTGGAAATCTTAGGTGGGGTGGAGGAAAACGACCAAGTTATAACTAACCCTGGTCAACTCCAAGACGGAAGCAAGGTTCGCATAAAATGATCATAATAAAGGACTTGGTTAAAACCTATAACACTGGCACTACCAAGGTAGAGGCGCTAAAAGATGTCAATATTACTGTCAATGATGGGGAGTTTATCGCGGTGATGGGACCATCAGGTTCAGGTAAATCGACACTGATGAATATCCTTGGCCTATTGGATTATCCTACAGCAGGAAGTTATCTGCTGGATGGAGTTGATACACGGAGCATGGATGAACGTCAGCTTGCAGCTTTGCGCAACGGCAAGCTTGGTTTTGTTTTTCAAAGTTTTAATCTCTTGCCTCGGCTTAATACACAGCGAAATGTTGAGCTGCCGCTCTTTTATGCCGGGGTGGACAGAAAAAAACGACAAACGTTGGCAGCCGCAGCACTGGAACGGGTAGGCTTGATCAGTCGTGCCAGTCACCATCCCAATGAGTTGTCAGGAGGACAGAAACAGCGGGTGGCTATCGCCCGAGCGATAATAAACAATCCCAGACTTCTGCTGGCGGATGAGCCAACCGGTAATCTTGACAGTGCTTCCAGCTATGAAATCATGTCTTTGTTTCAGGAATTACACCGCCAGGGCAGCACCATCATTTTGGTAACGCACGAGCCGGAAATTGCACGCCATGCCCAACAAATTGTCCATTTTCGGGATGGCCGAATACGCAATAGTGAAAAAGTGGATCAGCCGTTAAACGCACGGCATCTGCTGGAGGATTGGCTGCAGCAAGGAGGCATGGTATGAAGATTACCGAAATGATTGGGGGAGCTCTCGAAGGAATTCGGGTGAATAAGCTACGTTCTACCCTGACAATGTTGGGTATGATCATCGGAGTGATGGCGGTCATTGTCATCGTCACCCTTGGGCAAAGCCTGAATAAACAAGTATCGCAGACAGTAGAAGGAATGGGGGCCAACAGTTTTGCCTTAATGCCAATAGCTAATGACAACGGGCAAATAGGCAAGCTGACATTGGATGACTGTAACCTACTTAAAAATTCCGTTGACAGCATTGATTTTGTGATTCCCGTTAAGTATTTACCATATCCGTCATCATTGCAAACCATACGCAAGAAGGAACCCAGTATGCTCATTGGAACTAACTCTGACTATCCGAAAGTGGACCAAGCAGGATTCAGCCAAGGGAGATTCTTTAGCGAGTCGGAAAACCAGATGGCCCGCAGAGTAGCGGTAATCAGCCAAACCGTGGCAGATGATCTGTTTGGTCCCGGCAGTGTGGCAGTTGGAAGAACATTGCGCATTAACAACATTTCTTTTCAAGTTTGTGGGGTGACTAAACCTGTAGCATCTTTCCTAGGTTCACAGCAGTCTCAAACCTTTATCCCGATAAATACACTGTTAGAAATAAGTGATTATCAGGAAATTCAAAAAGCGATGGTGCGTGTAAAGAAAAGCGATCAATTAAAGGCTGCCACCGTTCAGAGCGTTAGTATTCTTGAGATGCGACATGCGGCGAAGAAAGGATACAAGGCTCAGACCAATGAACAGATGATGGAGCAGTTCAGCTCAATCCTTACGATTATCACTTCGGTTTTCGGTGCCTTGGCTGGGATTGCCTTGCTGGTTGGTGGAATCGGTATAATGAATATAATGCTTGTTTCTGTGGTCGAACGCACTCGGGAAATCGGACTGCGGATGGCTATCGGAGCGCGACGCAGCGACATTCTGATCCAATTCCTGGTAGAATCTGCTACCATTTCCGCGATTGGTGGAGGCATAGGTACTTTGCTCGGTATAGGGATAGGAGCGATTATCTCCACAGTATTAAAAATGCCGGTCGTTATCTCACTTGGGACCATCCTGTTTGCTTTTTGTTTTTCTTCGGGTATCGGTATATTATTTGGTCTTTACCCGGCCAACCGGGCCGCTAAACTAGATCCCATCGATGCCTTGCGTTACGAATAAACTGTGATTATTTTTTTCGGTAAAAGGTTACCGCCATCTTCGCCCAAAGCAACCGGAAGTAATTTATCAGATGATTAATGGAGACAGCAGCGGCTCTGGCTACCCGGTTGAGAAGATGCGGGATGCGTTTTAGGACCCCCTGGACAACCCATAACCGGCGGTATTCTAGGTTGGAAAAGTTGGAGAAACAACGGAGGGAGAGAAAAAGTGAATTTTTCATCCAAACGTGACATGTGGCTTGGTCTCCTAATATGGATTCCTATGTTATGTGCAGTTGTTCTAACAGGATGGATAGCATTAGACCAAGGTCAGTTCGATCCGACGAGTACATTAATTGTTATACCAACTGTGGCATTTATCGCATGGATTTGGTTTGGAACAGGATATCAAGTGACGGACGATGAGCTAAAGATTAAATGTGGTCCTATTCGCCAGACGGTCCCTTTAAGGGAAATAACAAAAATAGAAAGTACAAGAAATCCAATATCCTCGCCGGCCCTATCACTAGACAGGTTGGAGATTAAATACGGGGAGGGTAAAATTGCGATAATTTCTCCACAAAATAAAGAAGAATTTATCAACCTAATAACGGAGAAAAGCCAAATGGCGAAAGCTGATGGTAATAGTAAGAAACTGGATGGTACAAGTAGGAAAAGAACGATAACAATCATTGGAGTTGTAGCAATTATCATGGTTTTAATTCTCGGTAATGCAGGTAGACTCATTTATTTCGGTAGTAAGCCGGCTGAGTATACCATTCAGGACGGCACTTTAAAAATTAGTGGAGAATATGGAGAAGAAATTAAGCTCTCAGATATAGTTGATATCTCGATACAAGACCAGATTCCTGAAATTCAGCTTAGAACGAATGGTTCTGCTCTAGGGAGCAAATTGAAGGGCTATTTCAAAATAAAGGGGATTGGAAAGGCAAAATTATTTGTCGATACGAAAAAGCCCCCCTTCATTTTTATAAATGTAAAGTCTGGCTTACGGATCGTGAATACCGACGAACCAAGCGAAACAGAACAACTTTACGGTCAATTATTAGAAGCTTGGGAAAAGAATACTACGCCAAATTAGATTCAATTGAGTGGGTGCGATTTTTTACTTAGGCTATTGGCGGAGTCATAAGGATTATCAAATCTAAGTGCTCCTGTCCTGAATACCGAGAGCATAAGTCCGATCAGCGCCATATTTACCACCGTCGCCGTCTTCCCATAGGTGATGAAAGGTAATGTACCGGCAAAAAGGATCGGAAAACCCAGATTGCATATTATGTAGGCAATGGTCTGAAAGGTGAACGTGAGCAACACAGCAGTGGAAATAAACAACCCAAGGATACTTGCTTTTTTGAAAGCAAGATAAAAGCCGCGAACAATGAAGGCGGTTAGCACGGTAACAATTACGAAAAAGGCTATCCAGCCAAACCTGTGTGTCAGATATGCAAGCAAATATCTCTCGTCATAACTGAACGGAAGGACATTGTAAAGCGTAGGATCACCTTGTCCGAACAGCTTTGAGCTACGGAGAAGCGCCTTTACCAAGTTCGGAAGATAGTATCCCCCTATGCTACCGAACCAGCGTGTGATGTACTCGATATGTGTGAGTATCACTGCCAATACCCCAGCTAATGCCGACAAATTTGTAAGTATAAGCCCCAATGCAGACTTGGAACAAAACCATTCTTTCGCGATTGCAATGTTCAACATGATCAGACAGGATAGGAACACTAGCAATGCTTCTGACCAAAGCGATCCCACAAAGGCAATACCAGAGAGAACAAATGCGGCGATCAAACTTAACGCGATTCCCCAATAGCCTTTTTTCCTCTGAATATAAATAAAGGCGGCATACGCGATTGGCAACAGCAAAACAACGTAATATAGATATAGGGGTGCGCCTTTAACGCGAGGTGATAAAACAAAAGTTACCAGGGCCGAAAAGATAATTAGGGCTTGGGTGAGTTTGGGGTATTTCCCAATTAACGAAAAATCAAAAAAGTAGACAGCCGTCATACAGACCACGCCAATAGCAACCGCCAATAGAGAGCTGGGCAGCAGGGGTTGGCCGAATTCGTTAACGGGAGAGACAAACATGCGGATGGCAAGGCCGATCAAAAGGGCAGCAGCTATAAGTATCAGCATGCTCCACTCAGGTTTCGGACGATGCGTACGGTCAAGCGCCGAGCCGATCTCCAATGGGTCACCCATCTGAAGAAGCGCTTTTTCGGTTGCTTCGTCGGGCTCCATGCCGCTGGATATGTAGCTTTGAATCTGATCGTCAATGTGGTTTTCTATTTCTCTGGCGATGACCGGACGGACCCTTTTCCATCTGACCTGGTTGCAAACCTCGTTAATATATGCGCTTATACTTTCATGAGAAGGCATAACCAGCGCCACCTCTCTTTAATACCTTGTTTACCGCGTCAGAATAGGCATTCCATTCAGCCTGCTTCTCGTGTAAAAGTCGCCGGCCTTTAGAAGTCAAATTGTAATACTTCCTCACCCGCGCGCTGTCGGTGGTTCCTTCGTAAGAGCTTAACATTCCTTGTTTCTCAAGGCCGTGCAGGATAGGATAGAGAGTTCCTGCCTTTAGACTAAAGGTATTGTCCGATCGCTTAGCAAGTACTTCGATCATTTGGTAGCCGTACATGTCCTCTTTTTCAAGCAGTTTCAAGACCAGCATAGTTGTGCTGCTAGCAAGCAGACTTTTGTTGACCTGCATATGGCTCACTCCCCAAATATATAGATTATCGATATATATTATATATCGATAATCTATATATAACAAGTATTTTCCGGTTATTTACTTAATGTTGAATAACCCCGCGTAATCCCTTTAAGGAGTTTCTTATATCCATATAATAATAAAAGTTCGTTTAAAAGTTAGCTGTTACAGGTATATGGACAATAGGAAAAAGAATCCCAAAAACGAAATGAAGAATATATTAGAGAGGGAGGTGGAGATCATAATGCCTAACTCTTTAACGCCCCAAGTGCCCCGTGTGTACAAAGTACAGCCGGGCGATTCCCTTTATAAAATTGCCAAGAAATTTGGTACTACTGTCAAATCGTTAAAGACAGCGAACAAATTGACGAGTGACATAATCAATATTGGACAGATCTTAAAAATTCCTTCCTTAACACTACCGGAAGGTATTTACCGTATAGGAAGCACGGGTCCACAGGTAAAAGCTTTACAAAGCGTACTGGTTTCTTTTGGTTTTAGTATAAAAGTTGATGGAATATACGGCTCGAAGACTGCTAGCGTAATTCTACAACTTCAACAGAAGTCTCCCCCTATCAAAGCGGATGGAATCTATGGTCCGAAAACAAAAGCATCTTTACAAACTCTCATCGATATTAATTTTCACCTAGTTTCTAATCCTACAGACCTATTAGTTTTAGTTAATAGGGCGAATGGTTTGCCAGCTGAATATATCCCATCGAAGCTGGTAATCCCTAATATTCCATTTTCCTTTGAGGGGTATGATCCCAAAAAACAGATGAGACTAGAAGCAGCTCAGGCTTTGGAACAACTTTTTGCTAAAGCTAAACAAGATAATATATCAATCCTGGGGGTTTCTGGATACCGTTCTTATCAGCGCCAAGCTCAGATCTATGCAACAAATATGGAAATTTCTCCGACTAAGGCTCAGTTTAGTGCCCCTCCAGGCGGCAGTGAACACCAGACAGGCTTGTCAATGGACGTCACTTCTGCTTCTAACAATTATCAACTATCACAGTCCTTCGCGCTTACTCCAGAGGGTCAATGGTTAACACAAAATGCACCAGCCTTTGGCTTTATTATTCGCTATCCACAGGGCAAAGAAAATATTACCGGTTATCAGGCTGAACCCTGGCATATACGTTATCTTGGAACACAAGTTGCTCAATTGATCACCCAACAAGGACTGACGCTTGAAGAGTATCTAGGCAAATAGTTAATAACTTCAGGCGACTTACTATTGATAGAGAATCACATGCATTAACTCGAACAAGCTCTGATTCGTCTTTTAACAACCTAATAAGTATATTTTTCGAAACCCGGGAATCTGAAAATACCAAAAATCCTGCCACCCTTGCTTTTATCTCTTCTTTCCCGTTATTAGACAAGTTAAAGGGGTCAACGATAGCAACATAAGTAATAGCTTATGCTTTTTTGTAGTTGGTATGCCTTTTTGTCATAGAAGAGGTATGCCTTATTGTCAGCCTAAGTGTGACTTAATGTCATACCTAGGCTGATTTTTATTTTTAAGATTAGCGAATTGCCCTTTTTTCACTTTCTCAAGATTTGGAATCAGTGGCACAGAATTTGCAATTAAAGGGATTGTAAGATAATACGCTGATTGTCGAAAGAGTGCAAATATGCCCCATGAGAAAGGAGACTATGATATGAACAGGCGCGAATTCCTAAAATCTGTAGCCGTTGTGGGTTCGTTGACTGCCGCCGGCTTAGGGATGGAAAGAATGATCCCTGATGTCCTTGCCGATGAAATGATGGCCAATCCTACACCCTATGACCATGACGCTTTGCCGGTAGAAATGCGGATTGATCCAAAGACAGGGAGTATAACCCTTAATCCCGATATTGCCCTGAAAGCGAGTGTTTGTTTAGGCTGCTGGAGCAACTGCGGGAACCGGGTCAAAATTGATAAGAAGACGGGTAAGATTATGCGCGTCTTGGGTAATCCATACCATCCCAGCAATGCCGAACCGCATCTTCCCTTTAAGACTCCGCTTAAGGATTCCTATTTGAGTCTGGGTCAATATCAAGAGTTGGGTCATATTCAAAAAGCAACCGTTTGTCAAAGAGGAAACGCGGCATTTCAGATGGTTTACGATCCGAATCGGATTCTCACTCCTTTAAAACGTGCAGGTAAACGCGGAGAGGGAAAATGGAAACCGATTACCTGGGAACAGGCCGTCCAGGAAACGGTCGAAGGCGGTGAACTGTTTAAGGAAATGGGGGAAAACGGAGTCATTGAAGGGCTTCGCCAAGTTCATGACAAAACGACTCCGCTGAATCCTGAGCAGCCCGGCTGGGGGCCAAAGGCCAACCAATTGGTATTTATCGGGGGACGTGATGACGGTCGGACAGAATTCCCGAAACGTTTCATTACCCAATGTTTTGGCTCCCCGAACTTTTTCGGACACGGCGGAATCTGCGGGATCAGCCGGCGGGTAGCCTTCTTGGCTTTCCTCGATACCTGGGATAAGAAGCCTCATATGAAGGCGGATTACATGGGTTCCGAATTTGTGATGTTTTTTGGTAATGCACCGGGCCAGGCAGGCGCTCCCTTCCAGCCGATGGCCCGGAAAGCGGCACTGGCGCAGGCCGAAGGGAAGATGAAGGCCGTTATTGTCGATCCGGTTCTGCAAAACGGGATGTATAATTCACCCAATGCCGAGGAATCTTCCTGGGTACCTATTCGTCCGGGCGGCGATGGGGCACTGGCGATGGCTATGGTTCGATGGGCGTTCGAGCAAAAGAAAATCAATGAATCTTATTTGGCGGCGCCAACCAAAGCGGCCGCTGCCAAGAAAGGAAATCCCTCATGGACGAATGCGACCTACCTTGTCATCCAAGAACCCAACCATCCGGACTTCGGCAAATTCCTTCGGGCTGAACAAATAGGTCTGAAGACACCCGAAAAAGACCAGCCGGCTGCAGCCAATGCTCAACCGGCGGCAAATGCACAGCCCGCGCCAATCAACTATGTCGCTATTGATAAAGCGACAGGCAATCCTATGAACATTGCGGATACGAATGAAGGGGTAATTCTTTATAGCGGCAAGGTAACCATAGATGGTCAAGAAATTCTGGTGAAGAGCGCTTTGCAGATTCTTCTCGATGAAGCGAATCGTTTTACCTTTGAGGAATATGCCGAAGCCTGCGGTCTAACGAAAGAACGCATCTTTAAACTATCCCAAGAATTTTTCAGCCACGGAACAAAGGCGGCAACCGATCATCATGGCGGTGTATCCATGCATACGAATGGTTTCTACAGTTCTATGGCCGTGATCATGCTCAATGCGCTTGTCGGCAATATCAACCGCAAAGGCGGTTCGACAAAAAGCGGCGGCGGATATATTGCGGTCGATAAAGGAAAACGCTATGACCTTACCGCTGTTCCCGATGGAAAAGCCAAGGGGTTCAAAATCAGCCGCGAAGGTGCGAACTATGAGGATACTCCCGAGTTCAAAGCGCGCAAGGCTAAGGGCGAAAATCCGTATCCGGCGACTTTGCCCTGGACTCCGCTTGCCGATTCACTGGAGGGTCATGTTATTCCGTCAATGATGGCCGGGTATCCGTATTCGGCAAAGATTCTGATGCTGTGGATGACGAATCCTCTCTATGCAACGCCGGGACTTTTCCGCAATGATGTCGAGGACTATATCAAGGATCCCAAGAATATTCCGTTGATCATCGGCGTGGATGTACTGATGGGTGATTCGACTCAATACTCCGATTACATCATCCCTGACACTACGTTTTATGAAAGCTGGGGCGTGCCGACGGTGTGGAACACGATCCTCACCAAAGCTAACGGAGCCCGCCGGCCGGTGATTGAACCGCTTGTTCCCAAGACAAAGGGCGGCGAGCCTTATTCGTTGGAAGCCTATCTGATTGAGGTAGGCAAGCTTCTCAACTTACCGGGGGTTGGGGATAAGGGAATTCCCAATGCTCAAGGAGAAGCGGCACCAATGAACTCTGCCGCGGATTTCTTCCTGAAGGCGATGGCGAATATTGCGTTTGATGAAACGCCGGTTCCGGATATTGATGCGGAGGAGTTGCAATTAGCGGGCCTTGAGGAAGATTTAAAACCTTATCAGTCCTCGCTTACCCCGGAAGAATGGAAAAAAGTCTATTATCTGCTTGCTCGCGGCGGGCGATTTGAAGACTATGATAAGAATTATGACGGCGACGTTCTTCATAACCAATTTGCGAAAGTCATCAATATCTACAACGAAAAATTAGGATTGACACGCGATTCGATGACAGGCAAGCAGCTTCCGGGCACGGCCACTTGGCAGCCGACGGCTTTTGCTGACGGACGCACGATCGATGAGGTTTACCCTGATCAAGACTGGCCGTTCCAAGTTATTTCATATAAACCCCGTTATCGTACCGGCGGTTACTTGTCCAACGTTGCCGTCCTCAAGGATTTGCAAGATACGAACTATATTGAGCTCAACCTGGGGGACGCTGCAAAATTAGGAATCCAAAGCGGCGATAAGGTTAAGCTTGTTACCCCTTCGGGGGAAGCGGAGGGAACGGCTAAGGTCCGCCGTGGTGTACGTCAAGGTTCAATTGCCGTGGAATACGGTTTCGGCCATTGGGGTGCGGGGGCTAAATCTTATACTGTGGATGGCAAAGAGATCCCGGCAGATCCCAAGAGCGGTAAAGGCGTACTGCTGAATCTTTTGGCACTGCGCGATACCAGTATGAAAAATGCGCACCCTCTTGTTGACCTTGTGGGGGGATCAGCCGATCGGAATACGATAAAGGCTCGGCTCATCAAGCTATAGCTATAAAGGAAATTTTTATTTCTGCTGGAGTTTTGACTCCCGATAGTTAGTTATCGGAAGAGTGTTAGGGGGGAAGAAGATGTTCGCAATGGCTGAAGAAGCGATAAATAGAGCAAAGGGTTATGAGGTTCTGGCCGAGGTTTTTTTGAAAGAGCCCTCACCTGAGCTGATCAAAGGAATTCAGATGTGGACAGAAGTGGCAGCGGCGGCGGAGCTCAATCCGTTAAAGGATATTTTGAAGAATGTTCACACGTATGATCCTAAGCTTGAAAATTTAACGCAAGAATATTATGACCTCTTTTTTGTGCCGGTATCGGGCCGTTTTATTCCCCCTTTTGAGTCAACGATCCGGGGAGCGAAACGCGAAAAAGGCAAAAAGATAAAGTACGGTGCGCATTGGGGAACGCAGGCCTATCGGCTTGCGGATCTCTATGAAAAATTAGGATTTAATCCGGGAGCCCTGGCGATATTTGCACCGCTTAAGGAGACGAAGATTCCCGACCACCTTGGCTTAGAACTCCTTTTTATGGCTTATCTTTGCCGGTTGGAAGATAGGAGAACCAAGGCGGGGCAAGATATAACAACGGTTCGCCAATTGCAAAAGACAATGATTAACGACCATTTATTGGGTTGGCTGCCCCAATTTACGGCAGAACTTGTGAAATTAGAAGTCTCCGGATTTTATTCTTACTTTGCTCAACTGGCTTTAGAACTGTGCAGGGAAGAAAGCATAGCCTTTGAGGAAAACAAATCTTATATTGAAACGTTGGAAAGGAGTGGGGTTCGTGGCTGAGGCGGAGAAAAAGAAACGTTACGCGATGGTTGTTGATTTGCGAAAATGTGTAGGCTGTAATGCCTGTACCGTTTCCTGTAAGATTGAAAATCAAGTTCCGGAGGGTGAATATCGGACTTGGGTTAAGGAAATTGAGAAAGGGACCTATCCGGAGGTCACGCGTTACCGCTTACCGCGATTATGCAACCATTGCGACAATGCCCCCTGTTTAGCGGCATGTCCTGTCAAGGCAACCTATCGGGCTGACGATGGAACGATTTTGATCGATTATGACCATTGTATAGGCTGTAAATACTGTATGGCGGCTTGTCCTTATGATGCCCGTTTCGTTAATCCCATTCGGAAAACGGCAGAGAAATGTACCTTTTGTTATCACCGGGTTCAAGCGGGCCTTCTCCCGGCATGTGTCACAACCTGCGTCGGCGGAGCCCGTGTGTTTGGGGATTTAAACGATCCTCAAAGCCTTGTAGCTAAACTCATCGCTAATAACTCGGTACAGGTTCTTAAACCCGAAATGAATACGAAACCTATGGTGTATTATATCGGTGCTGACCGGGATATCATGGGGGCCCGCTATACAAACCTGGAGAAAGGAGTGAAATAGGGTGGATAATGTGACCTATCTTGCCAACATCGATCACCCCGTACAACTGGGGGTGATGATCGCCATTTATTTTTTCTACACCGGCTTAAGTGCCGGGGCTTTCGTTCTCTCGAGTTTGGGAACGGTTTTTGGAATTAAAAAATATAAATCGATCGCCAAGGCCGGTGTTGTTATGGCGATTGCCTTGCTGGCCATTGCGCCGCTCCATTTAATCGGCGATCTTGAACAGCCCCAACGTTTTTACACCTTGTTTTATCGCCTTAATCCCCATTCCGCAATCTCCTACGGAACCTTCCTGCTTACCCTCTATCCCTTAAATAGTGTGATCTACCTATGGTTTATGATGCGCCGGGATTTTGCCCAAGGGGCTGTGACCTTAACCGGGTTCAGACAGAAGCTGTATCGCTTCCTGACCTTTGGCAATGGCGACCTTTCCGAACAAGCCTTGGCTAAAGATGATCTGTGGATTAAAAGACTGGGCACGCTCGGAGTTCCTCTGGCCCTTCTCGTGCATGGATATACAGGCTTTATCCTGGCCAATATCCAAGCCCGTGCGCTTTGGCATACGGGACTGATGCCCCTTATTTTCCTGATGTCGGCTATGGTTTCCGGAACCGGTCTTTTGATCTTGGTGCTCATTCTGACCGAGCGTTTCCTCTCTCCGGAGAAAATGCTTACGCCTGAGCGCAAAGCTTTGATTTTGGATATCGGTCAGCTGATGAAATGGTTCATCGTGGTTGACGGAACATTGATGGTGATTGACTTTATCGTTCTGTACTATTCAAACGCCGCAGGTTATGCGGCTGCCGAGGTTTTGCTGCACGGGAGTCATCAAACGATGTTCTTAGGGGTTGAATTGGGTTTAGGTCTGCTTTTGCCCTTTGTTCTTACGCTGCTGTCTAAAACGAAAAAATCCTTGGGCTGGATTTCCCTCGGGTCGTTTTGCACATTGATCGGGGTCATTGCGATGCGGGTAAATTTTGTTATCGGCGGTCAACAGCTCCCGCTCAGCACGGATACGCTGAATCCTTACACGGCAGCCCCGGAGCATTTACTGATGATCGGGATTTTTGCCCTTGCCGAAATTGTCATTCTCTATCTTGCTTTTCGTTTTCTCCCGGTTTATGGATTGCCTAAAAATCCAACAGCTTCACCCCAAAATTTCAAGGCGGGGCATGAAGTGATGTAAAGTTTCAATCATTGACAAGAGGCTGCCGCATAATGGATAAGATTCATGATGCGGCAGCTTCTTGATGTTGCTTCGATTAATGCTAAACTGGTAAATGAAGAAATAATGAGGGAGGAGGTGTGCCCGTGAAAAGGACCGGCCTTATGGCGTTAGTTTGCATTTCCTTGGTGATGATCGCCGGCTATTTAGGAAGTATTCCTTCGGAAAAGCCAATGATCGCCAAAGTCGGGATTTTAGCAGCCAATGATCTTCGCTTAACGAAGGTTGAAGGGTTAAAGTCTGAGCTGGGGCAGTTAGGCTATACAGAGGGAGTCAATCTTACGTACCGGGTCAAAATTGCCGATAACGATCTCAGCCAGATGCGTGATTTAGGCAGTCTGCTTCTGCAGGAAAAACCGGATGTGCTCGTGGCTGCCGGAGCGGTGGAAGCTCAGGTTCTGAAGTCACTGACGGCAGAAAGCGGAGTTCAGACGCCGGTTGTTTTCATGGGTACACTTTCTCCGCTGGAAATTGGGCTGGTTCAGGACTTATCGCGGCCGGAGGGAAACTTAACCGGGCTGAATAACGAACACTATGAATTGACGCCGAAACGATTGGAACTTCTGCATCGTTTATTGCCGGGAGTTAAGAAGGTGGCAGTGCTGGGGGATACCCGGGTTCCGATATTTGACTCCATTCAGAAGGAACTGAATACGGTTGCCCAAGCCTTTGGCATATCCGTAAACATTTATACGGTTGCCAATTCCGAGGAAATACAGCTTGCCTTCGCAGGCATTGAACAGGAGGGGGCTGAGGCGATCATTCTCCTCCCCGGCTTTTACCTGGAAACGAGCACCGGTGAAATTGTCAATTTAGCCGCGGCAGAAAAGCTTCCGGTTTTTGGAGTCTATCCCGAAGATACCGATGAAGGGTGCATTGCTTCATATGGTACGTCTAACCGGGAACAGGGGGTTCAATCGGCTCATATGGTCAGTAAAATTCTGCGCGGGTATTCTCCGCAAGATATTCCCGTTGAGATCCCTGATCGTGTTGTTTTATCCATTAATTTGAAGAAAGCTCAAGAACTTGGTCTCAGCCTTTCCCCCGGCGTTTTGAGCTTTGCGGATAAGGTGATTCAACCATGACTTATGAGCGTTCCCCTTGGTGGAAGAGAATTAAAGCTCGCGTTCTTATCTTCGGTATTCTGATGTCCATCCTGCCGCTGACGGTTTTTGGCTTTGCCAGCTTTAACGCGGCGCAGCTTAATCTGCAAAATAATATTCAAAAGCAAAATTATGAGCGGGCCAGGGTTTTATCCGACCGCATTGATGATTTTATAACGACTATGGCCAACAGTCTCATTCATGTTGCCTCAACGAGTGCTTATACCCTGGTCGGTGCAGACCTAAGTGCACGTGAGGTGACCTTAGGTACGCTATTGCGCGAAGTGCCTTATTTTGAAAGCCTGGAGGTCGCCGATACGAAATACCGCGTTCTGGGTCAGGTATCGAGAAGAGATGTCATTTTTCCCAACGATGGGGATAAAAAATTGAACAATCTTCAAATCAATGCGGAACAGGCTTTTTCCTTAAGCGGGGTATTTTTTTCCGCCGATAATCGTCCCCAGGTTTATCTTACGGTGAGCATTCAAGATCCCCAGACACGGCAGATTTTAGGTTATCTGCAAGCCCGAACAGACCTTAAAAGCCTGGTCACCCAGTTTACCAATTTGCCGATCGGTCAAGCGGGCTATATTTATCTCACCGATGAAAAGGGAAATTTAATTGGGCATACGGACTTCAGCCGGGTCCTGGCTCAGGAAAATGTAAGGAATAATCCTGCGGTACAGCGGTTTTTGGCCGGAAATCCTCCGAATCAGGATGAAAGTGAATACCGGAATGCGGAAGGCGTCCGTGTTTTAGGGACCTTTAATCACGTCAAAACAACGAATTGGGGGGTATTTATTGAGCAGCCGGTGAGTGAGGCATATACTCCCGTTCGGGAGTTTGCAGTGCGGATCTTGGGTATTCTTTTATTAGGGATTTTGAGCGTTACAGTGATCAGCATATATTTTGGCTTAAGATTGACCCGGCCGATTGAACATCTTGAAGAAAGGGTTCGTCAAGTCGGAGCGACGGAGAACCTCTTAACAGAGATCCCGCGGGAAAGTGATGATGAAATCGGTAATCTAGTCACGGCCTTTAATCGAATGCTTCGCCAGCTTCATGAAAAAAATCAAGCGCTTCTTGAAGATCAGGAACTTTTCAGAACTGTAGTCGAAGGAATTGGGGCCGGGATGGTCCTGCTTAATGAAAATAAGCAGATCCTTTGGTGGAATTCGATTATGGCGAATTGGTTTGGTACAGACAAACTGCAGGATGTTTCCTGTGAAACGCTTTTTCACGGGGAAGGAATGGATTGTTTATTTCAGGAGAATGGCAAGGTTATTCCCCTTGATGTGAACGGAGAACGCCGTTATTTTCGCCAAATGTACTATGGGCTGAATCCCGGAAATTCAGAGCAGGCCGCTTATCTCTTGCTCCTGGAGGATGCAACCCGGCAAGTCGAGATGGAGGCGAGAGTCGTGGAGACGGAAAAAATGGCTGCCGTAGGATTTTTGGCCTCCGGGGTAGCCCACGAGATCAATAACCCCCTAGCCATTGTCGGTGCCCATAGCGAGGATTTACTCGATCGGATGAGGGAGCAAACCGACCCGCCGGAAAACCCGGAAATTCAAAAAGCTTTGAAAATTATCAGCGAGCAAATTAAGCGCTGTAAACAAATTACCGGACGGCTCCTCCGTTTTGCCCGGCGGGGACAAGAGGGAAACGAGTTGATGGATGTGGGAAATGCAATCGGGCAAACGGTATCCTTATTGGAGTATCGCGCCAAACAAAAAAAGCTGATCTTTAAAACCCGGATTGATTCCGGTTTATGGGTTATGGGAAACGAAAATGAATGGCAGCAGGTTTTGCTCAATATTTTGACAAACGCAATGGACGCTTCCCAGGGAGAAAATGTGATTGAAATCAGGGCTTTTAAAGAGGAACAACAGATCAAAGTTGTGGTGCGGGATTATGGCGAGGGTATTTCCAGGGAGAATCTGAAGCGGGTTTTTGATCCCTTTTTTACGACTAAAGCAGCCGGTCAGGGGACAGGCTTAGGTCTTTTTGTCAGTTATGGAATGGTTCAGCGCATGCAGGGAACGATGGTCCTTGAAAGCGAAGAAGGGAAAGGAACCGAGGTTATCATTACTCTGCCTTATAAGGGGGGATTGAGCCATGAAAAGCCGTTCTAAAATTTTAATCCTTGATGATGAAGAGGAATTAAGAGCAGTAATCGCTCAGCGCTTAAAACGCCGCGGTTATGAGATATGGGAGGCCGGATCGGCAAAGGAAGGGATGGATTTGCTCCGGGAGAGCCTTTTCGATCTGGTGCTGCTCGATTTACGCTTACCGGACGGAAACGGTCTTACCTTTCTGCCGCAAATAAAAGAGCGCCAGCCTGATTTGCAAGTGGTGATGCTCACCGGGCACGGTACGGTGGAGTCGGCCATTGAAGCCATGAAAAAGGGCGCTTTCGATTATCTGATGAAGCCCTGTGATTTATCTGAGCTGGAGATCACGCTCCAAAAGGCCCTGGAGCAACGCAAGCTGATGCTCGAAAACACAGGCTTGCGCCAAGTGGTTAATCGGCAAAGGCCCGAGCTGCAGATTATTGGGGAAAGTGAAGCACTTCATTCATTAACGAACTTAGCCCAAAAATTAGCTCAGGCCGATGCTCCTGTTCTGATTCAAGGAGAGAGCGGAACAGGCAAAGAGCTCTTTGCTCGTGCTTTGCATGTGTGGAGTCCCCGAAGTTCTCAAGCGTATATTCCCTTAAACTCAGGTGCGATTCCGGAGACCTTGATGGAGAGTGAACTATTTGGCTATGAAAAAGGAGCTTTTACAGGGGCAGGCGGGACCAAATTAGGATTGGTCGAGATGGCCGATCACGGGACACTTTTTCTTGATGAAATTGGAGAAATGCCCTTTTCGCTCCAAATCAAGCTTTTGCGTTTTTTAGAAACGGGGGAATTTCGCAGGGTGGGCGATAATCGCCTGCGTCGGGTTGATGTCCGAATCGTTACGGCGACGAACCGCGATCTTTCGCGGGAGGTAGAAGAAGGCCGTTTTCGCCAAGATCTCTATTACCGGTTAAACGGACTGACGCTCAGCCTGCCACCCTTGAGAGAGCGAAGAGAGGATATTCTTCCGTTAGCACAGTATTTCTTGGATTCCAACCGCAAGAAAGGACTCGGCCAAAACGCTTTACAACTTTCGGACGAAGGGAAACAGACCTTGCTTCAATATGACTTTCCGGGAAATATTCGCGAACTGGCTCATTTGATGGAACGGGCCGCCATTTTGGCGGAAGGACCGGAGATCTATCCGCAGGATTTCTGGCCGGAGCAGATTTCCCCGCGGACGGGTAAAAAGATAAAGGAAGAAGAGCCGGAAGAGCCGAAAAAGCCGCCAAGGCAGCGGGAGCTGCCGGAAGAAAGTAACGATGCGGGGGAGAAAATCTATAACGGCGCAGAGGAGAAGGTCTTAACGCTTGCCGAGGTGGAGCGGGACTATATCCTGAAAATCCTGAAAAAGGTCAACGGTAACAGGACTCAGGCGGCCAGGCTCCTTGGGGTCAGTGTCCGGAATTTATATCGCAAAATCGAAGAATATGGAGACGAAGCCTCTGCAAGAAATGGGAACAATGGGAACAATGACCGGAAATACTAAGGAGGATTGGAAAATAATTAGAGATATCGCTGACTGCTTTGAGAGCAGATTGGCGATATCTCTTTTTTTGTACTAGGACTTTATTCCTATTTTTATTTTTTTTATGATAAAAAAGGATAAGCCGGCAGGATATTTCCTAGAAATGGAGAAATAGTGGGGTAAAGTGGGGCAAAGTGGGGCGAAAGATTATCGCTGTGGGGTGACATCAATGTTCATGGGGGAATACCTCCATACAATCGATGGAAAAGGCAGGCTGATTGTACCGGCTAAATTCCGGGAAGCCTTGGGGGAGAAATTTATCGCTACCAAAGGCTTAGATCATTGTCTGTTCATTTACCCCGAAGAGGAGTGGCAAACTATTGAGCAGAAGCTCCGTGCCTTACCGTTTACACAGCCTGATGTCAGGGCTTTCGTCCGATTCTTTTTTTCCGGTGCAACCGAATGTGAACTGGACAAGCAGGGAAGAATTCTTTTGCCGGCCAATTTACGGGAATATGCCCAATTGGTAAAAGATGTGGTTCTTGTGGGGATATCGTCCCGAGTTGAAATTTGGAGTCAGGAACTTTGGGCAGACTACAGTGAACAGGCCGAAAAGGATTATATCGCAGCTGCAGAATCTTTGGTTAATCTGGGGATTTAAAGAAGGGGACGAAGGTATTGGAATTTCATCATGTCACAGTATTGCTTAAAGAAACGATAGAAGGAATTTTTAAGGACCCTTCGGGAATTTACGTCGATTGTACTCTCGGTGGAGCCGGTCATGCGCGTCTGCTTCTTTCAAAGATGTCAGCGGAAGGGAAATTGATTGCTTTTGATCAGGACCCTAAGGCCATTGCGAATGCTCGGGACATTTTTCCAAAGGATGAACGCCTTATTCTGGTCAACCGGAATTTTGAACACCTTCAGGAAAGTTTACAAAACCTTAAACTTCTGCCGGTTCAAGGGATCTACTTTGATCTCGGGGTTTCTTCACCCCAACTGGATGAAGCAGAACGCGGTTTTAGTTATATGCATGAGGCTGAGCTTGATATGAGGATGAATCCTCAAAATCCGGTCACTGCTCGTCAGCTGGTGAATACATGGAGTGCACAGCAGCTTGCCGATATTATCTGGAAATATGGAGAAGAAAAGTGGTCCAAGCGGATCGCTGAGTTTATCGTCAAGGCCAGAGCTCAAAAGGAGATTGCAACGACCGAAGAATTGGTAGAAGTCATCAAAAGTGCGATTCCCGCAGGGGCACGAAGAGATGGGCCTCATCCTGCCAAACGAACCTTTCAGGCTTTACGGATTGCGGTTAACGATGAGCTGGGAGTTTTAGAGCGGGCCTTGGATCAAGTCATCACGTGTTTGGCACCGGGCGGGCGAGTAGGCGTGATCACGTTTCATTCGCTGGAAGACCGTATTGTCAAAGAAAAGATGAATTCTTGGCGGGGACGTTGTACATGCCCGCCTAATTTTCCGGTTTGCATGTGCGGGGCAACCCCTTTAGCAAAAGTCATTACCCGCAAACCGATTATACCCTCAGCCGAAGAAATCGAGGAGAATCCTCGTTCGAGAAGTGCCAAACTTAGGATTGCTGAAAAACTTTAACGGTCTAAAGCGAAAGGAGGACGAATACCTTTGATAGTAGCGCAGGAAAAATTAGAATGGCAGCAGCCCTTAGACGAATTGCCCCGTTCCCCCCAAAAAATGATTCGCAGGAAAAAGGCCCACTCTCGCTGGAAAAGCATTTTGGCTTTGGGACTGACTTTTTCTATGGCAGCGGTTCTTGCTGTGCAAACGATCAACATCACGGTTGTCAAAGGTGCACAAATCCGGGCTATGGAAAAAGAGATTACCGAACTGGAAGCCAACAATAATTTGCTTCAGGTTCAAGTCGATAAGCTTCGGTCTGTGAGTCGAATCGAGAGTGAGGCCCTGGCTATGGGGATGCAAAAACCGACGGGTACAGTATATGTGGCTGGAACGATGCCGATCAAGAGCCAAACGGGTGCCGTGCCGACTCAAACAGCATCACAGGCAGCATCACAGACTGCAACGGAAGAACCTTCATTCTTGAAGCAAATATCACAAAAATTTACGAGTTTCTTTGCTTCTACTCAACGCTGATAAAGGCGGTTTGGAGTACGGTGACGCCCCGAATAAAGGGGGGGAGGACGATGAGTCCTTATGTAGTCATGCGTAAACGAATCGCCTTTCTTTTTTTGTGTGTCAGTGCCTTTTTGATCGTTCTGATCATACGTTTAGGCTATGTTCAGCTGGCTCAAGGCATGCAGCTTTCGAAAAAGGCGGATGATACACATTTCAGGGGTGTTCCGGTAGCACCCAAACGCGGTAATATTGAAGATCGGAACGGGAATGTACTCGCGATGAGTGTGAGCACAGAGACGGTTTATGCTTTACCGGCCGAAGTGAGAGCTTCCGGGAAGACAGCAGAGATTACCCAAAAACTTTCGGAGATTCTTCAAATGCCTGCCGCAGAGGTCGAGGCGAAAATTACGAAGCGTTCGGCCCTGGAATATGTCAAGAAAAAAATTACCCCTGAAGCAGCGGCCCAAATCCGAAGCTTAGAGCTGCCCGGGATTGGTGTAACCGAAGATAGTCAGCGTTATTATACGAACGGACCGCTTGCGGCTCACATTATTGGTTTTGCAGGTATTGACAATCAGGGGCTGGAAGGAATAGAGTTGACAAGAGAAAATCAACTGAAGGGAATTCCGGGGGCTGTATTGTCCGAATTTGCAGCCAATGGGATCATTTTACCGCAAGCCCAGCAGATGTATTTAGCCCCTAAACAAGGGAACACGATTCGCTTAACCATCGATAAAAATATTCAAGCGTTTGCCGAACGGGAGCTGCAAAAGCTGATGTCCGGTCAGGGAGCCAATATGAACGGTCAGGTTCCTAAGAATGCTTCCATTCTGGTCATGGACCCGAAAACCGGTGAAATGCTGGCTTTAGCCACCGCTCCGGTCTTTGATCCCAACAAGTATCAGGAGTATGATGCCAGTGTACGGCGGAACATCGCTATTCAAAACGGCTATGAACCGGGCTCAACGTTTAAAATTATTACCCTGGCAGCGGCTTTGCAGGAGAAAAAGATCAGCCCGAATGAAGGTTTTTTCGATCCGGGTTTTTATACAGTCCTAGGTAAGAATGTGCGCTGCTGGAAGGCGGGAGGACATGGTTCTCAGACTTTTAGGCAAGTCGCTGAGAATTCGTGTAACCCCGGTTTTATTGAAATGGGCCAACGTTTGGGGATGGATAAGTTCTATCAGTATTTAACGGCTTTTGGTTTTGGTCAAAAGACGGGAATTGAGATGTCCGGGGAAGCGGTTGGAATTCTTGCCAATAAAAAGAAAGCAACAGCGCTGGATTTAGCAACAATGTCCATCGGGCAAACGAATAATGTCACAGCAATTCAACTGTTAACCGCCGTTTCGGCTGTCGCCAATGGCGGAACATTGATGAAGCCGCAGCTTGTTAAAGAAATTGTCGGGCCGAGCGGCAAGGTATTGGAGCCTTTCAAAGAGCAGCAGGTTCGGCGTGTTATCAGTGAAGATACATCAACCCTGGAACGGGAAATTCTTGAAGGAGTCGTAACAAATGGATCAGGACGCCGCGCCTTTTTGCCGGGGTATCGGGTTGCGGGAAAAACCGGGACCGCCCAAAAAGTGGCGAATGGTGCGTATATTCAAGGGGAATATGTAGCCTCCTTTATCGGCTTTGCCCCCTCCAATGATCCCAAATTAGTGATTCTGGGGGTTGTCGACGGAGTACCTTTCTATGGGGGTGCTGTGGCAGCTCCGATGGTACAATCCGTAATGCTGGACTCATTAAAATATTTAGGAATCAAACCGGATTTGAATGCCCCTTTGACCCCCAGCAAACCGATGCCGGGTCTGGAATTTGCACCGATCAAGAAAGCGGCCGCCGTTCCTTCCGTTTTGGGCCTGCCTCTTGCCGAGGCGGAGAAAGTTCTTACCCAAGCCGGGTTTAAAGTGATGACAGAGGGGTCGGGACAGAATATCCATGATCAGATTCCAACGGCAGATTCCCAGGTCGAAGCGGGTTCAACGGTGCTTCTATATCTGGGCGGCGAGGCCGGGGCTCCGACGATGGGTCACTGGTGGGAAGAGGTCGATGAGGATATTGAGGCAATTCAGGCGCTGCAGGGGCGAACACCGCTGACAGCACCGTAGCAGCGTCGCATAAGGCAACCGTCGGTTTTCTTTATACTAACGAAGTAATATCAGGTCTGCCCGGAATAAGAACTGTCTATACTAGAGTTGAAAGGTGTGATGAGGGTGCCAATGGTGAGCAGGAAACTTGCGGATATTCTTGATGGAATTAAGGTACTGGCTTCCTCCGGAGATATTTTTACAGAAATAAAAGGAATGACGATGGATTCACGGCAGGTTGAGCCGGGGGATCTTTATGCATGTGTTCCGGGAGCAAATGCGGATGGGCATGATTTTGCGGCTGAGGTTATCGAAAAAGGGGCATCAGCGCTTCTCGTTGAGCGTTTATTGCCTTTCGAGATTCCTCAGGTTCAAGTTGATCATGTTCGCGATGTTCTTGGGAAAATAGCCGCAAACCTTTATGGGTATCCGAGCAGCCGGCTGGAAATGGTTGGGGTAACCGGGACCAATGGTAAAACAACGATTACTTATCTTGTCGAACAGATCATGAAAAAGCAGGGGAAAAAAGCCGGCTTAATCGGTACGCTGGGTTCACGGATTGCCGGAAGGGAAATTCCCGGCAGCCGGACGACACCGGAAGCGGTTGACCTGCAAAAGCTTTTAAACATGATGGTTGACGAAAAGGCGGAACTTGTGGTCATGGAGGTATCTTCCCATGCGCTGGCCCTGGGACGGGTTCAGGGAATTGAATTTGATGCCGCGATTTTTACAAATCTGACACAAGATCACTTAGATTATCATAAGACGATGGAGGGGTATCTCCAGGCGAAGGCTCGCCTCTTTAAGGGGCTTAAAGGGAATAAGCAGCCTAAAGTCGGAATCATCAATGGCGATGATCCTGCCGCTCAAACGCTCTGTCAAGTTTCAGCCGCCCGAACGGTGTTGTATGGGATTCATGCCGAAAACTTGGATTACCGGGCAGATAACATCCGATTATCCGCTCATGGGATTCAGATGACCGTTCATTTTCAGGGCAAATCCCAAGAAGTACATTATCGGACACCGGGGATGTTCAGCGTTTACAATGCCCTGGCTGCTTTTGCCTGGGCTATAGAAAGCGGGCGTGATGCTCAGCTGGCGGCGGATGCCCTGGCGGAAATCCATGGAGTACCCGGCCGTTTTGAAAATGTGCGCGAGGGACAGCCGTTCCCGGTTATCGTTGATTATGCTCATACTCCGGACGGTCTTGAAAACGTTCTCAAGACGGCTCGGGAATTTACTCAAGGCCGTTTAATCACCGTCTTTGGCTGCGGCGGCGATCGCGATAAAGGCAAACGACCGCAGATGGGTGAAATTTCGGCAAGGCTGAGTGATTTTGTAATCGTGACTTCGGATAACCCACGGACTGAGGAGCCGGAACAAATTATCAAAGATATTCTTGTGGGCGTATCCGGGGTAGAGTATACGGCAATGGTGAATCGCCGGGAAGCTATTGAAACGGCTTGCCGAATCGCTAAGCCCGGGGATACCGTTTTGATTGCCGGAAAAGGGCATGAGGATTATCAGATTATCGGCCATGAGACGTTTCCTTTTGATGATCGGGAAGTTGCCAAAGAGGCCTTAAGGGGGCTTGGTTATGTGGGAAAGTAAACGTGTCGCTCAAATCCTGAGAACAGAGTGTCTCGGGGATTTGTCAGTGCCCGTATTCGGCTGTGTCCTTGACAGCCGGCAAGCCCGCAAAGGCGAAATCTTCTTTGCGCTGGCGGGGGAAAAGGCAGATGGACATGATTATATCGAAGCCGCCTGGAATAATGGGGCAAGTCTGGTCATTGCCGAAAAATCCAAGATGAAGGAACGGAAGGATTTGAACGTTCCTGAAGGTAAGGCGCTTATTCTGGTGGAATCCGGGCAAAAGGCGATGCAGGAATTAGCAAAAGCATGGCGCCTGGAATTAGGCGTCAAAGTCGTGGCCATTACCGGAAGCAACGGTAAAACCACAACAAAGGATATGGTTTCAGCCGTACTTTCCCAAAAATACGCTGTTCATAAGAATAAGGAAAATCAAAATAACGAACTTGGAGTGCCCATGACGATTCTTAATGCCCCGGAGTCGACGGAAATTATGGTGATCGAAATGGGCATGCGCGGACTGGGCCAGATCAAGGCTCTTTGTGATTATGTTCGCCCGGATACGGGCGTGATTACGAATATAGGCACAACCCATATGGAACTTTTGGGCACACAGGAGAATATCGCCAAGGCAAAATGGGAATTGATCGAAGCCCTTCCTTTGGAGGGAATAGCGATTCTCAATGGCGATGATTTATGGAGTGTGCGCAAAGCGGAGAAGGATCCCCATCAACCGCTTTTTTACGGAATTGAAGGCAAGTATCACGAACCGAATATTCAAGGGAAGAATCTTCAACAAACCGGAACCTTGGGAACGCAATTCGAGATTATGGCTCAAACAGAGCAAGCTCAGGCATTCCTTCCATTACCCGGTGAGCATAATGTATTAGATGCACTTGCCGCGCTTGCCATCGGAAAGGCTTACGGAATTTCCTTGCAGGAAGGCTGCCACGGCCTGGCTAAGCTGGAGCTTTCAAAAATGCGTCTGGAATTACATCCGGGGATCTATGGAAGCATGCTCTTAAGCGATGTCTATAATGCTAACCCAACCTCTATGCAGGCGTCACTTAAGGTTTTAAGTGAACGATCCGGTAAGTCAACTCTGGCAATCTTAGGAGAGATGTATGAATTGGGTAAAGCGAGTGCAAGCGGCCATTATGAGGTAGGTCGATCGGTCGCAGAGCTCGGAATCACCGAGCTTATCACGGTAGGGCCTTTAGCTGAAGAAATTGCGCGCGGGGCCTTGGATTCGGGACTTCCGCAGGATAGAGTTCACATTTGTGATGATAGGGAAAGCGCAATTTCCCAGGCAAAGCTGCTTCTTAGCAGGTTGGAACGTGAAACTTGGGTTTTAATCAAGGCTTCGCGGGGGATGAAGTTGGAAAAAGTAACAGAAGCTTTGCAAATATCCTAAAAAGGAAGGAATTATTTCATGTTTGAACGTTTATTGATGGCTGGAAGTTTAGCGCTGATCATCTGCTTGATTTTAGGCCCTTTCCTAATCCCTTTGCTGCATACGCTCAAGTTCGGACAGAATATCCGGGAGGATGGTCCTAAAAGACATCTGAAAAAAGCGGGAACCCCAACTATGGGCGGCATCATTTTTCTCGTCGGGATTGTTGCAGCCGCCCTGTTGAGCGCAGAACAGCCAACCTCCGCAGAAATGATTACCGTTGTGGGTGCGATGCTGGGTTTTGGACTCATTGGATTTATTGATGATTTTATTAAAGTGGTGATGCATCGCTCTTTAGGATTAAGAGCTTACCAAAAGCTGATCGGTCAAATTGCGCTGGCCATTGGCTTGACCTGGGCGGCGGTGTATTTACTCGGACGGGGAACGGACATTATTATTCCGTTTACGCCAATTCATCTTGAATTAGGATGGTTTTACTATCCATTTGTGGCTTTCATCATAGTTGGTATAACGAATGCCGTGAATCTTACCGATGGCTTAGATGGTTTAGCGGCGGGAACAACGCTGATCAGTGCACTCTGCTATACGCTGATTGCCATGCTTGGAGTAACCCAAGGCGGAGTCGCAATTTTGGCGCATGAGTCCGATTTGGCGGTGTTTGCAGCAGCCTTAACGGGTGGCTGCCTTGGCTTTTTAAGATTCAATAAATATCCGGCTCGGGTGTTTATGGGAGATACCGGTTCGCTTGCTTTAGGGGGAGCCTTAGCCGGTCTGGCTGTGCTTACGAAAACAGAGGTCATTCTCCTGCTTATCGGGGGAGTTTATGTTATCGAAGCTTTTTCAGTGATCATTCAGGTGATTTCCTTCAAGACGACAGGAAAGCGTGTTTTTAAGATGGCACCGATCCATCATCATTTTGAACTCTCAGGTTGGAATGAATGGAAAGTTGTCCTAACCTTTTGGACAGCCTCGCTTGTTTGTGGAATATTAGGGATCATTTCGTATTTGCCTTCGCTCGGGTAGAGCAAACTAGATGTAAGGGTGAGCTGTATGAATTTTAAAGGTAAAAAGGTATTGGTTGTCGGTGCGGGCCGGAGCGGCCTGGCTGCCGTTAAAAAGTTATTAGGCTTTGGTTCAGACGTTATTTTGACAGATAAACAGAATCCGGAAAATCTTGAAGGGGTAAATGAGTTAGGCCTCGCTGAAAGTCAGCTTATCCTGGGCAGAGTCCCTGAGTGGAAGGAAATCCAAGCGGAACTGATTGTCCTGTCACCGGGTGTTTCGCCGAAGCTTCCCTTTATCCAAGAAGGAGCGGCCCAAGGCATACCGGTTTGGAGTGAGGTTGAGCTTGCTTTAAGGGGTAATCGAGCCAAGAAGGTAGGGATCACGGGAACAAATGGGAAGACAACGACGACGACCTTGATTGGCGAGTTAGTCCAACGAACAGGTCGTCCGACTGTTGTTGCCGGGAACATCGGAGTGGCTCTAAGCGGCCGTGTTGATGAACTCTCTGAAGAAGGGATTATTGTTGCCGAGCTTTCCAGCTTTCAACTGGAACTGATTGATCAGCTGCGTTTAAATATTGCCATCCTGTTAAATATCACACCGGATCATTTGGATCGACATGGGACCGTTGAAAAATATTTGGCGGCCAAAGCTCGGATTTTTGAAAATCAGACAGCCGAAGACTTGGCGATCTTGAATTGGGATGATTCGGCAGTTCGTGCTCTTGCTCCCGGACTTAAGGCAAGAATTCTCTTTATCAGTCCGACGAATTATTTGGAAGATGGAATCTGCCTAAAAGGTGAAGATATCGTTTATACGGAGAAGGGATCGATCACGCGGATTCTCAATCGGAAGGAATTACAAATCCGCGGCAGCCATAATCTTGAAAATGTAATGGCTTCCATCGGAGCAGCCCATGAGATGGGTTTGAGTTTTTCCGAGATTGCCGAGGGGCTTCGCCAGTTCAAAGGTGTGGAGCATCGGCAGGAAATTGTGGGCACGTTCGATGGGATTCTTTTTGTTAATGATTCAAAGGGAACAAACCCTGATGCCTCAGAAAAGGCCTTATACGCTTTTAACGAACAGCCTATCGTCTTGATTGCCGGGGGGAAAAATAAAGGACTAGATTTCCATGATTTTATGAAAATCGTTAAGGATCAGGTTAAAAGCGTGGTTATTTTAGGCATGGCAGCTGATGAAATGGAGCAAGCGGCTAAGGATGTCGGAGTCGCGCGAATCGTTCGGGCAGGGAGTTTCGAGGAAGGAGTCGAACTTGCGATCAGCGAGGCTGCTGCCGGAGATGTTGTTCTTCTTTCTCCGGCTTGTACAAGTTGGGATATGTTTAAAAGTTATGAAGAAAGAGGGGAATTCTTTAAGGAGTTAGTGCGTAGGCATTATAGGGAACCCATTTCATAAGTCAAAGGGGGAACTTGAAAATGCCTAGACGCCGCCGACCGGATTGGATTTTACTGGGCGCTATTTTTGCACTTCTTGCTATCGGAATGGTGATGGTGTATAGTTCAAGCGCTGTTAAAGGGTATGTCCAATATGATGATCCCTATCACTTTTTAAAGATGGAGGTGATATGGGTGAGTCTCGGTTTGGCAGCAATGGTTGTGACGATGCGGTTAAATTTGCAGATATTAAGGCGTTTTGCTAAACCCGCACTGATTTTGGCGATTATTCTTTTGGTTATGGTCAAGATTCCCGGTGTGGGACGTCGGGTTAATGGTGCCGACCGGTGGATTGGGTTAGGGCCGTTATCGATTCAGCCTTCCGAAGTTATTAAATTATCGATGGTTTTAGTCATGGCTCATCTCTTGTCCCTTGATCCTCATAAAATTAAATCCTTCCGCAAGGGGCTGCTGCCGATATTGGGTTTATTGGGCTTAATTGCCGGGCTTGTGATGCTTCAGCCTGATTTAGGGACAACGTTATCTATTGCCGGGACCACTTTTTTCATGTTGATTGCGGCGGGCGCACGGGTCAGTCATATGCTGGCTTTAGGTGGAACGGGGGTAGGGTTAGTCGTTGCCGCGATTGCCGCCGAACCCTATCGAATCCGCAGAATCACCGCTTTTCTTGATCCTTGGGCAGATCCCTCAGGAAAAGGGTATCAAACCATTCAAGCCTTATTGGCTTTGGGACCGGGTGGGCTCTTTGGTTTAGGACTCGGTCAAAGCAAACAAAAATTCCTCTATCTTCCGGAAAATCACACAGACTTCATTTTCGCGATGATCGGTGAGGAACTGGGATTTGTGGGCGCTTCAATTGTGGTCATCCTTTTCTTTTTGTTTGCCTGGCGGGGTTTCCGCGTGGCAATGGGAGCGCCGGATGCTTTCACCGGTCTTTTGGCGGTTGGCTTAACGGCAATGATCATCATTCAGGCCATGATCAATATGGGCGTTGTCAGCGGGATTTTGCCTGTGACCGGAATTACTTTACCCTTCCTCAGCTATGGTGGAACATCGCTTGTCTTTACGATGATCGGGGTGGGGGTGCTGCTCAATATTTCGCGGGAGTCAAGATAAGATTACTTCCGATAGATTCCCCTTTTAGTGGGGGCATCGGCGCCGCTTTGGCCACGGTCGTTTGTGGCGCTCGCAGACCGAACTAGAGCTCAGAATTCGGGCTCCGGCAGGGTTGTCGCGTGTTTTGCCGTCCATGGCACACGTGACACTTGACACGTCCTGTGTCATCGCCCGGCAAAATCGCGATGGTCATGGATGACCGAGTGTCGCCGAAGCCAAGGATGGCGGGAGGCGACCCATCCTTGGCTCTGTTGCCGGCAGCGCCCATCCATGGGCGCTGCCCTGCCTCCGCCCGAATTCTGAGCTAAGTTCGGTGACTGCTCGCTTTAATTCACTCCCTTTGGTCAAAGCGGCGCCTGGGGTCATAAGAAGAGTGAACTCGTTCAGCTAAAGCTGAACATCGGGACCTCGGTAGCGAAACTTGCTTTGAGAAACTGTAAACGTAGTTCTACATAGAAATACTTGACCGGAGCCCAAGAAACTGCCGAAGGATTTTGATTTACACAAGGGAACGACTTCTAAGCAAGCGGCTACCAGACTTCGCGAAAAGTTTGCAGCGGAGACGGATTGGAAACAGGACGTTTCCAACCGCCAACGGAGCCAGGGATGGCGATTATTGGCGGGAATCCGTCGGAGCGAAGAACTTGAGCGTTAGTCTGGTCCGCGAAGCTTATAGAGTGACCGGTGTAAAGCAAAATCCCGGGGACAAAGAATACTTGACCCAAAAGCGACGCGCCCAAGAGAAACTTATGATAAGGGATAATTAACAGACGAAAGGAGCTTGATCCCGTGCGAGTGATAGTAACCGGGGGAGGAACCGGAGGACATATTTATCCTGCCTTAGCGATTGCTAAAGGCCTGCAGTCCGCTGAACCGCAGACCGAGATCCTTTATGTAGGGACAGATACAGGGATGGAAGCAAAGCTCGTTCCGGAGGCCGGTTTGGATTTTGCCGGCGTGCCCGGACAGGGGCTGCCGCGCAAGATCAGCGTGGAAACGTTTAAGGTAGGAGCAAAAAGCGTCAAGGCGCTGTGGAAAACAAAGCAAATCCTGAAAAAGTTCAAACCTGATTTGGTTGTGGGGACAGGCGGGTATGTATCCGGACCGGTAGTATTAACGGCGGCGTTCTTTGGAATTCCCACCTTGCTTCATGAGCAAAATGCCTTGCCGGGGGTGACCAATAAAATCCTGGCTCGTTTTGTTCGAAAAGTTATGGTAACTTTTCCGGATAGTATTGCACATTTTGGCGCCCGGAAAAAAATCATTCTGACAGGGCTGCCTGTACGTGCGGAAATCGGGCAAGTAAGCCGGCAGGCAGGGGCCCAGAGGCTTAATTTAAACCCCAGGCAGATGACGCTGCTCGTCACCGGAGGAAGCCGAGGGGCTAGGAGTATCAACCAAGCCATGCTTAAGGTACTGAAAGAGCTGTCCTCTCACCCGGAAATCCAAGTGATTTGGGCGACCGGAAAAGCAACCCATCAGGAAACCCTGAAAGGATTGCAGCAGGCAGGCATTCAGTGGAAGAGAGGGAATTGGAAGATCCTTGAATACCTGAATGATATGCCTGCGGCTTTAGCCTGTACCGATCTTTGGATCGGCCGTGCGGGGGCGGCATCACTTGCGGAATTGATGGTTGCGGGAAAACCGGCCATTCTCATTCCGTATCCCTATGCGGCAGAGAACCACCAGGAATATAATGCGCGAGCCTTAGAACAAGCCGGGGCGGCGAGAGTTATTCTGGATAAAGATCTAAATGGCGAAACCCTATGGCGCACGATTCAAGAGTTAACGGGTCAAAAAACGCGTCTTCAGGAGATGAGCGCTAAAGCCAAAGGATTAGGGGAGCCCGAAGCGTTAAGCAAGATTGTTAATATTTGCCTGGAAACGGGGTGGAAATAGAAGGAACCCATTCCTGATTCACACCTTCTTGGCTGTCGGCATAACATATGGCAGTCGATAGGAAGGGAGTGGATTGTCATGTGGCCGAAGCGGAAGATTCTTATACTTGCGCCGCATGGTACGGAAGAAGGACCGGGACTTCAATCATTGCTCGGAGCTTTTCAGATCGAAACGATTCTCAGACAAGTTTCTGTTGAAGATCCTTTAGATTTAAAGGACTTAACCATTCCGGGAGTGGATGATGAGGATGAGGGTTTACCGGATTATGGTCCGACAGAGATTGTTTATTGGCCTGAGTTTGAAGTCAATAATAGTTATCGGCAGTGGGGAGAGAAACAGGGCTTGCTGCAAGAGCCGGTGTTTAATCTATTACATAAGCTGTGGGAGCAGGAAGTGATTCTCCCGGTTTCTGAAGATGAGCAAGAAGAGGGACGGCCTTTGCTTTGGAAATTTTTAGCCGGGGCCGGGTATGAGCCTTCTCTTCTGTGGTTTGACAAGGAAGGCCGTTGGGTTGCCGAACGGAGACGAGGTTTGCACTGGGTTGTTTCCGCGAATTGGTTAAAGGGATTGATTAAAGATTCCTCTGTAGGAAGACCCTTTAGAAATTGGCTTTCCGAAGGGGCTTGGGTGATCAATGATGACTCTGTGGATTTCTATGCCAATCGAAGCAAATTTCGGTTTATAGGAAACCTTCCGCGCTATCCAAAGTCTGAGGCTGAGGAAAGCATTTATCGCTCGATACTGCTCGCTTTGCAATTGGGAGTATCTTGGCGGGAAGTAAAGCAGAACATAAGGTGGAATGTAAATGGTGTTGAACGGAATCAAGGGACGAATCGAACAGAATATTTCGTTGAAGACGCTGAGCACGTGGAAGATCGGTGGTACAGCTGAATGGGTTGTATGGCCCAATAGTGTGGCAGAACTTGAGACGCTTTGGCGTTTGGCTCAGGAAAGTCAAATTCCGATCCGGTTGATTGGGCGCGGATCTAATCTGCTCTTTCCCGACGAGGGCTTAGAGGGCATCACCGTTGTGAGTACTGCTTTAACAGAAGAAATATGGGGAGAATATAGTTTACAGGCCGAAGCAGGCTGTTCCATAGCTCGTCTGGCCCAAGAAGCGGCGGAAAGGGGCTTTAGCGGGTTGGAATTTGCCCGGGGTATACCCGGGACGTTAGGCGGAGCAATTGTGATGAATGCGGGTGCACATGGCGGAGAAATTCAAAATGTGCTGCACAAGGTAACGGTTTTAACAGAGGATGGGAAGCTCGCAACGTTTAATAAAGAGGATCTTATTTTTGGATATCGGGAATGTTCCCTTAGAGGTAAAGCATGGATATTAGCCGCAGAACTAAAATTTACACCCGGAAATAAAGAAACGATTAAAGCCCAAATGGCTGAAAATCTGGCTAAACGCAAATCGGCTCAACCCCTGGAGTTACCTAATGCCGGCAGCATATTTCGAAATCCTCCGGGAGATTCAGCCGGCAGGCTCATTGAACAAACGGGGTGGAAAGGCAAGGGAATAGGCGGGGCCCAAGTTTCCGCCAAACATGCCAACTTCATTGTCAATCGGGGAAATGCGACGGCTGCCGATGTTTTAGCTCTTATCGAAGCGATTCAAAAGGACGTCTTTGAAAAGTACGGAGTTAAACTTCAGACTGAAGTTCACTATATGACCTCGTAAAGGTATAACCGCAGGGGAGGTATTTCTATGTCGATGGACCGATACGTCATCACAGGAAAGCAAAGGCTGGAAGGCAGGGTGCGGACCAGTGGTGCTAAAAATGCATCTTTACCTTTATTGGCGGCGACTCTTCTCGTCTCCGGACGGACTAACCTCCTGGAAATTCCGCATTTAGCAGATATTGAACATATGATAGAAGTCCTTGAGTATCTCGGAGCAAAAGTTACGTTTAATCATGACGGGTTAATCATCGATTCCTTGGATCTGAACCGATGGGAGGTCGATGAAGGCTTAATGCGTCAAATGAGGGCCTCAAATCTGATTTTGGGCCCAATGCTGGCCAGAAACGGGCGCGTACGCATTTCAAGGCCCGGAGGCTGTGCGATTGGCTCAAGGCCTATGGACCAACATATCAAAGGCCTTCAGGAGCTGGGCATCAAGGTTAACGAGAAACATGGCTACATAGAAGCTTGGGCCGATGAACTTAGAGGTGGAGATGTCTATTTTGATGTGCCCAGTGTGGGAGCAACCGAGAATGTCATGATGGCGGCGGTATTCGCTAAGGGAACGACATTGATTCATAACGCAGCCCGTGAACCGGAAATTGTAGATTTGCAAAATTTCCTGAATAAGATGGGGGCAAGAGTACGGGGCGCGGGTATGGATGTCCTTCGGATTGATGGTGTCAGCCAACTTAAGCCGACCGAATATAAGGTGATTCCGGACCGGATTGAGGCTGGGACGCATATGATTGCGGCTGCTATGACTCAGGGGGATATAGAAGTAGAAAATGTTATTCCGGAGCATTTAGAACCTGTCATTGCGAAGCTTCGTCAAATCGGCGCCGAAGTCCGAATCGGTGACGATACGGTTCGTGTTCGCAGACCCGGAAAAATCAAAGGAGTAAACTGCAAAACAATGCCATACCCCGGATTCCCGACGGATATGCAGCCGCAGTTTATGGCTTTACTGTCGATGGCCGAGGATACAAGTGTCGTTACGGAAACCGTTTTTGAAAACCGTTTTCAACATGTGGATGAATTGCGGCGCATGGGAGCACAAATTACGATCGAAGGCCGGACGGCAATCATTCGCGGGGTTAAAAGCTTAGAGGGGGCGTTTGTAGAAGCGACTGATTTACGGGCGGGTGCTGCCCTATTTCTTGCGGCGCTGGCGGCGGAGGATGCTACCGTTCTCGAAAAGGTCGGACATATTGACCGCGGTTATGAAAATCTCGAAGAGAAATACCGTCAAATCGGTGCCAAGTTAACCCGTGTTAAATCATAAAAAGCATGACAGCAGGGGCAGTATTCGTTATACTTGGGACGAGGGGGAACAGACATGACGCCCAAGAAAACGAATACGGCCTTTTTTTATGCCGCGATTTTGGTTATCCTATTGGTAGCGGGTGCAACGCTTTTTCTAAGATCAAGTTATTTTACGATTCAAAATGTCAAAATCGAGGGTTTACAGTTGATCCCTCAGACTGAAATTGAACGCTTAATGGATAGTGCCAAAGGACAGAACTTAATTTTAATTGATCAGGAAGATTTAAGAAAGAAACTAAGCCTTCACCCTTTGGTTAAAGAGGTTAAATTTAGTCGTCAATTTCCGCAAACTCTGGTCGCCCATGTCACAGAGCGTACCCCGGTTGCTTTGGTTGTTGTTCCTAACGGAGTGGTGAAAGTGGATGATCAAGGCATATTTCTGCAAAGAAGCGAAGGCTGGCCGGATCAGAGCTACCCTGTGATCAACGGTGTTACAATACCGGATACGGCAGGTCCGGGACAAGAACTAAAAATTCCCGGCTTAGAGACAGCTCTTCTTCTCATAAAGGAATCACCGCAACAGCTTTTACCTTTAATTGGGGAAGTCTATGTTAATCCTATTCAGCAGATTACCCTTTATCTAACCAGCGGGGTTGAAGTAAGGTTAGGAGAAGCCGAAGATTGGAAAAATAAATTAGAAGCACTTTACCAGCTTCTGAATGACACGGGCTACAAATCGTTTGAAAGCGGAGTGAGATATATTGATTTCACTGCCACCAAGCCTGTTATTGGCCGATGATGAGGAGGATTATTTAAAATGTGGTTACCATTTCTGGGTTTATTGCTGGGATTAGCCATAGGCTGGTTCAGTCCTTTTACCGTTCCGGTAGAGTACTCTAAATATTTATCGGTCGCGATTCTGGCGGCTTTGGATTCTGTCTTTGGCGGTATACGGGCGGCTCAAGAGGATCATTTTGACGCGGTGATTTTTATAAGCGGGTTTTTTACCAATATCCTGCTTGCCGGTTTGTTAGCATATATCGGTGATCGGATTGGCGTTGATCTTTATTTGGCAGCAGTTGTTGCTTTTGGAGTACGTTTATTTAACAACCTGGCAATTATTAGGAGAAATCTTATTAAAAAATAGCTTATATATCGGTATTTCAATTTTACTGGCGTAAAAAGTTATACGTGAAAAAAGGAATATCGGGCTTGTACATAGAACAAGTATGCAAGTGTTGAAAAGGTTCGCTTGTTAAGAGTTAAAATAACCGTTGAATTCGCGAGGGGGAGAATGGCTAGATGCTTGAATTTGATTTGGATTATGATCAGTTTGCTGGGATAAAAGTCGTTGGAGTCGGCGGCGGAGGAAACAATGCAGTCAATCGCATGATTACAGCAGGTTTAAAGGGTGTTGAGTTTGTATCCGTAAATACGGATGCTCAGGCATTAAATCTCTCGCGAGCAGGTCAAAAGGTTCAGATTGGGACAAAATTAACCAAGGGATTAGGCGCCGGAGCAAATCCCGAGGTCGGAGCGAAAGCGGCTGAAGAAAGCAGAGATGAACTTCTTGAAACCTTGAAAGGCGTTGATATGGTTTTTGTCACTGCCGGTATGGGGGGCGGTACGGGAACCGGCGCGGCTCCGATTGTGGCCGAAGTCGCAAAAGAGTTAGGTGCGCTGACGGTTGGCGTCGTCACACGTCCATTTACGTTTGAGGGACGGAAACGGGCGATGCAGGCTGAAAAAGGAATCGCCGAATTAAAAAGCAAAGTGGATACACTGATAACAATCCCCAATGACCGCCTGCTTCAGGTGGTAGATAAGAATACAACGATCCATGAGGCCTTTCGTATCGCGGATGATGTACTGCGGCAAGGTGTTCAAGGGATTTCAGACTTAATTGCCGTACCGGGCTTGATCAATTTGGACTTCGCCGATGTCAAAACCATCATGAAAAACACCGGTTCCGCATTGATGGGGATTGGACAAGCCACCGGGGAGAATCGGGCTGCCGATGCCGCGCGCAAAGCAATCTCCAGTCCGCTTTTGGAGACGTCCATTGAAGGAGCAAAAGGCGTGCTTCTCAATATTACCGGGGGCCAAAATATGACCTTATTTGAAGTCAATGAGGCTTCGGAGATCATTGCCGAAGCCGCTGATCCCGAAGCCAATATCATTTTTGGGGCTGTGATTGATGAGAGCTTGAAGGATGAAGTTCGTGTTACCGTGATTGCCACAGGCTTTGATCAGATGCAGGGTTCGTTCAGTAAAACGGGAACGTCCGCTGAGCAGGTTATTCGGCCTGTACCGGCAGCCGCTCCGGATGACCTTGATATCCCTGAGTTTTTGCGCCGCAGACGTTAATAAAATATATTATTGTTTTCAAAAGAGCTAGCCGAGGGGCTGGCTCTTTTATATTCGTCAAGAGTCGTCTGCGTTTTCCTAAAATTTCCCACGCAATACGACAGGTTTTATTCTCCATCTACGGTATAATCTGAGAAGAGCGTTCAGGAACAGAAGGGACTGCCTAGGAGATGAACGTGAGATACCTGGATCTTGATCTTGTGATTAATGGAATAATGGATCTTTTCCTCCTGCTTTTAACAGCTCGGCTGCTTAATATTCCAAAATGCAGATATCGTCTGATCGGGGGCGTGATCCTGGGTGAGTTTCCGGTGATTCTTTCGGCGTATTGGCCGGCTTCAACACTCTTAGTCCTCAGCAAGCTGCTCACCCCCTTTGCTATGATCTGGGTGAGCTTTGCCCCTGCCGGTTGGAGGACTTACGTTAAGCGATTAGCTTTGTTCTGGGTTATATCTGCCGGTTTGGGAGGAGCGGTATACGCGCTGTGGGGCTGGGCGGAATTTGATGGGCTAATGTCTTCTGTTTTTAGCTTAGGTGCACAGAATTTCTGGATTTTACCCGCCGGTATACTCATTTGGTGGGGCGGGCAAAATCTTTGGCTTCGCTGGTTAACCAAAACAATGCAGTTGAAGCCTGTTCTGTATGACTTAGAAATTGAATTTGAAGCAGACCGTGAGACGGTTAAAGTGAGAGCATTGCTGGATACGGGTAATCAACTGCGAGATCCTCTGACCGGGATTCCGGTGCTCCTCATGGAAGAGGAAATCGCTGCCGCCGCTTTGCCGGAAAATTTACGGCCCATACTTAAAGCGCCTTGGCGGGAATTAGAGGATCCCTGGCCTTGGCTTTGGAAAGCGGATCCTTTGTGGATGAAAACCTTTGTCTTTATTCCCTACCAGGCGGTTGGACATAAAAGCTGGCTGCTGGGAATTCGTCCGCAACGCGTTTTTTTCAGCTCAGGATTAAAGAGTCAGGAAATCAAAGCGACATTAGCGTTAGTACAACAATCCTTAAGTCCAGATGGGCAATATCAAGCATTACTGCATCCGGAACATGTTCAAGGAAGCGGAGGTTAAGTGATGAAAGGGTACAAAAAGATATTAACTAAACTTTTGGTCTTATGGACTATGGTACAGCAAAAGCTGATCGGCCTAAAGGAAATTTACTATGTCGGCAGCAGCGAGGCCTTGCCTCCTCCGCTGAGTTCGGATGAAGAAGTCGATCTGTTGGAACGTCTGGAAATGGGGGATTCAACGGTTCGCGATGTGCTGATTGCCAGGAATCTGCGGTTGGTTGTGTATATTGCCCGCAAATTCGAAAATACCGGTATAGGGATTGAAGATCTTGTTTCGATCGGGACGATCGGCCTCATTAAGGCCGTGAATACCTTTGATCCGCAAAAGAAGATTAAACTGGCTACATATGCTTCCCGATGCATCGAGAATGAGATTCTTATGTATTTGCGCAGGAATAATAAGACACGTTCCGAAGTGTCTTTTGACGAGCCCTTAAATATTGACTGGGATGGAAACGAACTATTGCTGTCTGATGTTTTGGGAACAGAAAATGATATTATTTCACGGCCCATTGAAGAAGAGGTAGATCACCAGCTTCTCCATCTGGCAATGGGACGCCTTTCCGACCGTGAAAAACTGATCATGGAACTTCGTTTTGGTTTGGATAATGGAGAGGAGAAAACCCAAAAAGAGGTTGCCGATCGGCTGGGGATTTCCCAATCGTACATTTCAAGATTGGAAAAGCGTATAATTAGGAGACTGAAGAAAGAATTTTGTCGGTTAGAATAACATAAAGTCAGTTCGGGTATACTCACCAAGAGGAAATTGGCTGGGAAGGTGAGTGCTCGAATGGCTTTAAACAAGGTTGAAATTTGTGGAGTGAACACCTCAAAATTGCCTGTCTTGAACAGTAAGAAGATGACAGAACTGTTTGTTGCTTATCAAAGTGGGGAGCGTGAGGCCAGAGAAAAACTTGTCTATGGAAATTTACGGCTTGTCCTCAGTGTGATTCAGAGATTCACAAATCGAGGAGAATATGTCGATGATCTTTTCCAAGTGGGATGTATCGGACTTATGAAAGCGATTGACAATTTCGATTTAGGGCAAAATGTCAAGTTTTCAACGTATGCTGTGCCGATGATTATCGGCGAAATCCGGCGGTATTTACGGGATAACAATCCAATAAGAGTGAGTCGTTCTTTACGGGATATCGCATATAAAGCTCTCCAGGTTCGGGATCAGTTAGTGAGCGAATGCTCTCGGGAACCGACGGTCTCGGAAATTGCTAATAAATTGACGGTGCCGCGGGAAGAAGTGATTTTCGCTCTTGATGCGATTCAAGAACCGATTTCACTTTTTGAGCCCATCTATCATGATGGGGGTGATCCGATTTTTGTGATGGATCAAATCGGGGATGAGAAGCATTCGGATGCCAGCTGGCTCGAGGGTATCGCGGTGCGTGAAGCCCTTCGTCGCTTAAGCGAGCGTGAGAAACTCATTTTAAACTTGCGCTTTTTTCATGGCAAAACGCAAATGGAAGTTGCGGATGAGATTGGCATATCTCAAGCTCAGGTTTCGCGCTTAGAAAAAGCAGCTTTAAACCACATGCGGAAATATGTATAGTCTAAAAACCTACCTCCCCTCATATAATAGAGAGGGAGGGATATCGATGCGGATCTCTGAACTTCGCTTGTTAGATATTGTCAATATAAAGGACGGCCGGCGGCTCGGTCCGATAAAGGATTTGGATTTGGATTTGGAACGGGGTGTGGTGAAGGGAATTGTTGTTTCGGGACCGTCACGCAGTTGGGGATTCTTTGGAGGGAACCGAACTGAGGATATCAGCATTTCATGGGATCGCGTCAAGAAGATCGGCGTGGATGTTATCTTAGTGGATGCTCAGGGGTTGGCCGGTTTTAACCAAGATCCGGAGCACCGTTAGGTTTAACTATTTCTAAATACATTGCCGCGATTAGATGTATATTTTGCTCCCTTTGGGGAGCTTTTTGCATATTCGTAAGTTCCTAAAGGCAATAAAAAGTTTCCCTTATGAATTTTGTTGAATTTCCTAGAAGAAGATAGGACTTTAGTTGGTTTTTAGACTGGAAATATTATGGTATAGTTAAGAGAAGGGATCTTTAAGCTCTATTTCTCTGAATGAGAGGAGTTAAATATGGGTTGGTGTTTTCGTCAAGGTAAACGGTTAACCTATCTTACACTTCCGGAATGGGAAGAATGCGGAATTCAAGTTGGTTTTTCAACACGGTGGGGCGGTATTGGGCGAACCCCATATGAATCCTTAAATTTAGGGCTGCATGTGGGAGATGATCAAGATCGCGTATTACGGAATCGCGAACTTTGGCTTCAAGAATGGGACGCCGAATGGAACGATTTTGTCATCGGTGAACAAGTCCACGATGTAAAGGTACAACGCGTTGAGCCCGCTGATGCCGGTCGGGGAGGCCGGGATATAAAAACGGTTCTGCCTGGGGTAGATGGTTTAGTCACGACAAGCTCGCTGGGCCTTATGGCCTTTTTTGCGGATTGTGTACCTGTGTTTTTTTATCATCCGACGCTGAAAGCGGTGAGCATTGCCCATGCAGGCTGGAGGGGGACAGTAGGAAAAATCGCTCATCGTGTTCTTCTGGAGTTTCAAAACATGAGAGGAAACATAAGCGATTGTTGGGTTGCCCTGGGTCCGAGTATCGGGGCCTGCTGTTATGAAGTAGACGAACGTGTTATCAATCTTTTCCAAGAGGCATTTAAGGAAACGCCCTTTATTAAACCTTCTCGCCCGGGCCATGCTCAGCTTGACCTTTGGGAAGCGAATCGACAGCTTTTGCTTGAGGCGGGAGCAGTGCCGGAGCATATTTGGAGTGCCTCTATTTGCACGTCTTGTCATACGGACAGTTTTTTCTCTCATCGCCGGGAAGGACCGAAAACGGGCCGGATGGCGGGATGGATACGGCGCAAAGATTGACGAGGAGGATAATCGATGGCTGTTATTCTAGTGGTGGATGATGAAGAGCCCATTCAAGAATTGCTCAAATTTAATCTCGAAAAGGAAGGGTATACGGTACTGGTGGCGGGGGATGGTCCGGCAGCTTTGACGATGATTGAAGAAAAGCATCCTGACCTCGTAGTCCTTGATCTTATGCTGCCCGGTATGGATGGTATGGAAATATGCAATCGGCTTCGGCAAAATTCGAAATACCGAGACCTCCCGATCATCATGTTAACGGCTAAAGGAGAGGAGATTGACAAGGTTCTGGGTTTGGAGCTTGGCGCCGACGACTACTTGACTAAACCCTTTAGTCCGCGTGAACTCTTAGCTCGCATCCGTGCTCGGCTTCGCCGGGCTAAACCGCAAACAGAAGAAGCTGAATTAGTACGGGGTGACTTGAGAATTGACCTAAATCGGTTTCAGGTCATCGTCAGAGGTGAGGCGGTTGAACTCACACCCAAAGAATTTGAACTTTTGCGAGTCCTTGCTACGCATTCGGGCAAGGTCTATTCAAGGGATGAGCTTTTAGAACGCGTTTGGGGTTATGAGTTTGCCGGAGATACCCGAACAGTCGATGTCCATGTTCGGCATTTGCGGCAGAAAGTGGAACGGGATCCCTCCAATCCTGAATATATTGAAACACTGCGGGGCATTGGCTACCGGTTAAAGGAATAATAATATGAGTATAAAGTGGAAAATATTAATCGTTTATCTGACCGCGGTATCTTTTTCTTTTTTCCTTTTTGTATTGGGAGAACAGGCTGTTAATGGAGAAAAGTTCATTATTGACTGGGGCACTTTGATTCTGGCAATATTATTACCTGCGGGAATAATTTATTACCTTACCCATCGTTTAAGCTATCAGCTGAAAAAGCTTTATAACACGGCTCACTCAATTTCCAAAGGAGACTTCGACAATTTCAGCGAGGTTTATAATCTTGATTCTTCCAACGAACTGGGGAAAATCGGGATTGAAATGATCACCGTAGCTCAGCAATTCAGAGTCAACCTCCAAAAAAATATGCAAGAAGCTGAGAAAGTTCAAACAATCCTCGCCTCGATGCAAGAAGGGGTTGTGGCCCTCGATCAAGTCGGCAGGGTGGTTCTGAACAACACAGCTGCCGAAAGCATTTTTACTTTCACGAAGGATGAACTCAAAGGGAAATATTTTATCGAAGCTTTATGTTATCCGGAACTGGAAGGTTTAGTGCAAAATGCTTTGGAAAAAGGGCAGTCCGGTATTTCTGAAATTACTATGGGTGAACGAATAGTTAGGGTACAGGTTAATCCATTTCTGGAGGAACAGACAAAGACGCGTTCACGGGGGGCTGTCATTGTCGGTTATGATGTGACCGAGCTTCGCCGCTTAGAGCAGGTTCGGACTGATTTTGTCGGTAATGTTTCCCATGAACTGCGAACACCTTTGACCTCAATTAAAGGGTTTGTGGAAACCCTGCTCGACGGAGCGGCTGATGATCCTGCGCTTCGTGAACGATTCTTGACGATTATCCAGACGGAAACCTTACGCTTGCAGCGGCTTATCGACGACCTCTTGACCCTTTCGCGAATTGAAAATCGGCGGACCGATTTAGTAGGGGGGACAAGCCTGGTTCAGGAAGCCTATAGACATATTGAACCTGTGATCTCATCCTATGCAAGGGCCAAAAAATTGGAATTAGTCGTGGATATACCCTCTGATTTGCCGACTGTGGCAATGGGAACAGACATGCTGAGTCAGGTTCTTCTGAATCTGCTGGAGAATGCTGTGAAATATACAACAAAAGGTAAAGTCGAGTTATCCGCGTGTCAAAAAGGTTCTTTTGTTTATTTAGAATTTAAAGATACAGGCTGTGGGATTCCCGAACAGGATCTTCCGCGTATTTTCGAACGGTTTTATCGGGTAGATAAGGCGCGTTTTCGGGAACAAGGGGGCACAGGTTTAGGCTTAAGCATTGTTAAACATATCGTTGAGGGTTCAAATGGGAGAATCAAAGTGACTTCCCATCTGGGCTCGGGATCGGTATTTGCCTGTGAAATACCAGTCGCCGAATAGGAGGAATTATATGCGTAAGAGGAGTAAACATGCTCGGGCAGCAAGCGTGCTCTGGGGTAGTTTGCTCGTGGCCCTCATCCTATTCTCCTTAGGTTGGGTATATCGTGCAAATTGGATTACAGGATCACTTGAGGTGGAAACGGCACAAACGGGAAGTATTGACCATTATGTTACAGTCAAAGCAATCTTCGCCAATGAGGAATATGTCATACAATCTCCCGCGTCAGGAAAAGTGGAATTGCTCGGAAAAGAGGGACAAAGATTTCGACTCGGTGAACCTGTGGCCCAGATCCATCCGGAAGGGGCCGCTCCCGGAAGCAATACCCAGCGGCAAACGGCTCAAGTCAGTATGCCTAAAGGCGGATTGTTTTTTCAAAAAGTAGACGGCTTAGAAAGTGTGCTTACCCCCGAGAGTTTGGTGAATATGGATTTAGCCAGGATTCTTGAGCAGCAGGAAAATTCCGAAGCGCCGAAGGATACTGTCCAAGCGGGCGTTCCTCTGGGGAAAGTGGTTAATAACTTAAGCCCTACTGTGGCGTTTGTTGAGGTAGAACCTTCGAAGGATTTGAGTGTAGGGAAAACGGTCAAATTTAATCTGGACGATCAGATCCGTACCGGTAAAATCCTGCGGGTATCTGATAATCCAAAGGGGATTGTGGTTCGATTTAATCAATACCTTGAGGGGACAGTAAACAAGAGAATTCAAAGTGTGCAATGGGTTGCCAAACCTTCGGAGACGGGAATCGTCATTCCCAAAAGTGCCCTTTACACGAAGGGAGAGGAGCTTGGAGTCTATGTTGTTCAGGAAGGAATTTTACAATTCCGCAAGGTTAACGTGATCGATGAAAATGATTCTTTAGTCTGTGTGAATAATCTTCCACAGGGTATTCCCGTTGTAAAAAATCCGCGATCAGGGATCGAAGGCTTGACGGCAAACGTAAAAATCCCATCCTAGGGCTGGAATTAGCAGGAAATATGGAACACGTGTAGAATCTTTCAGCATTGGTGGTGTAAACGTTGAGTATTGAAAATAACCTAAAACAGGTTTATCAAAGAATTGGACAGGCTGCGGAAAGTGTCGGGCGCAAACCGCAAGACATCAAACTTCTGGCAGTCAGTAAGACCATGGATGCAGAAACAGTAAGGGAAGCCTATCAAGCGGGACAGCGTATTTTTGCGGAAAACAGGGTTCAAGAATGGGTTCAAAAGGCTCCCGCCTTACCCCAAGATTGTGAATGGCATATCATTGGACGATTGCAGACCAATAAAGTTAAATATTTAACAGATAAAATCGCCTTAATTCATTCCCTTGACCGAATGTGTCTGCTTAAAACGTTTGAGGAACAAGGAGCCAAGCGAGATATCATTTGGCCGGTGCTGATTGAGGTCAACACCGCTCGTGACCCCGATAAAGCAGGGCTGATGAGGGAAGAGGTCGAGGATTTCTTAGATATTATCGCTGATTTCCCTCATGTTCAAGTTCAGGGTCTGATGACGATTGGGGCCTTGGATGCCGCTCCGGAGGAGACCCAAGTCTTTTTCCGGGAACTTCGCCAAATTCGGGATGCTTTACAAAGTAAAAATATTCCCCATGTCAAGCTAAAAGAGCTTTCGATGGGGATGAGCCGCGATTTTGAGCTGGCCGTTGCCGAGGGAGCTACAATCGTCAGGGTGGGCAGGCAGATTTTTGGAGAACGTAAACCCATCACTAGAAACGCAAACATTTAGATTAATATAACTGAGGAATCAAAGGAGGATTTGTTTATGGCTAAAATATTGGACAAAATGATTGGGATTATGGGATTTGCCGATGAAGAGGATGATGAGGAACTCTTTGAAGAGGAAGAAAGCGAGCAGAACGTACAAGAGGAGACTCGGCCATCAAGCCGAAAAAATGCTCAAGTCGTGAGCATACATACCCAAAAACAAGTTAAAGTTATTGTGCTGGAACCTACTTCATTTGAGGAATCCCAAAATATTGCGGATCAGCTTAAAAATCGCCGTCCTGTTATTGTCAATTTAGAGACTGTAGACCACAATCTTGCCAAACGAATCGTTGATTTTGTCAGTGGCGCTACCTATGCTTTAGGGGGCAATATGCAAAAAGTCGGGCAGGGAATCTTCCTGTTCGTGCCTAATAATATCGATATCTCCGGGGAGTCTCATGAAAAGATTAAAGAAAAAGGATTTTCCTGGGCATTGAGCAGTAAATAAGGAGTGTGGTCGTTATCTCTATCCTTACGTTTATTTACCAAGTTGTAGATGCAGTATTAATGATCCTAGGGTGGGCTGTCATTCTTCAAGCCATTATGTCATGGATACCACCACTGGCGAATTCATGGCTCGGCCGCATTCTTGATGAGATTACCGAACCGCTTTTAAGGCCTTTCCGACGCTTTCAAATCGGAGGAATGGGTTTCGGAATAGATTTCTCCCCGATTTTCGCTTATTTTGCTCTCTATCTTATACGAATAGCGGTATTGCCTCTTATTTACAGCTTATTGTTAAGGTTAGGGTTATGAAGCACCGGATCGATCGTCATGTTCTAAGCTTTTGGCAAGATAAGGAGATGCGTCTTGAAGCGGCGCATCTCCTAGATCTTACAGAGGAAGCGATGAGGAAACAGCTTGCGGTAAGAACCCCTTTCTTAGGGCTCGGTCTGGCCCAATGGTTTGAGCGGGTTTTGCAGAAGGAATCCTTAAGTTACCAGGCTCGTGGCGGCTTTCCGGACGCTGAACGAGTTTGCTATTTCCTGGGACAGAATACCGAGAGTCTGGAATATTTACCCGAAGGAATCACATTATTAGCGGTGGTTTCAACAGATCCCCATGTCAATTTGGAACATCGGCAGATTTTGGGTTCATTGATGGGACTTGGCCTGAAGCGGGAGTTGGTCGGAGACATCCGCCCCGGAGTTCAGGGAATGATTGTTGCAGTCGTTGATGAGATTACGGATTATTTACTCCTGGAGTGGTGTAAAGCCGGACGGGTCAATATTCGGGTCGAGCGGGTGCAAGGAGATCTTATGCTCAGGGAAGATCCGGGAGAAGAACGGCGGATAACGGTTTCCTCTTCAAGAATTGATGCCATTGCTGCCGCAGGTTTTAATGTCGCCCGCGGCGTTGTTCAAGAATGGGTTCGTCAAGGAAAGATTAAACGAAATGATTTGATCATAAGCAAACCCGATTTAGAAGTGAAGTCCGGAGATATAATATCCTGCCGGGGGCAAGGTCGCTTACGCCTTTGCGAAGCGGGGGAGACGCGAAAAGGGCGGATTGGCTGGAGCATTATCCTATACCGGATACAAAAGCGCTAGAAAGGGGAATAGAACCATGCCAATGACTCCGATGGACATCAGGAATAAAGAATTTCGTAAAGGGGTTCGCGGTTATCACCCGGAAGAAGTGGAAAAATTCCTCGATACCGTGAGTAAGGAATTTGAAATTCTTTATACGGAAAACTTTGATCTCCGCGAAAAGGTTCAACGCTTTGAGCAGGAACTAAAGCAATATAAACAGCTTGAAGGGACACTGCAGCAGACGATGGTGCTAGCGCAGCAGACAGCAGAGGAAGTCAAGCAATCCGCCCGGCATGAAGCTGAACTGATCCTCAAGAAGTCTGAACAAGAAAGCACTCAGCAGCTTATAGAGGCTCAGAAAAAGGTTAGCGAAACAAATGAGGAAATTGAAGAGCTTCTTAAACGAAGAGAACTGATTCGGACCCAATTAAAGTCTTTCCTGAACGCACAGCTTGACCTTGCCGAATCTTTTAATAAAAGTTCCGGAATTTCTACTGAAGTTTCCTAAGACTGATTATCTTGATGATGTTAAATCTTGCGGAATAGGCCGGAATCATGTAAAATGTACGATATCGTTTAGGTAATAGTTTATTAGAAGGATGGCTGGTTAATGAAGAGTATATTGTACACGGAACTGGCTTCCGATTTCTTGATCGAGGGATTAGGACTGCATTGCCGGGATAAGGATCACCCGGTTGGAAAAGCAGGCCGTGCTGATCTGGAACTGGTTTCAAGCATCAGTGAGCTAATGCTGTATCCGGAGGATATTCAGGTTATCTACCTCGGAAAGGCTGAGGCAGACCCTTTTCGGGCCGGAGATATTCTTATGGCAGGCAGCGATGAATTACTTGATCGCGCGTTTCTTGCACTTGATCAAATGGAGCAGCGCGGGCTTGTTGTTGATTTATCTCCGGAACCGGACGCTCATCAGGTTAACCTTGTAAAAGACGGATTGTCTGAGATGGTACTGAACTTAGAGAAACGAGGGATTGCGTACCTCTGTTTATTTCTCGTCGAGCCGGTCGATGCGGAGGGAACAGCCAAATTAGTCAGTATAATCCGGAAAATACTGGCTTAAGCATTCATTGAACTTTAATAAAAAATTTTAATAAAACGTGGATAAGGACAGTCCTTGATGTATCCTCATCAGCGAGCGGGAGTCGGTGCAAGCCCGCGGGGTAAGGCAAGGAAATCACCTTAGAGTGAGAGGCTGAATCTTTGAGTAAGCTTTTCCGGATCACCTCCGTTATCGGGTTCCAAGTGGCTCAATTGAGCAACAAGGGTGGCACCGCGAGAATATCCCGTCCCTTTCCAGAGGACAGGGATTTTTTTATTTTTTTATATCTTTATTTAGGAGGAATTATAATGGATTATCGGGATACCTTAAACCTGCCGGAAACAGATTTCCCGATGCGGGGGAATTTACCCCAACGCGAACCGGAAATCTTAAAAAAGTGGGAAAATAATAATCTCTATGAGCAGGTTCAAAAAGCAAGAGCCGGTCAGAAGAAGTTTATTCTTCACGATGGACCGCCTTATGCCAATGGAGATATTCATCTCGGGCATGCCTTAAATAAGGTCATCAAGGATATTATCGTCAAGTATAAGACGATGATGGGATATGATGCTCCCTATGTTCCCGGATGGGATACGCATGGCTTGCCGATTGAGCAGCAAGTGATTAAAAAACTCGGCGTGAATCGGCATGCCGTGCCGACGCTTGAATTCCGTAAGCAGTGCAAAGAATATGCTGAGAAATATGTCGGAATTCAGCGTGAGGAGTTTAAGCGCCTGGGTGTGCGCGGCGATTGGGATCATCCTTATTTAACCCTTCATAAAGAATATGAAGCCGAGCAAATTGGCGTCTTTGGTGAAATGGCGAAAAAAGGATATATCTATAAAGGCTTAAAACCGGTGTATTGGTGTCCCTCCTGTGAAACAGCATTAGCTGAAGCAGAGATTGAATATGCCGATCATAGTTCTCCGGCGATCTACGTCAAATTTGCCGTAAAAGACGGTAAAGGGGTTCTCACCGAAGATAAGACCTATGTTGTGATTTGGACCACGACCCCCTGGACTATTCCCGCTAATGTGGCTATCAGTTTGCATCCTGAATTTACGTATGCCCAAGTCAAAGTCGGCGAAGAACATTGGATTGTTGCCGAAGGACTTCTTGATCAGCTCCGTGCGCTATGGAAGCTGGAGTTACCTGTTGAGAAAACGTTTGTGGGCAAGGATTTAGAATTTGTCAAATGCCAGCATCCGCTTCTTGATCGGGAATCTCTGCTGATCCTGGGTGAACATGTCACGCTTGAAGCAGGAACAGGGTGTGTTCATACCGCTCCGGGTCATGGGGAAGACGACTTCATCGTCGGGAAAAAGTATGATTTACCCGTCGTTTGTCCGGTCGACCATCAAGGTAAGTTTACTGAAGAAGGCGGACCGTATGTCGGTATGAAAGTCGCCAAAGCAAATCCCGTCGTGATAGATGATCTTAACAAAGCAAATGCACTTGTCTATGAAGAAAAGATAACCCATAGCTATCCTCATTGCTGGCGCTGCAAGAACCCTATCATTTTCCGAGCCACAGAACAATGGTTTGCCTCCATTGATGGCTTCCGCAAAGAAGCTTTGGAGCAAATCGATAAAGTGCAGTGGATTCCCGCTTGGGGTAAGGATCGGATATATAACATGATCCGAGACCGGGGAGATTGGTGTATTTCCCGTCAACGGACTTGGGGTGTACCCATCCCGATTTTCTACTGCGAGGATTGCGGAAAAGAATTTTTGACCGATAAAACAATTGCCAAACTTCAGGAGTTCGTTCGTCAAGAGGGCTCAGACGCCTGGTTTGCGCATTCCGCAGAGGAGCTTCTGCCCGAAGGGACGGTCTGTTCCTGTGGCGGACATAAGTTCCGCAAGGAAACAGATATTATGGATGTCTGGTTTGACTCGGGAACAAGCTATGCAGGAGTGCTTAAACAACGGAAGGAATTAGCTTGGCCGGCGGATCTCTATCTTGAAGGTTCGGATCAGCATCGCGGTTGGTTTAATTCTTCGCTGTCAACCTCTGTCGCTGCCTTTGGAACAGCTCCCTACAAAGCCGTACTCACGCATGGTTTCCTGGTCGATGAAAAGGGCCGCAAGATGTCGAAGTCTTTGGGAAATGGGGTTGATCCACTCGATGTTACAAACCAAATGGGGGCGGATATATTAAGGCTTTGGGTTGCCTCTGCCGATTATAAAAATGATATTGCAGTTTCCCAACGGATTATGAAGCAAATGTCTGAAGCGTATCGGAAGATCCGCAATACCTTAAGGTTCCTGCTCAGTAATCTTAATGACTTTGACCCCGCTAAAGATCAGGTTCCTTATTCTGAGCTTTATGAGATTGATCGCTGGGCGCTTCTCCAACTGGGGAAGGTTATTAACAAAGCCCTTGAAGGTTATGAAAAATACGAGTTCCACGGGGTTTACCATACTGTGCATAATTTCTGTACGATTGAGTTGAGTGCAGTTTACCTCGATATCGTCAAAGATCGTCTCTATGTCGAAGGAAGGACCTCTCAACTGCGCCGTTGTGCACAGACGGTTCTCTATCAGACCTTAGATGCTTTGGTACGCTTAATTGCCCCGATTCTTACCTTCACAGCCGATGAGATTTGGCCTTATGTTCCGGGAGTCCCTGAAGGATCTAATATTCAAGTGGAAAACATGCCAAAAGTGAAGCCGGAATGGAAAGATGATCAGCTGGAAGAAAAATGGGATCGGATCTTAGCCTTGCGTGCGGAAGTGACAAAAGCATTGGAAAAAGCCCGCCAAGATAAGCTCATCAATCATCCGCTGACGGCACAAGTGGATCTTTACGTCCCCGATGATCTTTATCAATTCCTTCAAGGGTTTTCCAGCCTTGCGGAAATCTTTATTGTGTCTGCCGTTAAATTGCATCAGCCGACGGAAACAGTACCTGAAGACGCAGCGCAAGCTGAAGAGATCGAAGGGTTAAGAATAAAGGTCAGCCCGGCAAAGGGTGAAAAGTGTGAACGCTGCTGGATGTATCATACGGAAGTAGGCAAGGATGAAGCCCATCCGACACTCTGCCCGCGTTGCGCATCGGTCGTTGAAACAATGTAATATAAAATAACATAATATAAGGCCCTAAGGACGGATTTTAAATCCAACCTTAGGACCTTATATTATGACAAGAGTAGACATTATTCCTCAAAAAACATAGAATATAACCAGAGGCACCATTGGCTGAAAATTTGGAGCAGATTCACAATTACAAAAAGTGAGAAAGCGCAAATGGAGATGGAGCTTCATAAATTTAGAAGGAAGATGAAGGAGCGGTGGAAATGCTTCTCACTCAGCAGATCGCAGATCAAATCGTTAAATTGATTTATTCCGAGAGTGGTTATCATGGTATTGTATGTGATTCAACCGGAAAAATTATTTCCGACTCGGCAGGGGTTCGGGTCGGGAAAATCCATGATGGCAGCCGGAGAATTATGACGACTCCAATCCATGAAATTGCTATCACTAAGGAAGATGAGGAAGATTCCCAGGGACGTGTTCGTGAAGGATTAAATATTGCAATTGAAACGGAAGGAACAAAACTGGGGAGCTTTGGAATTGCCGGGCCGCTTAAGATAGTAACGCCTGTGGCGCGTGTTGCTGTCGGCGTGGTGGTTTCCTTGTTAAAAGAGGAAAGAGTGAAGGATGTAATCCGAAATCATGTCATTAAGCTGCATCAAGCGATTGAACAAGCAGCGGGAGCAATTCAAGAAATGGCCGCTTCGGCCCAAGAAGTCGCCGGAATCAGTGAAGCTGTCTCGGAAGTCGCTTATGAGGGAAAAGAGCAGGTTAAGGAAACGACCAATATCTTGGACTTTATTCGCCGGGTTTCAACCCAGACAAAGTTGTTGGGATTGAATGCGGCTATTGAAGCAGCACGTGCCGCTGAAAATGGTAAAGGGTTTTCGGTCGTTGCGAATGAAGTTCGGAAGCTCGCCGAGGAAAGCAATCGTTCCGCAAATGAGATCGGAACAATTCTAGATCGATTTCATGAGATTATTGGGCGCATCACTGAAGGCATAGTCCATAATAAGGAGATCACCGAAGAACAGGCGAAAGCAACCCAAGAAATTGCGCATATGATTGAAGAAGTTCAACGGGTCGGAGATAATCTAAATAATTTAGCCCAACAACTATAGACGGATACACAACTGTTTGCGTATAATATAAGTGCAAGGAAAATACATATATTACCGAATGATTTCAGTGGGAGAGATCCGATCAACTCGGACGCCGAAGGAGAAAACTTCTTAAATATCGCTCATTTAGGAAGGGAAACTCTCAGGCAAATGTACTGCTGAAAGACGGGGCTCTGGAGAGTTTCTCGAATGAGAACACCAAAGGGGAAGCCGAATGGCGAATCTCTCAGGTTAAAGGACAGAGGAAGCGCGCGATGCGTTATCCTCTGTTTTTTTTACTATCTGAAAGTATTTAACACTTTTGTATGACCTTTATTTTGCCTTGCATTTGGAAATACTCAAAACTTAAGGAGGTGTTTTTAGTGGCACAGCTTAAACGCACTCCTCTTTATGAGGAACATCACGCGGCTAAGGCTAAGTTGATTGATTTTGGCGGTTGGGAAATGCCTGTTCAGTATGCCGGAGTAATTGAGGAACATAACACGGTCCGAACGAAGGCGGGTCTTTTTGATGTGTCCCATATGGGTGAAGTTGATGTAAAGGGACAAGAAGCACTTCCTTTTGTTCAGCACTTGATTACAAATGATGTGACTAAAATTCAAGACGGGCAGATTTTATACTCACCGATGTGTTATCCGGATGGCGGAATAGTCGATGATCTATTAGTGTATCGCTACGGAACAGACCATTTTTACATTGTTGTCAATGCATCGAATACGGATAAAGACTACGCTTGGATGGCAGAACAAGCTCATGGATATGATGTTCAATTGGATAATATCTCAGAACAAGTGGCTCAGTTGGCGTTACAAGGTCCCTTTGCAGAAAAGATATTGCAGAAACTGACTTCAACAGATCTTTCAGGGATCAAATACTATTGGTTTAAACACGGAGAGGTAAACGGAATCCCTAGCCTTATTTCCCGAACGGGTTATACCGGTGAAGATGGTTTCGAGATTTATTTACCCCCGGATAAAGCCCCCGAACTTTGGCGCAAAATACTTGAAACAGGTGCCCCTGAAGGCATTGAACCCATTGGCCTTGGAGCTCGGGATACCTTGCGTTTCGAAGCAAAGCTTCCGCTTTATGGTAACGAACTTGGCCCGGACATTTCACCCCTGGAAGCGGGAATCGGCTTCTTTGTGAAGCTTACTAAAGATGAATTCATAGGCAAGGATGCCCTTAAAGCCCAGAAGGAAAAAGGGGTAAGTCGCAAGCTGGTCGGTTTAGAAATGATTGAACGGGGAATTGCTCGCTCCCATTACCCCATCCAAAAAGACGGGGAGGAAGTCGGCATTATTACCTCAGGTTCTTTTTCCCCAACCTTAAACAAAAATATTGCCTTGGGCTTAATCCGGGCGGATTTAGCAGAAATAGGCTCAACCTTAGATGTCATCATTCGCGGCAAAGCAGTTAAGGCTCAGATTATCCCGACTCCTTTCTATAAGAGGGAAAGGACGAACTAGGTTTAAGGTTAATATAAAAACTAAGGAGGACGATAATAATGAATCCAACAAATCTTAAGTACACTAAAACCCATGAGTGGGTAAAAGTTGATGGCAATATTGTAACCTTAGGTATTACAAATCATGCCCAAGAAAGCTTGGGGGATGTAGTCTTTGTTGAGCTTCCTGAAGAAGGAACAACAGTAACCGCAGGCGAGCCTTATGGTACCGTTGAGTCCGTTAAAGCAGTCTCGGATATCATTTCCGCTGTGAACGGAAAAGTCGTTGAATTCAATGAAGCTATTCTTGACGCCCCCGATGTGTTAAATAGTGATCCTTATGGGGAAGGATGGCTTATTAAAGTAGAAGCGGATGATCTTTCAGAGCTTGATAATTTGCTTTCGGCAGCGGAATACGAAGGACTGCTTGAGGAGGAACATTAAAATGAATTACGTGCCGAACACTGCAGATCAGCGGGATCAGCTTTTGGCTAGGATCGGTGTACAGTCCATTGATGAACTGTTTAAAGATATCCCGGAAACGGTTCGGCTGAAAAAGAGTCTTGATGTTCCGGGGGGAATGGCCGAACAAGATTTGGTGAAGTTAGTGAAAGGGCTTGCTAACCGTAACGGGAATTTAGAGGAGTATACTTCTTATTTGGGCGCAGGCGCCTATGAACACTATATCCCAAGTTATGTCGATCAGCTGCTTCAACGCTCTGAATTCTATACGGCATATACCCCTTACCAACCTGAGATCAGCCAGGGGACATTGATGGCCATCTATGAATTCCAGACCTTAGTTTGCGAGCTGACAGGAATGGATGCGGCTAATGCCTCCATGTACGACGGAGCTTCCGCCTTGGCGGAGGCAGCCTTGATGAGCTGTGATGCGACCCGCCGCAAAAAAGTATTAGTCCCGACAACCATTCATCCCGAATATCGCGAAGTACTTCAAACTTACCTGCCCCCTCGCGGTGTAGAAATCATTGAAGTTCCCTCCAAAGATGGAGTTGTTGATCCGGAAATCCTGGAAAAGGTACTGGATAAAGATATCGCCGGTGTTCTTCTCCAAAGTCCTAATTTCTTTGGGGCTATTGAAAAGGCCGAGCAAATCGGTCAGCTTGCTCATAGCCGGGGAGCCCTGTTTGTCATGTCTGTCAACCCGGTTTCCTTGGGAATCTTAAAATCGCCGGGTGAATTGGGAGCAGATATTGTTGTCGGGGAAGGGCAGCCTTTTGGTAATCCGCTTAATTATGGAGGACCTTATCTTGGCTACCTGGCAACTCGGGATAAGTATGTTCGGCGGATGCCCGGACGAATCGTTGGCGCGACCACGGATATAAACGGCAAAAAGGGTTATGTTCTTACACTGCAAGCGCGTGAGCAGCATATTCGCCGTGAAAAGGCAACCTCCAATATTTGTTCCAACGAAGCGCTGTGTGCTTTAGCCTTCACGATCCATTTAACAGGGCTTGGGAAAAAAGGTCTTAAAGACATGGCTGCTTTAAATCTGCAAAAAGCGCATTATGCCGCACAGGAAATGAGCAAGCTCCCCGGAATACGGCTGGCTTATGCTCAACCCTTCTTTCATGAGTTCGTGATTGAGACAGACATAAATCCGACGAAAATCAATCAGGAACTGCTTAAAGATAAGATTATCGGCGGACTTGAGCTCTCCCGTTTTTATCCGGAACTCGATTACCATCTTCTCTTTTGCGTGACTGAGACCAAGAGCAAAGATGACATTGATCATCTTGTGGCAAGATTGGGGGAAGTGAAATGATCGAATTAGAACCGTTAATTTTTGAGCAAAGCCGGGAGGGACGGACCGGAGTCAGTCTGCCTGTCTGTGATGTTCCGGAGGTTGCTATTGATAAACTTCTTCCTTCCGATTATTTGCGTGAGCAAGAACCGGAATTGCCGGGGGTTTCAGAAGTAGATGTGGTCCGCCATTTTACTCGGTTATCGACTTTTAATCATGGAGTGGATACCGGCTTTTATCCTTTAGGATCCTGTACGATGAAGTATAATCCTAAAGTCAATGAGATGTTGGCTCGCTTACCGGGTTTTACGATGCTTCATCCATATCAGCCGGAAGAGTTGACCCAAGGCTCCCTGCAGCTGATGTATGAGCTCCAGCAGGATCTGGGTGAAATTACGGGAATGGATGCGTTCACTTTGCAGCCGGCAGCCGGTGCCCATGGGGAAATGACAGGGGTACTGATCATCAAAGCCTATCATGCCCATCGCAAAGATACCAAACGGACCAAAGTAATTGTACCTGACTCCGCTCATGGGACAAATCCCGCGACGGCAGCTATGGCGGGATTCGAAATCGTTCAGGTGCCATCCAATGAACGCGGCGGGGTTGATCTTGAAGCCTTGCGTGCTGCTGCCAATGATGAAGTTGCCGCGCTGATGCTTACCAATCCTAACACGTTAGGCCTTTTCGATGAGAACATTCTGGAAATCGCTAAGATTATTCATGATGTCGGCGGGCTGGTCTATTATGACGGAGCAAACGCTAATGCGATTATGGGATTAGCACGCCCGGGGGATATGGGCTTTGACGCCGTGCACCTGAACCTGCATAAGACGTTTTCGACACCGCATGGCGGAGGAGGACCGGGCGCAGGACCGGTTGGAGTTAAAGAATTTTTAAAACCATTTCTGCCTAAACCGATTGTTGTCAAAAAAGAAGAGGGGACCTATGCGCTTGATTATGATCGTCCTCTTTCCATCGGCAGAGTCAGATCCTTTATGACAAACTTCGGAGTCCTGGTGAGAGCTTATGCTTATATTCGGGCTTTGGGTGGAGAGGGCTTAAAAAGTGCCTCAGAAAATGCAGTTCTTAATGCGAATTTCCTGATGAGTATTCTTAAAGAACATTATCCTGTTCCCTTTGATCGGGTTTGTATGCATGAATTTATTATCACTCCGAAACATCTTAAGCCCTATGGAATCCATACCCTAGATATTGCTAAGCGCTTACTGGACTATGGATATCATCCGCCGACGATCTATTTCCCGCTTATTGTTGAGGAAGCCATGATGATTGAACCAACAGAGACGGAGAGTATGGAGACCTTAGAAAAATTTGCGGAATCACTGATTCAGATTGCCGAGGAAGCTAAGACAGATCCGGAGCTCGTCAAAAATGCCCCGCATACTACACGGGTGACACGCCTGGATGAAACTGCCGCAGCCCGTCATCCCGATCTTCGTTGGCGGAAAGCTTAATTATTTACGGAAACAAGGAAAAGACCGCCGGTAGGACGGTCTTTTCGTATTATTTCGTATTATTTTTCATTTTCAAAAACAACTTCTGTTGAAATCTATTGGAAAAAGGGTTACGCTTAAAGGTATGCAGGTAGCATAAAGAATAATATGCCAAAGGGGTGCCCTATATGAGAGTCGAAGTACTGGCAACTGCAGGAACGCCTGTCCTTCCATATTTAGAGGACAAGCTTGTCATCGTCATTGATGTTTTGAGGGCTACCAGTACAATGGTTACGGCCCTAGCTAACGGTTGTCAAGCCATCATCCCCGTTTTAACCTTGGAAGAAGCTCTCAAAAAACGTTTGGAAATTCCGGGCGCTCTCCTCGGGGGAGAACGTCGGGCCATGCAGATTGAGGGTTTTGATATGGGAAACTCACCTTTTGATTATGCCCCGGAGAAAGTGGGCGGAAAACGGGTGATTATGACAACGACAAACGGTACGCGTGCGATCCGTGCGGCTGCTGAGGCGAAGGCTGTCTGGATGGCTTGTTTTCTCAACCTTGATAGCATCGTTGAAGCGATCTATCGTTTAAAACAACGCGTTTTGCTCGAAGGTATTGTAATTTTTTGTGCCGGAACAGAAGATCGTTTTGATTTGCCGGATACGCTTTGCGCCGGAATGATCATTGAGGAGTTAGGCTCCGATCTTCAACTCAATGATTTGGGAGAAGCGGCTCGTGTGCTTTATAAAATAGCAAAGCCTAATCTTATGGAGGCTATTGAGCAATCCGATCATGGTCAACGGCTTCTCGAATTAGGTTTCAAAAAGGATGTTATCTACTGTGCTACTGCAAATATTCTTCCCATTGTACCTGCCCTTGTCAATGGAGAAGTGATTTGGCAAATCGAAGGGAGGTAATAGCTATGGAAGTCCGTTATTTTGAAAAGTCAGGTTCTGTGAATAATCAAGAGGTAGTTCGGTTAACCCTAAAACGGGCACAGGAATTACATATCTCTACTGTTGTTGTTGCTTCAAACTCCGGTGCAACCGCTGAACTATTCTTAGATCAAGGGGTACAGGTTGTTTGTGTTACGCATCATGTCGGTTTTGCCGGACCCGGTGTTGATGAAATGGGCAAGGAGCGCCGGAAAAGTCTAGAGGATCGCGGTGTAAAGGTGCTGACAACTACTCACCTTTTTGCCGGGATTGATCGTGCTTTAAGGCTGCAGAGCGGAGGGGTATATCCTGCCGAAATTGTAGCTCACACGCTGAGACTTTTTGGCCCGGGCGTTAAAGTGGGAGTAGAGTGCTCTGTTATGGCTCTTGATGCAGGCTTAATTGAATTTGGCGAAAAAGTGATTGCAATCGGCGGGACAGGACACGGTGCTGACAGCGCTATCGTCTTAACTCCGCATCATTCTAACGATTTCTTTAAAACCAAAATTCATGAGATTATATGTAAGCCTTTCTAAATGTTACAAACGGTAAAAAATATAGTCTTTTTCTCAGAAAAAAGAGTATAATGTTGAAGTATTACAGGCCATAGTAATTTAGTATAGCAAGGATATGTGGAGGGAGACGATTTTATGGATTTCTTGTCAACAATGAAGGAGCTTGCTAAAAGCAACCGACAAAGAATAATTTTAGCGGAGGGTGAGGAGGAAAGAAACCTCACCGCAGCATCTGCCATTCATGCTGAGAAGATTGCTGATGTGATCCTGGTGGGCAATGAAGAAGTCATCAAGGAAAAGGCAAAAAAACTTGGCCTCAATATCGAGGGTATAGAGATTCAGAATCCCGCTAAATCAGAAAAGACCCCTGTCTACGCCAAAGCGTTCTATGAACTCAGAAAAGCAAAAGGAGTCACAGAGGAAAGCGCTGCCAAAACGATGCTGGATCCCTTGTACTTTGGTACAATGATGGTCAAGTTAGACGATGCTCAAGGTATGGTTTCAGGTGCAGTACATACAACAGGAGACCTGCTTAGACCGGGGCTGCAAATCGTCAAGACCGCGCCGGGAATCAGCGTCGTTTCCTCTTTCTTTGTCATGCTTCTTCCGAACAAGAGCTTTGGTAAAGATGGCATGATGCTTTTCGCGGACTGCGCTGTGAACCCTAATCCCAACGAGGACGAACTGGCGGCAATCGCGATTACCACAGCCGAAACAGCAAAGAATCTCTGCAAGATGGATCCTAAGGTAGCCATGCTCTCTTTCTCGACGATGGGCAGTGCAAAGCATGAAAACGTGACAAAAGTCCAGAATGCAGTTAAAAAGGCAAACGAACAGAGACCGGATCTTGCGATCGAGGGTGAACTCCAAGCCGATGCGGCACTTGTTGAAAAAGTCGGCAAACAGAAAGCTCCGAATTCGAAAGTTGCCGGAGAAGCCAATGTTCTTGTATTCCCAGACCTTCAGTCCGGAAATATAGGATATAAGCTGGTACAAAGACTAGCCGGTGCGGAAGCTATCGGACCTATCTGCCAAGGGTTTGCCAAACCGATCAATGACCTTTCAAGAGGCTGCAGTGCGGAAGATATTGTCAATGTTGTGGCTATAACCGCTGTCCAAGCTCAATCCCTGAAAGGGTAAAGGAAACTTACCTCGGGTGGAGTTTTACTCCATCTGAGGTTTAGTTGACTTATCCAGGGACTTAGCGCCACTTATTTCCCACTAAGGAGGCGGGAGTTTTAGTGGCGGTTAGTCATCGGATAAAGCCTTACGGTCAAGGCCGGGGTAATTTTAAAACAGAAGTTAATATGTGATTAAAAGCCGTTAACAGTTTTTGTTAGCGGCTTTTTTGTACTGTCAGCAAGTATAACCATTAACATCAGTTCCGTGATATGAATCACTGCTTCACTTTTTTTATTAAGGTATGCTTGTTTAAGAGGGAGGGCTTGCTTCGAAGTATCCACTTGTATAATTTTAGTATAAAGGGGTAGCTCAAATTAGAATGTTTACAAAGTTAAGGTAAAATGATAATATATGTATGTTAGTAAATGCTAACACCACGGGCGGATTGTCGGCTAAAAGGAGGAATAAGAATGGTCTCCACAACGGAAGGGAAAATTTTGGAAGCCTCTTTATCACTTTTTTCACAGAAAGGTTATGATGCTGTAACAACCAAGGAGATTGCCCATAAAGCCGGTGTTAGTGAAATGACTCTGTTCCGGCATTTTGTTTGTAAACGCAAACTTTTTGAAGCTATGTATGAAACTTATATTTTTAACCCCCACTTCAAGGTTCTTTTTGAGCGGCATATGGAAGAGAACTTAGAAAGAGATATAATCAAAATATGTTATTGTTATCAAGAAAATATGCTGAAAAACCAAAAAATATTTATGACTCAATTGCGTAATCAAGATTTTGTATCCATTTCTGATACACCGTTATCTCGATTCCCCAGTGAATTGAAAAGGCTGTTAATGGATTACCTGTCCAAGATGAAGAAAAAAGGATGTTTTATAGCTGATGTGGAAAGCTGGGCTGTGAATATTCTTGCTTATAATTTTGGCCTGTTTATGCTCTGCCTGGTTAACAAGCAATTGATATCCGGCACGGGGATCGACAACTATATTGCCGATTATGCCAAACAACTTTCTATCCGAAGCCAATTCCCAATTGCAAACGGCTTAAGGACTGCTATGGAGGAAAACTAATGAGCGTATTAAATGTAGGCTTAGATGTAGGTTCAACAACCGTAAAAATGGTTGTACTCAATGCTGATAATCAGATTATATATAAGAAATATCTCCGCCATTTTTCTAATATCAAGAATACGGTTGTTGGAATGCTTGAAGGAGCTAAAAATGCCGTTAAAGGACATGGCGTTACTTTAATGATCACCGGTTCCGGCGGATTTAATATTTCCGGAAAGCTCGGTGTTCCCTTCATTCAAGAGGTTATTGCTTGTACGAACGCGATTAAATCGCTTATCCCCAGCACCGATGCTGCGATAGAGTTGGGTGGAGAGGATGCAAAGATCACCTTCTTAGGTGACTCGATGGAACAGCGAATGAACGGAACCTGTGCAGGGGGAACCGGAGCTTTTATAGATCAGATGGCTTCCCTTTTGCAAACCGATGCGGCGGGGCTTAATGAGCTTGCCAAAAATTATCAGAATATCTATCCTATTGCTTCCCGCTGTGGTGTCTTTGCCAAGACCGATATTCAGCCCCTTCTCAATGAAGGGGCGGCCAAAGAGGATATTGCCGCTTCTGTGCTGCAGGCTGTTGTTAATCAAACCATCAGCGGGTTGGCTCAAGGCCGGCCGATCCAAGGAAATGTGGCTTTTCTTGGGGGACCGCTTCATTTTATGTCCGAGCTTCGTGAACGTTTTATCGAGACGTTAAAGTTGACGGATGAAAATGTCGTTTTTCCGGAGGATTCCCAATACTTTGTGGCGATTGGGGCAGCTATTTCCTCCCGAAATGAACAGCCGATATCCTTTGAATGCTTATATGAGCGGACTCCGGCAATTTATAGGATGCGCGAAGACGATACGAACACCATGGAGCCTCTTTTTGCCAATGAGGAGGATTATTTAGCATTTAAGGCCCGCCATGCTCAGTACAAGGTAAAACGTGAAAACCTTGATTCCTATTCCGGCAACGCCTATTTGGGAATTGATGCCGGATCGACGACGACCAAAATTGCGTTAATCAGTGAAGACGGGGGTCTCCTTTATTCATATTACGGAAGTAATATGGGAAGCCCGCTTGAGTCAACCATTTCCGCCCTTAAAGGGCTTTATGCCAAGATGAATTCTCAGACGAAGCTGGTGAATGCTGCTGTTACGGGCTATGGAGAACATCTGATTAAGGCTGCGTTGAAAGTGGATATCGGCGAGATTGAAACTGTCGCTCATTTCAAAGCGGCTGACTTTTTCCTGCCGGGAGTGGATTTTGTCCTCGATATCGGCGGCCAAGACATGAAAAGCTTAGTCATTAAAGATGGGGTCATTGATTCCATCAGCCTTAATGAAGCTTGCTCATCCGGTTGCGGTTCATTCATTGAAACTTTTGCCAATGGTTTAAACATTGGAGTGGAGGAGTTTGCTAAACTTGGCGTTAAGTCTAAAAAACCGGTTGATTTGGGAACACGCTGCACCGTATTCATGAATTCCAAAGTTAAGCAGGCGCAAAAAGAAGGTGCTGACGTCAGTGATATTTCTGCCGGGATATCCCTCTCCGTGATTAAAAATGCGCTTTTCAAAGTCATTCGTTTGCGCAGCGTTGAGGAATTAGGGGAAAAAGTAGTGGTGCAAGGTGGAACCTTCTATAATGACGCCGTTCTGCGCTCGATTGAAAAGATCCTTAATCGAAATGTAGTTCGCCCGGATATTGCAGGAATTATGGGGGCCTTCGGATCAGCCTTGGTGGCCCGCGAACGCTATGAGGAAGGTTATCAATCCACCCTTCTTCAAAGCGATGAACTGGAGAATTTTTCAGCAGAAACCACCATGAAACGCTGCGGACTTTGCGGCAATAACTGCATGGTTACGGTAAAGCATTTTTCGAATGGCAGCGAGTTCTATTCGGGCAACCGTTGTGAACGGGGCGCCGGCAAGGAAATGACGAAGAATGATATTCCTAACCTTTATGATTTTAAATATAAACGTGTTTTTAATTATAAGCCGTTAAAACAGGCCGACGCCAAACGTGGTGTGATTGGTTTGCCCAGGGTTCTTAATATGTATGAGGACTATCCCTTTTGGTTTACTTTTTTCACGGAACTGGGATACCGAGTTGTTTTATCAGGTCGTTCTTCCAAAAAAATGTATGAGGCTGGGATGGATACCATTCCTTCGGAATCTGCTTGCTATCCGGCTAAACTTGTGCATGGGCATATTGCGGATTTAGTGAATAAAGGAATTGTGAAGATTTTTTATCCGAGCATTCCTTATAATATAGAAGAAGATCCCAACGCCAATAATCATTACAACTGTCCGGTGGTAACATCATATCCGGAAACCATTTGGGCGAATATGGATATTCTGCGTCATGAAAATATTACGTTCTATCATCCCTTCCTTCCTTTGGATATGCCTAAACGAATGGTCAAACGCCTCTGCAAAGAGCTTTCCCCGGAGGGGATTCCCAGGCATGAGTTGATTGAGGCCGTACGCAAAGCCTATGAAGAGCTTGAATCTTTCAAACAAGAGGTGCAGGATCAGGGTGAAAAAACGATTGCCTATATCCGCGAGCATCATATGAAAGGAATCGTGCTGGCCGGACGCCCGTATCATATCGATCCGGAAATCAATCATGGAATTCCCGGAATGATCAGCGCCTATGGATTTGCCATCCTTTCCGAAGATTCAATCCACCATTTATTGCCTGTGGAAAGACCCATCCGCGTGGTTGACCAATGGGTGTACCATTCACGGCTTTATTCTGCTGCAAGCTATGTTGCCGAGCAGTCTGATCTAGAGCTTGTTCAATTGAACTCATTTGGCTGCGGCTTAGATGCCGTAACCACTGACCAAGTTAAAGAGATTCTAGAGCGTTACGGTAAAATTTATACGGTTTTAAAAATCGACGAAATCAATAATCTCGGTGCGGCCCGCATTCGCATTCGCTCCTTGATCGCGGCGATTCACGAACGTGACAAACGAAACTTTAAACCGACTAGGCTTTATGAGGTCAAAGAACGCGTCATTTTTACCGAAGAGATGAAAAAGAATTATACCATTCTTTCGCCGCAAATGTCACCGATTCACTTCCAATTCTTCAAGACAGGCTTTGAAAAAGCAGGCTATACGGTAGAGATTCTTCCCTCCGTAGATAAAGCCGCAGTCGATGAGGGCCTGCGAACGGTTCACAATGATGCTTGTTATCCGGCAATTATTGTTGTCGGGCAGCTTATGGAAGCCTTGCGTTCAGGAAGGTATGATTTGAAGCGTACGGCGGTGATTATTACTCAGACCGGCGGCGGCTGCAGGGCGACTAATTATATCGCCTTTATTCGAAAAGCCCTCCGTGATGCCAAGCTGGAGCATATCCCTGTGCTCTCTTTGAGCGCCTCGGGGATCGAGGAAAATCCCGGGTTCAAAGTAACAGGCGCCATGTTTAATGATCTCATGTGGGGATTAATCTTCGGGGACCTTTTAATGCGGGTGCTTTACCGTGTTCGTCCCTATGAAAAAGTTGCCGGCTCAGCGAATGCTTTATATGAACAATGGGTAGAGAAATGCCAAGACTCTATTCGCAAGGGAGATCGGAAGGCAATTCGCGAAAATATTTACGGAATTGTTCGGGATTTTGATAATTTGCCGATGGATGAAAACCTTGTCAAACCCAAAGTTGGTGTGGTCGGGGAAATCCTGGTTAAATTCCACCCCACTGCCAATAATAATATTGTGGATCAGCTCGAAGCGGAAGGGGCCGAAGCGGTAGTCCCCGATCTGACCGATTTTTTCCTTTATAGTGCCTTCGACAACCAAATCAAGTACCAGCTCCTTTCCGGGACTTTCAAGAGCATGATCAATGGTAATATCTCCATTGGCGTAATGGAGTATTATCGCCGGGATATGAAAAAGGCGTTAAAGGCAAGCCGGCGTTTCTCAGCGCCCCATTCCATTCGCCATATCGCCAAAGGGGCGGAAAATCACCTTTCGCTCGCGAACCAAACGGGAGAAGGTTGGTTCCTTACAGGGGAAATGGTTGAACTGATCGAAAGCGGGGTCAACAATATTGTTTGCCTGCAGCCCTTTGCCTGCTTGCCTAATCATATTACCGGCAAAGGTATGATTCGCGAGTTAAGGCGTGCTTATCCGCTTTCGAATATTGCGGCGATTGACTATGATCCGGGAGCAAGCGAGGTAAATCAGCTCAATCGGATCAAGCTGATGCTGTCCGTTGCCCAGGAAAATTTAGCGAAAGAACATCATGAGAACAAGGATGTGTTTAATAATTTCTCGCTATCAAAGGGAATGAAGCCGCTTACCGCCGTTCCCAATGAACAGACGGCTCGTTCATAGAATCACGTTTAATTTCAATAATAATAAAGGGAGCGATTCCGTATTCACTAATTGTGGTACGGAATCGCTATATTCACTTTTAAAAGAATATTTAGGGTGTAAATTTTTGAAGGCTTGGGAACAATGAAATCGAGTCAGTAAGTGATTTATAAGTGATTTATTTGAGGTGATGATTTATGACAACCTCTGATCAACACGACGAGAAAGATAAAAATCCTGGGGAATTCAGCACTTCTGAGGATTGGCTTAATTTTCAGAAGCAAATCGATTCTTTAGCCCATGTTCTTGAGAGAATTAATCTTTCCGAGTATATTACTTACTTGAATAATCCGCGGCGTATGCTGCTCTTAAACTTTGTCAACGGTTTAGTGCGGGGTTTGGGAATAGCACTTGGGGCTACAATCTTGGCAGGGATCGTACTTATTTTTCTGAAAAAGCTTGTCTTTTTAAATCTGCCGGTTATCGGCGGGTTCATTGCGGAGCTCGTAAAGATTGTCAATGCTCATAATGGGTATTAAGGGGGTTGAGTCAATGGCAAAGGATGAATATGCAAAATTGATTGAAGAGCTTAAACGGGATAAAAAGGAAACGATCGAGAGTGCCACTGAGCTTATCACCGAAGATATGCGTGAATCGATAGGCGAACTTTCCTTAATCGATAATCATCCAGCCGATATCGCGACAGAGGTGTACGAACGTTCACGGGATGTGGCTATTCATGACCGCTATATGCATCGAATTCACGCCATAGAATCAGCTTTGCAGCGTTGGCAGGAAGGAAACTATGGAATCTGCGAACACTGCGGAAATAAAATTCCGATGGAACGTCTGGAAGCTCTCCCGTATACGACCGTTTGTAAGGAATGCAGTCGGATTGAAGAGAAAGAGGAACAACATTCACTCCATCGGGAGCCGGTAGAGAATGAAATTCTTAATCGTCCCTTTTCACGGACCTTTAATGACGGAATAGACCGGGTGGAATTCGATGGTGAAGATTCTTGGCAGGCGGTGGCTCGGTACGGAACAGCCGATTCGCCGCAGGATTTAGGAACAAACCGTGATATCAGTGATCCTAACGAAATGTATGAGGACGCCGATGAGGTGATTGGTGCGGTCGATGCTGTCGAAACCCTGGATGTCGAAGTAGATCCCGAATTCACCAACACCATCTACTATGGAAAAAAACACGGCCGCACCTAATTACCGCTCATGATTGCCCCGCAGTCATCCTTGTGTTAAGATAAATCAAAGGAACTGCGGGGAGGTTGGAGTATTGCTCATTTGGCTCACAATTATCGGGGTTTGGATTATTGATCGGATCTTGAAAGTCCTGGTACAGGGTAATTTTTATCCTAATGAAACAATAGCGGTTATCCCTCATTTCTTTCATATTACCTATATCTTAAATCCAGGAGCGGCGTTTGGATTGATGGCGGGCCGTACTTGGATTTTTGTTATTGCAACTCTACTGGCTATGGCCGGCATCGTCTACGCTCAGTTTAAGATACCGCGGGAGCGGAAAGTACTGCGCTTGTCGTTAGGAATGATCGGGGGCGGTGCGCTGGGCAATTTATATGATCGGCTGGTCATCGGAAAGGTTGTCGATTATCTGGACTTTCGGATCTGGCCCTTTGTTTTTAATTTTGCAGACAGTATGATCGTTGTCGGTGTCGGGCTGTTGATGATCATTTTATATCTTGAGGATCGGAAAAGTGGGAGAACAGAATGACGGAAAATCAGATTGAAGATAACCCCTTGGAATTTGAAGATGAAGAAATTGTTAGTTCGGAAATTCATGAATCAGAACTGCCGGAAGGAGTCCGGCTTGATATAGGTGTGACAGAGCTTATCGGTAAAACGCGTTCCTATGTCCAAACCTTGATCAGTGACGGAATGGTCGAGGTTAACGGCGCAGTGAAGAAGGCCAATTATAAGATTCGCCCCGGGGATAAAGTCAAAGTGGTTATTCCTCCGCCTAAGGAACTTCTTGTTGAGGCGGAGAATATTCCTTTGGATATCGTTTATGAAGATGAAGATGTGCTCGTGGTGAATAAACCTCAGGGGATGGTCGTTCATCCTGCCCCGGGATCATGGACCGGGACCTTAGTAAACGCACTTCTTTACCATTGCCGCAATCTTTCAGGCATTAATGGAGTGCTGCGTCCGGGAATTGTTCATCGCATTGATAAGGATACCTCCGGACTTTTGGTTGTGGCCAAGAATGATCAGGCTCATCAAGGCTTAGCCGCCCAGATTAAAGAACACAGTATGGCCAGGAAGTATATTGCTCTGGTGCATGGGGCGGTTCTTGAATCGACCGGAACGATAGACGCACCGATTGGCCGCGATACGGCTGATCGGAAAAAAATGGCCGTTACATTTCATAATTCAAAGACAGCCGTGACTCATTATCATGTCTTAGAACGATTCCATGATTTTACCTATCTTCGGGCAAAGCTGGAAACCGGACGAACCCATCAAATTCGGGTTCATATGGCCTATCTTAAGCATCCCGTTTTAGGAGATCCTTTGTATGGCCCAAGACGAAATCCCTTTGGACTGGAAGGACAAATGCTTCATGCCGAACATCTTGGTTTTGTCCATCCGCGGAGCGGAGAATGGCTGGAATTCACGGTTGAGCCGCCTGAAATATTTACGAAGGTCCTTGAAGAGCTTAGAAAAGCTTAGACAATAGGAGTAAGAAAAAATTATGTTGACTTTCGGTCATTACTCATATAAACTAATCAGAAGGTAAGCCTTTAAAATGTGTCCCGTGAGACGCAAAGGCAGACGACATGGAGGGTAAACTGTCTGCTTGTGCAGGCAGTTTTTTTTACCAAAGCCAAAGGGAGTGAGCGGATGGAGGGTATCACCAAAAACCAAATCATGGATGCAGATGGGATTAGACGTGCAGTTACCCGGATTGCTCATGAAATTGTCGAGAAAAATAAAGGAACAGATAATGTCGTTCTGATTGGAATCCGCCGACGGGGTGTACCGCTGGCTGAACGGATTCAAGAGCGCATTGAGAAATTTGAAGGGGTAAAAGTTCCCTTGGGGATTCTCGACATCACACTTTATCGCGATGACTTAACCATGATCGATGTTCAACCCGTGGTGCATGAATCTCAGGTCCCGTTCAGTGTTCAGGGAAAAACAGTGGTTTTAGTCGATGACGTCCTCTATACGGGGCGTACGGCTCGGGCCGCACTTGATGCAATGATGGACATGGGACGCCCCGAAAAAATTCAGCTAGCCGTCCTTATTGATCGCGGACACCGTGAACTTCCGATTCGTGCAGACTATGTCGGTAAAAATGTCCCGACATCCAGCCGCGAAATCGTCTCGGTTTGTTTAAAGGAAATTGACGAGGAAGAACAGGTCCTACTTCAGGAGAGACCTAAAGTTTAAAGTTTAAAGTATAGATATTGTAAAGCAGCATAAAGCAACCCTTTAAGTGGTTTTCCCGTGAGTTACCCAAGGGTAGAGATAGGATAAGCTGTCAGAATATCCTTATATCCTTCTACCTTCGGGTAGGAGGATTTTTTAATATTTAAAATTAGAGATTTTGTGAAGAATGATAGAGGATGATAAAGGAGGCAGTCTTATGAAGTGGAATCGCAAAGATCTATTACACATCGAAAGTTTATCACGCGAAGAAATTGAACTGATCATCCACACGGCTAAACCTATGAAAGAAATTTTATTTCGCCCAATTAAGAAGCTTCCTACATTTCGAGGAAAATCGGTGGTCAATCTTTTTTATGAGTCAAGCACCCGGACGAGAAGTTCCTTTGAAACTGCTGCGAAAGTCTTAGGGGCGGACACTTCAAGCTTGGCCGTTGCCCAAAGCAGTGTCAACAAAGGTGAATCGCTTTACGATACCGCCCGCACCCTGCAGGCGATGAACCCGGATATCGTGGTTATTCGCCACAGCTGCTCCGGGGCGGCTCAGTTCTTAGCCCAGACTCTCAAGGCAGGCGTGATCAATGCCGGAGACGGACAGCATGAACATCCGACTCAAGCCCTTCTCGATCTTTTCACGATGCGGGAACACATCACTGATCTCACCGGGAAAAAAGTTCTTATCGTGGGAGATGTGCTCCATTCCAGGGTGGCACGGAGTAATGTTTATTCTTTGACGAAAATGGGAGCTGAGGTTGTTCTTGTCGGTCCGCCAACGCTTCTGCCTCCGGAGATGAAAACCCTGGGTGTGAAAATGAGTTATCAACTCGATCCCGAATTGCCGGGGGCAGACATTGTCATGGCCTTGCGGTTGCAACTTGAGCGTCAACAGGCGGGGCTTTTACCGAGTCTGCGTGAATATAGCCTGCTTTATGGTTTAAATCGCGAACGCCTTGCCCTAACAGGTAAGGATACCTTAGTGATGCACCCCGGTCCCATGAATCGCGGGGTGGAAATATCCAGTGAAGTCGCTAATTCTTCAAATGCGGTTATAGAAGAACAGGTCACAAACGGTGTCGCTATACGCATGGCAGTGATGTATTTGTTAATGGGAGGGACAAGCAATGTGGTGGTTTAAAAATGTTAAAATTGTAGATTTAGAAACAGGTTCAACTCAAGCCAAAGATGTTTTGGTTGAAGGAGAAAAAATTCTTGAAGTTTCAGGTTCCTTAACTGAGGAGGAGGTTCAAAAGAGGGCCCGGTCTGAAGTTCAAGTCATTGACGGTACGGGAAAATACCTCTTCCCGGGACTTATTGACGTCCATACTCACTTACGCGAACCCGGACAGGAAGAAAAAGAAGAAATTGCGACAGGGGCTCGGGCAGCACTCAAAGGAGGGTTTACGACAATCCTGGCGATGCCGAACACTAAACCCGTTCTCGATAACCGGGCTTTAGTTGAATTCGTTTGCCGTCAGGGAGAGCGGGCAGGCGCAGCCAAGGTTTATCCCATCGGTGCAATTACCAAAGGAGAAGAAGGTAAAGAACTGACGGAAATGGTGGATTTAGCGGCAGGCGGGGCCAGAGCGTTTTCCGATGACGGCCGAGAAGTACAAAATGCCGAACTCCTGCGTTTAGCGATGGAATATGTCAAGCTGACAAACCTCCCCTTGATCAGCCATTGCGAGGATGAAAATCTTGCCCGCGGCGGTTCGATGCATAAAGGAGAGGTCAGTGCCAGACTGGGACTGAGAGGAATTCCTGCCTGCGCTGAATCAGTTATGGTTGCCCGAGACATACTTTTAGCAGAAGAGACAGGCAGCAAACTCCATCTTGCTCACATTTCTGCCAAAGAAAGCGTAGAGCTGATCCGGGCGGCAAAGCAACGGGGCGTCGATGTGACAGCCGAGGTTAACCCTCATCATCTTATCTTTACGGATGAGGCTATTGCCGAATCAAATTATAACACGTCCTATAAAGTCAACCCGCCGCTGGGCTCGGCTGAAGACAGAGATGCCCTTCTCGAGGGGATCTTGGATGGAACGCTGGATATGCTTGCCACGGACCATGCTCCCCATACCTGGGAGGAAAAAAAGAGACCTTTTGCCGAAGCCCCTTTTGGAATCGCAGGTTTCGAAACAGCGCTTGCCGCCATCTGGACTTATCTTGTCCAACCCGGAAAGCTGCCAGTGGAAACCTTGCTTAAAGCCTGGAGCCTTAATCCCGCCCAACGTTTTAACTTACAAGGCGGTTCAGTACAGCCGGGTGGGATTGCCGATTTGGTTCTCTTTGATCCTGAACATCAAGAGGAGATCGAGGCAGATCGGTTTATTTCAAAAGCCCAAAATACGCCGTTCCTGGGACAAGTGCTGCAAGGGTTTGCTTCAATGGTATGGGTTAACGGAGAGCTTCGTTTTCAGAGGGAAACTATAGGAAATTGAAATAAAGCAAGCGGATTGGGAGGAATATAGAATGCCTTTTTTGGTGTTACAAGATAGAACCGTGTTTGAAGGTGAAGCCTTCGGAGCCTGGCCGGCTGAGCGGGGAGAACAAGCGGGGGAAGTCGTGTTTAACACGTCGATGAGCGGGTATCAGGAGATTATTACCGATCTGTCTTATGCCGGTCAGATTTTAATTCTCACTCATCCGCAGATCGGCAATTACGGGTGGCATGATGAGGAAAGTGAAGCCGATAAAATTTTACTCAAGGGTTTGATTGTCCGCGAACTTTCCTCAGGTGAAGGCAGCCTGCATGCTGACGGGTCTTTGGAAGCCTTTTGTGATGAACATGGAATTTGGGGACTTAAAGGGGTCGATACGCGGGCTTTAACCCGGCATATTCGCAAGCAGGGTACGATTCCGGGAGTTCTCGTTGTCAGCGAGCAAGAAGGAATGGAGTACTGGCAAAACGTCGAGCAGGGAAAGGCAAATTGGCATCCTCAAAAGCATTGGGTTTATCAGACAACAACAGCGGAAAGTTATGAGATCCCAGGCAAAGGTCCTTATGTTGCCGTCTTGGATTGCGGGGCAAAACGCAATATCCTGCGCTCTTTACAGGAATATGGGTTCAGAATTCGGGTTTTTCCCGCGACAACATCAGCGCAGGAAATCTTGCGTTCCCGGCCAAAGGCTTTGGTGCTCAGCAATGGGCCCGGAGATCCCAGTGAATTGCCGAAGGTTGTCGCAACGGTGCGGGAACTTCTCCCGAAATTGCCGATACTGGGGATTTGTTTGGGACATCAGCTTCTTGCTTTGGCAGCAGGGGGAGAAACGTATAAACTTCCGTTCGGGCACCGGGGAGGGAATCATCCCGTTCAGGACAGCCGGACGAAGAGAACGACAATGACAGCCCAGAACCACGGTTATGCGGTTCGGGAAGAATCTTTGGCACAATCGGGGTTTGACGTAATCTTGCGCAATGTTCACGATGGGACTGTGGAAGGAATGCAGCATTCTTCATATCCGGTATTCTCTGTTCAATACCATCCCGAAAGCGCTCCGGGACCGGAAGAAAATCAGAAGATATTTGAAGATTTCTTTATGAAGATCGGTTTAATCAATGACTGAGTATAACGTGAAAGCAGGAGTAGACATGAAGAAAGAAACATGGAAGAAAGTATTGGTTCTGGGCTCCGGGCCGATTGTGATCGGACAAGCCGCGGAATTTGACTATGCCGGAACCCAAGCTTGCCGGGCGCTACAAGAAGAAGGGGTTGAAGTAGTCCTTGTAAACTCTAACCCCGCAACCATCATGACCGACCCGGAGGTTGCGGATAAGGTATATATTGAACCGCTGACCGTGGAAGTGGTCGAGCGGATTATTGAGCGTGAAAGGCCGGATGGTCTTCTCGCCACAATGGGCGGGCAAACGGGTTTAAATCTTGCGTTTCAACTTGCCCAGAAAGGAATCCTTGATCGCTGCGGGGTCAAATTGATGGGAACTTCCCTGCAAAGCATTGAGCGGGCAGAGGATCGTGACGGGTTTCGCTCACTGATGCAGGAACTGGGCGAGCCGGTACCTCCCAGTACCATTGTTGAGGACGTCGAGGGAGCTCTGGAATTTGCCGATTCCATCGGTTATCCGGTGATCGTGCGTCCGGCCTATACGTTAGGCGGAACAGGCGGCGGAATTGCCCATGACCGCGAAGCATTAGAAACAATTGCGCAAGGCGGGCTGCAGGCGAGCATGATTGGTCAGATTCTCGTGGAACGAAGTGTTGCCGGATGGAAAGAAATTGAGTATGAGGTATTGCGTGACAGTGCCGGAAACTGCATCACCGTTTGCAATATGGAGAATATGGATCCTGTCGGAGTCCATACGGGCGACAGTATCGTGGTTGCACCCTGCCAAACTTTAACGGACCGTGAGGTTCAAACACTGCGAACCTCGGCCCGGCGGATCGTCGATGCTTTAGGAATCGAAGGCGGATGCAATGTCCAATATGCTCTCAATCCCGAACGCTTAGAATATGTCGTCATCGAGGTTAATCCGCGGCTCAGCCGTTCGAGTGCACTGGCTTCAAAGGCAACCGGTTATCCGATTGCCAAGGTTGCCGCTAAAATCGCGCTCGGACAAACCTTGCCGGAAATCCCGAATGCCGTGACCGGTAAAACCTCGGCATGCTTTGAACCGGCCCTCGATTATGTGGTCGTGAAGATTCCGCGCTGGCCTTTTGATAAATTCTCTGACGCGGATCGGAGTCTGGGAACGCAGATGAAAGCGACCGGCGAAGTGATGGGTCTTGGCCGGAATTTAGAAACGGCTCTGATGAAAGCCGTTCGTTCTTTGGAAATTAAAACATTTGGTGTCCTTTTACCCGAATTTGCGAACTTAAGCGAAGATGAACTTAGCAAAAGATGCCAAAAGCCAAATGATCAATTGCTCTTCTTTATGGCCGAAGGGTTAAGACGGGGCTGGACGGTAGCGAAGCTGCAAAAGCTGACGCATTGGAACCCTTATTTTTTAAGGGCCCTCGAAAATGTCGTAAAAATGTCGGAAACGCTTCGTCAAGCTCCCTGGGACAGAAAAACCCTTCTTCAGGCGAAACGCTTGGGAATGTCTGATGTAGTTATCGCAAAATGCTGGCAAAGCAATGAAGAAGATGTTTATCAATTCCGGGTTAAAGAAGGAATCCAACCCGTTTTCAAGATGGTTGATACATGTGCGGGGGAATTTGAAGCGGTAACGCCTTATTTTTACTCCAGCTACGACCAAGAACAGGAAGGAGATCCTACCCCGCACCGCAAAGTGGTTGTTTTAGGTTCCGGACCGATTCGGATCGGGCAAGGCATTGAGTTTGATTATTGCTCAGTCCATTCCGTTCTCGCCCTGCGCAAGGCAGGGGTGGAAACGATTATTATCAATAATAACCCGGAAACGGTATCTACGGATTTTGATACAGCGGATCGCCTTTACTTTGAACCCTTGACACTGGAAGATGTAACAGCTGTATTGGAACGGGAAAAACCGGAGGGAGTCATCGTGCAGTTCGGGGGGCAAACGGCTATTGGTTTGGCTAAACCCCTTGTTCAGCGGGGCTACAAGATTCTTGGCACAAGTCTGGAGGATATTGACCGGGCCGAAGAACGGGGGCTCTTTGATGAGGTTTTACAGGAAATTAGCGCTAAAAGGCCGCACGGAGGGCAAGCGGCGACACTTGAGGACGCCCTGAAAGTTGCGGATGAGATCGGATTGCCCCTAATGGTTCGTCCTTCCTATGTTCTGGGAGGGCGTGCGATGGAAATTGTCTATTCACCTTCAGAGTTAGAAAAGGTCATTAAAAGAGCGCTTGCCGAGTTTCCCGGTCAGGAAATCTGGATGGATCAATATTTAGTGGGCACAGAGCTTGAAGTTGATGCGGTTTCCGACGGTGAAAACGTCAGTATACCCGGTATTATGGAGCATTTAGAGCGGGCCGGCGTGCATTCCGGCGACTCGATTGCCGTATGTCCGCCGCTAACCCTGACACCCGAAACGCAGAAGCAAATCGAAAAGTTGACAACGGGAATTGCCCGGGCTTTAAAGATACGCGGCTTGCTCAATATTCAGTATGTTATTTATCAGGATGAAGTCTATGTTTTGGAAGTCAATCCGCGCTCCAGCCGGACAGTTCCCTTCTTGAGCAAGGTTACCGGCGTACCCATCGTTGATTTGGCGACTCAGGTCATCCTGGGCTCTTCTTTAAGCGACTTGGGAATTCAGACTGGGTTATGGGCAAAACCGAAACATTTTGCGGTTAAGGTACCGGTATTTTCCTTTTCCAAACTCCACAATGTCGAGCCTTCCTTGGGACCCGAGATGAAGTCCACCGGCGAAGTTATGGGAGCGGATAAGACGTATGAAAAAGCACTGTATAAAGCGCTGCTGGCTTCGGGGCTAAGCATGGCTGCCCGTGGGACCTTGTTAGTTACTTTAGCCGATCGGGATAAAACAGAAGGGCTGCCCCTGGTTAAGCGCTTTCAGGACTTAGGATTTAGAATTTTGGCGACAGAAGGGACAGCTCAAGTTCTAAAGGAAGCGGGAATTGAAGTTGAACGCGTGAGCAAACTTCACCAAGGTTCAACGGAAATTACGGATGGAATTCGTGAGGGACAGATTCAAGGGGTTATCAATACGACTACCCATAATAAACGACAAGCCAGTGATGGTTTTATTATCCGCCGAGCCGCTGTCGAACATGGAATTCCTTGCTTTACCAGCCTAGATACCGCATCGGCATTGCTGCATGTGTTGGAGACGATTGCTCCCAGTCTGATGCCCTTAGAAAGTGTTCATTAGAAATTATGAGCCGGCAAAAAGGGAAAAGGATGATCACTTCAGAATATTTAGGGAGTAAAAATATATTTTAGGGAGAAAAAAGTATTTCCCGGTTTTTGGGAGGAGGGAGTTGACCGGATGTTATTAGAAGATGCTAAGATCGTGGCGCATGAAATAATGGGGGATCCCGAATCGGGAATGAGACGATTAGTTTTAAGGAGCGAAATAGCGGCAGAAGCGCTGCCGGGGCAGTTTGTTCAACTGAAAGTTTCGACAGGGCTGGATCCTCTGCTGAGACGACCGATCAGTATTGCGGGAGTCGATCAAGATAAGAAAGAAATTACTTTGCTTTATCGTTTAAAGGGCAAAGGAACGAAAATGTTAGCTCAAGCCAAGATCGGGAATGTGCTCAATCTTTTAGGACCTTTAGGGCATGGGTTTACCGTTCCTCAAAACGGGACCTTATATTTGGTTGCCGGAGGAATCGGGGCCTTTCCCCTGCTTCCTTTGGCCCAAGAAGCCGTAAAAAAAGGCTTGGAAGTTTGCTTATGCTGGGGAGGAGAAAATCAGGGCTTTTTTGAAAGCGCGGGTTTGCACCTTTGGCAGGCTTTGGGGATAGACATTCAAGTCAGTACGATGGATGGGAGTATGGGTATCCGGGGAAATGTGCTGGATATCCTGAACAACTATGAATTTGCCAAAACGGCCCAAGTTGCGGTTTGTGGGCCGATGGTGATGATGGCAGCGGTAAATGAATTCTTTGTGAAAACGGATTTTGTCGTCGAGGCCTCGTTGGAAGAGAGAATGGGCTGCGGGGTCGGAGCCTGTTTGGGTTGTGTTTGTACGCTGCAGGATGAACAGGGAAAACTTCGGCGCGGCAAAGTTTGCAAAGACGGACCTGTCTTTAAAGCAAAGGAGGTTGTTTGGAATGCAGCCCTCTAAGTCAGCATTGAAAACAGTCAATACCGAAGTGAAATTAGGACCGCTCACGTTGAGAAACCCGGTTATCACGGCTTCGGGAACCTATGGCTTTGGAGAGGAATATGCTCCGCTTTGCCCGGTGGAAAGATTGGGCGGGATAACACTCAAAGGAATTACGCCGGAACCGCGGCTGGGGAATCCTGTTCCAAGATTGGCGGAAACGCCGTCAGGACTTCTGAATTCGGTCGGCTTGGAAAACCCAGGGCTTAAGGAATTCATGACAACATATCTTCCTAAGGTCCGCAAGCTTCCGACAGCCGCGATTGCCAATATTTCCGGTTTTTGCGTCGAGGATTATATCCATATGGCCCGATCCTTAAGAAAGGAATCCGGATTAGCGGCTATCGAAGTGAATATCTCCTGCCCGAATGTTAAGCATGGCGGTATGCATTTCGGAACAGATCCCGCAAGTGCCGAGCAAGTGATTGCGGCGGTTAAAGCCGAAACAGATTTGCCGGTCATCGCCAAACTTTCACCGAATGTCACAAGCATTGTGGCGATGGCCCAAGCGGCGGCCCGTGGCGGTGCAGACATCATCTCCTTAATAAATACTCTTTTGGGTATGAGCATCGATATTGAAAAACAACGCCCTGTCTTAGCCAATGTCATGGGAGGACTATCCGGTCCGGCGGTGCGCCCTGTTGCGGTAAGAATGGTTTGGGAAGTTGCTCAGGCTGTCGGCATTCCAATTATTGGGATGGGTGGAATTCTTAGCTGGGAGGATGCGGTTGAATTCCTGTTAGCCGGTGCGAGCGCCGTAAGCATTGGGACCGGCAACTTTGTGAATCCATTGGCTCCGCTTCGCGTTATTGAGGGAATTGAGGAGTACTGCTTGCGCCATGGCGTTTCGGCCGTGAGCGAACTGACCGGATTAGCATGGAAAGAAAATTAAAACCGCTGTGAAACAGCAAGATGTTTTAAGATTTTCTAAGAAGGAAAGGTGAAAGAATGAATTTACAAGAGAGGGTTATGGTTGCGCTTGATGTTGATGATCGGGCTAAAGCCTTGGAAATTGCCCGGCAGCTTCAAGGAAGCGGATGCTGGGTCAAGGTGGGTTTAGAACTTTATAGCCTTTGCGGAACAGAAATTGTTCGGGAGCTCAAAGCGATGGGTTTTAAAGTATTCCTTGATCTCAAGCTTCACGATATTCCCAATACCGTTAAACGGACAGTCGCTGTGTTAGCCAATTGCGGAGCTGACCTATTGACCATTCACTGCAGCGGAGGTTTTCAGATGATGGCGGAGTCGGTTAAAGTGGCTAAGGCAGCTTCGACTTCGGGAAACGCGCTTAAGCTTGTCGGAATTACGGTCTTGACGAGTTTAGATGAAAAACGGCTCCATGAAGAACTTGGGGTGGAAAGAAATCTGAAGGAGCAAGTGCTTAAGCTGGCAGAGCTCGGACAAAAGGCCGGTCTTGCCGGAGTTGTCGCTTCACCCCAAGAAGCGCGGGAACTTAGATCGCAATGCGGTCCTGATTTTCTACTTATTACACCGGGTATTCGTCCGGCCGGAAGCGAGACACAGGATCAAGCCCGGACGATGACGCCTAAGGAGGCACTGGAGGCCGGAAGTTCCTTTATCGTTGTAGGGCGGCCGATTACGCGCGCAGCCAATCCTCGTGAATCATTGGAGCATCTTTGGGACTAACTAAAGTTTGAAGGGAGAATAACTTATGATCACAGCGGATGAAGTATTAAAGATTTTTGAAGAGAGCGGGGCACTGCTTAAGGGACATTTCCGCCTAACTTCCGGTAAACACAGCAATCGATATATGCAATGTGCGAAAGTCCTGCAATACCCGCAGCATGCGGCCCGCTTAGGTGAGGAGCTGGCTCAATCATGGAAAGATCAGGACATCGATGTTGTTATCGGACCGGCCATGGGAGGTATCCTTGTGGCTCATGAGGTAGGAAGAGCTCTGAGAACAAAGGTGCTTTTTACCGAGCGTGAAAACGGAGTCATGACCTTACGCCGTGGGTTTGAACTAAATCCCGGGCAAAAAGTTCTAGTCGTCGAGGATGTGATTACGACTGGGGGATCGGTCAAAGAGGTTTTGGAGGTTGTGCGTAAACTCGGTGCGGAGCCTGTCGGGGTAGGAGTCTTAGTCGATCGCAGCGGGGGAAAAGTGGATTTCGGTCTTCCACATGTCTCTCTATTAAAGCTTCAAATTGAGACCTTTGAACCCGAAAGCTGTCCTCTTTGTGCAGAAGGTATTCCTGCAATTAAACCGGGAAGCAGGACAGTGTAATTTAGCCCGTTAAATTTAGCCTATAGTTGAGGAAACCGCCAGAAACTTAATGTTTTTGGCGGTTTTGTTATATCTCGATAACCTACTGCAATTTTCTAAGTGGTTTGTCTCTTCAGTTTAATTTGTCTATTGGCTTCTATACGCAAGGGAACGTGTTCGATTTTGACATCAGTGTGTTCAAGTCCAAACCATCGTACCGGCGAAACTGTAATTTTCTTTACTTTGAGTCTGAATTGCATAATCAATCGCTGATATAAAGGAAGGTCGGTATCATTCGGAAGCTCTTCGCGAACTAATATAAAACAAAAATCTCCAACTTTACGATTAACATCATTTGTAGAATAGAATTGGGGTTGTTCTTTTACTTCATGCGACTCCATGAGATCCGTTACAATTTGCCTTAAATACGTGCTCACTTTTTGCTGAACCCTAAATCCTAAGCGCAATTGTATCTTAAAAACATAATCAGTATCGAAATTTTCAACGCTATATTCCATTGTCCTTGGTTCATCGGTTACTTGAACATTGATAAACCAATAGACTTCCGCTCTTTTTGGTCGTTTATCTAAAATCGAGTAAATAATTTCATTGTTTATTTGTCCCGGTTTAGACTTGCTCGTTAGATAAACTAAATTCGTTGCATATATAGGGAAGTGTTCATCCTTCCTTAGTTTTCCCAGCTTGAAGCTATAATCTTTCAGTGAAACTTCTTTGGACACGACTTGTTCCAATATGGATGCTTTGTACCATAAAATCATTAAAATAAATAATATAGAAGCGATGAATACCGTGACAAACCCACCGTGAAAGAATTTAGAAACACTTGAAATGAAAAAGGCAGTTTCCAGAGTTCCAAAAGTAGCAACCATAAGAACCGAAAGCACCTTGGGAATCTTTCGTTTAACCAGGTACTGGAACAGCAAGATTGTCGTCATCAACATAGTAACGGTAATCGCCAATCCATATGCCGATTCCATGTGTGCGGAGGTTTTGAAAAATAGAACCACGCCGATACAAGATAACATTAAGAGAATGTTAACGGTAGGAATATACATTTGTCCTTTAGACAGAGCCGGATAGTAGATTTGTAATCGCGGCAATAAATTTAATTTAATCGCTTCCGAAACGAGTGTAAATGACCCCGAAATTAAGGCCTGTGAAGCAATAATTGCTGCCAAGGTAGCGAAAACGACACCAAAGATGCGTAAGTTTTGGGGCATGACTTCAAAAAACGGATTAAATCCGGCCATGTTTTGGAGCACTTGATTGTCTTTAACCTGTAACAACCATGCGCCTTGACCAAAATAGTTCAGTATCAAGCAGACTTTGACAAAAGGCCATGTCCCGTATATATTTTTTCGGCCTACATGTCCCAAATCCGAATACAATGCTTCTGCCCCCGTGGTCGCTAAAAATACACTGCCCAAGATCGCAAAACCGGCTTTATTATGTTCACTGAACAACAGTTTAATGCCATAATAAGGAGAAAAGGATTTTAGGATATCAAGGCTTCCAAAGAGGTGGACAATTCCGAGAAGTCCTAACATTAGAAACCATAATAACATTATAGGCCCAAATAATCGGCCGATGAGTTCAGTCCCTGTTCTTTGAACCAGGAACAGAAAGCAAAGAATAACAATAGTAATTATAACGACTATGGATTGACTCGAACCAAAGCTGTTGACGAAGATCGGAATCCCTTTTAATCCTTCCACAGCAGAGGTTACGGTAACGGCCGGAGTTAGAATACTATCCGCAAGGAGTGCTGCTCCCCCAATCATTGCCGGGTAAATCAGCCAAGCCCCCATCTTACGAATTAAAGAATAGAGTGCAAAAATGCCACCTTCCCCGTGATTATCTGCTTTAAGTGCAATGAGGACGTATTTAATAGTTGTAAGTAATGTAAGAGTCCAAAAAATAAGAGAAAGGGAACCGTAAACAAACTCAGGGGTAATTGATTCTAATCCACCGTTACCCGCAACTAACGCTTTCATAACGTATAACGGAGAAGTACCAATATCACCATAAACAACACCAATCGTTACAAGCATACCTGCTAAGGTTAAAGGTCGATCCTTGTAGAATGTCTTTTCCATAAATTCTATCCCTTCATATCAGTTAATAATGTTCAGTCAGACAAACCTATTATTCCAATCCTTTCATATAATAATTATCAATCTGAATTATTCACAGATCTTTTGAGAAGTGGTTAGACGGGATTTTTAATAGAGCTACTTTATCGCAAATTATCCTTAATTTCAATCACAAAATTAAATATATTACCCGCTCAAAAATTGAATTATAATTTAGAAAATTAAACATACCTAAGAAGCAGGATTATTATTCGTAACGTCGAACACTTTTAAACAACAAGATAATTATGATGAGAAAGCAAGACCATGGAGGTCTGCCCACAGTAAAGGGCACTCTATGGTCATTTCTTTTTTTAAAGGACATTATAAAAATAAATAAATCCGGGATAAATAAATCCGGGGAATGAGAATGGAGGGGTAAAGATGCACATGGCTGATGCCTTACTTTCACCGGCTGTAGGGGTAACCATGTGGGCTGTAACCGCGGGGGCAGCCGCTTATTCAATTAAAAAGGTTCAAGAGGATATGGATGAGAAGAAAATTCCGTTGATGGGGGTTATGGGTGCATTCGTATTTGCTGCGCAAATGATCAATTTTGCGATACCGGGTACAGGTTCAAGCGGACATCTTGGAGGCGGTATGCTGCTTGCTATTCTGCTTGGGCCCTATGCCGGTTTTTTAACAATGGCTTCTGTTCTCTTGATTCAGGCCCTTTTTTTTGCAGACGGGGGTTTGCTTGCGTTTGGATGTAATGTTTTTAACCTGGGCTTTTATACGTGCTTTATCGCCTATCCTTTTATATATAAATGGTTTACACGCAAAGGAATAAATTCGAAGAGACTTCTTGCTGCCTGCTTGACAGCTGCGATAGTCGCCTTGCAATTAGGCTCCTTCAGTGTGGTTGTTGAAACATTCCTGTCCGGGAAAACGGAATTGCCCTTTTCGACGTTTCTGCTTATCATGCAGCCAATCCACCTGGCGATTGGCGTGGTCGAAGGGCTTGTAACAGCATCAGTCGTTACTTTTGTCTGGAAAGCGCGTCCGGAGATTCTCGAAACTGTTTTGAGGGGTGAAGCCCTGGGCAGTGTTTCCCTTAAAAAGGTTCTGGCGGGGTTTACCCTGGGTGCGGTGCTTATCGGCGGTGTTTTTTCTTGGTTTGCCTCTACTAATCCTGACGGGCTTGAATGGTCGATGTTTAAAACAGCGGGGACGGCTGAACTTGAAGCCAATGATGGTTTGCATACTTCTTTAGGCAATTTGCAAAACCAGACGGCAATTTTACCGGATTACGGCTTTAAGACAAGCGGGAATGGAGAAAATGAAGCGGCAGTATCGAAGGATGCAGAGAAACAATCGCGGTCTTTCGTTGATGCGGGTACAAGTGTTGCAGGGTTGGTCGGCGGGGCATTAACCCTTGGCTTGGCAGCTTTGTCAGGGATCGCAATCAGCATGGTCAAAAGAAGAAGGAAAAAGGCAACAACTGAAGGATAAGAACAACCGAAGCATAAGAGAGAATAATGAATCAGTTTAGTGAAAAATTTGTGCTTAGGATTTGATAATATGTTAAATATAATGAATTCGATTTATGATATAAGACTATTAGATGATCTGGCTCGGAGGGAAACCTCAATTCATAGGCTGCATCCGCTGGCCAAGCTTCTGACGACAGCCGTTTATTTGATTGTGGTTGTTTCCTTCGATCGTTACGAAATCAGCCGCCTTTTGCCGTTGTTTTTCTATCCGATTCTCATTTTTGCTTTTGCCGAGATTCCGGTCAAACCGATTCTTAAGCGCTTGCTGTGGGTGGAGCCCTTTGTGATCGGTATAGGTATCCTTAATCCGGTGTTCGACCCGCAAATGATAACTTTCGCCGGGCTTGAAATTTCCAGGGGGTGGATCACTTTCCTTTCGATCTTTACCAAGGGAAGTTTAACAGTTATTGCTGCGCTTTTGTTGATCGCGGTTACGGGAATGGACAAACTGGCGGAGGCGTTAAGAATGTTAAGGGTCCCTAAAGTTTTTGTGCTTCAGTTATTGCTGACATATCGGTATATTTCCGTATTGATGGAGGAAGTGGGCACGACTTTGAGGGCCTATTCTTTAAGGGCTCCCGGTCAAAAGGGTATTCAACGCCATGTTTGGGGATCACTGGTAGGACAAATGTTTCTCCGTACCTTTGACAGAGCTCAAAGGGTCTATCAGGCAATGATTTTGAGGGGTTTCACCGGAGAATACATCACAGGAAGCAATTCCAAAATGAGACTTAAGGATTTTGCCTTTTTAGCGGGGTGGAGCTTATTTTTTATCATCATAAGGCTTTTTGACTTACCTATGCTGTTAGGGTTAATTGTTACAGGGGTGATCAGATAATGAGTCATCATAAAATTGAAGTCAAAAATTTGCATTTTACCTATCCCGATGATCATGAAGCCGTGAAAAATATGTCTTTTGTCATCCATCACGGCGAGTCCGTAGGTATTATCGGTGCAAATGGTGCGGGAAAATCGACACTTCTAATGCTTCTCATGGGTGTTCTTTTTCCTGATCGAGGAGAAGTCTTAGTCGGTGATGTTCATGTTACTAAAAAGACCTTGCCCCTTATCCGTCAAAGATTAGGCATTGTCTTTCAAAATCCCGATGATCAGTTGTTTATGACAACGGTCTATGACGATGTTGCCTTCGGGCCGCGAAATTATAAACTGGATGAGAAGGAAGTTGCTGAGCGCGTAAAACAGGCTTTGGATATGGTGGGAATATATCACTTGAAGGACAGGGCCCCTTATAAACTGTCCGGCGGAGAAAAGCGGGCGGCAGCCATTGCTTCCGTACTTTCAATGCAGCCTGATGTCTTGATTATGGATGAACCTACGGCGGCTTTGGATCCCAAATCAAGACGGAGAGTGATCCAGCTGCTTAACGGTTTTAAACACACGAAAATCATCACAAGTCATGATTTAGATATGACATATGAAACATGTCAACGCATCATTGTGATTCAAAACGGTGAGATTGCCGCAGACGGACCCAGAGAGGAAATTTTGACGAATGAGGAATTGCTGGATCGATGCGGGTTAGAAATGCCGCTTTCACTCCAAAATTGTCCCGTGTGCGGGCACAAGAAATCGGTCATTCGATTAGCTGGCACAAACTAAATTACAGTATTTAAAAGAGCAGGGGCTATGTTGAAACTCAGGTTTCACATAGCCCCTACCGACCTTTAAAGCTCTAAAGCTTTGATATTATTCCGTACTTTTTTCCGTTGCCAGCAATCGCTCGATAACTTCCGGTTTTGGCGTGAGATACAATGTCCAGTTTGTTTCATAAATAACCATACCGGGTTTAGCGGCATTGGGCTTTTTGATATTCTTAACATGGGTATAATCCACGGGTACAAGTGTGGAGCCTTTGGCCTGGCTGAAGTGGATAGCCAGAGCCGCCGCTTCTTCAAGTGTCAGGTCATCGGGGAATTCCTCCCCATCCTCGAGGGGGATCAGTACGTGTGAGCCGGGTATGTTTTTAACATGGAGCCAAAGGTCATGAGGGCGTCCCTTTTTTAGGGTGAGCCAGTCGTTTTGACGATTGTTTTTCCCGACAAGAATCATCCGGCCCGAATCGGAAAGATAGATTTTGGGCTGGGGTACTTCGGGTTTATTGCTTTGTTTTTTCTTGGCGGTGCCTTTATTCGGGAATTTGCCGGCTTTTTTGGAGGTGTTTTTGTGGGTATGCTTGCCGGCAAGATATTCCTGATCGATTAACTCTTTGTGAATTTCCTCGAGTTCAGAGGAAGTAGAGGCTTGTTCGAGACTGAGCAAAACGGATTCCAAGTAATTAACCTCATTTAAAGAGGCCGATCTGAGGGGCTCCGTTTTCTGTAATGTAGCCTTGGCTTTGTTATAACGCCGGTAATAATGTTGAGAATTATCAATTCCACTGAGACGGGGGTCCAAGGGGATCGTGATTTTCGGGAGAGTTTCCTCATTATAATCTTCAGCGACAATTTCTGTCATTCCTAAGGTTATCCGGTAAAGATTGGCGGTGATTAACTCTCCCCATCTTGAATATTTAAAGGATTTCTCCGCATTGGCCATTGTTTCTTCATAAATGCCCAGCTTTTTTTGCATATGGTCAAGATTTTCCCGTACGATCTTATGCAGGGAGCCGCGTTTGGCTTCAAGATTATTATTGGAAGCTTTAGCATGATAAAAGCGTTCAATGGCATCATCAAGCGAAGGAAAGGTTTCAGTAGCTAACCCCTGATATTGCTGATAGGGAACAAACGAAAAGGCAGTGGGCAGTCCGCTTTTAGCGGAGCCCGCATGATAATAAAGGCAGGGCTCGGTTTGGGGAAGAGTCGCGGGGTTGGCCAGGATAAGATAGCCTTGGAAAACGCGGGAGAGATCGATATCCCCGCACTGTTCAAGGCGAACGGTAAGCTTGAGTCCTGCACGAACGACGATTTCCCGAGCGAGTTCCGGGCTGACTCCATTAAAGTGTTTCACCAGGAGGTCGGTAAGTTTACCGGAGAGCTCTTCTTGCAGCAGCACAGAACGAAATGCTTCTTCATCAGATAGGGGATCGACTTTCCCTTGTGAGGGAGGAAGAATATAGGTCCGCCCCGGCAGGACTTCGCGGTGGCGGCTGACGGCATGAGAATAACGTTTCAGGCCATCAAGAATAACCTGCTTTACAGGATCGACAAGGATCAGATTACTGTGTTTGCCCATGATTTCCAGATAAAGCCGGAGGGTGGCAAGATCTCCGTACTCATTGTAATTTTGAAAGGTTATAAGTACGATCCGCTCAAGCCCGATTTGTTCAATGTTTTGAATCTTGCTCCCCTCAAGGTGTTTGCGAAGGATCATGCAAAACATCGGCGGGGAGGCGGGATTCTTTTTATTTTCTTGCGTGAGATGCAAGCGGGCAGAAGTGGCGCTGACATTTAACAGCAAGCGCAGCGACCTGCCTTGGTTGCGGAGGAAGAGATGAATTTCCTCCTTTTCAGGTTGATTGACTTTATCGATGCGCGCTCCGATGAGCTGAGGAGCGAGTTCTTTAACAAGATGATTAAGGGTTACCCCATCAAGAGCCATGTTATGAGAACCCCTTTCTTAATAATTGTTGATATAGTATACCACAATTTATGGTCATTTTTCTTTTTCCTCCCGAATAAGCATGTACAAAAAGGTAGGATAGGATTTGAAGGAGGAGGAAAGGAATGCGGCAGCAAGCGTGGCATGTATTGCCTTGGCTCGATGTTGTAAAGGCCTTGGAAGTGCATCCGGGTAAGGGCTTAAGCCTAAAAGAGGTGAACCATCGCCTGACCGAATTTGGGAAAAATATGCTCGAGACGAAAAAAGGGGTCCATCCTGTTTTCGTTTTCTTAGGCCAATTTAAGGATTTCATGGTTTTGGTTCTCTTAGCGGCAACGATTGTATCCGGCTTATTGGGTGAAATAGCGGACGCTGTCACGATCATGGCGATCTTGATTGTGAATGCAATTCTGGGATTTATTCAGGAATATCGGGCTGAAAAGTCCATTGATTCTTTAAAGTCTTTGACAGCTCCCGAGGCCAGGGTACTTAGGGAGGGAGTGGAGAGCCGCATCCCGGCGGCGGATCTCGTACCGGGAGATATCGTATTATTAGAGGCAGGGGATCGTATACCCGCAGATATTCGCTGGATTCAAGCGGTTAATATTGAAGTCGAAGAATCTGCACTCACCGGCGAGTCCCATCCTGTCAGTAAGTCGGTTTCCCCCCTGAGCGATGAATTGACCCCGATGGCGGACCGGTCAAATATGGGATATATGGGGACAGTCGTGGTCAACGGGCGCGGCGCCGGGGTAGTTGTCTCTACGGGTATGGATACGGAAATGGGGATTATTGCAGGCATGATTCAGAGCGTTGAGGATGAGGAGACGCCTCTGCAGAAACGTCTCGACCAGCTGGGAAAATATCTTGTCGTTATTAGTCTTGCGGTCTGTGCTCTCGTCGTAGCTACGGGTGTTTGGCGGGGAGAAGGATTTTATAAGATGTTTCTTGCCGGTGTCTCTCTAGCGGTGGCAGCGATCCCCGAAGGTCTCCCGGCGATTGTAACGGTCGCTTTAGCGATTGGAGTACAGCGGATGGTTAAACGAAAAGCGATTGTGCGTAAACTTCCGGCAGTAGAAACTTTAGGCTGTGCAACCGTTATTTGCTCCGATAAGACCGGAACCTTAACCCAAAACGAAATGACCGTTCGCCAGATCTATTCAGATCGGCGGATGATTGCCATAACAGGGCAGGGCTATGACCCAAAAGGCGAATTTCAGGGCGGCGATCCGATGAAGGCAAAGGATCCCCTAAATGAAGCATTAAAAATAGCGGCACTCTGCAATAACTCGACTCTGACCAAAAAAGGAGTACAGGTTGCCGGACTTTTCCGTTCGGCAAGCAAGGAATCCCCTTGGGGAATTGAAGGCGATCCGACCGAGGGCGCTTTGCTTGTGGCGGCCGCTAAGGCGGGGATTTGGCGGGAGACCTTGGAACGGAAAGAAGAACGTATTGGGGAAATCCCGTTTGACTCGGACCGCAAACGGATGAGCGTTATCTACCAAGGAAAAAATGAAAGAAAAGCGTATGCTAAAGGAGCCCCTGATGTTATTCTCAGGCTATGCAAACGAGAGCTGACTTCCGAAGGGGTTGTTGAACTCACAGATATTCGGCGCCGAACGATAATGCGGGCTAATGATGAAATGGCCCGGAAGGCTTTACGAGTATTGGCTCTTGCTGAACGTCCGCTGCGTGAGGAAGAGGGCGAAGACCGGCAGATTGAAGAAAACCTGATCTTTGTGGGACTGATGGGGATGATCGATCCCCCCAGGGCGAGTGCCGCCAAAGCCATTCAGGTCTGCCGCAGGGCCGGCATCAAACCTGTGATGATTACCGGGGATCATCGGCTCACGGCAGAAGCGGTCGCGCAGGAGCTTGGGATTCTGCGGGGAAATTCCAAGGGAATTATGACAGGAGCAGACCTTGAACAAATATCCGATGAGGACCTGGAGAAAAAAGTGATGGACATCTCGGTTTATGCCCGGGTTACTCCGAAGGATAAGCTGCGGATCGTTCGGGCGTTAAAGAAAAACAAACAAGTCGTAGCGATGACCGGCGATGGGGTCAACGACGCGCCCGCGGTCAAAGAGGCCGACATTGGAGTGTCTATGGGAAAAACGGGGACAGATGTGACAAAGGAGGCCTCAGCTATGGTACTGGCCGATGATAATTTTGCAACAATCGTTGCTGCGGTCGAGGAGGGCCGGGGTATCTATGATAATATCCGCAAATTCATCCGCTATTTGCTTTCCTGCAATATAGGCGAGGTTCTAACCATGTTCTTGGCAACATTGGTTGGGCTCCCGCTTCCGTTACTCGCCATTCAGATTCTATGGGTTAATCTTGTTACCGATGGTTTACCGGCAATGGCCTTAGGGGTTGACGGGATGGATAGAGACATTATGAATCGTCCGCCGCGGGCGCCCGGAAAAAGCATCTTTGCCCGTGGCTTAGCAAGAAAAATCATTATTCGGGGTACGATGATAGGACTGGGAACGTTAGTTGTGTTTGTTGTGGGGCTCTTCGTAGGAGGGAATCTGTTAACCGCCCGGACAATGGCTTTCAGCACTCTGGTCTTTTCACAACTGTTTCATGTTTTTGATTGTAAGTCAGAAACACGCGGTATTTTTGAAGTAGGACTGTTGTCCAATCCTTACCTTGTAGCCGCGGTGGCAACCTCAACGATAATGCAGTTAAGTGTAATCTATCTTCCTCCCCTCCAGGCCATCTTTAAGACGGCACCCTTGGAACTTGGGCAATGGGGAATCATTTTAGGAGTTGCCGGCGGTCCCTCTGTATTAATCGGACTTTGGCGTTTAGTTACACATGCGGGCCGCAGAGGTACCTCTGTGGTCGGAGGTAAGTGAACCCGTCCAGCTAAAGCTGAACATCGAGACTCCGGTGGGGGACATACTCCCACTTATAGAAGTGGGAGTCTTACGATTGGATAAAGGAAGCTTTACTATATCAGTTGTTTATCCGATACAGGAACTTCGGGGCATAGGAACACTTATGCGCACGGAGTTCCTATTCGTATTTACAGCTCTTAGGCCCTAGAGTAAAAAAACGTAATAAGTTGACCTGAGTGATGAACCATAGTATTCTTGAGCTGTTACATTGGCCATATTCGTGAAGGGGGTCAAGATGGTATGGAATTTGTGAAAATGCACGGTTTGGGAAATGATTTTGTTTTTATAGATCATTTTAATCGTCAGCCGGCAGAGGGCCGGAGCGAGGGGAATTATCCTGAACTTGCACGTCAGATTTGCCACCGTCAGTTTGGTGTGGGTGGGGATGGTCTGGTTGTGGTACTTCCCTCGCAAGCGGCTGATGCAAGAATGCGGATCTTTAATTTAGACGGTTCGGAGCCGGAGATGTGCGGCAACGGAATTCGCTGTTTTGCTCGATATATTTATGACAAGGGGTATGTCAGAAAAAATCCGCTTCGGGTTGAAACTTTAGCCGGAATTCTTACTTTACAGCTGACGCTTGAAGGTGAGAAGGTTACAGGTGTTCGAGTGGATATGGGAGAACCCATTCTCAAATCGGGTTTGATTCCTGTTTTGGCTCAAGGTGAACCGATCATTGGGGCTAAGCTTGAGGCAGAGGGACAAGAATTCGCTTACACAGCGGTATCAATGGGCAATCCTCACTGTATAATTTTTGTTGAGGATTATAACACTCTTGATTTTGAGCGCCTTGGGCCGGCAATTGAAAAACATCCTCTATTCCCGCGCAAGACGAATGTCGAATTTATCCGCGTGGACTCCCGCAAGGAACTTACCATGAAAGTCTGGGAACGGGGAGCGGGACCGACCTTAGCATGCGGTACGGGAGCCTGTGCTTCGACTGTAGCCGCTGTTCTCAATGGAAAAACAGAACGAAAGGTTACCGTTCATTTACCGGGCGGCGATCTATTGATCGAATGGGGCGATGACAACCACGTCTATATGACTGGGCCTGCAGCCTATGTTTTTAAAGGAATTCTTCTTCAAGATAAGATGAATAGTACAAAGAAAGCTGGGCACAGAAATGGCGAATAGTATGACCGGCTTTGGCCGAGGGGAAGCCTCTGGTCATGGCTACAATTTTACGGTTGAACTCAAATCAGTCAATCACCGGTTCTTTGAGGCTTCAATACGGATACCTCGGAATATGATGAGTTTTGAGGAACGGATTCGTAAGCTTCTCCAGCAGAAAATTCAGAGGGGCCGAATTGATGTCTTTGTCAATATTAAGGAAACAGAAGAAAAAAAGAGATTGGTGAAGGTTGACAAAGATTTGGTGCTGTCGTATGATAAAACCTTGAAGGAACTCGCTTTAACCCTTAAAACGTCTTATGAGACCGATATCTACCGTTTAACCTCTCTACCGGAAGTTCTTACTGTCGAAGATGAGGAAATGGATCTGGAACTTTTATGGGAGACGCTCAATGAGGCGGTAAGTGAAGCATTAGTTGGGTTTATTGAGATGCGCAAAATTGAGGGAGAAAAGCTTGCTAGGGATCTTCTTAATCGCTTAAATATTATCTCAAATGTGAAGGAACAGATTGCGGGTTTTTCGGAAACTATGGTTCCAGAATACCAAGAACGTCTTCGAGAAAGAATTCAGCTCTTACTTGGAGAAAATTCTGTTGTGGACGAAGCGCGTCTTGCCAATGAAGTCGCAATATTTGCTGATCGGGTTTCGATAACCGAAGAACTGGTTCGTTTACAAAGTCATTTAGATCAAGCTCGTCAAGCCTTAAGGGGTACTGATCCGGTAGGACGAAAACTTGACTTTTTGGTTCAGGAAATGAATCGCGAAATCAATACGATAGGTTCAAAAGCAAATAATTTAAGCATAGCCCAGCATGTCGTTGAAGTTAAAAGCGAGTTGGAAAAAATCAGGGAGCAAGTCCAAAATCTAGAGTAATGGAGGGTTCATTTTGGATATTAAACTGATCAACATAGGATTTGGCAACATTGTTTCTGCGAACCGAATTATCTCTATTGTAAGCCCGGAATCGGCCCCGATTAAGCGTATTATCCAAGAAGCGCGGGATGCAGGAATGCTGATCGATGCGACCTATGGTCGGCGGACACGTGCGGTAATTATTTGTGATAGTCATCATGTCATCCTTTCTGCTGTACAGCCTGAAACGGTTGCCCATCGTTTATCTGCCAAGGACACCAACCCCCAAGAGGATCCGGTAGATTAAGGGGTGCCAAAGTGGATAAGAATAACGGATTATTGATTGTCCTTTCGGGACCATCAGGCGCAGGAAAAGGAACGATATGTCATGAGCTGTTGCGACAGAAACCGGAAGTAAAATATTCCGTTTCGGCAACCACACGAAAACCGCGTCCGAGTGAAGTCGATGGGTTAGATTATTTTTTTCGTACTCGGGAAGAGTTTCAATCGATGATCCAAAAGGATGAGCTCCTTGAGTGGGCTGAATTTTGCGAGAACTATTACGGAACTCCGCGTCCGGCGGTCGAACAGGCTTTGCAAACGGGTACGGATGTTATTTTGGAAATCGAAATTCAGGGTGCCCTGCAAATTAAGAAACGATTTCCCCATGGCGTTTTCGTTTTTGTAGTTCCACCGTCTATGAGTGTGCTTTCAGAACGGATTCATAAACGGGGTACGGAATCGGAAGATGTCATTCGTAAACGTTTGGAAACGGCAACTCGTGAGCTTAGCTATGTGACTGAGTATGATTATGTCATTGTTAACGATGAGCTGGAAAATGCAGTTAATAAACTGAAATGCATACTTGTTGCCGAAAAGTGTCGTGTCAGAAGAAAACCTTATGATTTCCAGGAGGTGTAGATTATGAGACAACCCTCACTCGATTATTTAATGACCAAGGTCGATAGTAAATATACGCTTGTACTTGCGGCCGCCAAGCGTGCCCGGACGCTGATGGAGGACCCGGAATTTGAAGCGAACGCCCATGGGGCTAAGCCCGTGAGTATTGCCTTGGAGGAAATCGCCAATGGACGATTTCACTTTGAGCTGACAAACGAAGGGATAAAATAATGCTTCACGGTAGGAAAATCTTAGTGGGTGTCACAGGTGGAATCGCCGCTTATAAGGCTGCTGAGATTGTGAGCCGGCTGGGCAAGTTGGGAGCAGAGGTACATGTTGCCATGACCAAAGGAGCAACGGAGTTCATTGCTCCTTTGACTTTGCGAACCTTGTCCGCGAATCCTGTCAGTGTTGAGATGTTTGAGGAACCAAAGCGTTGGAATGTAGAACATATTGCGCTTGCCGAGCATGTTGATGCTGTCCTGGTCGCCCCGGCTACGGCTAATATATTGGCGAAGATGGCTGTCGGAATTGCTGATGATTTTCTATCGACAGTGCTTTTGGCAGCCAAGGTTCCTATTTTTGTCGCACCGGCGATGAATCACGCGATGTATCATCATCCCGCAACTCAAAAAAATCTGGAGATATTGCGTTCACGTTCCGTAAAAATTATCGGACCGGCTGCAGGCTTTCAAGCGTGTGGTACGAACGGAGATGGCCGGATGAGCGAACCGGTGGAAGTCGTTGAGGAACTGGTACGGTTTTTTACGGACTCTGCTATGCTTCAAGGCAAAAAAGTGCTTGTTACAGCCGGCGGAACTCAAGAACCGCTCGACCCGGTTCGTTATTTGGGTAACCGTTCATCCGGCCGGATGGGTTATGCTATTGCTCAAGCTTTCCGGGAAGCCGGAGCTGAAACGACACTTGTCAGCGCTCCTACCGAACTGCCTGTTCCCTATGGAGTTAAGCGAATTTCGGTGATGACTGCCCTGGAAATGCATGATGCTGTGCTGGAGGAATTCCCCCAAATGGATGTTGTCGTTAAGGCTGCAGCTGTGGCCGATTATCGTCCAAAGGAGAATGCCACCCAGAAAATCAAGAAACAGGGGACAAGCCTTTGGGTCGAACTTGTTCCTAATCCTGATATTCTGGCTGAGCTTGGTAAAATGAAAACAAAGCAAATCCTTGTTGGATTTGCAGCTGAGACAGAGAACTTAATCAATAATGCCCAAGATAAAATGCGGCGTAAGAATGTAGATATGCTTGTAGCCAATGATGTAACGCGTCAAGGCTCAGGGTTCGGCAGTCTTACCAATAGTGTCAGCCTACTCTTCCCTGATGGGAGAAGAATAGATTTACCCCAAATGAATAAGCTGGAGGTTGCTCGGTATCTTCGAAATGAGATCGCTGGGCTGCTTGGCGTAACAAAGGAGTGATGTTTAGTGGTGAGAAAATTATTTACTTCAGAATCTGTGACCGAAGGACATCCTGATAAGATCTGTGATCAGATTTCTGATGCTATTCTTGACGCAATCTTTGCCAAAGATCCAAATGCTCGTGTAGCCTGTGAAACTTCAGTCACCACTGGTTTAGTCTTGGTGAGTGGTGAAATAACGACGCATTGCTATGTCGATATTCCGCATGTTGTTCGTCAGACAATCCGAGAAATCGGATATACGCGTGCTAAATATGGCTTTGACGCCGACACCTGCGCGGTTCTTACTTCGATCGGGGAACAGTCAGCCGATATTGCCCTGGGAGTGGACAAGGCGTTGGAAGCTAAAACCGGTGAAATGACCGATGATGAAATTGATGCAATCGGCGCAGGCGACCAAGGAATGGTGTTTGGTTTTGCCACCAATGAAACGGAAAGCTATATGCCGCTCCCGATTGATTTGGCTCATCGCTTGTCACGCCGCTTAAGTGAAGTCCGTAAATCGGAGATTTTGGACTATCTTCGTCCCGATGGTAAAACTCAAGTCACGGTTGAATATGAAGACAACCGCCCTGTCCGAATCGATACAATTGTTATCTCGACTCAACATCATCCAGACGTACCTCAAGAGCAGATCCGCCGTGACCTTTTAGAAAAGGTTGTCATGCCTGTCGTTCCTAACGACCTTCTTGATGAAAGAACACGTTACTTTATTAACCCCACAGGACGTTTTGTTATCGGCGGCCCGCAAGGAGATGCGGGTTTAACAGGCCGGAAAATTATTGTGGATACTTATGGCGGTATGGCTCGCCACGGAGGCGGTGCCTTCTCGGGTAAGGATCCCACAAAGGTTGACCGTTCCGGAGCTTATGCCGCTCGCTATGTGGCGAAAAACGTGGTTGCAGCGGGTTTAGCGGATCGCTGTGAAATTCAAATCGCTTATGCCATCGGAGTTGCGCATCCTATTTCAGTCTTAGTCGAAACCTTTGGTACAGGTAAAATTTCCGAAGACAAGATTGGAGAGCTGGTTAGAAAGAATTTTGACCTTCGTCCGGCCGGGATCATCAAATCATTGGATCTTCGTCGCCCAATCTATCGTCAAACTGCTGCCTATGGCCACTTTGGCCGGACTGATCTGGATCTTCCTTGGGAAAGAACGGATAAAGCAGAGATCCTTCGTCAGCAAGCAGGTCTTTAAGATTTAAAACTCAATAGATTAGATTAGATTAAAAAGGGGCAGTTCACTCTTAACAATCGTTTAACAGTGAACTGCCCTGTTTTATATTACCTGTTTTATTTTATTAGAAATTTATTTTAGGTTAAACGTTGGCAATGATCTGTCCCATCTGGGATATATCATATCCTCCGATGCCCAGCACGTCATTGCGAAAAGCGGTGGAGTTAAGAATGCTCAACAAGGCTTGAAAATGAGGCTTCACTAAATCCTCCTGACGGACAACCAGATCATACCGCTCTTTTTGTAAGGGGATAAAGTCAAGATTATTGACCTGAAGTGATGCTTTCTCAATTCCCAACCCTACATCTGCTTCGCCGCGAGCCACTTTGCTGGCAACGGCAACATGGCTCATTTCTTCCTCAGCGTATCCTTGAATCGCAGTATGATTGATTTTAAGCACTCTTAATTTCTCATCAAGTAGGACACGGGCCCCTGATCCCCGTTCGCGATTGATAAAGCGAACATCAGGCTTAGTTAGATCTTCCCATGTACGGATACCCTTAGGATTTCCCTGAGCGACGTAGAAGCCCTCAGTTCGATAAACAAGATTGATGATCGTTGCCGGGTGACCGGGGAGCATTCTCCGAACATAAGGGATATTATATTCATCGGTATCGCTATCCCATAAATGGGCTGTCACGGCGTTAGCCTGACCCCGGTAAAGTGCCGTAAGACCATCGATGCTTCCGATGTAATGACGCAGACAACGAATATAAGGGAATTGTTTTTCTAACTGTCGGGTTAAGATATCTAAGACCATATCCTGACCGCAGATGACTAAACCGTTATCGGTTAAAGGTGAAGATTTGGGCTGTTCCGAGGGAAGGGAAGAGGGTTCCGGTGCAAAGAATGAATCGCCTGTTTTAGCTTTTTGGATATAAATTTCAAGGTCGGTCTTCTCGACGCGGACCTTGCGGCCAATGTGGTAAGCGGTTAGCTCGCCGCGTTTAATGAGTTCATAAACGGTATACTTGGAAATTTTAAGGATATTGGCGACTTCTTCGGGCGTATAGGAAATATCATTTGGCAAAACGAACTCACCCGTCCTTTTTTAGAGATTTTTACCTTAACAGCTTAAACTTATTTCCTTTTATTATAACATATTGTATAATGAATCTACTGTTTGCTTATGTTTGCTTATGATAGTTTACGTTGTAAGATTAGAGAGGGAATAAGGGGGTTATGTTCAGTGAAGAAGTTATCAATTCTTTCGGGACTATTAGTGTTAAGTTTATCCTTAACCTTATTTGGGTGTGGAACAAGCAACACAGCGGATTCCGCAAAAAGTAACAGTGAAGGTCAATCCCAAGAAATTATCGTATCCGCTGCGGCCAGTTTGACGGATTCTTTAACAGAGTTGCAAACAATGTATAATCAGAAGAATCCCAAAGTGAAGCTTACGTTTAATTTCGGTGGTTCGGGTACACTCCAACAACAAATTGAAAATGGGGCTCCGGCCGATCTTTTCATTTCTGCCGGCAAGTCCCAAGTGGATACCCTTGTCGGAAAGAATTTGTTGAATAAAGACAGTATTACCAATATAGTAGGAAATGACTTGGTTCTTGTCGTGGGCAAAGATAATACCGAAGTAAATTCAATACAAGACCTTACCAAAGCCGGTGTAGAAAAAATAAGTATTGGGACGCCGGAAACTGTCCCGGCAGGAAAGTATGCCCAAGAATCTTTGACCAATCTTAAACTCTGGGATACTGTACAACCGAAGCTTGTTTTAGCTAAAGACGTAACGTCAGTTCTAAACTACGTGGAAACGGGAAATGCGGAAGCCGGATTTGTCTATAAATCAGACGCGCAGGGTTCAACAAAAGTTAAGGTGGCGGCTACGGTGCCTGCTGAGACCCATAAAGCTATCCTCTATCCTGCGGGGGTAGTTACGGCATCGAAGAATCAGCAAGAGGCTCAAGATTTCTTGAAATTCTTGCAAAGTCCCGAAGCACAACAAGTTTTTGAAAAGTATGGCTTCTCAATCCCTCAAAAATAGTGAATCATAGGAGAATGCTATGGAATTTAGCATAACGCCGATTCTGTTATCTTTAAAAGTGGCGGTTGCTTCCGTATTGATCGTCAGCTGCTTAGTCATTCCTATAGCAGGTCATATGGCGAAACGTGATTTCTTAGGTAAAGATATCGTAGAATCCATCCTCACTTTGCCCTTGGTGCTTCCGCCATCGGTCGTAGGCTTTATGTTGCTTTATCTTTTTGGTAAGAATGGGCCTTTGGGCAAACTGCTGGAATCGCTTTTTAATATCCAAGTGGTGTTTAACTTATGGGGTGCGGTTATTGCTGCCGTAGTGGTATCCTTCCCGCTCATGTATCAATCGGTAAAGGCTGCCATTGAGAGTGTCGATCCTAATCTGGAAAATGCGGCGCGTACCCTGGGAGCCGGAGAGTTTAGGGTGTTTTGGACAATAACCCTACCTTTAGCTCGGAACGGAGTTTTGGCGGGTTTTGTTTTAGCCTTTGCTCGCTCGTTAGGGGAATTTGGGGCAACATTGATGATTGCCGGGAACATTCCGGGAAGAACGCAAACGATGTCGCTGGCTATCTATTTTTATAGTGAATCAGGAATGACACAACAAGCCATGATTCTTGTTTTAATTATGACCGCATTTAGTTTCCTTGTTATTTATGGACTGAATCGCTGGGGCAAAGGGCCTAACCACCGCTCGAAGAGAGGGATTATGAATGATTAAGATGAACTTTCATAAAAAGCTTCCTTCTTTTGAACTCCGGATCGATCTTACTCTGGATAATCGTATTCTAGCGATTGTCGGGCCTTCGGGTGCCGGGAAAACGACTTTGTTACAGTGCGTAGCCGGTTTGAAAAAACCGACCGGCGGAGAAATAAAGATCGGAGACAAGGTTGTCTTTTCATCGGAACAACGGATTTGCGTTCCAGCTAGGCAGCGCCGAATCGGTTATGTTTTTCAGGATTATGCTTTGTTCCCGCATATGACGGTCGAACAGAATATTCTCTATGGCAAGCAGAAAAAAGAGCGTTCGGCAGAGCGAAAATTAGCGGCGAATGATATTCTGGAAACCTTAAAGATTGGACATCTCAAGTCGCGTTATCCTATGGAGATTTCCGGCGGAGAAAAACAACGCGTTGCACTGGCGCGGGCTTTAATGACCGAACCGGAGCTTATGCTCTTAGATGAACCGCTTTCGGCGTTGGATCAGAATACCCGGGATAAGCTTCAACAGGAGCTGCTCAAGGTTCAAAATCAATGGCGGATTCCCTTCATTTTAGTAACGCACGATATGCGGGAAGCGGAGATTCTGGGGGATCAAATTATCAAGATTGATCAAGGCAAGATGGAAGTTATGAAGAAATTGCAGGAGACTGTGATTTAACCAGAAAAAGACCGGGGGCTGTTTTACGACAGTCTCTGGTCTTAATCATATATTAGGGCTAGTGACCATAAAAAATAAATATCATAGATAGGCTTGAATAAGATTATCATTTCAATTATAATACAGTCTGTTCTTTAATTGTTAGAATTCTTAATATATGAATTCTAACAATTGATATTTTTAGTAAGAATTTTTCCGGCTTTTAGAGGTGATAATAGCGTGAATTTAGATGATGCTAAAGAAATTACTGTGTTATTCCAAAGCGTTATGGAATTATTACATGAGAAGATATTTACTCGCCCCCGACAAGAATGCACGAGTCAGCCATTGTTAAAGAAAAATCAGCTGAAGATCTTGATGATTTTATCCCGGCATGATCACATCACGTTAACTGAGATCGGTAAGAGTTTAAATATTGAGAAGGGGAGTCTGACCACCCTTGTTGACGGACTTGTTGAGAATAACTTAGTGATTCGCTCAAATGATCTCAATGATCGCCGAAAATCAATTATTTTCTTAAGTCCTTCCGGGAAAGAAATGGCGGACAAAGTTCTTAAATTTTATTCGTATAAAATAGATGAACTGCTTCGTGATGTGGATTCCGGGGAATACGAACAATTCCGTAACAGTTTACAGTTTGTAGTGCAGTTTTTAAATAAAGTTTAAAATTTAGACGTGAGAGAGGTTATCTACTATTTATGATCAAACATTTAGACCTTCGCGATGGGAATATTAACAAGCTGCTTTTGGAGTTCTCGATTCCTGCAATTATTGGTATGTTGGTAATGGCGTTTTACGTGATCATTGGACGGATCTTCGTAGGACAAGGGGTAGGTTCGATTGCGCTGGCCGCGGTTACCGTTGCCCAACCGATTATGACGATCATGATGGCTTTTGGAGTACTTATTGGCATTGGGGCAACTGCCTTGGCTTCAATTCGCATGGGAGAACAGAAGTATAAAGAAGTCGAGGAGATCGCAGGGAATGCGACTTTATTGTTGATTATTCTACCCCTTGTTATTGCGGTTATCTATTATCTTTTCTCGGATACCTTCTTAAGACTCTTTGGAGCGAGTGAAGAGGTCTTGCCCTATGCTCGTGATTATATGAATGTCTTTATGCTGGGTGCTATTCCGGGTGCCTTATCACCCGGCTTGAATAACTTTATCCGGGCACAGGGTAATCCTCGCTTTTCCATGACGACCCAGATCATCGGTGCCGTTATTAATATTGTCTTTAATTACATTTTCATATTTATGATGGGACTGGGAATTAAGGGCTCAGCCTTGGCAACAGTCTTTGGACAAGTGGTTTCGATGATTTGGGTTCTCAGTTTCTTTTTCCAAGATAAAAGCAGGATTAAACTTCGCGCCAAGAATCTCAAACCTAAGCTTTCTATAACTTTAAAAATTACAACTATCGGTTTTGCTCCGTTTGCTCTGCAATTAGCGGCCAGTGTCCAACAGACGATTTTGAATCAAACCGTAAAATTCTATGGCGGTGACTTAGCCTTATCCGCAGTAGGGATCATTATGAGCACGGGAATGCTATTTATCATGCCTATAATTGGTCTAAGCCAGGGGGCTCAACCGATTGTTGGCTTTAACTATGGAGCAAAGCTTTATAATCGCGTAAAGGAAGCAGAGAAAAAGGCCATTTTCTACGCAACGATTTTCTCTGTTGTTAGCTTTTTCCTTATCCGAATGTTTGCGATTCCTATTGTTGGGCTTTTCAGTGCCGAAGACCCGGCCCTGACTGAATTGTCTGCTCATGCCCTCGTTACGTTCTTTGCCCTTCTTCCGATCATCGGTTTCCAAATCATGGGATCAAATTATTTCCAAGCGGTGGGCAAGGCAGTTGAATCGACGATTTTGAGCTTATCGAGACAGGTTCTCTTCTTTATTCCGCTTCTTCTAATACTTCCTCGTTTTTGGGGTATTGAAGGAGTATGGAGAACAGCGCCAATTGCCGATGCATGTTCGGTGCTGTTAACGGGAGCAATTTTCTTATCTGAAATGAGGAAATTGAGCAATATGCCGAAGGTGCCTTCGCAAGATGTTTCATATCCGGAGTCATAGGACAAGTCAAGGAAAGTGATGATAAATGGATTTAGTAAATGTTAACATTAACACCGCCGGATATTCCGGGAATAAATCGGTCATTAAGAATGTAGCTTTGTCTATTAGTCCCGGAGATATGGTGGGTTTAATTGGACCCAATGGTGCCGGAAAAAGCACCATAATAAAAGCCATAACAGGTTTACTCCCTGTGCTTGATGGTAATGTTGAGTTCGGAGGGGTATGTAAAAACTATGCCTATATTCCGGAACAGCCCGTACTTTATGAAGGACTGACTTTATGGGAACATCTAGAGTTTGCTGCTGCTGTCTATGAAATTGACCGAGGTATATTTATAAACCGAGCTGAAGAACTGCTTAGGCTATTTCGGCTTGCCCATGTCAAGCACAATCTGCCGACAACCTTTTCTAAGGGTATGCAGCAAAAAGTTATGCTTATTTTAGGCTTTCTGCTCAAGCCCTCGCTTTATGTAATTGATGAACCATTTATTGGTCTTGACCCTATCGGTATAAAAGATTTTCTTTTTATCATCCAACAAGCCAGGAGTGAGGGTTCAGGTGTCTTGCTGTCCACACATTCGTTGGATACAGCGGAGAAAATTTGCACTTCTTTTGTTTTAATAAACGAAGGAACAGTTCTTACTAAAGGCAGCCTTTGGGAAATCCGAGAACAAAGCCAATTGCCTAATGGTTCGCTATTTGATTGTTTCATTAAACTTTTGGAGAACAGTATATGAACACAGTGAAAAGACTCTTCCGACATCGCCTTATTGCTGAGTGGGCGTACCAGTATTCAGTCTGGAAAACTGTAGTGGATTGGATTGTAGCCTTATATATTGTCATTCCGTTTTCGGCTTTATTTCTTTATACTTATTGGGGTTGGTGGAAACAAGTACCTGCCGGGCTTAACTATGTTCCCCTCAATGCATTTATAGTAATTGTACTATTATTTTCTTGGTTGGGAACTATTCGAATATTTGTGGAGAGTGCTGACCAAATCTTTCTTTTTCAGCGCAAGGCTTGGATGAAAGGGCTGGTTAAGTATAGCCTCGTTTATTACCTTGGTTTCAATTTTCTAATGGCATGTCTATTTTGCTTTGTATTAGCACCATTTCTATTGCTGCATTATGAATTTACCCTAAATTCATTGCTTTGGTTTGTTATCAGCACCTTTCTCTTTAAAGCGTCTATAGGCATGCTTAAACAATATATTCAGTTGCGTTTTCAAGGGTGGAAACGGGGCCTTATAACAGCGGTTATGCTGGCTATCTCCGGTGTTTGTTTACAGTTGAATGTTTCTTTACTGATAAATCAGCCAACGCTCTTCTTTTTATCATTTTTGATTCTGTTTATTATCTTTGTTTTACTTATTTACCGGCGAATATCCCTTGATGGGACCTTGCTGGAGGATATCTCCTTGGGGCAGACTGCTAAAATGCAATTCACAAATGTTTTATTAAGGTATGCCGGAACTTATACAAAAAAGCCTATCACGTTCAGAACACGTCCATTCTTGTTCCGTGATTCAAATATCATTTTCAAACGGCGTACTTCCGAAAATGCATTGGTGGAATTATGCCTCAAATCTACCTTGCGTCATAGTGCTAACATTAAGTTCTATCTTCAAGTGATTGTTGTCTATGCGTTATTTCTTTCAATTTTCCCCCCGATTTGGAAATGGGCGATGTGGGGTGTAGCTATCGTATTCTTGACAGCAGTAGTTAAATTGTACTGGTTGGAATCGGTTAATTCTCCCTATGTTACTTTATTTCGGTTAAAGACTGAAACAAAGTTAGCCGCGGCAAGCCGTTCTTTGTTTATTCTGGCCTTGCCGGGAGAGGCTCTCTTAGCCCTTTTCGTGGTTCTGCAAACACAACAGTGGCTATATGCATTGATAATATTACCGATTGGTTTTTGGCTGGGTAAATTTGCAGCTAAGCAGTTTGCAATGTTTTCTTAACTTAAAATATCTTTTCAAAGGCCATTCTTTTACTATTATCTTGCAAATAAATTATGCCGCAATATTGAAACCCGTTTTTATGGATCAAATTTTGCATTGAAGCATTATCCTCATGAGTGTCTATTTTAATACTATGGACACCCTTACTTAAACACATTTCCTCTACTTTTTTAATCATTAGGGAGGCTAACCCTTGTCCTTTATAAACGGAGTCAACGGCCATTCTATGAATGACGGCATAGTCGAAATTGCTCAGCCATTGACCTTCATAAATAATTTCGTAGGTTTTTTCGCCCTCGAAAGATACGGCTGTCGTACCTACGATTTTGTCCCGGTTTACTAATACAAATGATTGGCTATTATTGATATCCTTCATGATGACTTCATGATTAGGATAATTGTTTTGCCATTGGTTGATTTCATGTTCCTTAAAATAAGCTTGCGCCTGTTTAATAATATTCAGGATACTGTCAATATCCGATCTGGCTGCTTGTCTGAATTCCATAATAAAAATTCTCCTCCATAATATTAATTGCAGTGTAAGCTTTCCTATGCTTGAATGCAATATCCTTAGATGCCCTATAAAGTATCATCTGGGGTATATATCTGAAAAGAAAAACTCGGGAAATTCGTATTTGAATTACCCGAGTTTTTTAAATTAAACGCAAATGATGTGTACAAATTTTCTAAGCAGCTTTGTTTCCTGAAACCTGATCCTTTTCCTCAGCCTTTAATCCGCCGAGAACGAGGTTAAGGATAATGCCCACGATTGTGGCCCAAGCTACGCCGTGATTCGTAATTCCTATGCCTAAAGCGAAGATAACAGAAGCGATCATAAGATTTTTGGAATCGGATAGATCCACTTTAGCTTCAATGAGAGTCCGTATTCCGGCAACTCCGATCATTCCAAAGAGAAGGATGGAAACCCCGCCCATAACAGGGGTCGGAATGGACATGATTAAAGCTTGGAGGGGATTGAAACAACTCAGGACGATGGCAATAATAGCGGCAACCCAGAGATTGAAGGTGCTATAGACGCGGGTGACGGCGAGGACGCCAATGTTTTCACCGTAAGTGGTTACCGGAGGTCCGCCCAAGAAGCCGGCAGCAATTGTCGCTAAACCATTACCGGCAAGGACGCGATGAAAGCCGGGGTCCTCAATAGGTTCGGAGTGAGTGATATTCCCCAGAACGATCATGTGGCCGAGGTCTTCAATGATCGTAACCATGGCGAGAGGAGCCATCATGAGTATTGCGGTTTTATCAAAGCTAGGGAATTGGTAAGTCTTAAGATTGACAGGGAAAACGACTAACTGTTGAAAAGAAGCCGCAACTGGGGTGAAGTCAACAATTCCCGTGACTGCAGCGGCAATATAACCGATGATAATGGCGAGCAGAATAGGAATGAGCTTAACAAATCCTTTAGCATAAACCGATAAAATCAGAGCCATAGCTAATGTGAAGCCTGCGATATACCAGTTTGAAGATGCCATGCCAACCGCAGTCGGGGTCAGGCTGAAACCGATGATGGCAACGACCGGTCCGGCAACGATGGGTGGAACAAGTTTATGAATCCAGGCCGTACCAAAGAAGGACATAAGCAAAAACATGATAAGGTAAATAACTCCGATAATTAAGACGCCGCCCATTGCGGAACCGAGATCGTTTTGATCTTTGACAAAGTAAGTTAAGGTTCCGATGTAGGCAAATGAGGAGCCAAGATAAGCCGGAACTTTACTTTGGGTGAGAATTAAAAAGATGAGAGTTCCAATCCCTGAGGAGAGGAGTGCTATGGACGGACTGAGTCCGGTTAGGAACGGTACGAGAACAGTTGCCCCAAACATGGCAAATACATGCTGTAAACCAAGGGGAATGGTCTGGGCGAGGGGGAGTTTTTCGTGAATCTGAACTTCATTTTGCATCAATGAGTGCCTCCTTCAAACATAAAACAAAAAACCTCTTCCCTGCCCGCGAGCAAGAAAGAGGTGTCCATGATCATTGAATACATGGCCTACATTCCCTTCTTAGTCTCACGGGACTAATTTAAAGGTCACGTTTGTTTCCTTGCATAGAGCATAACATAAGTAAAAAGAGTTTTGCAAGATTTTTTTGTACTTAGTCGTATTTAGTCTTAACCAAGGTTTTACTCGTACTGCTGTTTATGGTAGAATTTATTAACTAATAATGTGAGGAGGGTTAAGAAATGATCTTAACGACAACACCGAGCATTGAAGGAAAGCAAATTCTGACTTATCATGGTGTTATCACCGGGGAAGCGATTATGGGTGCGAATATTGTCCGCGATATTTTTGCAAGTATTACCGATATTATCGGCGGACGCTCCGGGGCTTACGAAGAAAAGCTCCAAGAGGCTAGGGATGCAGCGATGCAAGAGGTCGAACAGCGGGCCGCTCGTTTAGGGGCGAATGCGGTGGTCGGAATTGATATTGACTATGAAGTTGTCGGACAAAGTGGAAGCATGCTTATGGTTAGCATCTCCGGAACGGCAGTAACCATAGGATAAAGGAAAAAGAAGTGCACTGCGCTTGACCCTATTACAGGAAGGCCGGGACTAAGTCAGGAGGTATCCAACTTCTGAACCAGTCACCGGCTTTCCCTATGTATATACTGTCTGAAAGTATAACCTTCGGTTGCATACTTTCTTCCAGCATAAGTGCAACCAGCGGCTTTGCCTTCCTACGATGTATGCGGTTAAGTGTGGCAGGATAAGGCAACTAAGTCCAGCGCTTTGGCGCTGAACAAGTCTTCTTTATCGCTAAGGCAACAAGTGCGTCAGTCCATACTATGGACTGACGTGGCGAAGCCGGGTTTTCTTTATACTGCCTCAGTCCATTCAAATTATGTTAAAATAAACTTTTAAGCTGTGAAAATAAGCTGTGAAAATTTGAAAGGAGACGTCTGTTTTGCAATATGCGGAAATTCTTGTTGATGTCGCGAATCGTCGCCTCGATCAAATTTTTCACTATCAGGTGCCCCCATCATTGTCGCTTCAGGCAGGAATGCGGGTTATCGTCCCGCTTGGCCATCGTCAGGTTCAAGGAATTGTTCTGAGAACAACGGAGGTCTTACCCGAAGAGGTGAAGGGATGTGTCCTCAAACAGGTTCTCGGCGTGGTTGACGATGCATTCGCGATTCCCGAAGACCTGCTGAAACTCGCCTTGTGGATGGCCGAGAGGACGATTTGCCCTATAGCTCAAAGCTTGCATGCCGTATGGCCCCTGATGAAGGGAAAAGTCGAAGATTGGGTTGTTCCGTTGGTCTCCAAAGAAGATGAGGATGTCAAGACGCTGAAGTTCTTAGATCCCGAATTTTACAAGGGATTTTCCGTGCTTTTTCGCTCACGGCAAAAGGCTCTGCCTTTGCAGGTGTTTCTGAAACGGTCCGGATTTAATCAAGGCAAATTAGAGGAATTAGTAAAGCAAGGGTGGCTGAGACTGGAGTCTCGTTTTACCTCCGGAATTCCGGCCGGCAGTGCAAAACAGTTCCATGAAGAGACGCGGTTGCATGAAAATGAAGGAATAGAGTCTACCCAGCGAGACGGTGATCGGGACGGTAATGATAGGAGTACTCAACGTGCAGAGCATTGGAAGTTAACTTCTGAACAAGCACAAGCCTGTCAAAGGATTGAGAAAGCTTTGGCCGAGAAGGTCTATCAGACGATTCTTTTACATGGTGTAACAGGAAGCGGTAAAACGGAAGTCTACCGCGAGGTGATCGCCAAAATGATTGCCCAAGGGGGGACAGCTATTCTTCTTGTCCCGGAGATTTCTTTAACCTCACAAGTGGAACACTATTTCCAAAAGCAGTTTGGCAAGCAGGTTATCGTCTTGCATTCCGGGTTAAAATCCGGGGTCAAGGCGAATGCTTGGCAAGAGATTATCAAGGGACAAATCAAACTCGTCATCGGTGCCCGTTCCGCAGTGTTTGCCCCTTTGCCGAATTTGCGGCTTATCATCTTAGATGAAGAGCATGAAGGGGCATATCGGCAGGACGAAAATCCAAAGTACCATGCGCGGGATGTTGCCCGAAAACGGATGGAACAGCATCAAGGGGTTGTCGTTCTGGGCAGCGCGACTCCATCGCTGGAGGCCTACGCAGCTGCCCAAACGGGTCAAATCGGTTTTGCCAAAATGGAACATCGTGTTGCCGACCGTCCGCTTCCCCCTGTTGAGATTGTGGATATGCGGGAAGAATTGATAAAGGGCAATCGAAGTATGTTCTCAGTCGCTTTGCAGAGCAAATTGCGGTTACGTCTTGAAAAGCGCGAACAAAGCATAATCTTTTTAAATCGAAGAGGGTATTCAACGTTTGTGAATTGCCGGGAATGCGGCTATGTCGCGCGTTGTCCCGATTGCGATGTTGCCCTGACTTATCACAGCCAAGGCCAGGTTATGCGCTGTCATTACTGCAATCATGAGGAAGCACCGCCCCATAACTGTCCCGAATGCGGAAGCCGTTATATCCGCTTTTTTGGTCAAGGGACCCAACGTGTTGAGGAGGAACTAAGAGGGCTGTTCCCCCAGGCGAGGATTTTACGTCTAGATTGGGATACGACACGCAATCAGGAAAATTATGAACGGATTTTGACGGCCTTTCGAAAACAGGACGCAGATATCTTGGTGGGAACCCAGATGCTGGCTAAAGGATTGGATTTCCCCAATGTGACGTTAGTCGGAGTTGTGGCAGCCGATCAATTGCTGAATATGCCCGATTTTCGAGCAAAGGAACGGGCTTTCCAACTTTTGACTCAAGTTGCCGGCAGAACCGGCCGAAGCAACAAGCCGGGGGAAGTGATTATTCAAACATACTCTCCCCAAAACCGGGCAATTGTTCTGGCTTCACAACATGATTATCCGCACTTTTTCTGGGATGAGATCAAGTATCGCAAGGAAAGACGGTATCCGCCTTTTACCCATATTATTCGGGTTGTCTTGCTTCATGAAAAAGAACAAACTGTCATTAGAGCTGCGCATTCTCTTACCGAATATCTCCGTTTAGGAATATTGAATAACGAAAATGAGAATAATGATTTAGTTATCCTTGGGCCGGCGCCTGCGGTTCTATCCCGGCTTAAAAATAAATTCCGCTGGCAGGTCTTGGTTAAAGGCAAACATTTGGAGCCTTTAAGTGCTTTTTTGCATCAGGGTGTGCAGAAATACGCGCAAGATTCGTCGAGCCAGGGTGTTCAGCTCAGTATTGAGGTAGATCCGCTTTATATGGGTTAGCAACATTTTTGATTCCGGTTAAAATAGATTATAATAGAAGGGTGAAAGGGGATAACAAAAATGGCAGTTTATCAAATTGTTGAAATAGGTGCTGATGTTCTTCGTGAAAAAGCGAAGGAAGTTAAAGAGATTACACCGAATATCGTTAAGCTTTTGGACAATATGTTGGATACGATGTATGCGGCAAACGGGGTGGGTTTAGCTGCTCCGCAAATCGGGGTTTCCAAAAGGGTTGTCGTCATTGATGTGGGCGAGGGTCCGGTTGAATTCATCAATCCGGTCATTGTTGAGCAAGAAGGTCAAGAGGACGGGAGTGAAGGATGCTTGAGCATTCCCGGAGTGACGGGTGAAGTTATGCGTGCGGCCAAGGTCGTCGTCGAAGCCCTCAATCGCAAGGGTGAACTTCAAAGGATTGAAGCCGAGGGGTTATTTGCACGCGCCAGCCAGCATGAAATCGACCACTTGGAAGGGATTCTCTTCGTCGATAAGGCGCATAAGACCCATCGCAACCGCTAGAAAAGTATTGACCGATAAGAAGGGAAAGGATAAAAAGATGCGTCTTGTTTTTATGGGAACACCCGAGTTTGCGGTGCCTTCCCTGAAGGCTCTTACGGCTCAGGGTCATGAAGTGTGCGCGGTGTTTACGCAGCCGGATCGCCCGGCGGGACGGGGCAAAAAGCTAAAGCCAAGTGCTGTGAAAGTCGCTGCCGGAGAATTGGGACTTACCGTTTTTCAGCCGGAACGGATTAAAACGCCTGAAGTATTGGCAAAACTACAGGAACTGGCTCCGGAAGCCATAATTGTCGTTGCCTACGGTCAGATTTTATCGGCAGATATTCTTAACCTTCCGCCCAAAGGGTGTATCAATGTTCATGCCTCTTTATTGCCCCAATACCGGGGAGCAGCCCCTATCCATTGGGCAGTGATGAATGGGGAAACTCAAACAGGCGTAACAACGATGCTGATGGATGAAGGATTAGATACAGGAGATATGCTGCTTAAAGCGGTTTATCCGATTTCCGAAGAAATAACAACAGGGGAGCTTGACGAAGCACTCGCCCATTTAGGTGCAGAGCTCTTACTGAAAACGCTTGATCATTTGGAACAGGGCATATTAGTTCCTGAGTTGCAGACAGGGGAAACGTGTTATGCTTCTCTGCTCAAACGTGAGCACGAGAGAATTGACTGGACGCGCAGTGCCCGAGATATTCACAATCAAATCCGCGCTTTAAATCCCTTTCCGGGCTCGTTTACAACCTTCCATCGGGAGAATTTAAAAATCTGGAGGAGCCGCTTAAGCGATTCGCCTGAACTTACCGAAGCGGATAATCATGAAAGCGTGAGCGTTCCCGGAGAAGTGGTAAGCGTTGCCAAGGAGGGAATCGTTCTGCAAACCGGTTCAGGACGAATCCTTATTCAGGAGGTTCAGCCGGCGGGTAAGAGAGCCATGCCTGCACGGGATTTCTTCCTTGGACGCCGTGCTCGGGTTGGCGAAGTATTAGGACAATAGGAGGAACGAATAAATGTTTTTTTGGGATCCAACGTATATCATCATCATTCCTGCGATAATCTTATCCATTTATGCTCAAGGAAAGATTTCCACGACGTATAATAAATATTCAGAAGTGTATTCACGTGCCGGATATACCGGGGCTCAGGCTGCAAGGGCAATCCTTCAAGCCAATGGTCTCTATGATGTACGAATTGAGCCGGTAGCCGGCAATCTGTCCGATCACTATGATCCGCGGGATCGTACGGTTCGTTTAAGTGAAGGGGTTTACAGCGGAAACTCCTTAGCCTCCTTGGCGGTTGCAGCTCATGAAACGGGTCATGCGATCCAGCATGCCAACGGCTATTTTCCGTTGCAGCTGCGTTCAACGTTTGTTCCGGTCGCCAATTTTGGGAGCAGTTTAGGGCCGGTGCTCATCCTCATCGGCTTTTTTATGCCTGCTTTCAATTGGCTTTTACAGATCGGAATTCTGGCGTTTTCACTTGCGGTTATCTTTCAGCTGATCACTTTGCCTGTTGAATATAATGCGAGCCATCGAGCAATGGCATTATTGCAAAGCAATGGGATGCTGGCTCAGGATGAGGTAAAAGGAGCACGCAGGGTCTTAAGCGCGGCAGCTTTAACCTATGTCGCAGCGGCTTTAACTGCCGTATTGGAGCTTGCTCGTTTCATTTTAATAGCGCAAGGACGAAACAGGAATGACTAATTTGGCGCCACGGGAGCGAGCCGTTCGGATTCTTGGCCGGGTGGATGAGGAGCAGGCCTATGCCAACCTCCTTCTGCAAAGGGAATTGCAAGAGGTTGAGGATGGACGAGACCGGCAGCTTATTACCTTATTGGTGAATGGTACGTTGAAAAACCGACTGACTTTGGATTATGCATTGAGGAGGCATTTGCGCACTCCTCTTTCCGCATTGCCTCATGAAGTGCGTTGGATTTTACGGATTAGCGCTTTTCAACTTCTTTTTTTATCAAAAATACCCGCTCCGGCGGCTATAAATGAGGGCGTGGAGATGACCAAACCGCGCCAGGGAAAGTATACGGGTTTAGTCAATGGAGTTCTGCACAAGGTACTGCATGATGGGTGGAATATCCGCTGGCCCAATTCCGGAAAAGAGGCTGTGCGCTATTTATCCGTACGTTATTCACATCCGGAATGGATGGTCAAGCGTTGGCTTAAGCGATACGGACTTGAGGAGACAGAAGCCCTCTGCCAAGCAAATAATGAGCCTGCGTTATTATGGATTCGGACCAATACCTTGAAGGTTACCCGTGAAGAGCTGCTGAACAATCTTCAGCAGGAAGGGGTTCAGGCGAGATTAGGTGAACGGGTACCGGAAAGTTTGATTCTTGAAAACTCAGGTGCGCTTGATCGGCTGAAATGCTTTCAGGAGGGTCTCTTTACGGTTCAAGATGAGAGCTCACAACTGGTGGCCCATGTTTTAGATCCTCGGCCCGGGGAACGAGTCCTGGATTCCTGTGCCGCGCCGGGAGGAAAGACAACTCATCTTGCCCAGAAAATGAAGAATCAAGGCGAAATCCTGGCCTTTGATATCCATCCTCAAAAAGTCGGTCTGATTGTTCAATTGGCGCAGCGTTTGGGCATCACGATTATTCGGCCTCAAGCGGGGGATGCCCGTGAATTGCCCGGAATCGAAGAAGGTTCCTGCCAAAAAGTATTGGTCGATGCACCGTGTTCGGGGCTCGGCGTCATTCGGCGAAGGGCGGATCTGCGTTATCATAAGACAGAAGCGGAGATTGAAAAACTTCCGGCCTTGCAGCTGGAAATCCTTAATCGAGCGGCCCAATGTGTGGCTCAAGGCGGGGAACTGGTTTATTCAACCTGCACGATTGAACCGGATGAAAATTTTGAGGTAGTCAAGGCCTTCCGAAAGGGACATCCCGAATTTCAACCGGTCAATTTATTAGATGTTCTCCCCTTTTCTTTAAACGAAGAAAGCGATATTCGACAAGCAAAAAAAGGGATGCTGCAAATTCTGCCTCATCGCCATGGCATGGACGGGTTTTTTATAGCTAAATTTAAGCGGGTGGAAGTTTAGCTGGAAGGAATTAGGTGAATACTATGGTGAGTAGTGATATAAGAGGGTTGACCGAAGATGAACTTATATTGGTTTGTCAAGAGATCGGGCTGCCTAAATTCAGGGGGCGTCAGATCTTTCAATGGATTCAGCAAAAAGCGGTTCAACACTGGGATGAGATTAAAAATGTAGGGAAACCCGATCTGGAAAAAATTCGGGGACGTTTAACACTCGAACCGCTTCAGTTGCTGAGGGAGCAAGTTTCCAAGGATGGCACTCGAAAATTTTTATTTCAACTGGCGGATGGACAGAGTATCGAATGTGTTTTGATGGATTATGACCGAGTGAAAAGCCGAAATCGCCGAACCGTTTGTCTTTCGACTCAGGTGGGTTGTCCGGTTGGCTGTGCATTCTGTGCTACCGGTTTAAGCGGATGGCAAAGAAACCTTTCCGCCGGGGAGATCGTAGGCCAAATCCTTGATATTACCCATCTGATGCGCCAAGAGGATCCCGAATTTCAAGTGACTAACGTTGTTTTTATGGGTATGGGTGAACCGCTTCTTAATTATGACGAGGTTCTAAAAGGGATTCAAATTCTTAATCGGGAGGCCGGTCAAAACATTGGGATGCGGCGGATGACCATTTCGACAAGCGGTGTTGCCCCGAAAATCCGGCAATTAGCAGAGGATAATCCTCAAGTCGGGCTGGCTGTTTCCTTACATAGTGCCAATGATGAGATCCGTAATGATTTAATTCCGATCAATCGGCGGTATCCTCTCGCAGAGTTAATGAAAGCTTGCCGAGAGTATACGGAAGCAACAAATCGAAGAATAACGTTTGAGGTGGCTTTAATTGCGGGCCAGGCGACACAAAAGGCCGCAGATGAAGTCGCCCGGCTTTTGCAGGGGCAGCTTGCCCATGTCAACCTGATTCCCGTTAATCCCGTCGTGGAGACGGGCATGGCTCGGCCCGAGCCGGAAGAAATTCAGCGTTTTGCACGCGTCCTTGAACAACAAGGAATTCCGGTTTCCCTTCGCGAGGAAAAAGGAACAGATATTGACGCAGCCTGTGGTCAACTGCGACGCCAGTGGGAGAGTGACGAGAAATGAGCCTTCTAGCCCGTTTTGAAGAAGTAGCCGAACACCTTTTTACAGGGGTCTTTAAGAAAAATGCGGCCCGTCTTCAACCTGTGGAAATTGCCAAAGAACTTGTGAAAGCGATGTATAAAAATAAGCAGGTCAGCATCTCACAAGTTTATGTTCCCAATGTCTATCGGGTTTATCTTCATTCCAGTGACTGGAGTCCTTTAGCAAGCTTCGGAGAAGCGTTTCTGCTCGAACTTTCCAAGTATATCTATGCCGAAGGGCAACGGAGCGGTTTTACCTTCTTGAGTAAACCCTCAATCGAACTTCATGCCGATGATACCGTTAAACCGTGCGAAATGTTTGTCGAAGTCGATTTTGATGATTCGATTGAGGTAAAATGGGATGCGGACGAGGAATACGAGGAAAGCGATGACGATGAAAACAACCCTTCGGAAGCTTGGCGGGATCAAACAAACATTTTGCAGGGCGCCGATCTGCTTGCGCTGAAGGATCCTTTAGAACAAGGAAGGAAATCTCCGTATTATCTCGAAGTCTTAGAAGGTTCTGATCAAGGGAAAAGATTTCCGCTTAAGGATGATGTGATCTATATCGGAAGGCATAGCCAGTGTGAGATTGTTCTCAATGACGCGGAAGTTTCCCGTCGACATCTACGAATATGTCGTATGGGTTCCGGTTGGGAAATTGATGATTTGGGGAGTACGAATGGAACATGGCTTAATAGTCAGCGTATTTCTAAGCAAATTCTTGTCCCGGGAGACCGAATTGAAATTGGGCAAACCATAATGGCTCTTCGTCGGGAATAGGCTCGGAGGTATCTATGCAATTCATTGTGGTTTTGGGGCGATTACTTTTTATCGTACTGATTTATTTATACCTGTTTAAAGTTTTAACCGCCCTTTTAGGTGATCTTCAATTTAAAGGGATCCGTAAAGGAGAACAAAATAACGGACGGCTTGAAGTCCTCGCCGGAGGGGAACTTTTTCCCAAAGGAAGGGTTTTCCGCATTGAGGGTAAAGGTCTTAAATTAGGACGTGGGAAACATAATGATGTGGTTTTGACTGATCATTTCGCGTCGGTCGACCATGCCCTGATTCGAAATAAGAAAGGCGTAACCACCATCGAGGACCTTGGAAGCACGAATGGAACCTGGGTTAACGGAGAGCGGATTCACTCTCCGGTTCAATTGGTCGCTGGTGATTATGTGAAAATTGGAAGTATCACCTTCCAGTATTCGAGGTGGCAAGATGAGAGTAGTAAGCTTTAGTGAAACCGGATGTGTACGAAAAAATAATGAGGATTCCTTACTTATTCTTCCTCAATATGGTCTCTATGCCGTGGCTGACGGCATGGGTGGGCATCTGGCCGGAGAGGTCGCGGCGCGTACGGCTCTGCAAGTGTTGGCCGAGGCTGCTTCGGAACTCGAAAACTTAGAGGGAGACGCAGTATTGGATTGGGTTAAACAGGCCTTAATTCAAGCTAACAGCAGAGTATTCGAGGCTTCAACGGTAAATCCGGCGAATGAAGGAATGGGGACGACTTTGACCGCTTTAGTTTTTAAGGCGGATCAAGCCGTTATTGCCCATGTGGGAGACAGCCGGGGCTATTTATGGCGGGAAGGGAAATTGATTCCCCTGACGGTTGATCATTCACTTGTGGAGGAATTGGTTCGCATGGGCCAGATTTCTCCCGAAGAGGCGGAAAAGCATCCCCAAAGGCATGTCCTTATTCGGGCAGTCGGAGCGTCCCAAGAAGTAAAAGTTGATTCCGGTTGCATGGGTTGTCAAAAGGGGGATTTTTTCTTGCTCTGTACGGATGGCTTTTCCAATGTAATATCCGAAGAAGAATTAATCCGGGAGCTATCTCAGGAAGGTTCTTGGGAAGAACATTTTGAACGGATGCGCCAGCTTATTCTTGACCGGGGAGCTCCGGATAACTTTACAGCCCTAGGCTGTCTTATGGAGTGACAAAATGGGATATGGAGTGCTGCGCTTTCTTAATTTAATGATTTTGTGGGTTGGCCTGGGGGTCTTGTACTTAGAGGGACGTGCAGACCGATCAGTTCTCTGGCAAGCGGTGATATTTTCGGTGTTGCTTCTTTTAGGGCTGATTATAGAGAAGATAACCGACTATCAGGGTGACCCCTTGCTTTTAGCGACGGTCCAGACTATAGTTGTCATTGGTTTGGTGTTTTTGACGCGTATTCGTCCTGCCTCGGCGATGCGTCAGTTTTGGTGGGCAAGTATTGGACTCATAGCTTTCTATTTTATTATTTGGGGGCTTAAAGATTATCGGAAATTAGGGCGATATCAATATCTTTGGGGATTAGCCTCTGTTATTATGCTATTATTGACCCTGGTGTTCGGTGTAACCGCCGGCGGGGCAACCAGCTGGCTGAGCATCGGCGGCTTTAGTTTTGAACCCGAGGAATTAGTGAAGATCACCTTACTTCTTTTTCTGGCCTCATATCTGGATGAGCACGAAGAAATTCTTCGTGTGGGTACGGTGCAGGTTGGAAGGCTCTCTTTGCCGGATGGGCGCACGTTAGGTCCGTTCTTAATCATGAGCGGTTTTTCCCTGGGTCTGTTAGCCGCTCAAAAGAGTTTGGGAACAGCTTTGGTTTTTTATTCTTTGTTTGTTCTTTTGCTTTATGTTGTAACCGAGCGGCCACTTTATTTGGGTATATCTTTACCTGTTCTCGGCGTAACAGGAGTAATGGGTTATTTCTTGTTTCACCATGTCCGTGTTAGGGTTTCAACGTGGCTTAATCCGTGGATTGATTCCTCCGGGGGTGGGTATCAGATTGCTCAATCTCTTTTTGCCATTGGCGGAGGGGGAATCATGGGAGTAGGCCTGGGAAACGGAATCGGAGCTTTCCAAGTTCCCGCGGCGAGTACGGACTTTATCTTTGCCGTTATTGCCGAGGAAATCGGATTTGCGGGTGCAATGGCTGTTCTCTTGCTTTTCCTGATCGTTGTCCTGCGTGCTTTCCGCGTGAGCATGAGGGCCGTGGACCGTTTTGGACAGATTCTGGCGGCCGGAATCGGTATCCTCATCGGTACGGAAACTTTAATCATTTTAGCAGGGGTCACGAAGCTTTTGCCGCTGACCGGAATTCCCTTACCTTGGGTGAGTTATGGGGGAAGCTCGATGCTGGTTCATTTTCTTCTCTTAGGAATCTTGGCGAATATCTCCCAAGTATCTGCGGACAGGCCCGCCTCAAAGAGTAAGGAGAGGGGGTATGCCTTATGAAGAAAGGGTTAAGGTATATCGCTATAGGTTTCTCCATCAGTTTTATTTTTCTTAGTTTTGGATTAGTTTATTGGCAGGTCGTACGTTCTGATGCCTTGCTGCAAAATCCGGCAAACCGCCGTCTCATACTTATGGAAGAACGCGTTGTCAGAGGAGGAATTTTTGATCGGAACGGCGAAATTTTGGCCCAGACTCAAATAACCGATGATAAGAAAACGCGAGTTTACCCCAAGGGGGAAGTCCTGGAGCCCTTGCTGGGATATGCTACTCTGCAGCATGGTTCGGCAGGGATGGAGGCTTCCTTTGGGGATTGGCTCCTAGGAATAAAAGATGCGACAGCTGAACAGGAAATTAAAAAGCTTTTTCAGCTCCCCCGCAAGGGAAACGATGTTGTTTTAACCTTAGATTACCGATTGCAGAAAGTTGCTTATGAGGGGCTTAAAGATAAAAGCGGAACTGCAGTGGCCCTCAATCCTAAAACCGGTGAAGTTTTGGCTTTAGTCAGTCAGCCTAGTTTTGACCCCAATGCGTTGGATCAAAATTGGGGGGAATTAAGTAAAAAGCCGGGAAGTCCTTTCCTTAATCGCGCTTTTGCCCTTTATCCGCCCGGTTCAACCATGAAAGTCATTACCTCAGCTGCAATCCTGCGCTCAGGGGTTAATACCGGAGATCTTTATAATTGTACCGGATCGACGGTTATTAATGGACAGGTTATTCCCGAGCAGAATGATAAAGCCCATGGATGGGTGAACTATGATACGGCCCTCGCTGATTCCTGCAATACCTATTTTGCAAACTTCGGAGTACAAAGCGGTGATCAGCAATTCCTTAAGGCAGTTAAGGAATTTGGCTTTGGACAAACCATACCCTTTGAATTATCTGTTCCACCAAGTCAGATTACGAATCAGTCTCCCGTTCCTAAACAGTTAAATACCAATCTGCTTGCCGCAAGTTCGTTTGGTCAAGGCGAGGTTCTTGTTAGCCCTTTCCATATGGCCTTGGTTACCGCCGGAATTGCGAATCATGGGGTCATGATGACACCTCATATTGTGGGTCAGGTTATGGATGATCAGCAAAACGTACTTTATAAAACCAACCCTCAACCGTGGCTAACGGCGTTATCGACTGAGGAGGCGGATAAAATCAAGAGTGCGATGATAACTGCTGTAAATGAGGGGACTGCTTCACCGGGCGGAATTGCCGGAATTCAAGTTGCCGCTAAAACAGGCTCGGCAGAGCCTGGGGGAAATAGCAAAACACATGGATGGTATATTGCTTTTGCACCGGCCGATAATCCCCAGATTGCTGTTGCTGTAATGGTGGAACATGGAGGAACAGGCGGGGGAGCGGCAGCACCGATTGCCCGAGCTATGATCGAAACAGCATTAAGTCAGAAAGCAGGTGAATCCAAATGAGCAAAATATTAAGCGAACGTTATGAAATAATAGAAAAAATCGGAGTCGGAGGAATGGCCATTGTTTATAAGGCCAAGGATATCTTGCTGAACCGTGTCGTGACCATTAAGGTTTTGCGCGACCAGTTCGCTTCAGATGACGATTTTGTACGGCGTTTTCGGAGAGAGGCTCAATCGGCTGCCAGTCTTTCTCATCCGAATATTGTCTCGATCTATGATGTGGGCAAGGATGGAGATACCGAATATATTGTGATGGAGTACGTCGAGGGGCAGAATCTGAAAGAACTCATCCGTGAGTATGCACCCTTATCGTCTGAACAAAGCATTAATTTAGCGTTGCAAATCGCCAGGGCAATCCGTCATGCTCATGAACACCACATAATCCATCGGGATATTAAACCCCATAACATACTTGTAACCGCGGATGGACGTGCTAAGGTCACGGATTTCGGTATTGCCCGGGCTGTCTCTGCCGCGACGATGACCCATACGGGTGATATTATCGGCTCTGTTCATTATCTGTCTCCGGAGCAGGCCAAAGGGGTTCAAACGAATGAACAATCCGATCTCTACTCATTGGGGATTATTCTCTATGAGTTATTGACAGGTAAGGTTCCTTATGATGGCGAAACTCCGATTGCCATTGCCCTAAAGCATCTTCAAGAGAATCCGGTTCCCCCGAGCAGTCTGAATCCGCGGATCAGCCAAGAACTTGAAAATGTCATTTTAAAGGCTATTGCTAAAGCTCCGGAACGACGATACCAAACAGCTTCAGAGCTTATTCAGGATTTAACCCGTGTCCAAAATGGTGAACCCCTTCAGATGACGGAACAGCCTCTTGAGGAAGACCTTGAAAGTACGCGTATCCATAAATCATTGAGCAATGGAGTAAATGCGGCTTTATCTGCCCATCCTAAAGATGAGCCTCCGAAAACGAATCAACCGAAGAATAAACGCAAAGCCTGGATAATAGGTGCGGTTGCCGCACTGTTGCTTCTTTTGGCAGGTTGGTTTGGCTTTAGTTACCTTGGCGGCAGCCCGACCGAGGTCCCGAATTTAGTCGGTCTATCGAAACTTGAGGCCGGATATGCGACTGAAAAAGCAAACCTTAAGCTCGATCAAAATGTGGATGAAGAATACGATGATACTATTGCGGCCGGGAAGATTTCAGCCCAGAGCCCAAAGGCCGGGTCTACGGTAAAAAAAGGACGTTCCATTAAAATCACGGTAAGCAAAGGACCGGAAATGCTGAAGATGTCGAATTTGTTGACAGGCCAGATGACTGAGGAAGATGCAAGGAATAAACTGAAGAGTGATGGCTTTACCGGGGATATTAAGATTATTCCGGATACAAAATCCAACTTGCCGGCCGGAATTGTCACCGGACAGAACCCTCCTGCGAATACGCCTTGGCCGAAGAACGACAAGATCGACCTCACTGTGAGTGCCGGAGCGAACGGTAATCTGGTGATGCCTAATGTGGTGGGAAAATCGGCGGCCGAAGCCCAGAAGATTTTAGTCGATCAAATGAACCTTCAGGTCGTAATTCTCAATGAAAGTTCGACTGATTATCCGAAAGATGCGGTGATGGCGACGAATCCAAAACCGGGGGATGCGATTCCGCCCGGAACGATCGTGACGATTACGGTGTCCGATGGCCCGGGGCCATTAGCTTAATTTCAAAATTAAGGGGTAGATATGATAGTAGGTATTTTGCTCAAAGGTTACAGTGGATTTTATTATGTCTATGCGGAAGGTCGAGTATGGGAGTGTTCCCTGCGCGGCCGCTTTCGCATTAAAGAACAGGAATTTTTGACCGGAGACCGTGTTCAGATTCTTCCGGGGACGGGGAATAAGGCGACGATTGAGAAAGTGGAAGAACGGCGAAATTCGTTGGTTCGTCCCACAATAGCAAATGTGGATCAGGCTTTTCTCGTTTTTGCACTCCTTTCGCCCCGGCCGGATCTCAATTTGCTGGATCGCTTGTTGATTCAGGTTTCAGAGGTTGGAATCAAGCCGATTATTATTATTAATAAAGTGGATCAGGCTGAGGAGCAAGGCAGTACGGCAACGTCAGAAAATGCTGTCACAAGCTTAGATTATTACAAGAAATTGGGCTATGATTTTGTCAAGGTTTCAGCGCGGACAGGGCAAGGCCTAGCCGAAGTTCGGGAACATCTCAAAGGAAAGGTAACCGTTCTTGCGGGTCCTTCGGGAGTAGGCAAGTCAAGCTTGGTTAATGCTTTGGAGCCAGGTTTTGAACTGAAGACAGGGGAAATCAGCCGCAAAATGAAGCGCGGTCGCCATACAACCCGGCATGTTGAGTTAATGGTATGCGGGGAAGGTTTAATTGCGGATACACCCGGTTTTTCTTCTCTTTACTTGCCTAAGATGAAACGCGAAGAACTGTCCTTCTTTTTTCCGGAGTTTGCGGATGTATCGGGAAAATGCCGCTTTACGAGCTGTTTGCATCATAAGGAACCCGATTGTGCTGTGAAGGCAGCCGTTGAATCCGGGCAGATTGAAAAAACACGATATGATCATTATTGTTTATTTTTAGAAGAAGTTATTGCCGCTGAGAGGAGATATTAGACATGCTAAAAATTGCACCCTCCATTCTTTCCGCAGATTTTTCCCGGCTGGGCGAACAGGTTCGTACAGTCGAAGAAGCCGGGGCTGAAGTTTTGCACATTGATGTCATGGATGGGCATTTTGTCCCGAATTTGACGATTGGCTCGCTTGTTGTTAAAGCATTGCGTCCCCATTCCAGAATGTTATTTGATGTCCATTTGATGATTGAACAACCGGAACGTTATATTCAAGATTTTGCTGAGGCCGGTGCGGATCATATCACTGTTCATCTTGAAGCGACTCCGCATATTCATCGGGCCGTTCAACAGATCAAAGCTTTAGGTTTATCGGCAGGTGTGGCTGTGAATCCCGCGACACCTTTAGACGGTTTGAAATACATTTTGCCGGACCTTGATATGGTCTTGATTATGAGTGTTAATCCCGGCTTTGGAGGACAAAGATTCATTCCCGGAGTCCTTCCGAAGATTCAAGTCTTACATAAATATTTAGAACAGATGCAGTCCTCATGCCGGATTGAAGTCGATGGCGGAATTAATGTCCAAACGGCACCGGACGCTGTTAAAGCGGGTGCCGAGATTTTAGTGGCAGGTGCGGCTGTATTTGCACAACCTGATCCGGCACAAGCGATTCGGGATATTCGTAAATCCGGACTTGAATTTAAAGGTGGATCAAAGTGAAAATAGCGGTTTTGGCTAACGGACAGTGGGATGCGGAGTGGGGACGCTTGGAATTGGCGCGCTTCGATTATCTGATCTGTGCAGATGGCGGGGGCAACTCCGCGCTTCTAACGGGGCGGATACCTGATGTTTTAATCGGTGACCTGGACTCCATTACTCCGGAAAATTTAGAATTATGCCGCCGGAATGATGTGCTCATTCAGCAATATCCGAGGGAAAAAGATGAGACAGATCTGGAACTTGCGTTAGAGTATGCCCTAAATATGCTTGGGACTAAAATGTCTTCACCGAACGCCTCATCCCGGGAGATGTCTTCACTGTGGCTTTATGGTGCAACAGGAGGACGAGTGGATCATCTGTTGGGAAATCTGGCCCTTCTGCTCAAGTTCCTTAACAGGGGCTGTTGTATTCATATCAAAGACCCGCTTCATGAAATCTATATGATTCGGGGGAGGGAGACACTCAAAGGCCGAGCGGGACAGGAGCTTTCTATTATTCCGGTAACCGAAAAAATACGCGTGACTACAGATGGATTATTTTATCCTTTGCATGGGGAATTTATTTTAAAAGAATCGCCGCGCGGGATAAGCAATGTTTTTTTAGAAGAACAGGCTGTCGTCCAGGTTGAGGAAGGGATAGCTCTGCTCGTTTTGCTCACTTAATTAGCGTAGCTTCGCCAAACGAACGTTTAAAGGATGATGAATTAAATGGCAAATGATAACCATGATGAGATATGGGTAGGAACCCTCCTCGGGGGTCAAGCCCGCTGGGTTGTGGCAAGAACAACAGATCTGGTCGAGGAGGCCCGCAGAAGGCACCATACTTCCCCGGTAGCAACGGCAGCGTTAGGCCGGCTGATGACAGCATCTCTGTTATTGGCCAGTTCGCTTAAAGGAAATGAATTTATTACGATTCGCCTTTTAGGGGACGGTCCGTTAGGCGGGGTTGTTGCCGTTGGCAATGCTCAAGGCGAAGTTCGGGGTTATGTTCATGAACCATTTGTAGATATGATGCTTAATGAACAAGGAAAGCTAAATGTAGCCCAAGCCGTAGGGCAAGGGGAATTCGCCGTAAGTAAAAGTTTAGAAAACGGCGAAAATTATACGAGTACGGTTCCCTTGGTCAGCGGCGAAATTGCTGAGGATCTTGTCCATTATCTCTTAAATTCGGAGCAGATTCCATCCGCGGCGTTATTGGGAGTTTTGGTCGAACGGGATTATCAGGTTGCAGGTGCCGGAGGATTGTTGATTCAACTTATGCCGGGGGCATCTGAAGAATGCATCGATCAAATTGAGGAAAAGCTTAAGACGTTAACCCAAGGGATTAGTAAAATTGCGGCGGATAGTCATTCGATGCAAGAAATGACGGAGACATTATTGGGCGGGCTATCTTATCAGGTCTTAGAAAAACGTCCTGCGGGTTTTCATTGTTCCTGCTCAAAGGAGAGAGTCGGGGGAACTTTAGTGAGTTTAGGCCGGGAAGGACTAAAGGAAATTCTCGAAGACAAGCAAGCGGAATTGGTTTGCCATTTCTGCAATGAGCATTATTTATTTAATGAAAAAGAGCTAAGCGAGCTTTATGAACAAGCGGGGCAAGAATAAAATAAAAAGAGGAGCTGTTCTGTAACAGCCCCTCCAGACATTTAGAGAAAAAAACAATGAAAAAAGCCCGACAATGTCGAGCTTTACTTGGAAAAACGCACGAAAATCAGACAGCGCGTTGAACTTTACCGGAACGTAAGCATCTGGTGCAAACTCTGATCCGGGTCGGAGTGCCGTTAACGATGGCATGAACCTTTTGAAGGTTCGGTTTCCAAGTCCGTTTGGTACGGATATGGGAGTGACTCACTTGAATACCTGTTGAAATCCCTTTTCCGCAAATAGCACAAACATTAGCCATTGCTCTTACCTCCTTTACACCGGAAATGACACTATAATAGTTTAACAAAAGTTTTAAGGATTGGCAAGTTTTTGGCTTGGATTATTCCCGGAAGATATAAATTATTGAACATTTCATTTATTATTGGTAGAATAATGCTGATATGGATAGTGCCTGAAGGGAGAGATCCGCAAAATGGGAAAAGAAATTAACAATAATTTGGGGAAAATTGATATTTCCGAGGAAGTCATCGCTACAATTGCCGGAGCTGCAGCAGTGGAGTGCTATGGTTTAGTGGGAATGTCTTCTCGTAAAATAACCGATGGATTTACCGAATTACTGGGCCGTGAAAACTTAGCTCGCGGGGTAATGGTAAAGATTGATGAAAATCAAGTGGTTATTGACCTTTACATTGTTGTCGGCTATGGTGTCAATATTTCTGAAGTCGCAACGAATGTTATGGAGCGAGTCCGATATACAACAGAAAACCTGACCGGGTTGAAGGTCGCTCAAGTGAATGTAAATATACAAGGTGTTCGTGTGCTTGAGTAACGGCCGGTTAAAGATTAGGAGGATCAAGATTTGAAACCAGCGATGGAAATAGGAGAACACGTTAGTGGACAGCAATGGAAAATGATGATGCGGGCGGGGGCTAAAGCATTGGAGCTTAAAAAAAGTGAAGTGGATGCTTTAAACGTTTTTCCCGTTCCGGATGGCGATACAGGTACAAATATGAATTTAACCATTCAGTCCGCAGTAAAAGACGCGGAGAAGACTTCCGGGCAATCTGTGGCGGAGGTGGCGGCTGCAGTATCTATGGGCTCGCTGATGGGTGCGCGCGGGAATTCCGGAGTCATCCTCTCTCAGCTTCTTCGCGGAATCGCCAAGGGTGTCGAAGGACAAAAAAACGTTTCGGCTCTCCAGCTTGCACAAGCTCTCCAGGCGGGGGTTGATACCGCTTATAAAGCAGTTATGAAGCCTGTTGAAGGGACGATCCTAACCGTCTCCCGAGAAATAGCCAAAGGCGCATTAGCCCGGGCCAAACAGGGCGGCAGTCCACTTGAAACACTCCGAGAAGCGTATTTAAAGGGTCAACAAACTCTCGAGAAAACACCGGAAATGTTACCGACGCTCAAACAAGCCGGAGTTGTCGATGCCGGGGGCCAAGGATTTCTCCTTATTATCGGAGGGTGGATTTCAGCACTCGAGGGTCTCGAGGTTGAAGAGGATTCGGCTTCCCCCGCAAAGGAGAAGGTGCAGCCCCCGGAAGCTCCAACCGGATTTATGGAGGTAGAGAACCTCGAATTTCCTTATTGCACAGAGTTTTTAGTCAAGGGTAAAAACCTTGATGCTGACCGTATCCGCCAGGATTTAAGCGACCGCGGAGATTGTTTGTTGGTTGTGGGTACGGATGAAGTCATAAAAATTCATATTCATGTTAAAAACCCCGGTAAGATTCTTGATTATGCGATTCAATTCGGATCGTTGCATGAAGTCGGAATTCATAATATGCTTTCCCAAAACGAAGCGATGGCCCATGCTTTAAAGGATAAAAATAATGAAGCAGTCTTGGAAAGTACCGAACAGGCTCAGACAAAGACGCAGGAGCAACCGCTAAAAAAACACGGAATTATTGCCGCGGCAATGGGACAAGGTATTGCCGATGTGCTGAAAAGTTTAGGTGTGGATGAAGTGGTATTTGGCGGCCAAACGATGAATCCCAGTACAGAGGATTTAGTCGAAGCCGTTCAGAAAGTCTCGGCTGAAAATATTTATATTCTTCCGAATAACGGAAATATCATCATGGCTGCCAATCAGGTTAAAGATATTGTTACTGATAAAAATATTTATGTTATCCCGACAAAATCAATTCCGCAAGGAATCTCAGCACTTGTTAATTACGACCCGGAGGGGGATCCCGAAGAAAACGCACAGAACATGGACAAAGGATTAACCCAGATTCAATCGGCAGAAGTCACCTACGCTATTCGAGATTCTCAATTTGGGGATTTGGAAATCAAAGAAGGAGATATTCTCGGCCTGGTTGAAGATGTTATTCAGATTACGGGTCATGAAAGATTACAGGTTGCTCAGTCCACCCTGGAAAAAATGGAATGGCGGGAGCATGACCTTGTTACCATATTCTATGGGGAAGAGACTAGGGAAGAGGAAGCAGAACAGCTTAGAGAATGGCTGGAAAATGAAGTCCCCTCGATCGAAGTTGAGTTATATCCCGGACAACAGCCCCTTTATTATTATATTTTAGGGGTAGAATAAGACAAGAACGCAGGCCAATCCCTCCGGTGAGTTCCGGGGGGATTTACAATATCGGATAACAGGCACTTTCGAAGACCGGTGCGTTAATTGGAGGTTGGAAGCTTGGGTAAGAGTACTGTTTTTGATCTAATAGGCCCTGTGATGGTGGGTCCTTCAAGTTCACATACGGCAGGCGCTGTTCGTCTCGGAGCAATGGCGTTGAAAATATTAGGGAATGAACCCATGGAGGCTGAGATCACCTTGCATGGTTCCTTTGCAGAAACAGGAAAAGGTCACGGGACAAATTTAGCCCTGGTTGCGGGCCTCCTTGGTATGCATACAGATGATGAACGTATTCCTAAAGCTTTCCAAATTGCGGAGGAAAAAGGAATAAAAATTCGCTTTAAGACCGATAATTTAGGAGATGTACATCCTAACACAGCCAGGTTCCGCTTAACCGGACGTCAGGGTAATGTTGTCGAAGTAATCGGTTCATCCATCGGTGGAGGGCGAATCGTTGTTACCCGAATCAATGAATTTCAAGTTGAAGTCATGGGTGATTTTTATACATTGATTCTTTTGCACCAAGACTTACCCGGAGTGGTGTCCCAAGTGACCTCAATTTTAGCCACAGCTCAAATCAATATTGCTCAAATGCATGTTTCCCGTGAAAAGAAAGGTGCTCGGGCACTGACTATTGTTGAAGCGGATCAAGCCATTGAACCGGCAGCCTTAACGTTAATGACAAGACTCCCTGCTGTCCATCAAGCGATGGCGATTGAACCCTTGGAGTAAGGAGGAATGCTTAATGCGGGCTTATCAAGATTATATTCGGCTTGCCGAAGAGAAGGAATTGAAAATCGGTGAGATTGTCCTGGCTGAGCAAGCCGAGGACTCAGAGAAAACGGAATCAGAATTACGGGAACGGATGCGTTCGAATTTAGAGGTCATGCGAGCCTCTGTCCGATCCGGCCTAAGCGAGGAGCGCCAATCGCTATCCGGACTTGTGGGAGGGGATGCAGCTAAGGTTTATAATCGCCGGAAGAGCGGTAAGAGTCTTACCGGTGATATCGTAAGCGGAGCTATTGCCAGAGCCTTAGCCGTTGCTGAAGTCAATGCGACGATGGGGAAAATTGTGGCAGCGCCTACGGCTGGTTCTTGCGGTGTTTTACCGGCTGTACTTTTTACTGTGGATGAATTGCTGGGTTCGACCGAAGAAGAGTTGGAAACAGCGCTTTTTACAGCGGCTGGGGTGGGTATGGTCATCGCTGATCGGGCAAATGTTTCGGGTGCGGAGGGAGGCTGCCAGGCGGAGATTGGTTCCGCCGCCGGGATGGCCGCGGCTGTAGCTGTTGAACTTGCAGGGGGAACGCCCGCTCAAACGGGAAATGCGGCTGCCTTAGCGATGAAATCCCTCTTAGGTTTGGTCTGTGATCCTGTTGCAGGGCTTGTTGAAGTTCCCTGTGTTAAACGAAATGCGACAGCGGCAACGTTGGCTCTTGCGGCTGCGGAGATGGCTTTAGCGGGGGTAGAGAGCAAAATTCCTCTGGATGAAGTCATCGATGCCATGGGAGAAATCGGCAGACAGATGCCGTGTAGCCTTCGCGAAACAGCTCAAGGCGGATTAGCGGTATCCAAAACGGGGCAAAGAATTAAGGCTGATTTTCTATGATATCCGGTCAAGAAAAACTTGTTCTCCAAAATCTAAAAAGAGCTGTTGTAGCCGAGGAAAAGCAGGGATGCAGTGATACGGGAGTCGTGGGCGGCTTTCACTTTTTCTTGGCGGGCGTTTTACGGCGTTTAGAACAAATCGCGCCAAACGGTGATCGGCAAATTCTTGAAATGATGGCTCAAAATTATGAAGCATGGAGTCCCTTGCAGCGACGGGAAGCCTTAGCCCATCTGCGGCGCTTTATTGAAAATGTGAGTTCGAGCGAAGGAATTAATGGACATGCAGAAGTGAATTCATTAAAACCGGGCGGGTCTCGGATTCCGGCAAAGTCTGATCCGAAGAAATCAGTTTCCGTAAAACCGATTTCTGTAAAACCAATTCCGGTAAAACCAATCTTCGTAAAACAGGTTATCCCCCAACCTCAACCTCAACCTAAACCTCAACCCGTGGCCAAAGATCGCCCTTTGCAATACCTTAAAGGGGTAGGGCCGGAACGTGCCAAACAATTGGAACATTTGGGAATTAATACGGTCAAAGATTTATTGCTTTACTTTCCTCGGCGTTATGAGAATCGGCGGCTGCAGCGGATTGATGAACTTAAAGACGGTGAGTTAGCCACCGTCAGCGGCAAAGTTGTTGCCGGACAAATCACCAAAGGCCGCCTAAAGGTAGTGAAACTTTCGATTGAACAAGAGGGACGTCTGCTTACAGCGGTGTGGTTTAATCAAACCTTCATTCTTAAACAATTCCCGGTGGGAACATCGGTAACGGTGACAGGGAAAGTGCGTTGGCAAAAAAGGGTCCCCGAACTTCAAGCGACAGATATAACAAGGACGGGTACCGGTAAACCCCCTGAAATTATTCCCATCTATTCTGAAACCGCTCGTCTTTCCTCAAAGGTGATTCGCAATCTGGTGAAAAGTGTCATCTCTCAAGTTCCCGACTATTTTCCGGAAGTTTTTCCTGACGAAATGCGAAAGAATCGGATGGAACGTCCGCAATCTTATCGTGAAATCCACTTTCCGGCTTCTTTTGAAAGCTTAGAAAAGGCTCGCGAACGGCTTGTGTTTGAAGAAGTACTCTTTCTGCAGCTAGCCGTTGCGCGTTTGCGCCAAGGGCTACAGCGTGAGGATAGTCCTCCTCTGAAAGGCGGACAGATATTAGTTGAACAATTCGTTAAATCGCTTCCGTTTGAACTGACCTCCGCCCAGAAAAGGGTTATTCGCGAGATTTTCCGTGATATGGAGAGCTCAAGAGGAATGACACGGCTTATCCAAGGAGATGTGGGTTCCGGTAAAACGGCGGTCGCGATGGCGGCGCTTCTCAAAGCAGTGGGATCCGGCTATCAGGGAGCGATGATGGCCCCTACGGAAATATTAGCGCTTCAGCATGTTCAATCCTTAAGGGAAGCGTTTACTCCGCTGGGCATTCGCGTTGTATGCTTGCTCGGAAGTCAGAACCGGAGCGAGCGAGAGAAGGTTCTTCGGGAAATAGCCGAAGGTACAGCTCAAATCGTGGTCGGCACACACGCGCTTATTCAGGAAACGGTGGTTTTTAAAGCCTTGGGTTTAGCTGTGACCGACGAACAACATCGTTTCGGAGTAAAACAGCGGACCTTGCTTCAAACAAAAGGGGAAAATCCTCACGTGCTGGTCATGACAGCCACACCTATACCGCGAACTTTAGCTTTAACGCTTTATGGCGATTTACAGCTATCGGTCCTCGACGAAATGCCCAAAGGACGAAAACCCATTATCACCCGTAAACTCTCCGAGCGGGGACGTTCTAATCTGGAAAAGTTTATGGAAGAGCAAATGGAAAAGGACCACCAGATTTATGTCGTTTGTCCCCTTGTTGAAGAATCGGAACATATGGATTTTATCTCCGCAACACAACGCTTTGAAGCCCTGTGTGAGCGTTTCCCGGAACGGAAGGTAGCTCTTTTGCATGGCCGGATGAAAGGCTCGGAAAAAGAAGCAGTGATGCAGAGTTTTCAATCAGGGGAAACAGATATCCTTGTCTCAACAACGGTGGTTGAGGTCGGTGTCAATGTCCCCAATGCATCCGTTATGGTTATCGAAAACGCTGAACGCTTCGGCTTAGCCCAACTCCATCAGCTTCGCGGCAGGGTCGGACGGGGAAGTGAGCAGTCGTTTTGTATCCTCATGTCCTCATCAAAGGACAGTCGAAGATTAGAGGTTCTTTGTGAAACCCAGGACGGGTTTAAGATTGCGGAAGAGGATCTGAAATTGCGGGGTGCCGGCGAAATTCTGGGGACACGTCAGCATGGAGTTATGGAATTGCGCTTAGCGGATCTTTCGCGGGATGCTCGGATTATTGAACAAGCTTATCAGACAGCACAAAAGGTTTTAGCAGAGCCCCGGCATTACGAGAAGTTATTACAGGAAATCGATAAGTACTATGCTTTAGAAAATGTAGGTTTGCACTAATCATTTTATTTGGGATTTTTTTGCGCTTTTGGTCGAAGAGTTAGATTTTCACTTTAATTCCCGTGTATCAGTTGCGGCTATAAGATAATAATAACTCTAGAAATCAAGAATAAATAATATGCTGTGCAGCGATGCAGGTTTGCACAAAAGTTACGCTGAAGGTCTACTCAATACATGAAAAAGAGGAGGGCTAAGCATGGAAGATCAAAAGAAAACAGGAGCTCCCTTATCTGCAGAACTTGAGAAGTTCAAGTATGAGGTCGCTCAGGAAATCGGTATAGCAAACCGCAAGCATAAGAAGTTCCCTAATACTTAATCAGTTTTAAGTTCGGGAACAAAACGGGGCTGTTGCAAAACAGCCCCGTTTTCGTACGCATAAAATTATGGACTATTGCAAAAGACCCGAAAGCATAGTTTCTCCCCTTCGAGGATAAGTCGACTAGGGCTCTAAGTTTCGTACCTCAACTCAGAGCCAGTCTCCTATAACGCATAGAAGTGAACGATTCGCGGAGGGACGTTCAGGTGAACAAAGCTTTCGCAGCCGAAAGCCCGTGAAGGGGTTTCGCGCTTTAGCTTAGCGCAGCCAGTGGTTTATATCAGGTATTGCTCTACTGCAAATACGTTTGATACTCCTCACGCGTAATTCCGGGGTGCAAGGCGATCCCTAAGGCTCCGGCAATGATCCTGGCGGCGCTCTTGATCAAGGTATCGATTTCCTTCGGTGTTACCATCAAATTATTGCTGTATGGCGACAAAGCTTGGGATAAAATATGTTCTAAAGCATTTGGACTGAATCCCTTATAAAGCTTATAAAGACTGGGGCTTGTTTTGAGCTCATCAAGCACCCCTTCAAGACAGCTATGCGCGATAATTGCCGCATTGACAACAGTGGGCAGACCAATGGCCAGGACTTTGCAGCCTAATGTTTCCTCGTTAATACCGACGCGCTGATTTCCTACGCCCGAGCCCGGTGAGATTCCCGTATCCGCAATTTGAATGCTGGTCCCGATACGCTCAAGGGAACCCGCGGCTAAAGCATCAATAGCAATTACCCAATCCGGTTTGACATGTTCGACAAGACCGCGGATGACTTCCGCAGTTTCAATCCCTGTAATACCGAGCACACCGGGAGCAATAGCACTTACTTTTCTTAATTTCCCTTTGAGTTCATCCGGAGAGAGCTGAAAAAGATGACGCGTAACTAAGGTTTTATCAATAACTTGAGGACCAAGCGCATCCGGTGTTGCATTCCAATTCCCTAAACCGACGATAAGAATACTTGAATTATCATTAAGTTTCATCAAATCAATGAGTTCTTGGGCAAGAACTTCACTAATTTCGTTATGAACCAAGTAATCGTTTTGGCGGATTTCGGGAGCATCAATTGTTATGTAAGATCCTTTAGGACGCCCCATTTCCTGAACCCCTTGATCTGTTTCAATATCAATCTTGGTTACGGTGGCATGGTCAAATTCGGCTTTGGTCATTCGTACACCGGGAACTTCTTCTCCGATTTCTCCGCGAAGAATTTCATGGGCTTCGACCGCCATATCAATGTTGACATTAAATTTCCGGATAAAATCTGTTTTTTTCATGCAATTTAACCTCCCCGAAGCATTTGACAATGTTTAAGTGCAAGAGTGCAAAAAATCACTGGCCCTCACGACCAGTGATCAAGAGGAGAAATGAAAGGAAGAACTGATGGGGGAAGGTAGGAAAAAAGTCCTACCGAAAAATAGTCTTTGCATATTGAGTGAAAATATACGAAAATCTTATTAATAAGTTTAACGGCTGTGGTATACTTGTGTTAGCCTGTCTTATTTTTTATTTTTATTCCGAGGAGAACGTCTATGCGAATTATTGCCGGGGAAATGCGGGGGCGCAAACTTAAAACGGTATCCGGAATGGATACTCGTCCTACGGCGGATAAAGTAAAAGGTGCAATTTTCAATGTGCTAATGGAAAAAGTTAACGGAGCAAAAGTTCTTGATCTTTTTGCGGGGACAGGGAACTTGGCTATTGAGGCGATATCCCGTGGGGCACGAGAGGCGATTCTGGTTGAAAAAACATTTTCCGCGCAAAAAGTTATTCAAGAAAATCTTACATTTGCGGTAAAAGCTCAAGCCAAACTTTTTAGCATGGATGCATTTGATTTTCTTAAGCTATATCCCGAAGAAAAATATGATTTAATTTTTCTTGATCCTCCATACCGACAGGAATTAGTAAGCAAAGCGTTAAAATTGCTCAGTCAACCTTGCCGGCTTAACGAATTGGGGGTTATTATTGCCGAAACTGCGTCTGATGAAGAGCTTCGGGTTTGTGAACCCTTTGAGATCCGTAAAATCAGTGAATATGGTGATACGAAAGTCTGGTATATTCAGAGATGTGTAGAATAGGGGAGGATAGCTTTGGAAAACGACGTTTATGAGATTTTAGAGGAATTGGAAGAGATTGTTGACCGCGGTACTAAAATACCGATGACCGGAAAAGTATTGGTTGATGATACGCAGATTTTTGAGCTCATCGACCGGATGAGAGCTTCTTTGCCCGAAGAAATTCGAGAGGCTCAGCGCGTACTTTATGAGCGTCAAAAAATTGTCGATGAGGCTAAAGCTGAAGCAGACCACATTCTTGAACGCGCGAAATCCTATGTTGAAAAAATGGCCGGGGAAAACGAGGTCACCAAACAAGCCCAGACCTATGCTGAAGACCTTGTCCGCCAAGCTCAAGGTTATGCGAAAGAAGTTAAAATCGGAGCCGTCCAGTATACCGATGAACTTTTGCAGCAAGTTGAAAAAAGTGTCGCCGAGACCTTGAAATCCCTGCATCAGAACAGGGAAGAACTTAGGACACTGGCAAAGCGGGATCAAAGCGGAAAAAAAGCCGAACCGACTGAATAATAAAGGAATAATAATGTACATAAGGGCGGTTGCAATGCAACGGCCTCTTATTTTTGATTCAATAATCGAACCCCGGCAGCGGCAAGAAGGAAAATAAGCATAATACCGCAGAAAACCCAGACACTCAGCCGCCAGGTCAGTAAAAAGCCGGTGGACGTTTCTAAATAGGGGAAGGCAAATAGAGGAGAGGAAGCGGGAAGGTCGATGAAGTTAAGCAAGACCTGACTCAAGAGGATTGCTAAACCGGTTTGCAGGATGCGTCCGAGGAAAAAGGCTGAAAAACGGAGATCGGTTAAACTGGTAAAACTGGCAACTTGTGCAAATACCGATAACCCGCCCCAGGCCAAAACCGCACTCAAAAAGCCAATCTGAATGTTAAGACTTGAGAAAGCTTTAAGGCTTGAGCGACAACCTAAGGTCGTTTCAAAGAGGGCATTTACCCCGGCTGTTATACTGTCTAAGGTCAAATGACCGCCGGTTAACATATTAAGAATAAGGGCTAAACCTGTCGTGATCTGAGTAGTGTTTAAGAGCTTAATCAGCACAGAAAAAAAGGTAATAAATCCCCCGACGAGTAAAACCGTCTGGATGCTTTGGCGTACGGCATCACCTAAGAGCTGACCAAAAGGGCGTCCATCCTGTTCCTGTGCTTTAAGAAGCTCCTGCCAGGCTCGTTTAAGAGAAACAGCAGAGCTTAAGTGTTTCTCGCCGGGCTGATACCGGTAGAAACGAAAAAGAATACCCACGAGAAGGTTGGCTAAATATACAGCACCTGCTAAGACAAGGCCAAGCTCGGGTCTTCCAAGCATACCCGAAGCAACTGCACCGAACATAAATCCCGGGCTGGGGTTGCTGGTGAATGCTAAGAGCCGTTCTCCCTCAACTTGGGTTAACTGATTTTGTTGGCGGAGTTTACTGGTAAGAACGGCACCGACGGGGATTCCGGAAGTATAGCCCATGGCCACTACAAAAGAGGCCTTGCCTGGCAAGTGGAAAAAAGGCCGCATCAATGGTTCCAGAAGTATACCCAGAAAATGCACAAAACCTGCGCCCATTAAGAGTTCGGAGAGAATAAAAAAGGGGAGCAGGGCCGGTAAAACAAAGGTCCACCATAGCGTTAGCCCTTCTGCCGCCGAAAGGACAACTTCCTGAGGGTAAAAAAACATGAAAAGAGCAAGAAGAAAAAAAGGAATCGTGCGGATTGCTGCTGCCATAATTCACCCGCCTTTCATTCATACCTAATTTATATGGAAGCTTGCAAAGCCCTAGAAGTGGATTTTCAGAGCAATTTTGAATGAAGTGAATTATTTAGCAATACGTCGAATTTTCACGCAAGGGGTTGAAAATGAAACGGTATGTGGTAAACTAAGAGTGTTTTGTAGCTATAATTGGCGTCGCGATTAGTTATCGGATAAAAATCTACTTCTTTGATAAGAAGTAGATTTTTTGGGGCAAACTAGTAAACGAAAGAGAAAAAAGAATGGGTGGAAAAGGAATTTAGGAGGTACAAACGTGAACATTCTAGTTATTAATTGTGGAAGCTCCTCTTTGAAGTATCAGCTTCTAGACACGGAGACGAAACAACCCCTGGCGAAGGGACTTGTTGAACGGATTGGTATGCCGGGATCGGTATTAACGCATCGTAAAGCAGGCAGTGAAAAAGAAATCATAACCGCAGAAATTTCCAACCATACTGCGGCGATTCAAATGGTTTTAGATGCTTTAGTTAACCCTGAATACGGGGTTGTTAAAGACCTGAAGGAAATTGAAGCCGTGGGTCATCGCGTTGTCCATGGCGGTGAAAAATTTGCTCAATCCGTTATTATTGACGAAAATGTCATTAAGGCGATTGAAGAATGTGTCGAGCTTGCGCCTCTCCATAATCCACCGAATATTGCCGGGATTGAAGCCTGTCAGAACTTAATGCCCGGTGTTCCTCAGGTCGCTGTTTTTGACACAGCCTTTCATCAAACGATGCCGCCGGAAGCCTTTATCTATGGTATTCCTTACGAACTTTACGAAGAATATAAAATCCGGAAATACGGGTTCCATGGAACATCCCATAAATATGTTTGCCAACGCGCTGCAGCTATGTTGAATCGTCCTCTTGAAGATCTGAAAATAATCAGCTGTCACTTAGGTAACGGATCTTCAATAACGGCAATCCAAGGCGGGAAATCAGTTGAAACCTCCATGGGCTTCACACCATTGGAAGGATTGATGATGGGAACGCGTTCCGGAGACCTTGACCCTGCGATCGTATCTTTCCTTATGCAAAAGGAAGATTTAACCTCGAAGAAGGTTACGGCTTTCTTAAACAAGAAATGCGGTGTTCTTGGGGTATCGGGAGTAAGCAGTGATTTCCGTGATATTGAAGCGGCTGCTGAAGAGGGTAACTACAGAGCACAATTAGCACTTAACATCTTTGCCCATGATGTTAAAAAATATATTGGTTCCTATGCCGCAATCCTTGATGGGGCAGATGCAATCATCTTTACGGCCGGCTTAGGTGAAAATTCCGCATCGATGCGTGCCAGTATTGTCAACAGTCTTACGTATCTCGGTGTGGAAATTGATCCGGAGAAAAATAAAATTCGGGGTCAAGAAATCGATATCTCGGTAGAGAACGCACGTTGTCGGGTTCTGGTTATTCCAACGAATGAAGAATTGATGATTGCCATGGATACGTATGCTCTCGTAAATCAAGGTTAAGGAGTTTTCCTTGACAAAGAAAATTGTGCCAACTATAATATTGGTTGTGTATTGGAGTGATAAGCATGAAGGTTAATGTCGCTCAAGTTCGCCGTAATGAGAACGAAACGGCTCATTTCAATTTAGAAGAGGAATTTTCTTCTTATGAATCGGAACTTGAAGGGGTGTCTTTTGCAGCTCCTGTACGCGTTCAACTTCAGGTGACCAACCTGGGAAAATCCCTTCATGTTCAGGGAAAGGTCCAAACTAAGTTCAAAACGCAGTGTGGCCGCTGTTTGGATGACTTTATTTATCCGCTTGATTTATCTTATGAGGATGAATGGGTTTATGGCGGCATGGCTCAGGACACTGACGATGGAGAACTCAGTGAAACCGTTCTAGTCTTCGATAAAGACGAGATAGAAATAAATGATCGGATTTTTGAACAGATCGTGTTGGCTCTACCGATGAGATTTATCTGCTCTCCAGAATGCCTAGGGCTTTGCCCGGTCTGTGGGGTTAATCGGAATCATACCACTTGTGAGTGTGTGATTGAGCAGACGGACCCGCGTTTAGCGGCGCTGGCCCAGTGGTCGAAGAGAGATTGATTCATTTAGCAGCTTAAAGGGGGTGTAATTAATGGGTGTCGGTCAACATCGCCAATCCAAATCAAGAGTACGTAAACGTCGGGCTATGTGGAAGTTAACTGCACCAAACCACATCGAGTGCCCCCAATGCCATCAACCGAAATTAGCGCATCATGTTTGCCCAAACTGCGGTTATTATAAGGCAAAAGAAGTTATCTCCATGGGAGAATAAGGATAAAAAAAGGAGTCCATTAGGGACTCCTTTTTTTTATTCGCTCTTTTATTGAAAAGCCTTAAGAGCTAGTCTATAATTAGTACCAGGTCACAAAATTAGAATGCGGTGAAAAAATTGACTCGACATCATAAACAGGAGAGGCATCAAGCCCTTATAGAGGAAATTGAAAAGAATCCCTTCTCAACGGATGAAGAGCTTGCTCAACGGTTTAATGTGAGCGTTTCAACCATTCGTCTTGATCGAAGCAATTTAGGGATTCCGGAACTGCGGGAACGCACGCGTGCTGTTGCTCATGAAGCTTATGACACCTTAAAGTCCCTCGAAGAACAGGAAGTGATTGGACTTCTTACGGAACTGAAGGTTGGGCAGATGGGTCGTTCCGCAATGCTGATTGAAGAGAATATGGTTCTTGATAAAGCCAGAGTCGCACGGGGGCATCATTTGTTTGCTCAGGCCAACTCTTTGGCTATTGCGCTCGTTGATGCCGAGGCAGCGGTAACCGGCAGTGTTGATCTTAAATTTCTTCGCCCTGTTCATCTGGGTGAAACGGTTATCGCCTACGGAAAAGTGATCAAACGTAAGGGCAATAAATACTGGGTGGATATTAAGGCACAGGTTAATCAAGAAGACGTTTTAATCGGGCATTGGATACTGTTTGGCTTTAAGGCAGAGATTAACTTATAGGGTTGGAGGGAATTGCAATGAAAATAGCCATCGATGCTATGGGGGGGGATTATGCTCCCGCAGAAATTGTGAAAGGGGCCGTTCAGGCTGCACAAACTTATCCGGAAACCGAACTCATCTTAGTGGGTCAGCCCGAGCGGATAGCGGAGTTTCTGACAACCACCGACTGTCCCCGAAATTTATCAGTGAGAGAAGCGGCAGAGGTTATCAGCATGGAAGAACATCCGGCACAGGCGGTTCGCAAGAAAAAGGATTCTTCAATTGTCGTGGCGACCCGGATGGTTAAAGAAGGAGAAGCAGATGCTGTCGTCAGCGCCGGCAGTACGGGTGCCCAAATGGCAGCCGGTTTGCTGGGCTTGGGCCGAATTAAGGGGATTGATCGGCCGGCGATCGGGACGGTAATCCCGACTTTAGAAGGGGGAAAGCTTTTGCTGGATGTAGGGGCTAACCCTGACGCCAAACCGGAGAATCTCGTTCAGTATGCTATTATGGGGAGCATTTATGCAGAGAAAATTTTAGGAATCAACAATCCGCGTGTAGCTCTTTTGAATATCGGAACAGAAGAGACGAAGGGCAACGAATTAGCGCAAACGACCTATCCGCTGCTCAAAGGGGCACCGATTAATTTTATCGGCAATCTTGAAGGACGCGATTTGCCTTTTGGGCGGGCGGATGTTACCGTATGTGAGGGCTTCGTGGGAAACGTTGTCATAAAAACTACTGAAGGATTGGCAGGAGCGCTTTTTCAATTGATTAAAGAAAAGATAACAGCGACAACCGTTCGAAAATTAGGGGCCCTGGCGATTAAACCGGGATTAAAGGAAATTGCCCAAATGATGGATTATGCCGAATACGGCGGGGCTCCCCTCTTGGGGGTGAACGGAATCAGTGTCATTTGTCATGGCAGTTCAAAACAAAAAGCGATCTTTAACGCAATACGGGTGGCTCGGGAGTGTGTTGAAAGTCAGTTTATCGAGAAAATTCGTCAGGAATTACCTCCGCTAAAAAAGTGAGGAAAGAAGGATCACAATGTTACACAGTGTAGGAATTGTCGGCACGGGATCTTATACTCCCGAAAAGGTTTTAACTAACGCCGATTTGGAGAAGATGGTAGATACAAATGATGAATGGATTGTGAACCGGACGGGAATCAGAGAGCGGCATATTGCCGATGATAAGACTCCCGTTTCCGAGTTGTGTTATCAGGCTGCTGTCAAGGCCTTAGAGGATGCGAAGGTGGCAGCGGAAGAGATTGAGTTGGTTATCGTTGCCACGGTTACTCCGGACTTTGCTTTCCCGGCAACGGCTGCTCTTGTGGCTGATCGTCTTGGCGCGAAAAATGCGGCGGCCTTTGATTTATCGGCGGCTTGTACCGGATTTATCTATGGAGTCACCACGGCTGCCCAATTTGTGGCGACCGGAGTATATCGCACTGTTTTAGTGATCGGGGCGGAAACGTTAAGCAAAATACTGAATTGGGAAGACCGTTCGACCTGTGTGCTCTTTGGAGACGGTGCGGGAGCTGCGGTAATTCAGCCGGTAGAAGAGGGATATGGCTTTAAGAGCTATGAACTTGGGGCTGACGGTTCGGGGGGGCACCTCTTAGCGATGCTCGGAGGGGGTTCGCGAAACCCGGCAACACCGGAGACCCTGCAGAAAAAAATGCATACGCTCAGTATGGCCGGCAGTGAAGTCTTTAAATTTGCGGTACGAATCATGGGTGAAACTGCGCTTAACGTTATTGAAAAGGCCGGATTGCAAAAGAACGATATCGACCTATTTATCCCTCATCAGGCAAACTCGCGAATTATCGATGCGTCGGTCAGACGATTGGGCATTGATTCAGGAAAGGTCTTTGTTAATCTTGATCGTTACGGGAATATGTCCGGGGCTTCAATTCCGGTAGCCTTGGATGAAGCCGCTCGCGGCGGACGGTTAAAATATGGAGACAATCTCTTAATGGTGGGGTTTGGTGCAGGATTGACATGGGGCGGCACAGTGCTTAAGTGGTCAAAGAGATAGGAAGGGACGAGTAAGGATGATCAAAAGTCGAATCTGCGATTTGTTGAATATCGAATACCCGATTTTTCAAGGGGGGATGGCATGGGTCGCTACGGGTGAATTAGCAGCCGCTGTGTCAGAGGCCGGGGGCCTCGGCATTATCGGTTCCGGAAATGCACCTGCCGATTGGGTTAAAGCTGAAATCCTAAAGGTGAAAAGCCGAACTTCAAAGCCGTTTGGTATCAATGTGATGCTGATGTCCCCTTTCGTGGAAGAGGTCATGCAGGTCATTTTAGAAGAAAGGGTACCTGTTATTACCACCGGTGCGGGAAATCCCGGCAAATATGTGTCGGTTCTAAAAGAAGCGGGAACAAAGATTATTCCCGTGGTTGCTTCGGTGGCTTTGGCCAAGCGCTTGGAGAAAGCCGGCGTCGATGCACTCATTGCCGAGGGGATGGAATCAGGGGGACATGTCGGCGAAACATCGACATTACCTTTAGTTCCGCAAGTCGTGAACGCGGTTACGATTCCGGTCATCGCTGCGGGCGGGATATTTGACGGCCGAGGCCTTTTAGCCGCACTTTCGCTTGGAGCCGAAGGGGTTCAAATGGGTACCCGCTTCATGAGTGCCGAGGAATGTACGATTCCGTTAACGGTAAAAGAGGCCATCCTTAAAGCCAAAGATCGGGATACTGTCGTCACCGGCCGCTCGACAGGGCATCCTGTCCGCTGTCTGAATAACCACTTTACACGGGAGTTAACGGAATTGGAGAAGGTCGGAACGCCGATAGCCGAACTTGAAAAACTGGGTGCGGGAAGGCTCCGGATGGCGATGGTCGAGGGAGACGTTCAAAACGGCTCAGTGATGTCCGGTCAAGTGGCCGGGGCGGTTATGCGGATCGAACCGGCAGCCGCAATTGTTCATGATGTTATCGACGGGGCCGAGCGTGAATTTCAAAAATTAAAAGAACGTTTTACGGTATAAGTAGCGTTTAATGTTATAGGCGAAGGAGATAAAGATGGGAAAATTGGCATTCCTATTTCCGGGGCAAGGCTCTCAGGCTGTTGGCATGGGAGAGGAACTATTTAATCTTCCCGAAGGACGTGGGGTTCTCGAAGTCAGTCATCGTGTTTTAGGATCGGAATGGGCACGTGTCATGTCTGAAGGTCCGGAAGAAGTTTTACGGCAGACCGAAAATACGCAGCCGGCGCTGCTGCTTGTCAGTGCCGCAGCTTTGAAAGCGCTGCTAAGTGCCGGAATACAGCCCGATTATGTGGCAGGGCATAGTTTGGGAGAATATTCGGCTTATCTTGCAGCAGGGAGTTTAACCCTTGAAGAGGCGGTCACTACAGTGCGCAGACGCGGAGAACTGATGCGGGACGCGATGCCCGCGGATAAAGGAAGTATGGCGGCGATTCTGGGCTTAGATACGGCTCAAGTTGAACAAGCATGCCGTGAAGCCTGTCAAGGCGAGGAATGGGTTGGTCCGGCGAATTATAATTGTCCCGGTCAAGTTGTTATTTCCGGAGCAACAGCAGCTGTACAACGGGCCGTCGATAATGCCAAAGATTTAGGCGCTAAGCGAGGGATGCTTCTCGCGGTAAGCGGGGCCTTTCACAGTCCCTATATGAAAGGTGCGGGAGAAAAACTAAGACCGATCTTAGAAGAGGTTAGCTGGAAAACACCGGTTTATCCCGTGATTGCCAATATTAATGCTCAAGCGGTACGGGACTGTGCTCAAATTGTTGAGAGTCTGGTTGAACAAGTGAGTTCACCGGTTCTGTGGGAACAATCCATTCGCTATCTTCGCGAACAAGGGGTGGATACCTTCCTCGAACTGGGCTCAGGAAAGGTTTTAACCGGCCTCGTTAAGAAGATTGTGCCGGGGGCCGCCCTTCTTAACGTTAATAATTTGGCAAGTTTAGAAAAGTCACTTGCATATTTAAAGGAGAGTCGATAAAATGTTTCTGAAAAACAGCGTAGCCATTGTGACAGGTGCCGGGCGCGGGATCGGTCGGGCTATAGCTCTTGAATTGGCACAAGCCGGAGCCCGGATCGTCGTAAATTACGCCGGGAATGCCGAGCAGGCCGAAAAAACAGTGACCATGATCGAGGACAAGGGCGGGCAAGCCATAGCGGTTCAAGCGGATGTCAGCCAAGCGGCGGATGTTGACCGCCTGGTAAAAACAACGATAGAAACGTACGGAAAAGTTGATATTCTCGTGAATAATGCCGGCATTACCCGGGATAATTTATTATTAAGGATGAAGGAAGCCGATTGGGATGCGGTATTGAACACGAACCTGAAGGGTGTATTCCTGACCAGCAAAGCGGTAAGCAAAATTATGATGAAGCAGCGCTCAGGTGTGGTTGTCAATATTGCCTCGGTCGTAGGAATTTCCGGTAATGCGGGGCAAGCCAACTATGCCGCAGCTAAAGCGGGAATTATCGGTTTTAGTAAATCAATGGCTAAGGAACTTGCTTCACGCGGAATTCGGGTCAATGTCGTTGCCCCGGGGTATATTTCCACAAATATGACGGAAAGCTTACCGAATGAGGTGAAGGAGCAGATTCAACAAAGCATTCCTTTAGGCCGTATCGGAACACCTGAAGAAGTTGCACAGACGGTATTATTTTTGTCATCTGCGGCATCTTCCTATATCACGGGTCAAGTTTTTGCCGTAGATGGTGGAATGTTAATGTGAGAATAAATATAATGTATATTTGTGAGAGGAGGTGATTCGTATCATGGCAGTTTTTGATAAGGTAAAATCTATCGTCGTGGATCAACTCGGAGTCGATGAGGAAGAGATCTCTTTAGATACTTCTTTTACAGATTTGAACGCAGATTCTTTGGATATTGTCGAACTGATTATGGCCCTTGAAGAAGAATTCGATCTGGATATTCCGGACGAGGATGCAGAAAAAATTCGGACTGTTGGAGATGCAGTCAACTACATCAAAGAAAACCAATAGTGCCTAGAAAGTCCCGTAAAGCACAGCGGGACTTTCTTTTCTAATGAATTTGTTTCTAGTAAATTTGTTTCAGAGATTCTCCCTGCAGATGGTCTGAAGGGTTTTATATAAAGTTTTAAAGAGTAATTACGAAGCATAATGAGAAGTTGAACAGGAGGAAAATCAGTGAAAATACCTGAACTCCATATTGCCAATTTAGTCGCCAAGGTTCCCGTTATTCAGGGAGGTATGGCGGTGCGCATTTCTATGGCCCCTCTGGCATCTGCCGTGGCAGAAGAAGGGGGAATCGGGATAATTGCCGGAAGCGGACTTTCAGTTAAGGAATTGCGCCGGGAAATCCGCGAAGCACGGAAAAGAACAAAGGGGATCATCGGGGTAAATGTTATGTTTGCGGTTCGTGAGTTTGCCCAACTCGTAAAAGCCGCTTTCGATGAGAAGATTGATCTTTTGGTATCAGGTGCAGGCTTTTCCCGGGATATGTTCGGCTGGGGGAAAGAAGCGGGAATACCTGTTATACCGATTGTTTCGACGGCAAAGCTTGCCCGTATTTCGGAAAAACTTGGGGCTGCGGCGGTTATAGTCGAGGGCACTGAAGCGGGCGGACACTTAGGAACGGATCGATCGATGCGTGAAATTCTGCCCGAAGTCAGAGAAGCCGTGAAAATTCCGGTGATTGGGGCCGGAGGAGTAATGAATGGACAAGATGTGGTCGAGATACTGCGGCTCGGAGCCGACGGTGTTCAAATGGGAACCCGTTTTGCCCTTAGTGAGGAAAGCAGCGCGGCACCGGCGTGGAAAGCCCATTTAATCAACGCCAAGGAAGAAGATATGGTCATTGTTCACAGCCCGGTGGGGTTGCCCGGACGGGCCATTCGCAATCCCTTCACAGATGAACTTTTCAATGGGGGAAATGTTCGTCCCCAAAAATGTGATCATTGTCTAAAGGAGTGCGGAGCAAATTTCTGCATTATGGATCGTTTGAATAAGTCGCAGCAAGGAAATATTCAGGAAGGTTTAGTTTTCTCAGGGGCAAAGTATGGCAAGGCGAAAAAGGTTTTATCCGTGCACGAAATTTTTGAAGATATTAAGACTGAAATTATTCGTGCTCAATGATCAGTTTACTCGAACTAAGGAGGATTTTTTAGCGTGAAACATCGTACAGTAATCACCGGGATGGGTGTGATCTCCCCGGTTGGGAATACGGTTGAAGACTTTTGGAAAAGTTTAACCCATGGTGTGTCAGGTATTGATTTCGTAACCCGGTTTGATGTCAGTGATATGCCGACAAAAGTAGCGGGTGAAGTTAAAGATTTCGAACCGACGAACTGGCTGGATAAAAAAGAAAGCCGCCATATGGATCGTTTCGCTCAATTTGCAGTTGTTGCTGCGAAAATGGCCCTTGATGACTCGGGACTCGATTTAGATCAAATCGATAAGAAACGGGCCGCTACAGTGCTGGGGTGTGGGATAGGCGGTGTAACGACGTTTGAGGAACAGAAGGAAGTTATGATGGCTAAGGGCCCGGGACGGGTCAGCCCCTTCTTTGTACCGATGCTGATCAGTAATATGGCGGCAGGGCATGTATCAATAGCTTTCGGTTTACAAGGGCCCAGCTCCACGGTTGTTACCGCGTGCGCTTCCGCTACAAATGCCATCGGCGAAGCTATGCGGTTGATTGAGCAGGGGGAGGCCGACATTGTTGTCGCAGGAGGAACCGAAGCCCCGTTAACTCCTCTGGCGTTTGCCGGTTTCTGTTCGATGAAGGCGATGTCGACCGAAAAGGAAGATCCGAAAGCCGCCTCTCGTCCGTTTGACGCGCGGCGGACAGGCTTTGTCATGGGAGAAGGTGCGGGTATCCTTATTCTGGAGTCTTTGGAACATGCTCAGGCGCGCAAAGCAAGAATATATGCCGAATTAGCGGGATATGGAAGCACTGCGGATGCGTATCACATTACGACTCCCGTTCCGGGCGGAGAAGGTGCGGCTCGGGCCATGCTCAAAGCGATCGAGAGTGCCGGGGTTAAACCGGAAGATGTGGATTACATCAATGCTCACGGAACAGGCACAGGGGCCAATGACTCGACAGAAACAGCGGCTATTAAGGCTGTCTTCGGGGAGTATGCCAATCAAGTGGCGATCAGCTCGACAAAGTCCATGACAGGTCACTTGATGGGGGCAACAGGGGCAATCGAAGCGATTGCCAGTGTCTTAGCCATTCAAAATGGGATCATTCCACCGACGATCAACTATGGAGAAGTGGACCCTGCTTGTGATTTGGATTATGTACCCAATCAAGCGCGTGCTAGAAATGTTAAGGTTGCCCTGTCGAATACCTTTGGATTTGGAGGCCATAATGCTACAATTGTTATCAAAGAGTATTCACAGAAATAAGGAGTAAGACAAAATGGTACAAAAACATCCCAATAGGATTAAAACGAAAAATTCCGGTGAGGGCCAAAGCTCTCGCCGGAGATTCCCGCCTGCGCCGATGAAAAAAAATACAATCGGTCTGCTGTTGGCAAAGCGACTGGATCTTAATCCTCTTCCCAATCGCTTGTTCAGGACGGCGCTTACCCATCCTTCCTACTTGTTTGAAAACCCGAAAGCCGGGCTTGAGAATAATCAGCGCTTAGAATTTCTGGGTGATGCCATCTTAGATTTTGTTATCGCCGAATATCTTTATCTGAAATATCCGGAACGTCCCGAAGGTGAGCTTACCAAAATGCGGGCGGCAGTGGTTAATGAGTCGACTTTAGCGCGGGTAGCCGTGAAGATTGACTTAGGTAAAGAACTCTTGCTGGGAAAAGGGGAGCAGCTCTCCGGCGGGAGAGAGAGACCTTCAATTCTTGCCGATGCCGTTGAGTCGATCATCGGAGCAATTTACCTTCAGTACGGATTTCAGGAAGCCAGGCGCGTTATCCTTGAATTGTTAACACCGGAGATAGCGGAAGTTGCTCAAGGAAATTATGGAGACTATAAGACGACGCTTCAAGAAAGAGCACAGCATGACGAAGCGGAAGTGTGTTATCGGATTTTAGCGGAAGAGGGTCCGGACCATAACAAACGCTTTACGGCAGGCGTCTATTTGCAAGGCCAACTTAGAGGTAAAGGCATAGGCCGAACCAAAAAAGAAGCTGAGCAAAAAGCGGCCCGGCAAGTTTTAGACGAACTGGGAGGGGATGCCCGTGGCGAATGAGGCCGTTCAGCGCCCGGTTTTTTTGAAATCAGTTACGATCCAAGGGTTTAAGTCCTTCGCGGATAAAGTTAAGGTGGAATTAGGACCGGGACTCAGTGTCGTGGTGGGTCCTAATGGAAGCGGTAAAAGTAATATTGCCGATGCCGTGCGTTGGGTGCTTGGTGAGCAAAGTGCCAAGAATCTGCGGGGCGGAAAAATGGAGGATATTATTTTCGCAGGCAGCACGGTAAGGCGTCCGGTCGGAATGGCCGAAGTTTCCTTAGCCTTTGATAATTCAACGGGAATTTTTGCGCTGGATTTTCAGGAAGTAACAATTACACGCCGTGTCTATCGAGATGGAGAAGGACAATTTTTTATCAACCGTGCCCCATGCCGCTTGAAGGATATCCATGAACTTTTTATGGATACCGGCGCGGGTAAAGAAGGATTTTCGATTATCGGACAAGGCCGCGTTGAGGAGATTTTAAACCTTAAAACGGAGGAACGCCGGACGTTAATCGAGGAAGCCTCCGGAATTACGAAATACCGGATGCGCAAACGCGAAGCATTGAAACGCTTGGATGAGACTGAACATAACCTAGAACGGTTGGACGATATTGTTAATGAGATCGAGGGTCAACTGACGCCTTTGGCTGGGCAAGCTCAGGTGGCTGAGCAGTCCTTGGCTTTAAGTCAGGAACAGCAGCACCTTGAGATTCAAGTCATCGTCAGTGATTTAAGGGGTATTCGTGAAAAACTTAATTTTTCGGCAAAAGAAGCCGAACAGCTGCGTTTAGAACTGGCCTCGGCTATCCGTGATTTGGCACAGGCGGAGAGTCAGACCGTTGAGGATAAGGTCCGCTTAAACCAAGCGGATGAGAAAATCCAAAAACAACAAGAAGAGACTTACAAGGTCGAACAGGCTTTGAATCTGATTGTCCAAGAGCAGCGGATTCGTCAGGAACGCGAGGGCTATTTAGCCGAGCAAATCGTTCGGGTCAATAAAGAAGTTCAGGAAAGTCTGGAAAAGAAGCAGCAAACCGAACAACGTCTCACTGCCTTAGAGGGCAAAGAGGCCGTACTCCTTCAAACGGTTGAGGAGGCTAGCCTTGCGGTTCAAGAAGACGAGCGCCGCTTAACCGAAGTGAAAGCTCAGACCGGAATCCAAGAGATGGAAGGATTAAAAGCCCTGGCGGACCAAATTCTAGCGGATCAAAACCAGGTCAACCAGGAATACCAAAAGACACTGCATTCTTTGGCAGGCCTTCAAGTCCAGCTTCAACGGGCTTCAGAAGAAAAAGGAACCAAAGAATCGGAACAAACGCAGGTTCAGAAGCAGGCTGAGGATAACGCTCAGGTCTTACAAACCCTTGAACAGCAAGAACAAGAAAATCGCCGTGAGTTTGAGCTCAATCAGGTCGAACTGCTGGCGGTTCAAAAACAAAGCCAAGATGCACAAGGTAAACGCCGTGAATTTAACCGAGAGACCGAAAAGCTGCTGGCGCGTCATCATGCGTTAAAGGGTCTGGAAGATTCCCGGGAAGGCTATCAGAGGGGCGTTCGCGAGCTCCTAAGGGCTAAAAATAATAACGTTCAAGCCTGCCGAGGATTGTGCGGGACGGTTGCTGATTTGATAACGGTTGAAAAGGATTATGAAGTTGCCATTGAAACGGCTTTAGGCGCAGGTCTTCAGAATCTTGTTGCCGAAACGGAAAAGGATGCGAAAGCAGCGGTCGAGTATCTTAAAGTTCATCAGTTAGGTAGAGCAACTTTTCTGCCTTTGGATGTGATTCGCGGTGGGCGTGCCACTGTAACACAGGAGGCAGCTCAAGATCCCGGGTATATCGGAATTGCTGTTGATTTAGTCCGATTTGCAGACCGCTTTCAACCTGCCATAGAATCTCTCTTAGGGAGAATCTTGGTTGTCAGGGATATGGAAGCCGCCACACGGGTAGCCCGGGCCTCGGGTTACAGAGCGCGGATTGTAACCTTAGATGGTGATCAGGTGCATCCCGGAGGATCGTTAACAGGCGGAAGCCAACAACGGAAAGGGGCTAACCTGCTGGGGAGGACCCGGGAACTGCAGGAATTAGGGGATGAACTTGAAAGGCGGCAAATCCAACAGAAGGATCTGGAAAAAGAGGCTCAAACGATAAGCCAACGCTTGCAGGAGGCAGAGGAAATTCGCAGGAAATTGCTGGCAATGGGTCAGCATATTAAACAAGAGTTGGCCGTTGCTCGGACAAAGGGTCAAAATACGCGTGAACGACTGAATCGTTTGGATCAAGAAACTGAAGCGCTTAAGAGCCAAGAAGAAGGGTTTATTCAGGAGACAAAAATCCGGACAGAGCGCAAATGCGAGCTGGAACAAGCGTTAACGGAAATCACAGCCCGGTCAGAACGCACCCGTCAAGTTATTGAACTTCAAGAACAAAAGGCCAGAGAGGCCGGCAAGGAAGCTGAAGTTATTCAGGAACGCTTGACACAGGCAAAGATCCGGCTTGCAAAATGGGAACAGGAAATGCAGCAAGCAGGCGAACAAATAAAGCACGAGCAGGAAGTGCTGGGCGAACTTTCCGAGATTTTTCAGCACAAGCGGGAGGAAGTTTTAAGCCTGGAAACTGCCCGGCAAACATTAACCCAGGAACAGGACGATTTGGGGAAAAGGCATGCGGAGACTTCAGAACGGCAGATGAAGAGTCAGGAAGCCCTGATCCGGATGCGTCAAGAAAGGGAAGCGTTATCCGTCAGGCTGGTTGAGAAGGAACAAACCGTACAGAAAAAACGGCAAGAGCAGCAAAATGTCGAACAGAAGCTTCATGCCTTGGATCTTCGAACAGCGCGCGGGGAAACCGAATGGGAGAGCGGAATCAATCGCTTGCAAGAAGAATTTACCCTGACCTGGGAGGAGGTCCAAGATTATGAGACAGAGCTGGAACGAGCCGCGTTATTGGCACGGATTCAGGAGCTTAAAAGTCAAATCGAGACGCTCGGACCGATTAACCAGGCCGCCATTGAGGAATACCCGAAGATGTTAAGCCGCTATGAATTTCTGGCGACGCAAAAGAAGGATTTGGTAGAAGCAAGCGAGAGCTTACATGCGTTGGTCGGTGAACTGGATAAAACGATGTCCGAACGTTTCGCCGAAGGCTTTAAAGCGGTAAATGAAGCTTTCCAGAGGGTCTTTAAAGAGCTTTTCGATGGGGGTAATGCCGAGCTTAGCCTGGATGATCCGCATAATCTTTTAGAGACAGGGGTCGAGATCATTGCCCAACCTCCAGGGAAGAAACCCCAGCTTCTTTCACTCTTGTCGGGGGGAGAGCGGGCACTGACAGCGATTGCCCTCCTTTTTGCCCTCCTGCGTGTGAAACCGAGTCCGTTCTGTATTCTTGATGAGATAGAGGCGTCCCTAGATGATGCCAATGTCAGCCGTTTTGCCCAGTATATTCATCGCTTGGCTGATTCAACGCAGTTCCTGGTGATCTCCCACCGTAAAGGAACGATGGAAGAAGCTGATGTCCTTTATGGAATTGCGATGGAGGAGTCTGGGGTTTCGAAACTTCTATCCGTCCAATTGGATGAACGGGATACTCAGAGTGCCTAACATATAGTATTGATGACGACGGAAAAGCATTTAAGACCAGGGGCTGTCGCAAAAGACCATAGGTTGCGATAGTCCCTGGTCTTTTTAATGCGCCGCGTTTGAGCACTTGTCTAAATTGTGGTACAATATCGTCAAAGGTGCGCCTTAATAAGGAGGAAATCCATTTGGCTGGTTTTTTTACAAAACTAAAAGAAGGATTGACAAAAACACGGGATCAGTTTGTGGGCAAGGTAGAAGAAATTCTGACCGGCCGCCGGAAAATTGATGAAGATCTCTATGAAGAATTAGAAGAAGTTTTGATCCGCTCCGATGTTGGGGTTACTACTTCCATGGAATTGGTGCAGCGTTTGCGCCAAGAGGTTAAGAAAAGGAAACTCACCGAAGCTCAGGAACTTCGAGAAGTTCTGAAGGAGGAAATTGCAGATCTTCTGGGAGAAGAGGTTCCTATTCAATTTGCCCAAAGCGGCCCGAGTGTTATTTTGGTCGTTGGGGTAAACGGTGTGGGGAAAACGACAACGATTGGTAAACTCGCATACTATTTTAAGAATGAAGGGAAAAAGGTTATCCTGGCAGCCGGCGATACTTTTAGAGCGGCTGCGATAGATCAACTCGAAATTTGGGGCAACCGTGCAGGAGTTGAGGTCATTAAGCAGCGTGAAGGTGCCGATCCGGCTGCAGTGGCTTATGATTCCATCCAATATGCGAAACCCCGGGGAGTTGACCTTGTGATCATGGATACTGCCGGACGACTCCACAATAAAGTGAACTTGATGGAAGAATTAAAGAAGGTTAAAAGAGTTATCGAACGTGAAATTCCGGGTGCTCCCCATGAGGTTTTACTGGTACTTGATGCGACAACCGGACAAAATGCTATACAACAAGCTAAGATATTTCAAGAGGCTGCAGGCGTAACCGGAATCGTCCTTACGAAATTGGACGGTACGGCGAAAGGCGGCGTTGTCTTAGGAATTCAAGGGGAAGTTAAGATCCCCGTGAAATGGGTAGGTGTCGGTGAAGGAATGGAGGATTTACGTCCTTTTGTTCCTCAGGATTTCGCTGATGCACTTTTTAGTCAAACGGAGGAAGAAAATTCACCTGAGAAGGGGGAAGAAGTTTGAGCCGTTTGGCCTTGATCGGTGGGACAGGATTAGAAAATCTGTGTTTACAGGACTATCATGGAGAGACAGTGCAGACTCCTTATGGACAAGTGCAGATTGATCTCGGGCGGATTGGGGATTTGAAGGAGCCTGTAGTTTTTATGAGTCGGCATGGCAAAGATCACGCAACTCCTCCTCATCTCGTAAATTACCGAGCGAATATATGGGCTTTAAAAGAGTTAGGCGTAACGAAGATCTTGGCGACGGCAGCCGTAGGCTCCTTATCGACGCATTACAAGCTAGGTGATATTGTATTAGTGGAGCAATTTCTGGATTTCACAAAAAGTCGGCCTCAAACCTTTTATGAAGGCGGTAAAAACGGGGTTCTGCATGTAGATATGACTGAACCGTATTGTCATTCCGTGCAGCGTGATATTCAAAAAGCGGCTGAACGACTCGGAGTAACGCTTAAGAATAATGCTACATATGCTTGTACGGAGGGACCGCGTTTTGAGACTCCTGCCGAAATAAAGATGTACCGGATGCTGGGGGGAGATTTGGTGGGCATGACAAGTGTTCCCGAGGTCGTGTTGGCCAAGGAATTAGGGATGTGTTATGCTACAATTGCAATGGTTACCAATGAAGCTGCGGGAATAGCAGATCACCCTTTAACTCACGCTGAAGTGTTGGCTAGTATGAAAACAATGGGCAAAACAGTTGCAGCCTTAGTCGGTGAGACCTTTAAGATGATGAACCCTGAACAGGATTGCCCATGTCGATTAGCAAATGAAGAGGCTGGTAAGTTTTAGAAAGGCGGTAGGGATGTGAAAGCATTAGAATGGCTGGGAGATTCCCTGCGAATATTGAATCAGACAAAGCTTCCGGTGACAATAATCTATAGAGATGCAACCACTTACGAGGAAGTTGCAGAGGCTATTGAAAAAATGGAGGTTCGAGGTGCACCGGCGATCGGGGCGGCGGCAGCTTATGGCTATGCTTTAGGAGCGATAAGATATACCGGTGATCGAATCGGACTTCAAGAGCATATGAACGAGGTTAAGGAGCGTCTCACCAAAACGCGTCCGACAGCGGTTAACTTATTTTGGGCTTTACGCCGGATGGAAGATCGTTTGCGTGATTTATATGAAGTCGAGGATTTGGATGAGATTCGCAAGGCCCTTGTGGCAGAGGCCGAAAGCATCGCCGAAGATGATCGAAGGGTCAATCATTTAATTGGCGAGCAGGGTAATCCGATTGTGCCCGAGGAAGCGAATATCCTTACGCACTGCAATGCCGGGGCATTGGCTACCGTAGAATACGGAACCGCTTTAGGCGTGATACGAGCGGCTTATCAGGCGGGCAAGAAAATTCGCGTTTATGCGGATGAAACACGTCCGTTTTTACAGGGAGCCCGTTTAACAACGTTTGAGTTAATGAAAGAGAATATTCCGGTGACGCTTATTGCGGATAATATGGCAGGCTATTTGATGCAACAAGGAAAAATTGACCTTGTAATCGTAGGTGCGGATCGAATTGCCGCGAATGGGGATACCGCGAACAAGATTGGCACGTATTCTATTGCCGTCTTAGCCCATGCCCATGGAATACCGTTTTATATTGCGGCACCTACTTCGACGATTGATCTCAAAGTGGCAAGCGGACAGGAAATCCCGATTGAAGAGCGAAATCCACAGGAACTGCGAGAATTATTTGGAGTTCAGACAGCACCGGCTGAAGTACCGGTATATAATCCGGCCTTTGATGTGACACCGGCAAAATATATCACAGGAATTATTACGGAAAAAGGGATTGTTTCATCCCCGTTTTCGGTAAATTTATTAAAAATAATGGTGAGATCTTAAATGCTGAGAGCTAAAATAATTGAAATCGGTAAAGAAATGATTCAGACCGGCTTAGTTGCCGGAACGTGGGGTAATATCTCAGCCTGGGATGATTCGCGGGACGGATTTTGGATTACCCCGAGCGGAATGAATTATCTGACCCTTGAAGAAGAGGATTTAGTGCTGATGAATCTTCAGGGAAAGATCCTTGAAGGCCGGCGTAAACCCTCTTCCGAGGAACACCTCCACCGGGCCGTCTATGCAGAGCGCCAAGATGTCAAAGGAATTGTGCATACGCATTCTATTTATGCGACAGCTCATGCTGTTGCGCGCGTTTCTTTACCCGCTTTAGTCGAGGATTTCGCGATGATTGCGGGGGGAGAGGTCAATGTCGCGGATTATCATCCGGCAGGCACGGGAGCATTAGCAGAGGCTGCGGTAAGCTCGCTTGCGGATAACAATGCTGTATTCCTGGCAAATCATGGCTTAGTTGGAGTAGGACGCAGTGTCGATGAGGCCCTTAAGGTCTGTCAGATCGTCGAAAAGAGCGCACAAATACATATTATGTCACGGCTTCTGGGCAATCCTTTTCAGCTAAGTGATGAAGATAAGCGTGTGCTGAGAGCGGACTATTTATATCAGTATGGGCAGAGAGAGTAAACGTTGGGGTTTAAGGAGTGAGCTAATATGTCAAAAATCTTAATCCGGGCAATGATCTTACCCATGACAGGGCCGGAGGATTTTTATCCTGAAGGAGAAATTGCGCTTGAAGGGGATCGGATCCTCTCAGTAGGTCCAAATGGTTCGGCACCGGCGGGCTTTGTACCGGATCGCATCTTAGAACTCCCGAATGATGTTGTTATGCCTGGGCTGATCAATGCCCATACTCACGCGGCGATGACCATGCTGAGAAGTTATGCCGATGACCTTCCATTGATGCCTTGGCTTCAGGAGAAGGTTTGGCCTTTTGAAAATAAATTAAGTGACGAGGACATTTATTGGGGGACGCTGTTAGCCTTAGCGGAAATGATTCAATCCGGTACAACGACGATGCTTGATATGTATTCCGGCATGAATCGTGTGGGCGATGCCGTGCTCGAAGCCGGGACGCGCGCCGTGTTGTCTCGCGGAATGATTGGGAATGCTCCCAATGGAGAGAAAGCGCTTCGGGAGCAGATTGATTTGTTTGAACGCTACCATGGGGCCGGCGACGGAAAAATCAGGGTTATGTTTGGACCCCATGCTCCTTATACATGTTCGGGAGAGTATCTGCAAAGAGTCAAAGCAGAGGCTGATCGACGAGGTGCGGGCATCAATATTCATCTTTGCGAAACACGTGATGAGATCAATACGATCAATAAACAGCAAGGTAAAACCCCTGTCCAATGGCTGAATGACCTCGGTATTTTCGAAGGACATGTGGTTGCAGCACATTGCGTTCATCTTACCGAACAAGATATGAATATATTAGCTGAGAAAAAGGTCGCCGTAGCCCATAATCCTGAGAGCAATATGAAACTGAACAGCGGTACGGCGCCAATTCCCGAACTTCTGGCGAAAGGAATTGTTGTTGGCCTGGGAACGGACGGAGCTTCCAGCAATAATAATCTTGATCTTTTCGGGGAAATGCGCAGTGCTGCCTTCCAGCAGAAGTTAAGGAAAGATACAACAGTCCTTCCTGCCTATCAAGTTTTGGAAATGGCCACAGTCCAAGGAGCTAAAGCTTTAGGGTATCAGGATGTGGGTATGTTGGCCCCGGGATATAAAGCCGATCTGATCAGCATTAATTTTGATCAGCCGCATTTCTATCCACGCTTTTCCATCCCCGCTCATCTTGTCTATGTTGCCCATGCCGGCGATGTTCGTACGATGATGGTCAATGGAACGTTTATTATGGAAGAACGCAAGCTTTTAACTCTGGATGTTAAGCGGATTTGCCAAGAAGTTGAAGAGCGTGCCAAACGGATTGCCAATGGTTAAGCGTTTTTTTTCTGAAATTATGGAAAGAGAAGCTAAGAGAGCCTGCAGGAATTGCGGGAACAGAAAAACATCTACACTGCGTAGATGTTTTTTTATACATATCGGAATGTATAAGTACAGAGGCAATGTTTAAGCAAATAGAAGAAGCCGAACAGATCAATAAGGAAATTTATTGTAAAGATGACCCAGAAATTAGTCGCTGCAGGGGAAGATTTGCAGAATCTCGCTTCTAATTTTACGCCCTAACCGTTTAATCCGCTTCCGGTGCAATGGGAAGGACTATTGAGATTCGAGTGCCGATATCGAGCCGGCTTAGAACCTCCATGTGTCCGCCATGACGTTCAGCGATCCATTTTGCGATAGGCAGCCCCAAACCTGATCCGCCGGTTGCTCTGGCCCGGGATTCGTCGGTGCGGAAAAAGCGATCAAAAACTTGGGGAAGCGCCTCGGGAGCAATTCCAATGCCTTCATCCTGGACGGACAGATGGGTATAACCGTCTGCGCCGGTGATCGAGATGGTTATCCGTTTGCCTGTGGGTGTGTATTTCATAGCATTATCAATGAGGATTCGTGTTGCCTGTTTGATGAGACCTTTATCCGCGTCGATGAAAACCGGCATAAGACGCGAATCATATTCATGACCGCTGTCGATCATTCGGGTTTCGTGTAGTACTTCATCGGCAAGTGCGGATAATTCAAAACGTTCCATTTGGAGAGCCATCGTGTTATTGTCGCCACGGGCTAGGAATAACAGCTGTTCGACCAGCCCCTTCATATTGGCGGTTTCCTCTTTGATCGCATCGATGGATTCCTGCAAGGTCTTTTCGTCGTTTTTTCCCCAGCGATCAAGGAGATTAGCATACCCCTGAATAACGGAAATCGGGGTTCTTAGCTCATGGGAAGCGTCTGATACAAAGCGTACCTGCGAACGATAGGATTCATTGATGCGGTCCAGCATTCCGTTGATTGCCGCGGCAAGGCCTTGAAGCTCGCTCTGTGTTTCGCCGACGGAAATTCTGGTGTCCAGCTTTGCTGCGTTGATGTTATTCAACTTACCCGCCAGAGCTTTTAGCTGTTCCGGTGAAAAGGCTCCCTCAGTACTGAGGTCATATGCGGTTTCAGCTAGTTCATGGATAGGGCGGAGGGTATTGCGGATCATCCGTGCATTTGAAGAAATATTACTGAATAGCATTATCAGCTCAAAAAGCAATATTACAGCAAATATCTCAGCGAGAATCCGGAGGCTATTTTGGGGATGGTAAGAAATAAGATAAGAACTATTGTTTATTTCTATTGCCATATTGTAAGAAACAGCCTGTAATACCCCCCAGGCGTTCAAACCTTCCTCATCCGGCAGGTCGAAACTGCGGACACCTGATGCCGTAAGTGGGGAAAGGTTAGATTGAAGGACTTTAGGGATATGAAATCCTTGGATTTTTTCCGTCGGCAATTGAATACTGCATTCGGTAAGTGTAAGCCAGTTTTCTTCGTCGGGGGTGGGAAGTCCCGTTTCAATGAGTATTTCGGCCGCAGCTGCAGCGGTCTGTTCCGCATGGATAATCAGACCTAATACCGATACCAGACACAGAATCAGGTCAAGGACCAAAAAAAGCCCAAACTTACGCAGAAAAAGAATAAAATTAAGCTTCCATACAATCGAAAAGCGAATTTTATGACTAAGACTGTTGGAAGGATTGCTTGACGCTTCACTATTCATCTTTAATCACATATCCTACTCCCCTGACGGTATGTATGAATTTAATATTGAACACTTCATCAATTTTGCCGCGGAGAAAACGGATGTAGACATCTACGGCGTTGGTTTCTCCCGAATAATCGAAGCCCCATACATTTTCAAGCAGAATTTCCCGCGAAAGAACCATTCCTTTATTTTTAAGCAGAAAATGAAGAAGGTCAAATTCACGTTTCGTAAGATCGATCATCTTCCCTTTCATCGTAACTGTGCGGCGGCCGGTGTCCAGAAGCAGACCGGAGGCGGATAATATCTCTGTGTCCTCCGGTGCTGTATTCCTAAGGACGGTGCGGATTCGCGCAAGAAGCTCTTCAATGGCGAAGGGCTTGGTAATATAATCGTTTGCTCCGCTGTCAAGTCCGGAAACCTTATCGATTATACTGTCCCGAGCGGTCAGCATGATGATAGGAACAGAGGAGGTCCGGCGAATTCGACGCAGAACCTCCATTCCGCTTAACTGAGGCAGCATGATATCCAGCAAAATAAGGTCGAATTCGCCGGTCTCGGCTAGTTCAAGGCCTGTTCTGCCGTCAAAAGCTTTTGTCGTGGTATATCCTTCATAGCTGAGCTCAAGTTCGATAAAACGGGCAATCTTTTCTTCGTCCTCGATAATCAGGATTTTTGAATGCATAGAAGTCCCACCATTCACTAGTATCTTAGATTTTAATTGATTTTTTAAGTTCTTCGGCAGCATCTGCTGCACTATCCATCGCATTATTTATCGTGTTGCCTTTGAAATCGGTTCCAACAAAGCGATAGCGTAAACCAAAGAAAAATCCGATAATAAGCAGAGGGAGAGTAATCCAAAACGCGAAGATGAGCAGCAGGGCAAGGGCAGTAACGGGAATAGAAGCTTTTACTTCGTTTCTCTTGAGCACTTCAAAGGAATTGGCATTGCCTTTACGGAATAGTTTCATACAAAACTCCCAGGCTTTTCCTAGTAAAGAGGAGAAGGATGCTTTGTCTGATTTGCAATTGTGCTTTTCCCAGTAATCGTCTTTATAGGATTCGACCTTGGCGTCTGCAACTTTCTCGCTGCTATAATAACCGTCCCCGGATGGAGCATGAATCTTTCCTTGTTTTTCAAGCAAGATAATGGCGTCAAGCAAATCGCCGTTTGCCGCATCTAAGGCAGCCTTAGCCTCTTCATAGCTGATATTCGCCATTGCACAGAGCTTTTCCACTTGTTCTAGATTTGTCATGAGAAATTCCTCCTTAGTTTTTAGGTTAGAATTGAGTTTTAGGTTACGAATATATTCTAACCCTAAGAGATTTAAAGAGAATTGGACTAAAATTAAAATTTGATTAAAAAGTCGATGTTCAAATCGCTCCATGATTAGCTTCCATATGTATTATAATACATATTGTACTTCATTTGCTTATCGTTATCGTCATTGTGTAATATGAATTTATAACCTTCTTCTTTTCGCTTGGCGATAAAGTAAAGAAAACCTGGCTTTCGCCACGTCGGTCCATAGTATGGACCGACGCACTTGTTGCCTTAGCGAGAGCGAAAACCGCTGGTTGCACTTCGAGTTTATCTGCAGAAATATTTATACTTTCCGTTAGTAAAAAAAAGCCGGGGATGACCCGGCTTAATTTTTACCACCAAAAAAATGGGAAGAAAGGGAAGAATGGAAAGCCGAAAAACGGGAAAAACCCGAAACGCCTAAATCTAAATCCAACCATAAGTGTTTTTCCTTTCTTTTATCTTAGAAGATTACACCTAAGGCAATAAGAATCAAAATAGCAATTGCAATAATTCCTACGCCAACGCCGCGGCCAACAGGGGGGCAGCAAACAGGGGGAGGACAGCAAGCACCACCAAAGCCCATACCGTACATGACATTACCTCCTTATCATTTTTTATATTTCTGCTTAGAATACGATTCCCATTGCGATGAGAAGAAGAATAATGACTACTACGATTGCAATTCCCGGTAAGAAGTTAGGTCCACATCCACAAGCCCCATCAACACCAGCACCAAATGCCATTTGAATTCCTCCTTTGTTCTGAGATAATACAGTCTATGCCTCACCTATTAAAGTTGCCACAATTTGGAAACCGCTTTTTCCGCTTCCCCTTGAGTCTTTTCCTGAAGAGGTCTACTATTAATATGTAGTATAAAACTTGGAGATGGTTTTATGATAGCGAAAGATATAGGGAAAGAAGATAATGTTTAAAACGATTGTTGAAACGTGTTCGGGTAAAGTAAAAGGGGAAAGGGTTGGAGATGTCTCGGTATGGAAAGGGATTCCCTATGCGAAACCGCCGGTAGGGCCCTTGCGCTTTTGTCCGCCTCAAGAACCGGATACTTGGAAGGGTGTGCGTGAAACGGTGCAATTTGGACCGTTTGCCCTTCAGCCGACAGTTTGGAAAGGAATTGCTTCAGGATCGCAAAGTGAAGATTGTCTTTATCTCAATATATGGTCCCCCGATGCGGATGATAAACTTCGCCCGGTGATGGTTTGGCTGCATGGAGGAGCTTATAGCAGCGGCTCAGGCTCTTTTGATATGTATGACGGTACTTCATTTGCCGAGCATGGAGATGTTGTTGTCGTCACGCTTAATTATCGGTTGGGTGTTTTTGGCTTTTTATATCTAGCCGAGGTTGGCGGCGAAAAATATGCGACATCGGGGAACTGCGGACTACTGGACCAAATAGCCGCCTTAAAGTGGGTCAAGCAAAATATTCAGGCTTTTGGCGGAGATCCTCATCGGGTGACTCTCTTCGGTGAATCCGCAGGCGCGGTGAGTGTGGGCATTCTGCTTGCTATGCCTGAGGCAAAAGGACTTTTTTGCCAAGCAATCATGGAGAGCGCTTCGAATTTAGTCATTTCTGCGGATTCGGCGGCTCAAACAGCGAAAAAAGTTATGGATTCTCTTAATCTCCAAACTCATGAATATGAAAAACTTATCGACTTACCGGCAGAGGAATTATTAAAAGTTTCGCTGAATTTTCCGCCGATGACATTTTGCCCGGTTCTTGATGGCCTTTTGATTCCCGTGCCGCCTGAAGAGGCAATCCGTAAAGGAGCGGCTAAAGATATTCCAGTGATTTGCGGGTCAAATAAAGATGAATATCGATTGTTTGCAGCGAGAATCCCTTCTTATCGGCGGTGGGATGAAGCCGAAATTGCGGGCCGATTAGAACGAGCCTTAGGAAAAGTATGGCCGGTGCTCGCAGCAAATTTCGCAACCGTACCTATGGATAAGATGCTTTACAATCGAATTATGTCATATTATTCTTTCGTTTACCCGACTTTAAAATATAGTGAGGCTTTGGCAGAGCAGGGAGCGGTTTGGGTTTATTATTTCGGTTACGAAAATCCGAGGCTGGGAGCCTGCCATGCCTTTGAACTGCCTTTTGTCTGGCATAGGGTAAATCCGGACAATACAAATCTATTCGGTGTCGATTCCCCCGAGGCTGTTAAATTAGCGGGTCAGATGCATCAAGCTTGGATAGCCTTTGCCCATACAGGCAATCCCAATACTCCGGAACTGCCCTATTGGCCGATCTATAACCCGGAAAGCCGGCCGGTTATGGTCTTCAAGGGTGAAAGTGAAGTGGTCAATGATCCTCATGTTGATCGGGAGATATGGGATAAAGTTTCATCTCAAAAAGATTATCAGCCAATGCAGTGGAGCTGTGATTATAAGGTTGACAAATATTCTTGAATCAACTAGAATGTCTTAGTAAAGCAAAACTCCTTTACAGGAGGGCTGTTGATTATGGAACGTTTTGCTGAGATGGCATTGTTTGCTGACTTTTACGGTCCGCTTTTAACAGAAAAACAGCGAAATATCTGGGATCTTCACTATGAGCAGGATCTGTCTCTTGTGGAAATTGCGGCAGCAGTGGATATTAGCCGCCAAGCTGTTTATGATTTGCTGAAACGAACCGAAAAAATTTTGCGTGGATATGAAGCAAAACTGGGCTTGGTTCAACGTTTTTTATTAGAACAAGAAAAATTGATTGAAGTTAAGGAACAGCTGAAGGGATTTACGGAGGAGGATTTTGCGAATCCTCAAGCATGGGAAAGCTATCAGCAGATCTGTCAACAGATCAATGATGTGTTTAATGTTATGGAATCCTCCTAGAAAGCGGGGAAGGGCATGTTTCAAGGCCTAAGTGATAAACTACAAGAAACCTTTAAGCGCTTAAAAGGAAAAGGAAAGCTCACGGAAGAGGATGTCAATGTAGCGATGCGCGAAGTGCGTATGGCTTTGCTTGAAGCTGACGTGAACTACAAAGTGGTCAAAGAGTTCGTGGCTAAGGTGAAGGAACGCTCAATCGGGCAGGAAGTTCTGGAATCTTTATCTCCGGCTCAACAGGTCATTAAGATTGTTAATGAGGAAATGATTGCCCTCATGGGTGGTACTTCCAGTAAAATAAATATTTCTTCCAAGCCGCCGACAGTACTTATGCTTGTCGGCTTGCAAGGAGCAGGTAAAACGACACATGCGGCGAAGCTGGCAGCATCGCTTAAGAAACAAGGGAAACATCCTTTGATGGTTGCCTGTGACATATATCGGCCGGCTGCGATTAAACAACTGCAGGTTTTGGGAGAACAGATTAAAGTCCCGGTTTTCTCAATGGGAGAACAAAATCCCGTAACGATTGCTCAAGAGAGTATTCGGCAGGCCAATAGTCAGGGCCAGGATGTCGTGATTATCGATACTGCCGGACGGCTGCATATCAATGAAGAATTGATGGGCGAGCTGCGAGATATCAAAGCGTCAGTGAAGCCCCATGAAATTCTGCTCGTCGTTGATGCGATGACAGGTCAGGATGCCGTAAATGTTGCCGAGAGTTTCTATAATGAACTTGGAGTCGATGGGGTTATATTGACCAAACTTGACGGCGATACACGGGGAGGGGCCGCCCTCTCCATCAAGGCTGTAACCGGTTGCCCGATCAAGTTTGCGGGTATCGGTGAAAAAATGGAGGCTCTTGAACCTTTCTATCCCGAGAGAATGGCTTCGCGTATCTTGGGAATGGGTGATGTTCTCACCCTGATCGAAAAAGCTCAGTCCGCTTTTGATGAGAAACAAGCCCGGGATATGGAGCAAAAACTGCGCAAACAGGAATTCACACTTGATGATTTCTTGGATCAGATGCAGCAGATCAAGAAAATGGGCCCCCTGTCATCCCTGCTGGAAATGATCCCGGGGGTAGGAAATCAGCTTAAAGATGTGCAGATTGATGAAAAGGATATGGCTCACGTTGAAGCGATCATTCGTTCTATGACTTTGGAAGAACGCCGCAAACCTTCTCTTATTAAAGATTCCCGAAAACGGAGGATTGCGAAGGGAAGCGGTACCAGCATTCAAGAAGTGGGACGCTTGCTTAAGCAATTTGAACAGATGCAGAAAATGATGAAACAATTCTCGGGCGGCGGTGTACCCGGTATGGGGATGTTGGGCGGTAAAGGGAAAAAAGGCAAGAAAGGCAAAAAGACTGCTTTCAAGCTTCCTTTTAGATCCTAGATCTCGAAAAAACGCTATTTTTCTCCCAATCATGATTGGGAGTCGATAAGAATTTAACTTGCTAAAATTACGGAATACCTTATTGAGGAGGTGAATAGAGTATGGCAACTAAAATTCGTCTGCGTCGTATGGGTGCTAAAAAGAATCCGTTTTACCGCTTAGTCGTAGCCGATTCTAATTTTCCCCGTGACGGACGTTTTATTGAAGAAATAGGCTATTATGATCCGACGAAGAAACCGGAAGTTTTGAAAATTGACGAGGAAAAAGTCCTCCAATGGCTTGCTACCGGTGCTCAACCTTCGGATACTGCTAAATCTTTGCTTCGTAAAGCCGGTATTTTGGCTAAATTCCACGAATCAAAAAAGTAAGTGGATAGTTGGGGGTGGTTCCTGTGAAGGAACTCGTAGAAGTCCTCGCGAAGGCCTTAGTAGATTACCCGGATCAAGTCATAGTTGCCCAAACGGAATCGGAAAAAACTGTTCATTTGCAATTGACGGTGGCTCCGGAAGATATGGGTAAAGTTATTGGCAAACAGGGTAAAATTGCGAATGCCATTCGTACGATTGTGAAAGCTGCCGCAGTAAAAGACGGACGGAGAGTCCATGTCGACATTGATCAATAACGTTAAGAAGGGCTTTGGGCCCTTTTTGACGTTAAACGCTCTTAAAGCATAGGGTCTTTTAAGGAAGGAGAGTCTTTCTGAATGAATGAGGTTCTGGTCGGGGAAGTGATTAAACCGCATGGTATCCGCGGGGAGCTTAAAATTTTTCCGCTCACGGATAATCCATCGCGCTTCAAGAAGCTGGCAAAGGTCACCCTCGAACAAAAGGGTGTGATCCGTACCTTCAATATCTTGAAAGTCCAAGTCCATCAGGACGAAGTTTATTTAACACTGGAGGGAATCGAGACCCGGGAAGAAGCTGAAAAGCTGCGGGGTTTTGCTGTGAAAATTGATCGGGCCGATGTGCCCCCTTTGGAGAAAGGCTGGTACTACTTCGAATTAGAAGGAATGCAGGTATTTGACGGTGAAGTTTGTCTCGGTGTTTTAACCCAGGTGCTGCAAACAGGAGCGAATGATGTTTATCTTGTCAAAGGAGAATGCGGAGAAATTTGTGTTCCGGCTCTGAAAACTGTCGTGAAAAAGGTTGATGTTCCAGGAAGAAGAATGGACGTCACACTTCCTCCCGGTCTGCTGGAGGATAAACCTCAATGATGAAATTTACAGTGCTTACCCTATTTCCGGAAATGTTTGCCCCTGTACAGGAAAGCATCTTAAAGAGGGCGCAGGAACATGAGCTGATTAATATTGAGCTTGTTAATTTTCGGGATTATGCCGTAAGTAAACATAAAAATGTCGATGATGTCCCGTATGGCGGGGGAGCCGGAATGGTTCTCAAGCCTGAACCGCTCTATGCTGCTGTGCGTGATCTTGCACCGACTCAAGGCCGGCGCCGGATTATCCTGCTGACCCCGCAAGGAAAAGTATTTAACCAGCGGCAGGCTCAAGCCTGGAGCCGCGAGGATGAGCTTGTTTTTATCTGCGGGCATTATGAGGGGTTTGATGAGCGAATCCGCTGTCTTGCGGATGAAGAGGCATCCTTGGGGGATTTTGTCTTAACCGGCGGGGAACTTGCGGCGATGGTCATGATTGATGCGGTTGCCCGTCTTATTCCCGGGGTACTTGGTGAGAGCGCTTCCTTTGAGGAGGATTCCCATAGTAATGGTTTATTAGAGTATCCGCAATATACTCGTCCTCCCGTATTTGAAGGCATGGAGGTTCCTGAAGTTCTGTTGTCCGGTCATCATGCACGAATTGAAGCTTGGCGGCGTAAAGAATCACTCCGCCGTACGTTTCTAAAACGACCGGATCTTATTCACAACATAGAGTTTTTACCCGGGGATTATCCTCTCCTCCGGGAACTGGCAGAGAATCATCCCGAGATTAATGGGGAACGTGCCCGCTGGGAGCATCTCAAGCCAAAGCCGAAACGAAATAGGGGGAAATGATATGGGTGACCTGTATCTTGCTTTGATACATGCTCCGGTCTATAACAAGAACATGGAAACGATTGCAACTTCAATAACCAATTTGGATATCCATGATATAGCACGAAGCGCGATGACCTTCGGGGCAAAACGTTATTATATTGTGCACCCGGCTGAGGCTCAGCGGGCTTTGGCATTGCGAATTATGGGGTATTGGCAGGAAGGTTTCGGTTCGGAGTATAATCAGAACCGTCAGGAGGCTTTTTCTCGGGTCAGATTAGCGAGTGACTTAGCAGAAGTCGAGGCGGAAATCGAAAAGGAACAAGGGCGAAGGGCGTTGAAAGTGGCAACAGATGCTCATCAGAACCCGAATACGATCAGCTATTCTGCCTTGAGACAGAGGATTGAGGAAACGGATGATCCGGTCTTGCTTTTATTTGGAACGGGCTGGGGATTGATTCAAGAGGTATTGGACAGTTGTGATTTAATTTTGGACCCGGTGTATGGTCCGGGGGAATGGAACCACCTCTCAGTTCGGTCGGCAGCTTCGATCATACTTGATCGACTTCGGGGACATTGATCAGAATTCGGAATTCCTCCACTTTTAGGTTGCAGGCGTGTTAAACATATGCTAAAATAATTTTTGACGTATGATGGGTGGTCCGCTCGCTGTTTAGAAGTCGTAAAATCGGCTCAGTGATGAACACCTAAGCAAGGAAGGGGGGAATTTATAAATGGATTATATTCGTATGATTGAAGAAGAGCAAATGAAAAAGGATCTTCCTACCTTCCGTCCCGGAGATACCGTACGCGTACACGTTAAAGTCGTTGAAGGTACCCGGGAGCGTATTCAGGTTTTCGAAGGTTTAGTCATTAAAATGAAGGGTGGCGGACTTCGCGAAACCTTCACGGTACGTCGTGTTACTTATGGCGTTGGTGTGGAAAGAACATTCCCGCTCCATTCTCCTCGAATCGATAAGATTGAGGTTGTTCGTCATGGTAGGGTGCGTCGCGCTAAATTGTATTATCTCAGACAGCTTTCCGGTAAAGCTGCTCGAATTCGCGACCGTCGCTAGTTAAAAAAGGACTGGATAAAATCCAGTCCTTTTTAATTGAAATATTGAAATATTGAAATATTAATGTTAAGACTTGGCATTGCTGGGTCTATTTTTGAGTCAATGTTTTTTTTGTATGCTCTTTAAATCCCCGGTTCATACTAAAGAAGAGTTCTTTTGAACGGGGAGGAATAGATTTATGTTGCGAAAAATGAGATTAAGCGGGCTGACATGGACTCTTATCGGAATTGTAATCCTCGGAATACTTCTGCGGCTTTTTGTTTTGCAACCGTATTTAATTCCATCCGGTTCTATGGAACCCGGAATCGTTCCGGGAGACAGAATCCTGGTGAATAGACAAAGCTATCGTCTGGGGGCGCCATCACGCGGCGATATTGTCGTATTTGCATATCCTCGTGATCCAAGCCGAAGCTTTGTGAAGCGCATAATTGCGGTTGAAGGTGAAACGGTTGAATTGAAGGATAATCAAGTGTTCATCAATGGTCAATTAGTGGATGAGCCTTACTTAAAAGCCGGAGATTATCCTCCGTTTGGTGCGGAAACGATTCCGAAGGACAATGTGTTTGTGCTCGGCGATAATCGGCGTCAGAGTGAAGATTCGCGGGAGTGGGGGGTGCTTCCCCATAATTACATCATCGGCAAGGCGGTGATGATTTATTACCCCTTGCAGCGTATAAAGTTACTTCGGTAAATATAACTTTGACATTGATAATGAAGGATGTTGGAAAGAGTTGAAGGTGTTTTCATGAGTATTCAATGGTATCCCGGTCATATGGCCAAAGCTAAACGACTCCTTTTAGATCAGTTAAAGTGGGTTGATGCGGTTATCGAGCTGGGTGACGCCCGCGTGCCTGAAAGCAGCCGCAATCCGCTTTTGCAGCAATTGCTTAAAGGTAAACCTAAAATCGTTCTTCTCAATAAGGCGGATTTGGCTGATCCCCAATGGACGGAATCTTGGCTTAGGGAGCTGCGTAAGACAAGCCCTGTTTTGGCTGTAAGTGCCGCAACAGGTTTCGGGGTAGGAAAGATTGTACCGGAGATGGAGCGTTTAATGGCGGGCAAACAGGATCGAATGGCTATGAAAGGGGTAAGGGCAAGAAGCATCCGGGCCATGGTCGTCGGAATTCCTAATATCGGCAAGTCCTCCCTGATCAATCAATTGATTGGAAGTGCAAAGGCGAAGACAGGAAATAAACCTGGGATTACACGAGGAAATCAATGGATTCGTATTCATGATAAACTCGAGCTGTTAGATACGCCGGGCTTACTCTGGCCTAAATTTGAAAATCCGGAAGTGGGTAATAAACTTGCTGCTTCCGGCGCTATTCGTGATGAGGTGCTTAATCAGGAAGAGTTAGCGGCGTGGCTTCTGGGTTGGCTGAAGGAATATTACCCAACATCGTTAGAACGGTATACCCGGGAGCCGTCTCAATTGACGCTCGAAGGAATAGGCCGAAGCCGTGGATGTTTAATTAAAGGAGGAGAAGTTGATCTTCTTAAAGCATCCCAGATTTTCTTGCGCGAATTTCGTTCCGGCGCTCTGGGAAAAATCACAATGGATCGCTTTTGAAAAAAATCGGGAATCGAATAATTTAATTACATATAACTAAAATCATATAGCGCTATTCGGAAACCTAAAAAGGGAACATGAATTATATGTCGAAGTAAATATGTGAGAAAGAAGAGAGGTCATTGAAACCATTGTCACAAATGAGCATTCGTGAGGTGGAAACTATTATGAAGTCGAATCCCTCAGAGGAATTTTTAAAGCGATGTGCTCAGGACCCTCGCCAAGGGATTCGACGTCTTGTCTCCCGAAAGATCAAAAGCGATCAGACAGAGAAAGCCGAGAAGGAAAGGATCGAAGGTCTGCTTAGGGAAGAACGGGAACTCTGGAAAAATGGCTTTCTCCACATTGCAGGGATAGACGAAGTGGGCAGAGGACCTCTGGCAGGACCGGTAATGGCTGCCGCTTGTGTTCTTCCTGTGCATTTTGACCTGCCTGGGCTTAATGATTCAAAAAAGTTATCGGAGAGTAAAAGAGAAAAGTTATTTGAACAAATATCAAGTCAGGCACTGGGGTACGCTATTGGCAGTGCCGAACCTGCGGAAATTGATTTGCTCAATATCCTGGGGGCTACAAAACTAGCCATGAAGCGGGCTGTAGAGGGCTTAAAAATACGTCCTCATTTTTTATTGATTGATGCTTTAGAACTGCCTTTGCTGAAAATACCTCAAAAAGGGATTGTGCGGGGGGATTCTCTTTCCGCGAGCATTGCGGCAGCTTCAATTTTAGCAAAGGTTACCCGTGATCGCTTAATGACGGAACTTGATAGGATATATCCCCATTATGGGTTCGCTCAAAATAAAGGATATGGGACCCAAAAACATTTAGAGGCTCTTGAGGCCTATGGTTCCTGTCCGATTCATCGCCAAACTTTTTCTCCTGTCGAACAAAGACGATCAATTAGTTAGATTTAAGCTAAAACTCAGAATATTACAGATATTTACAGATGCATTGACTTGGATATCCTGATATGGCAAAATTAGTTTTGGCTTATCATAATATTATCAAATTACAAAATTAATATTTCTTATGGAGGGGGGGTAAGGAGAATGTCCGATAATTTTGCTGCTATTGGTGTATTCCTCATTGGAGCCATTTTAGTCAGCGCTATTATGTTAGTGTTGCCTAAGCTTTTTGGGCCCAAGGTGAGACCAAACTCTGAAAAACTAAAAAATATTGAGGGCGGTAATGAAACTATTGGGCGAACCTGGGTAGGGTTTAAAAGTAATTATTTCCTCTATGCTATTGTTTTTACGGCATTTGACGTGGAAACGCTTTTTTTGTATCCATGGGCTTTATCGTTCCAAAAACTCGGGACCTTTGCCTTTGTTGAGATGTTTATATTCATTGTTATTCTTCTCGTTGGATATTGGTATGCATGGAAAGAAGGTGCTTTAGAGTGGATGTAGCAAAAGAAAAAGAGTTGCGAGAGGCCGATGCACTGGCAAATCAAAATATTATCGATAAAGCACTGAATTGGGGTCGTGGACATTCTTTTTGGCCTGTTACTTTCGGTTTGGCGTGTTGCGCGATTGAAATGATGTCGGCAGGCGGACCACGTTTTGATCTATCCCGGTTTGGTTATGAAGTATTTCGTGCTTCACCGCGTCACTCAGATGTATTGATTGTCGCCGGAACGTGTACCCGTAAAATGGCACCCTTGCTTCGCCGGATTTATGATCAAATGCCGGAACCGAAGTGGGTTATCGCTATGGGTAGTTGTGCGAGCGGCGGCGGTCCGTTTGCAGATTCTTATGCGATGAATACCGGAGTGGATAACGTAGTGCCGGTCGATGTCTATGTTCCCGGTTGTCCTCCGCGGCCGGAATCCTTAATATTTGGTCTTTTACAACTCCAATATAAGGTTAATCACCCAGCAAAGGTGAGGTTAATGAATCATGGAAAATAAAGAATTGTTAAGGAAACGTGTGGACGAGTTAGCCGCTCGTGTCGGCGGCAATGTTGCTGAAGGATCAGATAACTTGGTCCTTACGGTCAATAGCCAATATATTATCGAGACATTGGAAGCGGCTAAAACATTCGATGGAATTCCTTGTGATTTCCTCCACGATTTGGCAGGGTTTGATGCCAAAGATCATTTTGAAGTCGTTTATCAACTAAGAAGCTGGAGCGGCCCTCAGAAATTGAGAATTAAGGCTATCGTCGATCGCGATAATCCGGTTATTGACTCAGCAACCCGCGTTTGGGGCGGCGCTAATTTCTGGGAACGCGAAGCGTACGATATGTTTGGAATCGTATTTAAGGGCCACCCTAATTTGAAACGAATTTATTTGTGGGATGATTTTGAGGGATTTCCCTTGCGTAAGGATTATGTGACAGAACCGGCCGAGGTTCGAAATATCACGCGCGTGCGCACGGATAATGAATAGGGGGGGTTAAACTATGGGAGAAGCAAGTACTGAAGAACTCATTGTAAACTTGGGCCCCCAACACCCGAGCATGCACGGCGTGTTCCGTATGGTGGTTCATTTAGATGGTGAAATTGTAACAAAAGTCGAACCCAAAATGGGTTATCTTCATCGGGGTATCGAAAAGCTCGCCGAAAGCCGAACTTATCAACAATTTATACCTTATACAGACCGCTTAGATTATCTTGCATCACCCTGCAATAATCTCGCGTATGTCCAGACCGTTGAAAAACTTATGGAGCTCGAGATTCCGGAGCGGGCGGAATACTTGCGCGTTATTTTTGCGGAATTAGCACGGATTGCCAGTCATATGGTGTTCATATCGAGTGCCGCCCTGGATATTGCCGGTTGGACAACATGGGGGTATCCTTTCCGGGATCGGGAAAGAATCCTTGATCTCTTTGAAATGTCCACAGGCTCGCGGATGACAACAAACAGCATGCGGATCGGCGGAGTTCAAAACGATGTTCCGCCGGAGTTTTGGCCTGCGCTTCAATCATTTCTCGAGGATTTACCGGATATGCTTGAAGAGTATTACGGAATCTATCTCGGAAATGAAATTGCCATGGGCAGAATGAAGCATATCGGTATTTTGTCGCCGGAGACCATTAAGGATCTGTCCCTGACAGGCCCGGTTATTCGTGCTTCAGGTTTTGATTATGATGTACGTAAAGCCGAACCTTACGGAATTTATGATCGATTTGATTTTAAAGTTCCCGTACTGAATGGCTGTGATACTTATGATCGAAACATGATTCGTCTATATGAAATCGAAGAAAGCGGCAAGATCATTCGTCAAGCGATGGAAAATATTCCAGATGGTCCGGTTATGGCTAAAGTTCCAAAGTTGATTAAAGTACCTGCAGGTGAGGTTTATCATCGTGTGGAAAATCCGAAAGGGGAACTTGGCTTTTATATTGTAAGTGACGGTACTCAAAAACCGGTTCGGATCAGAATCCGGACAGGTACCTTTACAAACCTGCAATCTTTAAACAAAGTGCTGATAGGCAACACAGTCCAAGATCTTATTGTTATTTTCGCAAGCTTTGATGCCGTTCTCGGTGAAGTAGATAAGTAAAAAACTCTCAACGAGGGGAGAATATGATGGAAGCTTTAAATCAATTGCCAAGAGTCATTGCGGCTGCCATCCGTGGTTTGTTTGCAGATCCCAATTCCGTTTGGGCAGACTTAACGATGACAATTATCGGCATTCTAGCCGTTGTCATCGTGATCGTTCTAGCTGTACTTGTTCTTGTGGTATTGGAACGGAAAGTCGCAGGTTGGGCTTCTTTAAGACCCGGACCGAATCGCTTAGGACCGATCGGTTGGTTTCAAACCATCGCAGACGCATTAAAAATTATGAGCAAAGAAGACATTTTTCCCGCAGGAGCAGACAAGTTAGTTTTTGCAATTGCTCCGGCCATCTTTTTCTGTATTCCCATTATGACGTTAGCTATTATTCCTTTTGGCGACGGTATGGTTCCTGTTGATCTTGATTTAGGTGTGATTTATTTCTTTGCCGTATCTTCGATAGGAACGCTGCTATTGCTGATGGCAGGCTGGGGTTCAAATAGTAAATACTCCCTGATGGGCGGGATTAGAGCGGTTGCTCAAATGATTAGTTATGAAATCCCTCTCATTTTCTCAGTGCTCGGTGTTGTGATGATCACCCAATCCTTTAATCTCACTGACATTGTTGTAGCCCAAAAGACAATTCCTTTTATCTTTATTCAACCTTTGGCTTTTGCAGTTTTTCTCATCGCAAGTGTTGCCGAAGTCAATCGTGCACCCTTTGACCTTGTGGAAGCCGACCAAGAAATTGTTGCAGGACCGTTTACGGAGTATTCGAGTATCCGTTGGGGTTTATTCTATCTTGGTGAATATGGGAACATGGTCGCAGTTGCAGCGATGGCAACGACTCTATTCTTGGGGGGATGGCAAGGCCCCGGATTCCTGCCGGGGTGGATTTGGTTCTGGTTGAAAGTGGGCGTTATCATCTTCTTCATGATGTGGATTCGTTGGACATTCCCTCGGATTCGGATTGACCAACTGATGCATTTTGCATGGAAGTTCTTGCTGCCGCTCGCGCTTCTTAACATCATATTAACGGGTTTTGGTATATACATTTACCGGCTCGTGATAGGAGGGTGACGACAGTGCTGTTTGGAAAAGGACTTTGGAAAGGGATGCGCATCACTTTCAAGAAGATGATGAAACCCAACATTACAGAATATTATCCTGAAGTAATGCCGACCCTTCCCAAATCGGTTCGCAGCTCAATGGGGCTTGATCCGGCCAAATGTATTGCATGCGGCATGTGTGCAACTGCTTGTCCGAACAAAGTCATAAACCTCACGAGCGAAAAAGATGAAACTACGAAGAAAAAAGTTCTGAAATCTTACCAAATGAATGTGGGCCGTTGCATCTTCTGCGGGCTTTGCACAGAGGCTTGTCCGACTAAGGCGTTAACGGTAACCCAGGAATTCGAAAATTCGGTGTTCAGCCGTGATGATTTGCTCTGGGACATGATTGAACGTTCCAAGCGAAACGGGAAGGGGGAGAACGCATGAGTACTATGGCGACAGTAGTGTTCTTTATTTTCGCGATCATTGCAGTGGCTGCTGCTTGGGGTGTTGTAACTTCTACAAATATTGTTCATAGTGCCCTCTTTCTGGCGCTATCCTTCCTGGGTGTAGCTGTGCTCTATGTTCTCTTAAATGCTGAATTCCTGGCCGCAGCCCAAATCCTGGTTTATGCAGGGGCTGTTTCGATTCTGGTTATTTTTGCAGTGATGCTGACCTTGCGCGGAGACGTGGCGGTAAGTAACCCGAATACGAATAAATGGACCTGGGGTGTTTGCGTAGCCGGTTTACTTTTCGCTCTGATTGCCTTAGTCATTCTAACGAATGATGCATGGAGAATTCTGCCTATGCCTTCGACTGCAGGGGGAACGACAGAACTTTCTGCCTTGCTTTTGTCATGGTATATGGTCCCGTTTGAAGTGGCTGCGTTCTTATTAACGATCGCTTTAATCGGTGCGGTAATCCTCGCGAAAGGAGGGAAAGAACGGAAATGACCATTAGTGTAGGACTTTCCACTTATCTTCTCGTAGGAGCCATGTTGTTCTGTATTGGATTATATGGGGTGTTCTCGAAAAGAAATGTGATTGCCGTATTGATGTCGATTGAATTGATGCTTAATGCGGTTAATCTTAATTTTGTTGCTTTCAGCCGTTTTACGCCCTGGGAGAATCAAGGAATCAATCCTTTGGTTGGTCAAGTGTCTGCTTTGTTTGTCATCGTTGTCGCCGCAGCGGAAATTGCGGTTGGCCTCGCTTTAGTCATTACGATTTTCCGCAATCGCAAAACCACAAATGTTGATGATCTCAACTGGTTAAAGTGGTAAGAGAGTCTATGGAGAAGGTAGGTGTTCAAGGAAATGCATAATCTCTTTCAATGGGCATGGTTAATCCCATTTTTGCCCTTCCTCTCGTTTTTCATCATTGCCTTTATCACGAAGCGCTCCAAAGGACTGTCTGCTGCTATCTCGATCTTGGCGATTCTTACATCTTTATGCCTATCGATTGGCATCGGCATTGGTGTAATTTCCTCGGGAGCTGAAGTGGTTGAAAATCCGGTTATGAGTACTGTGAATTGGCTCAGTATCGGGGGTCTCCAAATTAATTTCGGGACCCTGATCGATCCGATGAGTGCGATGATGCTTTTTGTAGTTACGCTGGTCGCATCGATGGTTCAAATCTATTCATTGGGTTATATGCACGGGGATAAAGGCTTTTCCCGTTACTTTTGCTATCAATCGCTCTTTGCATTTTCAATGTTAGGTCTTGTTTTGTCGACGAATCTTTTGGAAATGTACGTTTTCTGGGAGTTAGTGGGCTTATGCTCCTATCTCTTAATTGGTTTCTGGTATTTCAAAGTCTCCGCGCGCGAGGCCGCAAAAAAGGCTTTCGTGACGACGCGTGTTGCGGATGTCGGACTCCTGATCGGAATCGTTCTCCTTTACACGAAATTCGGATCATTAGACTTTTATGGTCCGGGTTCCTTGTCAGCGCAAATGGCGTCAGGGTTCCAAGATTTTGCCTTAATCGGCAGTGTCAGTTACCTAACGGTTATGGCTTTGCTGGTGTTTATCGGACCGATGGGAAAATCAGGTCAATTCCCCTTCCATGTTTGGCTGCCTGATGCCATGGAAGGTCCTACACCAGTCAGTGCTTTGATCCATGCCGCAACAATGGTTGTTGCCGGGGTTTACCTGGTTGCGCGGATGTTCTTCCTCTTTGACAATGCTTCACCGGTTGCCCTGGAATTTGTCGCAATCATAGGATCTTTTACGGCAATCTTTGCAGCAACGATTGCTATTGCGCAGGATGATATTAAGAAGATCCTTGCCTATTCGACCTTGAGTCAGCTGGGTTATATGATGTTTGCGTTGGGTGTCGGTGCTCTGACTGCTTCCATGTTCCATCTGATGACCCATGCTTTCTTTAAAGCGTTGATGTTCCTCGGAGCGGGTTCTGTTATTCATGCCCTTCATGAAAAGCAAAATATCTGGGACATGGGCGGCCTTTACAAGAAGATGCCGATTACAACGATCACGTTTGGTATCGGTGTTCTGGCGATTGCGGGTATTCCGCCGTTTGCGGGTTTCTTCTCTAAAGATGAAATTTTAGCTTCCGCAATGCATAGCGGTCATCCGTTTATTTATGCCATCGGTTTATTTACCGCTTTTCTAACCGCTTTCTATATGTGCAGACTTTTCTTTGTGGCCTTCTTGGGTGAAGAAAAGCCTGAAAATCATCCGCATGAATCACCAAAAACAATGACGGTACCCCTCATCATCTTAGCGTTTTTCAGCGTTGTAGGGGGGTGGGCTGCTCTTCCCGATCACAATTTTGCTTATTTCATTCACTATGGAGTATTTGAGCCTGAAGCTATGGATTGGGGTTTAGCCGCAATTTCAGTGGCAGCCGGACTTATAGGAATTGGTCTGGCCTACTCAATTTATGTTAAGAAAGCCATTAAGGCTGAAGATGTTGTCGCGCGTTTCCCCGGAGTCTATAAGCTTCTGAAAAACAAATACTATATCGATGAGATTTACCAATGGGTTATTGATAAGATTATTGACGGATTTATTGCTAAAGTGCTTTATTGGTTCGATATCTATATTATCGACGGTATTGTTAACAGTCTGGCACTTTTGGTTCGGGGAACCGGCAGTGGATTGCGCCGCTTCACGACAGGCCAATTACAAACCTACGCTTTGGTGTTTTTCTTTGCTGTAGTCGTATTCTATATCGTCTTGGCCGTAGGCGAAGGACAACTTGCGGGACTTAACCCCTTAGCGATGCTAGGAGGTGTAAAATAATGTCTAACTCCTTCATCCTTCTTATGACGTTACTTGCGCCCGTCCTTGCGCTGTTCATTATTGTATTCATTCCGCGGGAAGAAACAAAAATGATTAAAATTGTGGCAGCTATAGGCACGTTTGCTGCTCTTGCTCTGTCTGTTTTCTTGTTTTTTGCGTATGACAAATCGGTTGGCGGACTGCAGTTTACGATGACTATTCCCTGGATTAGGGATATCGGAGTAAATCTTGGCTTAGGAGTAGACGGGATCAGTTTACCGATGCTTCTTTTAACCAACTTGATTGGCTTTACTGCGGTTTATTCTTCCTGGAATATCGACAAACGGGTCAAAGATTTCTTTGTTCTTCTCTTAATCCTAATTACAGGGGTTATGGGGACATTTATTGCAACCGACCTGTTCATATTCTTCCTTTGCTATGAAATTGTGGTTATCCCGATTTACATCATGGTTATTATCTGGGGTTCCACGAAACGCGTCAGCAAAGAATATGCAGGTATGAAGCTGACGATTTATCTATTGATTGGATCGGCTTTCATGCTTGTCGCGATGGTTGCCCTTTATCTCAATGCTTCACACCAACTGGCGGTATTAGGACAAGGACCGACCTTTATGTTTGCCGAACTTGCCCAGCTGCAATATGATCCATCCTTCCAGATTATCGTCTTCGGCTTGTTCCTTTTCGGTTTCGGATCTTTGATTTCCATGTTCCCCTTCCATTCCTGGTCTCCTGATGGATATGCTGGCGCTCCGACAGCGGTCAGCATGATTCACGCCGGTGTTCTTAAGAAAATCGGGGGTTATGGATTAATTCGCTTAGGGGTTCTCGTTTTACCTTTAGGCGGAAGGTTCTGGGCTCCGATTATTGCGGTCTTGGCGATTATCAACATTCTTTATGCGGCCTTCATCGCTATGGCCCAAAAAGACCTGAAGTATGTTGTCGGATATTCTTCCGTCAGCCACATGGGTAATGTTTTGCTGGCTATTGCCGCGTTGAATATTACAAGTATCAATGGTGCGGTAGCCATGATGTTTGCTCACGGTGTTATGGCAGCGCTCTTCTTCTCCATGATCGGGTTTATTTACGAGAAGACGCATACCCGGAATATCGGAGATCTCGGCGGACTCGCTCATCAAATGCCGCGTTTGGCTACAGGCTTCATGATCGCAGGTATGGCCGGTCTTGGCCTTCCCGGCACAGTAAACTTTATTGCTGAGTTTACCATTTTTAATGGTGTGGCAAAGGTTATGCCGGTGCAAGCCATCTTAGGTATAGTAGGGATTATTTTCACTGCAGTTTACACTTTGCGGGTGATTGCGAATGTTTTGTTCGGACCTCGCCGTGCCGAGTGGGATCATCTAAAAGACATACGCGGACCCGAACTTGTGCCGGTAGTCGTTTTAGTCTTTGTTATTTTTGCGACAGGGATATTCCCGAACACTCTTTTCCATCTCATTGATTCTGGGGTATATACCTCAGGTCTAGCAAAAGTGCTTGAAACTGTGGGTCAGGCGACGATTGGAGGGCTGTTCTAATGATGAATCTCAATTTCGCTTTACTCACTCCCGAAATCATCATGGCAGTACTGAGTTTAGGATTGCTCGTGATTGGCCTGCTGATCCCGCCAGGTGAGAGAAAGGGAATGTTTCCGTTAACTGTCTTCGCTTTGTTGGGTACGCTGGCTTATACGTTCTATGATTTCTTCTTTATTCAGCGGGGGGCTTTCCTCCAAGGAATGTATATGCATGATCAATTTGCAGTGTATTTCAAAATCTTATTCCTAACAGGTGCGCTGCTTGTCGTACTTTCGTCAAAAGATTATGTGAGTACGTTCCCCGCGCATCGCGGTGAGTTTTATCCTTTAATTATGGCCGCGACTTTGGGTATGATGATCATGGCCGGTGCCAGTGATTTGATTACCATGTATGTCGGTCTTGAGCTGATGACGATAACCTTCTTTGTGCTCGTAGCCTACCGGACAAATGACGGCAAAGCTTCTGAGGCTGCAATTAAGTATTTAGTTCTAAGCTCTGCCTCGTCGGCTATTCTGCTTTATGGCATTAGTTTGATCTATGGCTTAACAGGTTCTACCCAAATGTTTATGATTGCTCAAGCTTTGGGGACGGTACAATCCCCTGTAACCGTACTGGCGGTTGTCTTCCTTCTCGCAGGCTTTGGGTTTAAGATTTCTTTGATTCCTTTCCATTTGTGGGCGCCTGATATTTATGAGGGAGCGCCGACTCCGGTTACCGCTTTTCTGGCGGTTGGCTCGAAAGCTGCAGGCTTTGCTGCTTTAATCCGTTTCTATCTCCTGATGATGTATAGTCAGACGTTTGCGCAAACGGGTCAAACGCTGCTCCTAATCCTTGCGGCGATTACGATGATTGTCGGTAACCTTACGGCGATTCCCCAAACCAACATTAAGCGGATGTTAGCTTATTCCAGTATTGCTCAAGCAGGCTATATGCTGATTGGTGTCATTGCAGTGTCAACCCCTTCGGTTTCTAACTTTATCGGCGGGATTAAGGCAGTACTCTTCTATGCGATGATCTATGTCTTTGCGAATATGGGAGCCTTTGCTGTGGCAACTCATGTGGAACAAGCCCAGGGAAGCTGCGATATTAAGGATTTTGCAGGGTTGTCGAAAAGGTCGCCGTTAGCGGCTGTAGTGATGACGGCTTCTGTCCTTTCCTTAGCGGGGATTCCTCCATTGGCAGGGTTTGTGGGTAAATTCTATCTCTTCTCAGCCGTAATGGATCAAGGGTATGTCTGGATTGCTTATGTTGGTTTTGTCATGAGCATGATTTCCGTATACTACTATCTTGGTGTGGTTAAGGCCATGTTCAGGACTGAAGGCGAAGGATTGCCCAATATTCCGGTCCACGGAGCAACGAAGTTTACAATTTTGTTTACCTTTATCACGACATTAGTTCTTGGTATCTATCCGACTCCGCTGGCCCAAATGGCGATTTCGGCCGCCACAAGCTTAGTAAAATAATGGGTCAGTGAAAGGGTAAATTCTGTTTTAAAAGGGATTCTCGAAGACGAGAATCCCTTTTAACATACATTTGATAGGGACAAGATAGGGAGAATATGTTAAAGTAGATTTGAAAGAGCCATATGTAACAATGTCATTTCATAGGGGGACGTAAATTGTCGGCTGAATCCAAAAAACAAAGAGGACAAGAAGGAGAAGATCTTGCGGCTCAAATTGTGGAGAGCGGCGGTTTGAAGATTCTTATGAGAAATTTTCGGTGCCCTGTCGGAGAAATGGACATAATTGCTGCCGAAGGGCAGAGTCTTGTTTTTATCGAGGTTAGGACTCGGTCTTCGGCGAAGTTTGGATGGGGTGAAGAAACGATACAAGCGAAAAAAAGAATGCGGTTACATCGTATTGCCGAGTATTTTCTTCTAAGCCATCATTATAAAGATTGGCCGCCTAGCCGGTTTGACTTAATTGCGATACGCTGGAATGAAGGTAATCCTCAATCAAAATGGATTCGGGGAATATAGGGTTAGAGTTGTTGAATAGGGGGAAGCAGCGTTGGAGCCCATACTAGTCGTTGATGATGAAGAAAGAATTCGTCGTTTAGTGCGCATGTACTTAGAAAATGAAGGCTATACGGTTGAGGAAGCGGAAAACGGCAGAGAAGCTTTGGAAAGATTTCATAAGAGCAGCTATGCGCTTATGATCCTGGACTTGATGATGCCCGAGGTGGATGGCTGGTGTGTATGCCGTGAGGTCAGAAAAGTCTCAAATGTGCCTATCATTATGTTAACGGCACGGGGTGAAGAATTTGATCGTGTCCTTGGTTTAGAACTCGGGGCCGATGATTATTTAGTGAAGCCTTTTAGCACCAAGGAGCTCGTGGCAAGGGTTAAGGCTTTGCTCCGCCGGGCGAAGGGAAGCATGGCAGGAAATGATTCGGTGCTGGTGTTTGGCAAACTGAGGATTGAAAAGGAAAAGCATCGGGTTATGATAGAAGATGAGATTATAACACTTACACCCAGGGAATTTGAGTTATTATATTTTTTGGCTAAAAATCCGGGCCGTGTTTTTTCCAGAGAACAATTGATGGAAACGGTTTGGGGTTATGATTTCTATGGTGATGCGCGTACTGTTGATACTCATGTCAAAAAACTTAGGGAAAAATTATCTAATCCAGAGGTAAAAAGTATGATTGGAACAGTCTGGGGTGTTGGATATAAATTTGATCCTAAGCTCAACGGAAATTAGTCAGTAGGGAAGGAAACAGAAATGATGCCCAGACCACGTAACTGGAGTATTTCAATAAAATTATGGGCTTCGATGATGATCTTGATTCTAAGCGTATTAGGCGGTTTAGGGATAGCGATCACTTGGCTGTTTGGAGATTTCTATCTGAACCAGAAGCTGAATGAGCTGGGCAATGATGCACGGGAAATTACGGATCAGTTAACGAGCCAATCCAGTTGGGCGGAGCGATTAACAACTGTGCAAAATACGAAGCTTAAGCAAGGAACGATTTTGGTCCTCTTAAACGCCAAGGGCGATCTGATTACAATAAGAGGCAATATATCGACCGGAGGAGTATTTAGTAATGTCATGCCTTGGAACGGCGGAATGGGGTTAAATGGAACAGGGGTGACAGGGGCTTCCGGTTGGTGGATTCATCCGCTGCTTCCCAATTTTTATTTTTCCCAGAAGGAGCTGCAGCGCGTTTTAGCAGGGGAAACAATGACCATCGAAGCATTGCCGAACAATAATAACGGACAAACTATGTTAATTGCCGCGACGCCTATCGGAAAGCCTGCCGAGGCTGTCCTTTTTCTGGGAAGTACACCTGTTCCGGTCCAGGAAACGATCTCTACATTTCGCAGAATTATTTTTTATTCCTCGCTTTTTGCCGTCTTTTTTGCAACGCTCTTGAGCTTATTTTTCGCTCGTTATGTTACTCGCCCCTTGTTTATTCTGCAAAAGGCTGCAAGCCGGATGGCCCAAGGAGATTTCCAGAAGATTACCGGGGTGGACAGCCGCGATGAAATCGGTGAATTAGCCAGTGCGTTTAATTCCATGGGGGAAAGCTTGCGGGACCATATGAATTGGCTGTCTCAGGAGAGAAATCTTCTGGAGGGCATTGTCGAAGGCATGAGCGATCCTGTTATTATGCTTGATGCAGGTGGAGAGGTTTTATATACGAATGAGCCGGCCAAGATTTTGTGGACGGAGAGTGAAGACGAACCTGAAGACCGAAAACGGAAGATCCTCGGTTTTCTTCGGGAGATGATTCTTCAATCCTCTGAAGATGAACAAAAAAAAGACCTTACGCTTGATACTCAAGTGCTACAGGTGGCTTTAGCTTCAACGAAAGCCCGCGATGAAGCGAAAGGATATGTTGCCGTTCTTAGGGACATTACTGCTTCTTTACGGGCAGAGAAGGAACGGCGCGATTTTATGGCGAGCGTAACCCATGAATTGCGGACCCCACTGCATCTCATCCAAGGGTACCTTGAGGCGATTCAGGATGGGGTTATTCCTAAGGAAGAACAGGCTGAGCAGATTGACTTTGTTCTCGATGAGGCTCGTCGTTTAGCTAAACTTGTGAATGAACTTCAAGAGATGAATCGATTGGAACGCTGGAAAGCCCTTGAGTTGTCAACGATTGATCTTTGTGAGTTTACGGAAGAGCTTAAATATCGGTATCAAGGTTTGGCCGAGGAAAAGGGGATTGAACTGGAAATCTCATCAATCCAAGGGAAAATCGTGGCAGATCGGGATCGTTTGCTGCAAGTCTTTATAAATTTGCTGGATAATGCATGTCGTCATACGCCCCAAGGTAAGAAAATCCACGTCCAAATCAGCCGGGAAGAAGACAAAATAAAGTTTGTTATCCGGGATGAAGGGGAGGGAATCCCCCCTCAAGCTTTGTATCATATCTTTGATCGATTTTATCGGGTGGATAAAGCACGCTCACGTAAAGATGGGGGCATGGGTTTAGGACTATCGATTGTTCAGCAGATTGTTGAAGCGCATAGCGGAAGCATCAAAGCAGAGAGTAAGCTCGGCGTGGGAACACAATTCACCATTTGGATTCCGCAATAACTTTCAAAGAAAGAATATCATCAATAGGAATTAATGTAATAAATAGGAAGGATAATATAGAAACGAGTCGAATCCCTCTAATAAGGAGGGATTCGTTTGTTTGCTGCAGTCTATGGGATGGCGGTTTCGGGAATTCAAGCGCATATCATTCGGGTCGAGGTTGATGTGTCAAACGGCTTGCCGATTTTTGACGTGGTAGGACTTCCTGCGGCTGCAGTTCGGGAATCACGGGAGCGAGTCCGTTCAGCCGTAAGAAATTCGGGATATGAATTTCCATTACAGCGGGTTACCGTTAATTTAGCACCTGCGGATATCAAAAAGGATGGGTCAAGTTTAGATCTTGCAATTGCTATGGGAATTTTAGCGGCAACAGGCCAATGCGCAGAAAGCAAACTGCAAAATTATGTATTCGTAGGAGAGCTTTCACTGGAAGGGGCATTACGTCCGATTCCCGGGGTCCTGGCGATGGCCGTTTCTCTTGCGGGGTCAAAATATAATTTGGTTGTTCCGGCTGAGAACTATGAGGAAGCTTCCTTGATTGACGAGATATGCAGCAAGACTGCCCCTAACCTTCAAAATCTGGTTCAGGCAATCCAAGGTGAGACACCGTTTATCCATGCAACTGATGACGCTGTCCCTTTAGATGAATGGGACAGAAGAACGGAGAATGATGAAGAAAGAACGGGTATTGATTTCTCCTCAATCCATGGGCAGCAGCAAGCAAAACGCGCCCTGGAAATCGCAGCGGCCGGCGGTCACAACCTATTATTGATCGGCCCTCCGGGTTCCGGTAAGACATTGTTAGCAAAGGCTTACGCGGGGATTCTCCCGCCCTTAACCCGAAGCGAGAGTTTAGAAGTTACACAACTCTATAGTATTGCCGGTCTGCTTGGCCATAAGGGCAGCTTAATCACGAGACGCCCCTTTCGCCAACCTCATCATTCGGCAACGGCAGCGGGGATTCTTGGCGGGGGACGGGAAATGAAACCAGGCGAACTCGTGCTTGCGAATCATGGAGTTCTCTTTCTGGATGAGCTTCCCGAATTTTCACGAAGCGTTTTAGAATCCTTGCGCCAGCCCTTAGAAGATCGGGAACTCACGGTAACCCGTCAAAAGGGAAGCATTAAGTATCCGGCCCGCCTAAGCCTGATTGCCAGTATGAATCCCTGTCTCTGCGGTTGGTATGGCGACAGCCAATGCTCATGTACTTGTACCCCAAGACAGGTAGAAGCCTATCGCGGCCGTGTTTCCGGGCCATTATTGGATCGCTTCGATCTTCAGGTCGAAGTGCCGCGGGTCGAGTTCGAAGAATTGCGTTCAAAATCGCTTGGAGAAACTTCAGCTATAGTCCAAGGGCGGGTTTTACAGGCGAGGGAAAGACAGTGGAAACGCTTAGGAAAATCGCGAACGAATGCCGAAATGACAGCAGAGGAAACTCAAACATTCTGCCGCCTAGATGACAAAAGCGAACGCCTTTTGCGTTCCGTTTTTGAACGGCGCAATCTGAGCGCTCGCGGTTACGATCGTATTCTGCGTGTTGCACGCACCGCCGCTGATTTGGAAGGAAAAGAAAAAATCGAGATGCACCATTTAGCAGAGGCCTTGCAGTTAAGAGCCTTAGATCAACAGGTCACCGGAGACTAAGGGACGAAAAGAAGTAAGATAAGAAAATAAAGCAGTTATTTCAAATGGCACTAGGGTGAGCTATTCTCCCTAGTGCCATTAAATTTAGCTTAAACGGCAATTGATTGGAGTAAGAAATATATAATTTGACTTTTATACTATAGGGGGGTACACTATTTATACAAAGGGGCGATCATAATGGATGAACATGAAAAACACCCAGCTTGTCCGAGCTGCCAACACCAACCGGGAATAAATAATGAGCGGACAAGCCATCATAATGAAAAAACGATTCATGAGTTAGTCAACCGCATGAATCGAATCGAGGGGCAAGTTCGAGGCATTAAGGGAATGATCGAAAGGCATGTCTATTGTGATGACATTTTAAATCAAATTGCGTCAGCACAATCCGCACTGTATGGAGTTTCCAAACTTCTTCTCGAAAAGCATATGAAATCTTGTGTTAAAGAGCAGCTTCAAGCCGGAGATGAGGAGGTCGTTGATGAAGTATTAAAGACGATTTTTAAGATGATGAAATAAATAAATGTTAAGCAAGTTTGCTGATATAAATTAAGCAAGGGGTTAAATGAGGTGAGTAGATGGAGTGTACTAATATTAAGGGTGAAACAGCCGTTTATGGTATGACCTGTGAGCATTGTGTGGCCCGCGTGCGCAAAGCCCTGGAACAGCTTCCGGGGGTGGATAATGTCAATGTTTCTTTGCAGGAAGCAAAGGCAGAGTTTACGTATAATCCCGATCAAACCAATACAGAGGAAATCCAAAAGGCGATTGAGAAGGCAGGTTACTCAGTAACACCGCTTAGCGCGGAGGGGGACGATTTTGAACCGGGTCTGGAAGAGACTGAACCTTCTTCAGCAATCCCGGAAATGATACCTTTGACCGAACAACATGAAGATCATCAAAAACAGATGTTTAAGGTAAATGGAATGACCTGCGCCAATTGTGCATTAACGATTGAAAAAGGTCTTGCCAAAATGCCTGGGGTAAAGTCTGCCGCGGTAAATTTTGCAGCCGAAAAGCTGGCTGTGGAATATGATCCAAAGGCGGTTACCCCAGAGGATGTTTTGACAAAAGTTAAGGATCTTGGCTATGGAGCCTATAGCGAGACGGAAGAAGAGGGCAAAAAGCAGTTTAAGGTCAGTGGGATGAGCTGTGCCAATTGTGCATTGACAATTGAAAAGAAATTACAGAGCACTCCCGGTGTCAGCTCCGCCACTGTCAACTTTGCCTCGGAAACCGTCAATGTGGAATTTAACCCGAACCTCATTGATCTAGCCGGAATATACGAGCAAGTTAAGGATGCAGGCTACACACCGGTTGAGAATAAAGATGAGGATAGAGAGGGTAAAACACTCAAAAAGCAGCTATACTGGTTGATTTTCAGTGCTGTTCTTGCCATACCCATCATGGTGCTTATGTATTTGCCCATGAGCGAGTTAACGATGTATACGATGCTTGTTCTGGCGACTATTGTCCAATTTACAGGAGGCTGGATATTTTACCGGGGAGCCTATCATGCTTTAAAAAACCGCTCTGCCAATATGGATGTTCTGGTTGCTTTGGGTATAACGGCGGCTTATGGATATAGCGTGATGACCACTTTCCCGCAGGTATTTTTTACAGGCCCTACTTTCTTCGATACTTCCGCACTATTGATTGTCTTTGTCCGTTTTGGTAAATATCTGGAAGCGAAGGCCAAGGGCCGTGCCGGTGAGGCATTGAAGCGTTTGCTGGAACTCCAGGCAGATAAGGCAAGAATCCTGGTTGATGGAGCAGAAAAAGAGGTTCCCGCCTCAAGTCTCAAATTCGGCGATATTGTTATTGTAAAACCGGGTGAAAAGATTCCAATCGATGGTCAAATCATTGAAGGTCAAGCCGGCATTGATGAAGCGATGATCACAGGGGAATCCATCCCCGTTGACAAGACCATTGGGGATACGGTTATCGGTGCGACGATCAATACTTCCGGCAGCATAAAAGTTCAAACCATGAAAACAGGAAAAGATACAATGCTCTCAGGGATTATCAAGATGGTCGAGGATGCCCAAGGGGTTAAACCTCCGATCCAACGCTTAGCGGATACCATCTCTAACTATTTCGTCCCGACGGTTGTTTCAATTTCTCTGCTGACGTTTTTAGTTTGGTATTTCTTGATCCATAGCAGCTTCGTATTTGCTTTTACTGCTGCTGTCGCGGTTCTTGTCATTGCTTGCCCCTGTGCTTTGGGCTTAGCCACACCGACGGCAATTATGGTCGGAAGCGGTGTGGGGTTAAACCGTGGAATCTTGTTTAAGTCCGCAGCAGTCTTAGAAGAAATATCAAAGCTTGAAGCAATAGGCTTCGATAAAACGGGAACACTCACGAAGGGAAAGCCCGAGGTTACGGATATCGTTAGTTATTGCGGATATGCAGATCAGGACTTGCTCAGGATTGCAGCGGCCGGGGAAAATCCGTCAATACACCCTCTGGCTCAAGCCGTTGTTGCACGGGCTAAAGAGGAAAATCTAACCATTGATGAAGTCCAAAATTATCGGGAAGTGGGCGGACATGGGACGATCTGTGATTATGAAGGGCAGCAGCTCCTGATTGGCAATATAAAGCTGATGCAAAACTTTAAAGTGAATCTGGGTTCATCCGAACAGGATTTTCAGCGTTTGGCTGAAGAAGGAAAGACAACAAGCTTTATTGCCTTAAAGGGTGAAGTCATTGGTTTAATTGCGCTTGCCGATGTCTTGAAGGAGAGCACAAGGGAAGCTATTTCGCGTTTACACCGCTTAGGCATTAAAACATTCATGATCACCGGCGATAATAAAAAAGTGGCCAATGTTGTCGGATCGCAAGTGGGTATCGACGAAGTGATTGCCGAGGTGCTGCCCCAGGATAAAATCAACATCGTGAAAAAATATCAGGAGCAAGGGCTAAAAGTTGCCATGGTGGGTGATGGAATCAATGACGCGCCGGCATTGGCCCAAGCCGATATTGGAATTGCGATCGGCTCCGGAACAGATGTTGCAAAGGAGACCGGAGATGTCGTCTTAGTACGCAATGATTTACTTGATGTTGAACGAGCAATTCGCTTAGGGCGGAAAACCTTAACCAAGATTAAGCAGAATCTATTTTGGGCTTTGATCTATAACACCATTGGGATTCCAATTGCCGCAGGCGTACTCTACCCGATTACCGGCGAATTGCTGCCCCCGGAATGGGCAGGATTGGCGATGGCCTTCTCTTCGGTTTCGGTAGTCACCAGTTCACTTTTACTCAAAGGCTATGATAAAAAGTTAAGGGATTAATCTTTTAAAGTGAAAAATTGAATGGGTCAGATTTCTCTGGACTGAAAATATTGCCTGGAGAGAAAAATAAAGATGATATTCGGGAGGTGGAAAAGATGAGTCAAACGACATTAAAAGTCGAGGGGATGACCTGCAATCATTGCAAAATGCATGTCGAAAAAGCACTCCGGGGTGTTAATGGTGTCGAGGAGGCACAGGTTGATCTCGCTAAAGGAGAGGCGGTAGTATCAGGAAATGCCAGCCGCGAAGAGTTAGTAAAAGCTGTTATTGACGCCGGATACAGTGCTCAATAAGCATAATTCTCTGGTTTATTACCATACTAAGCAATGGATAGGGAAACTTCAGCGGAGTTTTAAATTCTACCTGAAGTTTCCTTATTTAAATCTTAGTGAGGTGATGACAATGCCATTAATTCCTTATGAACCTTTCCGTATGTTCGAACCGATTTGGGAGGAGATGGACAGACATTTCCGACCCGGTCGGGGTAACGAAGATCTTTCTAAATTGTTATACCGGCTTGATATTGATGAGACACCGGAAAAAGTGATTGTTACAGCAGAGATACCGGGAATCGAGAACAAAGAGGATTTACAGATAGAGCTTAATGAAAAACTGCTGACGATTCGGGGTGAGACGAAACGAACAAAAGCTGAAATAGATCAATCAACACATCATTCCGAGCGCTACTTTGGTCGGTTTAGCCGGACGGTTACATTGCCAACTGTCGTAAAGACGGACGGAGCTCATGCTTCATATAAGAATGGAGTTTTAAAACTTACTTTTTTAAAGGACCGGAATCCTGCTGCGAGAACGATAGAAGTGGATTTCCATTAATTTAAAGTATCAAAATAGGAAAAGACCGATAGGGTATTGATTATCCCTATCGGTCTTTTCGGTTCATAAAGTGACAACTAACGCAGCATATTCTCTTCGGCCATTTGAATCGCCATCTTCACCATATTCCCACAATTCCGCGAAGAAACCGCTCCGAAACCTTCCTGTCTTAAAGTATCGCCAAAACCTAATTCATCAGCGATTTGTTGTTTAAGCCCTTCAGACATGATGCTCCGGTTACGTCTAGCCATAAAGTTTCCTCCTTTCATTTGTAGGACAGTCAAGTGAATTATAACTTTGTAGATTTTACAAAGTAACCTTAGTTTGATATATTTCCGAGCGTAATATACAGGGTAAAAATGATAATCAAAAAACTCAATTTCTACTTCATGAAAAGACTTCAAGAACTAAATAAAATTACCATAAAAAGTATTAAAAAGGAAGGAAAATAATTAATTATAAAGAATGTTACAGGTATAAAAATAATAATAGCCTCTCGGAATAAAAAGGGAGGAAATCTCCAAGATGGGATAAAGTCCCTGGGAATTACGATGAGCAAAAGGAGATGAAGAACCCCACTCATAAAATGGGCATGCCAAAAAGGCCTAACCGCACTCCTTTTTCAA
>NZ_JAYFQK010000052.1:0-36618 GCF_034927245.1 Desulfitobacterium sp.
CTTGGCTAGAACCCAAGGTTATCACATTCGCGCAGCCTCTTAATTTCTTGCAAATCTAGATTTTTAAGTCATCAACCGATGGCTTGCTTTGCTGTGCTCACTTGATTTTGCTGGTACCCCTAACTGATTATTTCAGACTTGCTTCCACCTTTCCAATCGCTTTAACCGGACATACTTGAAGACAAACTTCACAACCTACGCATGAATTGGGATCAATACTTGCTCTTTTTTTGTTTTTGTCAAAGGAAATGGCCGGACAGCCTGGCTTAATGCATGATCTGCATCCCACACACTTATCAGGGTTAACCACGCATTTCGTTTTAAAAACATTTTCAAACTCAAGCTTATCTTGTTTCGTCAATTTCTTCAAAACGCATGGCCATCTTGTAATAATTACCGAAGATTCATCAAGGCTCATTGCCCAATCCAGAGCATCATTTACAGCCTTTAGATCATTTGGATTAATAACTCTGACGTTTTTAACACCGCATACCTTAACCAAGGCTTCAATATCAATTTCTACGGTTTCTTTTCCTTGTAATGTATATCCTGACCCTGGGTTTTGCTGATGTCCCGTCATGCCGGTAATCCGATTATCCAAAATGACGTTAATGGAGTTACTTCCGTTGTAAGTTACACCGAGGAGCGAATTGATTCCGGTATGAAAGAATGTTGAATCCCCGATTACGGAAACAACTCTCATCTTATTGTTTTCCTTCATACTAAACATTTGCTGAGCGCCATGACCCACACTGATACTTGAACCCATACAGATATTCTGATCCATGGCATTATAGGGTTCGGAACACCCTAAGGAATAACATCCTATATCACCGGATATCATCACATTTTTTCTCTTGCTGATCTCATAGAAGAAACCCCTGTGCGGACAACCTGCACAAAATGAGGGGGGTCTTGAAATGATTTTACTTTGGTCAAACTCAATCGTTGGATTAGCTTGGCCAAAAACGGCTTTTCGAATGACTTCCGGGAGCATTTCGCCATAGGCTGGGAATAAATCTTTACCCAAACAATTAAACCCAAGCATTTTAACCTTTTCTTCAATATAGGGGTCATTCTCTTCTATCACATAGATCTTTTCTACTTTACTGCCGAATTCTTTAATCTTTTCTTCGGGAAGCGGGTTGGTAAACCCTAATTTTAAATAAGATACAGAATCCCCGAAGACTTCTTTAGCGTAGGTATAGCAACCTCCTGAGGCAATTACCCCTACCTTTGTATCGTTCCATTCTAGCCGATTCCATTCGCTTTGATTTGAGAAATCGAGAAGTTTTTTCATTCTCTCTTCAACTTTGACCCTATTCTTTCTGGCATAAGCGGGCACAGTAACATATTTCGGCATGTTTCTTGTATATTCTTTAAAGCCGACTTCTGTTCTCTCGCCACACTTAACAATACCTTTGGAATGACATACCCTTGTTGTCATTCTGACCATGACGGGGGTATCATACGCTTCACTTAGATCAAAGGCGGCTTTGACCATATCTTTAGCTTCTTGACTATCCGCTGGTTCAAGCATGGGGATCTTTGCAGCTTTAGCATAATTACGATTATCTTGTTCGTTTTGGGAGGAATGCTGTCCCGGTTCATCAGCGGAAATGAGAACCATTCCGCCATTGATACCTGTATAGGAGATGGTAAAGAGTGGGTCGGCTGCTACATTCACTCCAACATGCTTCATTGAGGCAATGGATCTTGCTCCTGCCATTGAAGCCCCAAAAACGGCTTCCAAAGCAACCTTTTCATTAGGTCCCCACTCCGCCAAAATTTCGTCTTTATAAAGGGCTAAATTTTCAAGAATCTCGGTACTGGGTGTTCCCGGATAAGCGGAAGCATATTTAACCCCTGCTTCATAGGCCCCACGAGCAATTGCTTCATTTCCTGTCAATAATTTCTTCATGGTTTATCTCCTTTTTAGTTATTTTGAGCTACTAAAGCTGCTAAAGCTAAGGAATACAGTTTTGACTCTGCCGGATCTGCACGAGAAACCAGGACAATCGGATTTGTCGCTCCCAAAATAACCCCTGCATTTTTCGCTTTCGCATATTTCATAAGAGTTTTAGCCACTAAATTTCCGGATTCTACCGTAGGGAAAATAAAAAGATCAACATCTCCGGCAATTTTACTTTGAATCCCTTTATGTTGGGCAGATTCACTGCTCGCCGCAACATCCATAGACATTGGGCCTTCAAGCTCACACCCGGGCAATTCACCGTTTTGGGCCATAGCAACTAAAGCCGCAGCATCTACGGTAGCTTGCATTTTGGGATTAACTTGTTCGTTAGCTGCGAGTACGGCAACATTAGGTTTCTTAATTCCTAACGATTTCATGGCCATAAGTGAGTTGATGAGGATTTCTTTTTTTTGCTGGAGATCAGGTGCGATATTCATTCCCCCATCAGAATGAAAGGCCAGTTTTTTTACTCCCGGGATTTCAAAAGCTGCAAAATGATTGAGAATTCGTCCGCTGCGCAGTCCCTTATCCGGGTTTAATACGGCTCGTAAAAAGTTGCTCGTATTGATCAGGCCTTTCATAAGGATCTGCGCCTCTCCATCGTGCACCAGTTCTACGGCCCGAAGCGCTGCCTGATCCGGGTCAGGGACATCAATAACACGCGTATTTTCAGAAAGTCCGACTTCACTCATCATTGGTCGAATCAGTTGTTCGTCACCAACAAGTATCGCTTTGGCCAAACCTGTTTCCTCAGCCATCTTGACGGCCTCAAGTACACCTGACTCTTGGGCTACAGCTACGCTGATAGTTACTTGGTCCAATCTTTTTGCGGCATAAAAAAGTTCATCAAAACTTTGTAACAAATTGCTTCCTCCTTCTGTTCAGCCCAGAATTACCTTTGTTAACTTTAATACGCAATAACTGTGCCAAAAGCAACAATAAAAGAGGCTGTTGCAAAACCTATGGTCGTGTAGTTTCGCGCATATCCGTTCACTTTTGCGCTCTGGGACTGGTTCACTTCGCCTTCGTAGCAGCTCCGCCAAACCTCTGGGCAATACATGTTGTGAACCACTGGCTGCGCTACGCTACGAAAGCGTTGTTCACCTGCACGTCCCTCCGCGAATCGTTCACTTCTATGCGCTGAACTACGCTTTTGGGTCCTTTGCAATAGTCCATAATTTTGTGCACAGTACAAAAAAGGGGCTGTTTTCAACAGCCCCCGGTACAAGGAAATATGAAGTTACCTCACTATTTGTCTAAAATATTAAACATCAAGTTTACTTTTTTAGACGTCATTATCGGTTTGGTTTTACTTTTCCTTCGATTGTTTATTTGTTTTGTTCCATAACGAAGCTCGACTGATCCCTAATAATTTGGCAATTTCATTTTTAGTCAAGCCTTCCTGGGCAAGCATGTCAATGACCTTTTCCTCAACATATCGATCGATTTCCTTCAGATCGATAATTCCATCCTTCAATTCCGCATTATTTCGAGGGAGTTTGTGATCTAATTCAAGTTCGCCAAATAGAACATATCTTTGAGCATTATTCCGCAATTCCCGAACATTACCCGGCCAAGGATAGGCTTTAAGCCTTTCTTCAAGTTCATGGTTTATCGACAAGCTTGATGATTCCGTTAATGTTGAAAGATAGTGCTTAAAAATCGGAACAATATCTAATTTTCTTTTTCTAAGCGGTGGAACATTGAGTTCCAGAATGCTTAACCGGTAGAATAAGTCGCTTCTAAAGCTTCCTTCTTCAATCTTCATTTCTAATCTTTCGTTAGCCGCAGAAATTATTCGAACATCCAAAGGAATGATATAATCAGAACCTATTCTCATAACTTCCTTTTCTTCTAAAACGCGTAGAAGTTTAGTTTGAAGAGCAGGTGATACACTATTGATCTCATCCAAGAATACAGTCCCCCCGTGAGCAAGTTCAAATAATCCCGGTTTGCCCCCTTTTCTCGCCCCGGTAAATGCCCCTTCTTCATAGCCAAAGAGTTCGCTTTCAAGTAAGCTCTCCGTTAATGCAGCACAATTGATGGCCACAAAGGGATCATTTTTTCTTGAACTGATATTATGAATGCTTTGGGCAATCATTTCTTTCCCGGTTCCGCTTTCCCCATAGATCATAACGGTACCGTCTGTTAAGCCTATCTTGATCGCCTTTGACACGGTATCTTTCATAACAGGATCGTAGGCAATAATATCCTCAAAGTGATACTTCGCGGTAAGCCCTTTTTTATTGAGTTCATAACGAATCTTCTTCTCTAAGCTTTGAAGTTTCGTAATATCTTGAAATGAACAAAGAGCCCCCAGCACATGTCCGTCCACTTCCAGCAAAGAGGTATTTGCGGCAATAACAATACGTTTTAAGTTGATAATTTCGTTTGTTCTAGATAATTTAGCCTTTAAAACGTTGGCCATAAAGCCGAGTTCAGGTAAAACCTCTGCCAAATTCCTGCCTATTAAATCTTGCCTGTCTCTTTTGAGCGTTTCCCTTGCTCTTTCATTATAGAGGATAATATTACTTTCCCGATCAATCGCCACTACCGCATCATGAACTCCATCCAACGTCTTGGTCAGCATTTCATTTTGATACTTTTGTTCATAAAGGCTATCGATGAGAGCCCGCGCAGACATCACGATTTCAATAATCGATTCGTTGCTGGCACTGATCGGAACATACTTCAGACCGAGTTCCTGAGCAAAACCGCAAGGGATACCTCCCCCCACAATGACAACATCTAATGGGCTCGAAGCATACTTTACAACTCTGCCCTCAATGGCCTCCAACGAATCGAATTTTTCGATAATGACTCTGGCATTGATCATGTCCTTCCAGTCTTCGTAATTGAAATACTCTAAATCGGAGATAACAAGGACTAAATCCTTCCCGAATTTACTCGCTGTCTTGAGGGCATATAAAATATCCAGAGTGTTTATTTTAAACTGAATTACAGGAACATCAACTTTGCCAAGGGTATGACGATAACCGCCGCTTCTGGCAATAATCGCCTTGGCCCCCTTTTTCTCTAAAAGCCGGCCTTGTTCTTCGATCCTTTCAGAATCCAAGATATCAATGATTATTTTCCCCTGTTTTACATCTTCAGGGAATAATTCCTCGATATTCTGCTTAAGATCGTTATTGTTGGCGATAATTCCTATAATTTTGTCCATTTAATTTCTCCAGTTATCATTAGTTATTACATGAACAACATTACCATAGAGCTGTTGCCCAATGCAACGACCCCCACCCGATATATAATTGTACAATTCAACCAAGCTTCAAAATACTAAATTAATCATAGGCTATATAAAGTTTGCTATGAGCCGAAAGAAGGCGATAAAATGGATAAACAAAGCTTTGCCGATAAACTTTTCGGAGCCATAAAAGAATATATGGATGAGACCGTTAATAATAGCCGCGATCCAGTTGACAGCGAAACAGCCGTATTAATAGATAGTATAGAAATTGAACAGATTATAATGGCTTTAGCCATGGATTTCGCTAAAGCTTTAAACGATCGGGATTTTGAACACTTAGACGGTAGAGCTGAGTATCATCTTTATACGGTGGATCACCTCGTAGAGCTTATCAAGAACAATGACGAACAAAACACCACCAATCTGTTTAACGAAAATCGGATTAAGTCAAAGTACGAAGATTGTGAGTTTCTTACCATCACTTTTAGTGAAGATAAGGAACGGGCCGAAGTTATTTATAACGTAAGGACTTGTATTATCAGTGCCGAGGATAAATATTTCAAATCTTTAAACAAAAAAAACGATAAGAAACATCGGATTAGTGCCGGAACTTCCTTTACCAATTGTTATACCCTTATCATAAAAATGGATAAGGGAACATGGAAAATCGATAAATTTGAGTCCTCTGAGGAATATATAAAGAAAACTTAGATGGCGCTAAGCCTCAGGCGCAAGCGGCAGGTTAGTTGCACTTAGAGTTTATCTGCCCAAAACTTATACTTTCCGTTAGTAAAAAAGTGGACGCGAATTCTTAGCTTCCTAATAAACAGGAATAGAACTTGGTGATTCTTGCACCCTTCTATAATCTCCAACTAAAGCAATTATTCCACCCATAAGAGAAATCCATGTACCGATAGTAACGTAGGTAATAGGAACGAGAGTCCCTTGCCCAGGTTTATTCCGCAAAACCTCTTGGGTACGCTGAATCAGACGAAGCGTAGTTGTACCGGCTGCCACGAAACCCGCAATAACGAAAAAGAGACGCCCAATAAGAACAGTGACGTCGGGATTTATATTTGAATTAACTTGGACACGTCTGAAATACGAAGACAGTAAAATATCTTTTGCAGCGGATGAGGCAACAATAAAAAGTATCAGTCCAATAATTGCCGTAACTGATCCAATGATCTCCAAACTCAATAAAGTTAAGGTTATTTGGTCATCTTGATTGAACACGATTTATCACCCTAAACATTATTTATTATAGAATATGCTTATCCTTGCCTTTCGGACATACTTCTGAGATGGGAAAAAAGAAAACCCTCCGCAACAAGAATCAAATCTATTGCGGAGGGTTTCTTTATACGTATCAGAGTATATAAGTTTTTATCGGTTGATAGTATAAGTGCAACCAGCGGCTTTGCCTTCGCTTAAGGCTCGGCGAAGCCGGGTTTTCTATATTAGAGCTTAGATATATTTTGTCCATAGAAAATCTCTGTCATTTCCTTTTTAAGAAGCTGCTTGATCCTTCGTTTCTCGGAAAAAGACAGTTCCTTTTTCGCTGTTCCAAAAAGATAATTATCCAAGTCAAAATCTTTAAGCAGCATTTTTGTATGGAAAATCTTCTCCTGATAGACATTAACATCGATCATTTGATAAAGATCGCGTGTTTTGGGATTGATATAGTTTTGAATAGAGTTAATCTTATGATCGATAAAATATTTTCTGCCGTTCATATCGCGAGTAAAGCCCCGAACCCGATAGTCAACGGTTACAATATCCGAACAGAAGCTTGACATCAGATAATTTAGCGCCTTCAAGGGCGAAATTTGTCCGCATGTAGAAACATCGATATCAGCACGAAAGGTGCTTATCCCGCCATGGGGATGGCTTTCCGGATAGGTATGGACCGTAATATGGCTTTTATCCAAATGGGCTACAACTGCTTCAGGAAGGGGCTGCCCTTTTTTCGCCATCATTGGGTCAAAGGGATCATCATCGGGCGGTTTGTCCGGATGGCATTCTTCTTCGGCAATCAACATGGTTACACTTGCCCCTTGGGGATCGTAATCCTGTTTGGCAATATTGAGTATATTGGCCCCAATGATTCGAACCACTTCGGTTAAAATGTTGGTTAGTCTTTCTGCATTATATTCCTCATCAATGTATTTAATATAAGCATCACGATGCTCCGGCGTCTTTGCATAGCAAATATCATACATGTTAAAGCTCAACGTCTTCGTTAAATTATTGAACCCATAGAGTTTTAGTTTCTTAAATGGTTTGACCTCCATTGTACTCCTCCATATAGCCCTAAAGCCTAAATCTAAATTTTATGCTTTAATTTGTTAATCGATCACAACTATTATAACTCAGTTTTATTAAAAGTGTATTATTTTGTCATAATGCGGAGGAGGGGAAGGGTGAAAAGGTTACATCGCCTTTCTCATATCCTCAAGGAATTCGTAGACCCTGTCCTCTTTCGTCGCCCACGAGGTTACTAAGCGAATGACCGAGTGTTCTGAGTCTACTTTTTCCCAAATACTAAAGAAATATTTTGTTTCAAGTGCATTGATTAGGGTATTCGGAAAGATGGGGAAGATTTGATTGGAGGGTGAATGGATTAAAAACTTAAAGCCTGCCCTGCTTATGCCCTCACTGAGAATATGAGCCGTTCTATTGGCATTGCCGGCTAGTTCAAAGTAGAGATCATCTCGGAAAAGCTCAAGAAACTGGATGCCGAGAAGACGTCCTTTGGCAAGGAGCGCCCCTTTTTGTTTTAGATGATAGCGGAAATCCTCCTTTAGTGCATCCTGACAGATCACTAACGCTTCACCAAGCAGGGCTCCGTTTTTGGTTCCACCTATATAAAACGCATCAACAAGTGACGGCAAATCGGCAAGAATCAGATCATTTTCCTCAGAGCACAATGCCGAACCCAAGCGGGCGCCATCCATAAATAAAATCAGCTTGTTTTCCTTGCAAAAGGCGCTAAGCTGTTCGAGCTCTTGCTTATGATAAATCGTCCCGATTTCAGTAGAGTTCGAAATATAAACGAGTTTTGGTTTTACCATATGTTCATCAGAATGGGTTTTCAAAATAGCTTTCAGGTTTTCCGGTTTCAGTTTCCCATCGTTAACTTCAACAGCGATGACCTTATGTCCGGTTGCCTCAATGGCTCCGGTCTCATGGACGTTGATATGTCCTGTGTTTGCAGCAATCGCAGCTTCATGGGGCCTTAGAAAAGCCGAAATGGCGATCATATTCGTTTGGGTTCCGCCGGAAATGAAATGAATATCCACATCATTTCTTCCGAGTCTTTCTTTGAGCAGCTTGATCGCCTCACCACAGTAGCGATCTTCCCCATATCCTTCATCTTGGACAAGATTCGTTTCCATCAACGCATTTAATATCCTGGGGTGTGCCCCTTCACTGTAATCATTTCTAAAACTGTACATCATTAAACCTCCATTTTACTGTTATCAATAACGATATCGTAAATTTAGAATGATTTCAATACTTCAACATTCTCTTTCCTTCGTTATTTCGATGTTTTCTTCCTTCCTTTGCGAAAACCTGTTTATTGCCAACGTTAATAAAGATATAATAGATATGAGTTTATGGACAAGGGGGATTGACCCTAGCATGGATAAGGATGATTTTAACCTTCTTAATGATGTTTTCAAGAAAATGAAACAAGAACAAGCCCAATATCAACTTCGAAAAGCGAAAAGGGTTTGGCAGAGCATATCCTTCCCGATTACCTTTTCCGAGATTTTAGAACGATTGACCAAAGACGATTTAACGCATATTTGCAGGCATTATGAATTGAGAAAGCTTAGCACGCTGCGAAAGAAAGATTTAATCGCTGAACTGGTAAAAATTCTACCCAAAAAAGTTCACGAAGAAATGATATCTTTGGATGAAGACAGATATACCCTTCTAAAACATTTTATTAAGCATAACGAACCTACTGTCATCAAAGCCGAAGAGTTTGAACTTGAGGAAGTAGAGTACTGGCAAGCAACAGGTCTCATTTTTCCCGGAACTTGGAAGGATACAAAAATACTATTAATGCCGATGGAAATTTTCAACGCTTTTAAACAGCTTGATCAAGAAAAACTTCAAAAAATAAGTCAACGAAATACCGAATGGATTTTGTTGACTCAAGGAATGCTTTTTTATTACGGAGCTTTGAGTTATCATCAAATTCTTAAGCAGATTAAGGATTTATTGGGAGCAGAACCGGATTATTTCGATCTTTTTCATGTCCTCCTGAGGGCTAAAGACTATTACGAATTATTGCAAATGAACCGGTATGGAACTTGGGCTTACTGTGAAGTTACGGATATTGAAAACGTCCGGAAGGAGCATCAAGCACGTCCGGACGTTGAGTATCAAAAATTCAGCAAGAGTAAACTTTTAAAAGCAGGCCAACCTGATTACCGAGATGAAAATTTCGCTTTTCGTCGGTTCACTGAATTTTTATTAAATGCGTATAACATGACTGAGGATAAAGCAAAAGACATTACTGAAGAATGTCAAACGATTATCAAACAGGATATCAGAGTAAATAAAGTTATTGAGTTTTTACAGACTCGGCTCGAGTTTCCCTCCTTTGAATTTGTACAGGAATTAACGGAACACGTTGTTGATTTATCTAACCATACGCGCCAATGGATTCTCAAAGGCCATACTCCGGATGAACTTTTTGAAGTTGAAAAGGAATTCTTAAAACCACTGCCTGCTTTGCCTTATCAACCCCCTCATTCGCTTACCGCTCCTTTTGCTCTTCCCCCGGAAGAAGTTAAAGCGATGCAACAGACGGAAACAAAGAGCAATATCATTGACATGAAAACTCGCAAAAAAGTTGGCCGCAATGATCCGTGTCCTTGTGGCAGCGGCAAAAAATTTAAGCATTGCTGCGGTAGAAATTGATACATAGGTTATGAAGTCACCCCACGGATCAATAGGCTTTTCTATACAGTCCTTCCAGCTCGGAGATCAGCGGCATTCTTGGGTTCGCCGTGGTCGTCTGATCCTGGAAGGCTTTTTCCGCTAAATCCTTAACCTTCGATTCAAAGTGTTGCCTATCTACCCCTGCGGCGGACAGAGAAAGCGGAAGGTTCAGCTCCTGAATGAGCCCTTTTATGGCCTCAATGAGTTTATCGACTCCTTCCTCAACTGACCTATGCGTCAAGCCGAGTGACAAGGCGATATCGGCGTATTTCTCATGAGCCTTGAAATGTTCATAATTCGGGAAGGTTGCAATTTTGCGGGGAACCTCACTGTTATACTTGATGACGTGGGGTAGCATGATCCCATTGGCCCGACCGTGCGGAATGTGAAATTCGCCGCCTAATTTATGGGCCAGGCTGTGATTGACTCCCAAAAAAGCATTTGTAAAGGCCATGCCGGCGATGCAGGAAGCATTATGCATTTTAGCCCGCGCTTCTTTGTCATCACCCTGTTGATAGGCCCGCGGCAAATATTTAAAGACGAGCTGAATCGCTTTTAAGGCCAGCGCATCGGTGTAATCCGAAGCCATGATGGATACATAAGCCTCCAGAGCATGTGTTAAAACATCAATACCCGTATCAGCGGTCACCGTTTTTGGCACGCTTAAGGTAAATTCCGGATCGATAATCGCCACATCCGGTGTCAGCTCGTAATCGGCAATAGGATATTTGATTCCGCGTTCGCGATCCGTAATTACCGTAAATGACGTGACCTCCGAACCTGTGCCTGAAGTTGTCGGGATCGCAACCAGCTTGGCTTTTTGACCGAGCCTCGGCATTTTGTAAATCCGTTTGCGGATATCCATGAACTTATAGGTCAGCGCTTCAAAGTCTATATCCGGAAATTCATAGAACATCCACATCGCTTTGGCCGCATCAATCGGAGAACCTCCGCCCAAAGCAATAATCACATCCGGCTGGAAGATCTTTAACGTCGCAAGGCCCCGCTTAACCGTATCCAAGGAAGGGTCCGGTTCGACGTCGGCAAAGATTTCACTGTGAACGTATTTTTCGCGTTTACGCAGGTAATAAAGAACCTTATCAACATAACCGGATTCCAGCATCACCTTGTCTGTGACAATTAATGCCCGGCTGATATTCGGCATCTTGGCTAAATATTGAATAGCGCCATATTCAAAGTAAATTCGTTCGGGAATCTTAAACCATTGCATATTTTCCTTGCGTTTCGCAATCCTTTTTTTATTGAGGAGATTCACCGCGGTTACATTCGAGGTGGTGGAATTTTGCCCGAAGGAGCCGCAGCCCAGTGTCAATGAAGGAATGTTCGTATTATATAAGTCACCGATTGCCCCGTGCGTGGACGGTGAATTGACGATAAGCCGCCCCGTTTTGATGACATTGGCAAATTCCTCGATCACTTCTTCATTTTCCGAATGAATACAGGCCGAATGACCCAGACCCCCAAAGCGCACCATCTGGTCTGCCCGGGCAATGCCCTCCTTCGAATCTTGAACCCGGTATAACGCTAAAATCGGGCTGAGTTTTTCTCGGGAAAGCGGATATCGCTCCCCGACTCCCCCCATCTCGGCAACTAAAATCTTCGTGTTCTCCGGGACTTTAATATTCGCCATCCGGGCAATGTCGTATGCGGTTCTGCCGACGATTTCGGCGCTGATCCCGCCTGTTTCCGGATTGACCGCGACTTTCTCCAGTTTTTTGATTTCTTCATCGGCCAAGAAATAACACTTCAAATCTTTCATATAACTGATCACTTCATCGGCAATCTCTTGATCGATAATCACGCCCTGCTCGGAAGCGCAGATCATTCCGTTGTCAAAGGTTTTCGACATAATGAGATCTGTGACCGCCCGCTTAATATTGGCGCTTTTCTCAATATAGCAGGGAACGTTGCCCGGTCCGACTCCCAAAGCCGGCTTACCGGCTGAGTAGGCGGCACGGACAAGGCCGGAACCGCCCGTAGCGAGGATCAGAGAGATTCCCTTGTGATCCATCAGCTCCCGCGTGGCTTCAATGGACGGCTCGGGAATCCATTGAATGCAATGCTCCGGGGCTCCCATACTGATGGCGGCATCCCGCAGGATACGAGCTGATTCAACGCTGCACCTTTGTGAAGCGGGATGAAAGGCAAAGATAATCGGGTTTCGGGTTTTCGCGGCGATAATCGCTTTAAACAAAGTGGTTGAAGTCGGGTTCGTCACCGGAGTCACGCCGGCGATAATCCCCACCGGTTCGGCAATCTCGGCATATCCTTCATAATCGTTTTCTTCCACAATGCCCACGGTTTTTTCGTACTTGATGCTGTGATAAATATATTCTGTGGCAAAGATATTTTTAATAACCTTATCCTCAACGACTCCGCGTTTTGTTTCCTCGACCGCCAGCTTCGCAAGATACAGTTGATTTTCTAAACCCGCCAGGGACATTTCTTTGACGATTTGATCCACCTGTTCCTGATTCATTCCCATGTATTGTTCCAATGCCTTTTGAGCATTCTTTATCAGGTTATCCACCGTACTTTTCAATTCGGGCGAAATTTCAAGATCATGGGCCATTTGGCTTCCCCCTCGTTCGTTAAATACGAAACCATCTTCAACCTATTTTGGATTAGGCCGAGGGGATTTATACATTTATTGATTATGATAATATTCATCCAGTTTTTTCTTCTTATTGGCATACTCCTCATCGGTGAAAAATTCGATTTCTTTCAACTCGTTAAGAAGCTTTAAATACTTCTCATACTTCACTTTTTCTTTATTATTAACGCTATTGTTATGGTATAGTTCAATGATCTCTTCAAGTTCCATATCCGTTAAGACCTCAATATCCCGCAGCTTAACTAATCCGTCGTCATCTTTATCATTTTCTAAATCTGTTGATTTCGGTATCAATGGATTTATCGCTAACCTTACCGCTGCATAAATGATGACGAAATATAAGAAAGACAGAATTACATAAAGGAACAAAATCATTTTTTAACCTCCTATTTCAAATGGATTCCATGGTAATTTCTAACTTCTTATCCTTGTTCTTTCAACACATTTCTCCGATAATCCTTCTGTATTGGCGAATACTTCATGCAAAAAGCTAAACGCTAAACCGCTAAACGCCCCCACCGTAAAATTAGGGCTTACCGTCTGCATCGAACCTAGTATAAAAATAAAAGGGCAGAGTCTAGATTTCAATAAAGTAAAGTGAAATCCGCTCTGCCCTTCTAAAGGGAACTAATCAGTAATAACCAATAAAACTGCCGGACCATAATCATCAACTATTGTGCACCTATTAATAATTTGATATTTAACATCCGGGGCGACACTAAAATTTTTAACCTTTGCTCTGGTTACAAGTTCGTCAATTAATTGCTGAGTCGTAAAATTCTTTAAATCATTCATATTAAATTTTCTCCAATATCTAATTTTTGATTTAAGTATACCCTATCCAAAGCATTCTAGTCCGTCCAGATCAATTTTTGTTTTTCACAGAAGTCTTTCATGAAAGAACGCTGTGAACCGTCTTGAAAACGGATCTTAATCACATTCCCCTCTTCGTAAGTTATGACTCCTTTACCAAAGGTCTTGTGGAAGATAACTAACCCTGCGACAAGATCGCTCGAAAGGCTTACAGCTTCTTTTTCATAGATTTTCTGCGGAGATTTACCTTCCATAACAAGCGCTGTCTCACGGACAAAACGAGATCCTTTGACCCGTTTATTATGATAATAATCCGTTGTACATAGAGTTACCCGTTTTTTAGCCCGCGTCATTCCAACATAGAATAGACGCCTTTCCTCCTCCAAGAGATCTTTCACTCCATCTTTTTCGGCCTTGATCGCCTCCTGTTCAGGAATGATGCCTTCGACAAGGTCCACAAGATAAACGTTTTCCCATTCTAATCCCTTGGCCGAATGGATCGTTGTAAGGGTAACGGCATTGCTGTTTTTATTTTTATAAGAAGTCTTCATCTGTTCTTCAAGGTCGCTTAAGTGATTGGCAAAACCCACAATTGTTCGTTCATTTCGTGCAATCGCGATTAAAATCTCCAGAAGGCCTTCAATATATTCTACCGAGAAACCGAATGCCTCACAAATTCGCTTAACCGCTTGATCATACCCTAAATCGGATCGGATATAGCAGATAGCCTTTGCAGGAGGAAGTGTATTCAACACTTTAAACTTTTTCTTAAGCTCTAGATACTCACTTTTCCGTTTTGACGTAACCTCAGGCAGCTCGGACAGGATTTCAAAAAGGGAACGATCGATCGGGATTTGTTTGAGATAAGCAAGCTGTTCCTTTTTGATATAGCAGGGAAGTTTTGACCAAATTCGCTCCAAAACAGGTAAACTCTTATCACTGAACGAAAACCGCAAAAAATTGAGTATATCATTAACCGCCCAGTGTGAGAAAAAATTCAGTTTTCCGGCCTCTCTCATATAAAAGGGAAGCTGAGCCCGTGTAAATTGTTCTGCGAAATAGACACTAGAAAGATTATTTCGGTAAAGAATAGCCGTTTGTGATAAATCTTTCTCGCGACTTAACCCCCGGATAATAAACTCACCTTGTTCTTTTAAATCTTTGAAGTGTCCAAATTGAACGACGTCTCCCGGAGGATTCTTCGTGAACATTTCTTTATCAAAACGCAGCTTATTCGATCGGATAAACTTACAGGCGACATCAACAATTTGCGGAGTCGAGCGGAAATTTTGTTCCATTCGGAGAATTTTTGCCCCCGGATACGTTTGTTCAAAATCCAGTAAATACTTTGGTTCCGCCGCCCTAAACCCAAAAATACTTTGGTCATCATCACCGACAACAAATAGATTGCTTTTCGGTTTAACAACGATTTCAATGATTTTATGCTGGAGAAGAGAAGTGTCTTGGCTTTCATCCGTAAGTAGGGTGACAAATCGCTGACGATAAACCTTAAGACGCTCTGGGTTTTCGGTTAACTCCTGAAATGCGATCGAAAGCATATCATCATAATCAATGAGGCGCGGCTGACTGGACCTTTTATATTCCTCGTAGTCCTGAAAAATCAAGGAAAAGTTTTTAATCTGGATATTTTTAAACTCATCCGGCTTTTGCAACGTATTTTTCACATAGCAAAGGGTATTCTGCAATTCTTCAAGCTGCTCCTCGGTAGGCGTTGATGCGTTGTACTTCTCATAGATTCGACGAAGTACCCCGGTCTTGCTTTCAGCCCCGGTTTTTTCCTCAATTAATTCAAACCGAACTCCTCTTTGATGAAAAGCAGATCGAACCACCTCAAACGCGAAACTGTGTATCGTTGAAAATTGAACTTCACCCTGAATTTTGCTGCCAAAGTAATGATTGAAACGCTCACGCATTTCCTTGGCGGCAGCCCGACTGAACGTTAGACAAAGAATTGTTTGAGGATCGACCCTTTTCACAAGGATTAAATAGGCTAAGCGTACGGTAAGAACGGTCGTCTTGCCTGCACCCGGAACAGCTAAAAGCAAAAGAGGCCCCTGGCCATGGACGACAGCCCTCTTTTGCTGCTCTGTTAAATGCAACCCTATCGCTTTGATCTCTTCAAAAAATTCCTTTTCGTCTAACAACTTGAATCTCCAACCTTAATTTGTGATTGCCTTGATATAATTTCTGCATTTATCCGATGACTAACCGCCACTAGGACTCCCACTTCTTAAGTGGAAGATAAGTGGCGCTAAGTCCCTGGATAAGTCAACTAAACTTCAGATGGAGTCAAAACTCTACCTGAAGTAAGTTTCCTTTATCTCCAGGCTTTCTATTTATTAGACACGAACCCTCATCTATCTTACCCCCAGTGCACAGGATGGGAAAGCATCTCTGATCTATGGTTTCACCTTTTCTATCATCATAATACACATTTCTTTAAATACGAAATAATTGTAAGCAATTCTTTTAAGTCTTTAGCTATAATGCAACCCCGAAAAGCATATAGCCTATCGGGGTCAGTTAAAAACTAAGTTTTATATATGATTTCAAATTATAGAGTTATAGCGAGAAAAGGCTTTAACGTTTTAATAGCTTTGCAAAATTGAAGTCACTACTTTTTCTACCTCTGATTCCTGTAACTCCGGTGCAAAAATTGTAAATTGTATACCATCTTTAATACCAAATTGTGCCGCTGGCAAATTTTTATTTAGGTTTTTTCGCAGTTTAACTTCAGTTCCGTTAATTTGTTTTGTGTCAAAATCCGATGGTTTTAACTCTAAAGCCATCTCTTTAAATGGCAGCTTACCTTTGCTCATCTGCACATTTAAAAACGGAGTGGAATCTCCAGTTGTATAGGATAGAGAAAATATTTCATACTTTTCATTTTCTCTAATTTGTATGTTAGAAGACTCCTGCTCAAAGCCATATCCCTGTGGAACGGCAATACCTTCAGGTTTCAGAGTCTTAAAACTTAACCCATTCGAAGCAGTTTGCCCTATTTTCTGAATAATGATGTCTGTAGGAGGATTATCTACTGAAGTATTAATACTCGCAGCAATTTTCTTTAACTCTTCTTGGGAAATGCTTCCCTCCGAAAAACCGGAAACAATATACTCCACATTATCCTTTGTAAATTGTATAGATGAATGACTAGAATTTTTATACTCAATAACTGTCAAAGTTGCTGGCAAATCGATGATTTGAATTGGAGTTTTTGTTTCTTTAACAAAACTAGATTGATGAATAGTTTGAAACATCTCGCCGGGTTTTGCTTCCTCTATTGTAAATGCGGTAGCGGCGCCTTTGCCGTATGCGGCTAGGTAAGTATTAGTATTTTTGCCTGTAGTAGAATTTGGGTTACTTGCGATTTGCGAGTATGTAAGCTCATATCCTGCAGTATAACTTGGAAGTGAAGGTATAAAAGAAAGATATTTTTTATAATCAAAACTTCCATCCGGTAAAGAAGAAAATTGTTCAGACTCGGGTATCTGCTGACTGAGAGCGGCATTTGTATCTTCGGCCGTAGCCTCAAGCGCATCGGACGGGTCAGCCTTGGCGTTTGTCATGGTAACAAATGTCAAGACAACTGCAACTCCAACAACGAATAACGCCCACCGTAAAGGTATTTTACGAAAGTCTTTAATCATCGTGATCCTCCTCCTGATTTGCGAACTTGAACCAGATAAACTTGCCAAGCTGATAATTCGTGGTAGTCTCGTGTTCCTTTCTGCTATTTTGATGAGTGTATAGGCATACTCTTTTGCATAATCCGCGCCAATCTTTTCAAGTGTTATAGCATCACAAGCGATTTCTTGGTCTTCCCGCAATTTATAAAATGAGTACCAAAGCAGCGGATTGAACCAATGGATGATCAGTAATCCCTGGGTTAACCAATTCACCGCCATGTCTTTACGTTTAAAGTGAAGCAGCTCATGCACAAAAACGTAATCCAACTGCTCTTCATTAAATTCCTTTAGAGTACCCATAGGCAGCAAAACCTTTGGACGGAATACGCCATAAAGTGATGGACTGGTAATTGCCCCAGTTTGAGCCAAAGGTATCTTAGCTTTGATATTCAGCTTATTTTTGGCCTCTTCAAAAGCCTTAAGCAGCTTCATATCGGTCACTAATCGGCCCTGAATCCTGTTACTAAATCTTAAATTGATCAACCCCGCCGCGATTATAAAAACGGCAATACCCATTAACCAAAGGAAAAACAACAGTTTATGTATAAACGGGGAGGCGGCAATAGGATTAACTGATTTATTATTATTGATTATGCTATCCGAATTCTGATCTCCGGCAACTGGATCAAATGGGTCAGATGGAAAGCCCGCTTTTTCCGAAGATAATCCAGTACTCTCTATCGCCGAATCCGAATCTGCTCTTGCATTTTCACTGATGGAACTGTTTTGCTGCGTCTTCAAATGAGAGAAGTTATATAGACTAAAGGAAGTTTGAGGTGTCCATGGCAATAGTAGACTGACAATCACGATCGACCATAATAGATAATGCAAACGTGGACTGATTTTATTCCTAAGGACAAATTTCACCATTAATAAGAAAATGATTAAAATGCTTACCTTGCCAGAAGTCTGCCAAACCCAATCAAAAAGGTGCATATAATCTATATGTCCTAATAGCAAGCTACTCCTTCCTTTCCTCGATAAGACGTTTTAACTCCTCAATTTCTTCCGGGGAAAGTTTTTCGTCCTTAAGAAAAGCTGCTAACATTGGTTGGAAAGCCCCCCCAAAAACGCGTTTAACAAAGGACTTCGTTTCAGACTTAATACATTCCGCTTGACTAACCAAAGGATAGTAGAGATAAAATCTACGTTCCTCTTCATAGCCTATAGCTTTTTTCTTAACCAGCCGATTAATTAAAGTTTTTATCGTATTCGGTTTCCAATCTGCAACATCTATCAATGCATCAACAATCTCGTTTGCTGTACAAGGAGAAGATTTTGACCAAACTACCTTCATTACTTCCCACTCTGCCTCTGATATTTTCGGTATCTCAGACATATAGATCCCCCCCGACTTATCAATTACGTCTGTAGTCATTATTACATATGTAATTGATACTGTCAATAAAATTTCCAACCATTGATAGGTTAAAAACCCTAGTGCATAAGAAAAGACGGCTTATGCAATTTTCTTACATCTAGCCGTCTTTATCTTCCTATCATCCAAAGGCGAGATGGGTCAAAACAGAAATCGAAAGAAGTACAGCTATAAGTCGATGCGCTTTGAGCCATGTTTTCCCTTTATTCTTAGCCCTCGTACCATAGTACCCTAGCCCGATCTGAACAAGCATGATCACAGCCGCAATGGCCCCCGTAATGTTTATACCATAAAGGTTCATCTGAACAGCAAAATGCAGCAACAAAAAGATAATTACCGTTAGCCCAAAGTATTTATGATTTTTTACGGTAAATCTCATAACTTTGGTAAACAGTTGATATCCTGCTTCATTTTTCATCAATTGCTTCCGATAGTTGCGATTGATGTATTTTACAACATAATTCAAGAGGGCTAATAGGAATAAAATAAGAACAATATTCCCCAAAAGTCCCCCTATTTCTTTCAGCACTTATATCACCTTTCAAAACCGACTCAATCCATATGGGTCGCCATCCTATTTTTTAATGAGTGTAATCGATGAGTCTAACCGTGTCACCTACCCTTTTGGAAATCGCTTGCTTCATCTGTTCAGCATTAGGGCAAGGAAAACCGATTGGATTTCCCTTAGTAATACATGATGCTAAGACGATTGTATCAGCACCCCGTTTAACCATTTCCGCGGCTCTAGTTACGGCCTTTTTCCCTGGGCAACCGCCACAAGTATTAACCCCAATAACCTCAATATCCTCTGTTATATTTGCAAAGGCAAGTTTCTTTTCTTTCATAACCATAAAATCGGTTGAAGCGGGACACATATCTTCAGTTTGCATGCATCGGATTAGCCCAACCTTCATAAAATAATTCCTCCTCGGCTTTTTAATAAAATTATACCCCTATACCCCTGCTCCGTAAATAAAACTTATAAAATCTGGAATGTTTTTGCAAGAAGGAATTAAAAGCAAAAAGTAGAAAGTTACAAGTAAAATTCTAACGAGGGTGATTGCTAATGAACAAACCACTTTTTGACGACGTTGCTGCACATTATGATTCCTGGTATGATACCGAGCTTGGATCAGTATCTGATCAAGTTGAACGTCACCTGGCCCAGTCCATGTTTAAAGCACCGGGTCCAAAGGTCCTTGAGATCGGATGTGGTACCGGTCAATATACGAGCTGGCTTGTGCAAGAGGGATATGAAGTCACCGCTGTTGATATTTCCTGTGAAATGATGGCTCTGGCCCAAAAGAAAGTAACGGTGATTGAGGAAAACACTTCAAAAGCTCATCGTGTTCACTGGTGGCACGCTGATATTACAGAAATCCTGGATCAGCTTGAAACCTATGATGGGATTATTTCCATGACTGCCTTTGAATTCATACCCGAACCGGAAAAAGTCTTGAAAGGACTTTTTAGTCATTTAAAACCCGGGGGCTGTATGATGATCGGACTTATCGCCGGCAACAGTGCCTGGAGTGAATACTATGAGGAATCATCACGTAACAATCCCGATTCTGTCTTTGCCCGTGCTGCCCTTTATAGCAAAGAGAAAATAGGTTCCTGGCCAATCGGTGTGCCTGTCGAAATCGGAGAATGTCTTTTCTTCCCCCCCAATGTTCAAACAACATCTGAGGCGCTTTCTCTCGAGGAAAAAAGGGAAGGAAATCCCGGGTTTGTGGTAGCGAAGTGGGTAAAGGGATTATAAATAATACATAAAAAACGACCACAATTGTAGTCGTTTTTTAATTTAAATAGCGGTCTTATTTTCAATGGGGGCAAAGCCCTCTATATTTTTGAGATTATCCGGAGCAAACTCAAACGTTCCTGAGGGAATACTCATTACTGTATCATTAGACCCGGTACTAGCTTCAGCTACAACGGCTGATTCCTTGGGTTCCAAAACGGGACTTTCTGATGTTTGTACCGAATTTCCGCATCCTATCAAAAAAAGAGAAACTGCCATTATTACTAAAAGTATTTTCTTATTCATTAAAAACTCCATTTTAAGGGTTTAGTCTACCCTTACCGTTAATACCAAGTTAATAGCGAACTTGTTATTGTATGAGCATTTATAGACCCCTTTTTTATACAGTGGTATAATCATTTCGTTTGGATGATTAACTAAATACGTACATCTAATTATATAACAAAAATATGTTCAGAAGGAAAGTCACATTATGGAAGAATCAAAGCTTATTGAAATGATAAAGAATAACCCGAATGCTATAAAATATATAAATAATCCCACAGACGAGATGAAAATACTCGCGATTCAAAAAAATGGACTAGCCTTAGAGTATATCGATAATCCGACTCGTGAAATGCAAGAATTAGCGATAGAAAATAATGCCCAGGCGATTCAATTTATCAATAACCCTACAGAAAAAATGATGATAAAAGCAATCAATGATGGATGGATTAACTTAGAATATATTAAAAATCCAACCGATAAATTAATTAAACTCGCTATCAATCAAGCAGGATGGGCGATTCAATATGTTCATAATCCAAGCGAGGAACTGCAATTATTAGCGGTAGGGAAAAATTACGATTCGATCAAGTTTATCAAGGAACCTTGCGAAAGTGTACAAGAAGCAGCTGTACAAATCAGTTATGATGCCTTAAGATATGTCAATTCCCCCACCCATAATACCGAGCTTATCGCGATCAAGAATGATGAAAAGGCTATCACGTTTATCAATGATTTAGATAAACATAAAATACTGGAATTTTTGAAAGTCAATATACTCGTCATTAAATATATTGTAAAAGACATCTCCCAAGATGAATTAGAACACGTGTTAGAGGAAACCTTAGCCGATGAAAATGTGGAAGAAAAATATGTCCGAGATTTTCTAAATTGCAGTATTATCGATAAAAACAGCCCCATTATGCCCATCGACAAAATCATGTTTATTTATAAATATGGAAGTAAAAAAGCAAAAAAAATAGCCGTAGATGAAAAGCTGAAGATGATATAGGAGCAAGATGTCATGAATTTTATCGACACATTAAAAAGTGTTAAGTTAGTCCTAGCGACTGAAGAGGTCCCTTTAATCGTTGGTGAAAGCGGAATAGGAAAAACAGCTTTAGCCAAGGAAATTGCGGAAGATTATCATTGGAGTTTAATTGTAATTAATGGGAATCTCCTTAAAGAAGGTGAAATAGGGGGTCTTCCCACTGTAGAATCTTATGCCGGGGTTAATGATAAAGGAGATAAGGTTGAAAAGAAAACTACAGTATATGCCATTCATCATAAGCTCAGGGAAATTGATGAAGAAATATCTACAGGAAAAACAGTTCTTTTATTTATAGACGAGATCAATCGTTGTGAACATACCGTCCAACAGGAACTTATGAATTTAATCTTAAATCGAGAAATCAACGGATATCATTTACCTAAAGGGGTAAAAATCTTAGCCGCTATGAATCCTTCCAGTAAATATGGATCGGATTTTGATTACCAAGTTGTCGATATGGATGCAGCGCAAGAAAATCGATTTGTATGGCTATATATGGAGCCTGATGCTAACCAGTGGTTGGATTGGGCAATAGAGGCCGGTATTGAGCCAAAGGTAATCGAGTTTATCTCGACCTTCCCCGATTATTTGCATAAGATTAACGAAGATGATATAAGGGCAACCCCAAGAAGCTATGAGAGAATTTCTAGCAGTTATAAAATTTATAAGGAGAAAAAAGATTCAATACCCCGGTCTGTGTTTTTAAATGTTATAAAAGGAAATGTCGGGAGAGTAATCGCCGAAGAGTTTGTTAGCTTTGTTGAATCTGATTATAGTCCGCTCATATCTTATGAAGATGTTTTTTCAGGCAGTTCTCTTCATGAATCTCTCTGCGAAAGAATAAAAAACGAAAGCCATACAAGACTTTACCTCTCCGCCAAGAATATTCTCAAAACCTTAGAAGCAAATATGAAATATCATCATCATGATTCTGATTCCTTCTTTATACCAACAGAAAGCACAAATTATTCTGCAGATGGCATAAGTGCAACCAGCGACTTCCGTCCTTCCTACGATGAATGTGCTTTAGTGCGGCAGGATAAGGCGACTAAGGCTATCGCTTTGGCGCCAGCCAAGTCTTCTTTATCCCTAAGGCTCAGCGAAAGCCGGGTTTTCTTTATAGACAGACTGATTGAGTTTTTAAACCTATATCCTGTGGATTTAAAGGTAGGAATTATGAAAGATATCAAAAATAGTTATCCCGAAATATATAAACATGCCATAGAAAATGAAGCTTTTGTTGAGTCCTATTTTGAATCTTATCGTTTAATCAGGTGATAATTTATGGAAACTTATTTTGATAACCAAGTAAACAGGCTTTATGAAAAAGCAAATGAAATTATCGATATTTTTATAAAAGCGAAGCGCAAAAATGATCATTCTGAGATAAATATCCCCCCAGAATTTAAAGAAGAATTTTTTAGCCTTGTCGATAAGGTTAATTTAAGCCTTATGGAAGACAAAGATAATTTCTATGGATATTTTTTGTTTCAAATGTTAAGAGAAATACGGTTTGATATAAACAGCCCTACTGCCGTTAATTTTAAAGACGCCAAATATGTTATCTATTTCAATCCCCTCATTTTCTTAAATCTTAATATCAGACAAATGGAAAGCACCATTAAACACGAAATACTCCATATTCTATCTTTGCATTTAATAAGAGCGAAAGAATTCAAAACGAACTATAGCCCATTAGCGATCAATATGGCCATGGATATCGTCATCAATAAATATTTAGATCATCTGCCCCCCTATGCGGTTACCTTAGAATGGGTGAATTTGAATTATTCTTTAAACCTCTTGCCCTTTAAACCATTTGAATATTATGTGGAAAAGATTCAAACGGCCCTGGACTTGCTGGAAGCCGATAAGGATAAGGATAAGGATGAGAATGAGGAAGATGAACGTGACACAGATCGGGACGAAAGCATAGCAAAAACATCTTATGATCCGGAAAAAACCCATGACATTTGGGAAGAGTCCAATGATATCGATGAAAAAACGCTTCAGGAATTTACGGAGAATTTTATTAATAGTGCTCAAAAGGGCAGTGTTCCCGATTATTTGGCAAGCATGATTTCATCCCTTAAAAACAGCAAGGGTGAATTGCCTTGGAATCTATATCTTAAGAAGTTGATGGGAACTGTTGCAAGCCAAAAAAAGAAGACGATCACCCGGCGAAATAGAAGACAGCCTGATCGCTTAGATTTAAGAGGCCAACTCAGAAGTCATAAAGCCAAAATTGCCGTTGCCCTTGATATCAGCGGCAGCATTAGTGATGAAGAATTTAATCAAGCCATAAAAGAAGTCCTTGATATCGTTAAAAATTATAATCATGAAATTACGATTATCGAATGTGATAGTGAAATTAGACGTGTGTATAACGTCAAAACTATAAAGGATATAAAAGAAAGAATAAATACGAGAGGGGGCACTAAATTTACCCCCGTTTTTGAATATGCGAATAATCATAAGGTTAATTTGTTAGTTTATTTTACAGACGGCAAAGGTGAAGAAAAGCTCCAATCAATCCCTAAAGGGTATAAAACATTATGGGTTATTTCCGGGAGAGGCGATAAGCTTTCATTAAAAAAAGCTTATGGTTCGGTTAAAAAACTCAAAAATATTGTAATAAAAGATGATACCTTAGAAATGAGCGATGTTAAAAGGGATGGATTCTCAATGAATGACCAAGAAAGAATGTATATTTAGTTTGCCCCAACCTTTAATTTCATAAAAATAAAAGCGAAACCCCGATGAGTGAGATAAAAGCACCTAGGATTTCCTGAGGACGTACTTTCTCCTTAAAGCCATACAAAGAAACGGGAATAAGCAAGATTGGAGTAATCGAAGTTAATGTTGAAACAACGCCTGTAGGTGCAAGCTGAACTGCATATAAAGAAAGGGAAACCCCAAGAAACGGACCAAATACGGAACCGGTCGCTATCCACCTCATGGCCTGCCTATTTTTAAGTGCTGTATGTAAATTCCCCCAACCCTTCAAAAAGGTAATCACGATAATAAATCCGAAGATACCCGCGATAATACGGATCTGTGTCGCAGCAAAGGGATCATACGTTCCCATTCCAATCTTACTTAAGACCAGACCGAAGGCTTGTCCACAAGCTCCTAAAAAGGCAAAGGTTATCCCCTTCATAGAATGGGATAACTTTACTTTTTTCTCGCCCGGATCTTTCATCATAATAACCAGGGCAATCCCGCTTAAGGTAATAACCATTCCCAGCCCGGCCAGCAGTGTTATTTTTTCTCCAAGGAAGAAAAAGCCCAAAATAGCCGTAATCGGCGGGACTATGGACATAATCAACTGCGATATACGAGAACCCACTTCCACAAAAGCTTGAAACAAAAACAAATCGCCTAGCACAAAGCCAACCAATCCGGAGATAAGCAGCCAAAACCAGGTCGAACTTGAGGCATCAAAGGGTAAAAGCATTCCCCTCGTTAAGAAATTATAGCCCGAAATAAATATAAAGGCGAAAACTAAACGGATAAGATTGACAGATAATGATCCTACCTTTTTCCCTGCTACTTCAAAAGATGTTGAGGAAACAGCCCAACAGAAAGCGGTCGTCAATGCTGCGATTTCCCCAAGATGTGATATAAACAAATTGAACTCCCCGATTCTCTCCTCTTTCTTTCGCCATTCTAATCCATATCAACGCTTATTACAATATTAAAGCATAGTTAAAAACTGCACCTGAAAACATAAAAGCCGAGTTTATCCTTATAAGTTTTTCTTAACTGCTCATGCTTTTCAAGAATTGCAAGCAACTTGTCATCTATATTTTCCGAAAGTAAAAAATCAGGAGCCGCATCAATATCAATATCATTTTTATTAGATTGTTGCTTGAACTTCCCTACACTTATTTCTTTAAAGCCAGTCTTTTTAAAAAGGTTATACCAGTCCAATTCGCTTAATATTTGAGAAACCCCATAAAACTCAATTATTATTTTTAGCTCTTCCTCAGAAAGCGAATCTTCAAGTACCATTTCAATTGCAAGCAATACACCATTTGGTTTAAGCACCCTTTTGAATTCCTGTATTGTCAGGGAGGCATCTGTAAATGATGTTACAGATTCTGATAGAATGAAATCAAATAATCCATCACAAAACGGTAAATTTTCGACACTCCCATGCATTACGTTAATAGCCAAATTTAAGGATAAGAATCTTTGTTTTGCTTTTTCCAGCATTATGTTATTACTATCTAAAGAAGTAACAGAACATCGGTACTTCTCGGCAATGTATGCAGATGTCTGACCGGTACCACATCCAACGTCAAGAATTAACGTTTCTTGATCTATATTTTCCCTTGCTAAAATACTTTTTGTAAGTTGAAGACCTCCAGGGTGAGCACCCCCAACTCCGAACGATGCCAAACAATCGAGATATGTGTAATTCAGTTTCAGTCACATCCTTGCAGTTAAATAACTATATTATATTATGGTTAAGGGGATCATTTGTGACTTTATGGTCCCCCTATTCAAGTTACATATTATTTGGATGAGAATAAAGTTTGGAGGGGCGTATATGAGCGTTATTCGAACAGACAAGTGGTTGGTCGATTTATATGAGCAACCCATCGCCATATGTGAAAAGATGAAAGCATATTTTGATGGCGCTCAAGCTCACGAGATCTATGATCACTTAGCTCTACATGGAATGTATCGTCCCTTCAAGAACGGAGCCGACCAAGTGCGAAAATTACAAGAAAATAAGGTATGGGAAATAATACAAGATGAAAAAGAACGGCTTCAAAAAATATGGGAAGGGCCCGATGTCCCTGTCTTTATTTTTCCTTCAGATATCAATAACCCTAAAATCAGAATAGATTTCAATGGAAAATCAGGCATAGCCTTTAAGGATAAACTCTTTTTATTCATTTCAAAAGATAACTCAGAAAAGGAAATAAGGTCATTATTTACACATGAATACAACCATGTATGCCGGTTATTTAAATACCCAAAAAGTGAAAAAGATTATGTATTGCTCGACACCATTATATTGGAAGGATTAGCTGAAAATGCAGTCTCTGAAAGATATGGCGAGGAGTTTATGGTAACCTGGTCATCTTATTACACAAATGATGAACTAGAGAAAATGTGGAATGACCTAGTACGCCCGAACAGAAATATCTTAAAAACCGATCGTAAACATCAAGACATATTATACGGGTTATATTCCTATCCCCAAATGGCAGGTTACTGTGTAGGTTATTATTTAGTCAGGAAATATAATGAAGCAAATCGCTTAACATCTAACGATTTACTTAATACTCCAAGTGAGCAGATAGCTCGATTAAAATGAACTAGATAGTTTACATTTACAGGGTATCGAGATTGACGAAAAGACCGAGGGCAGTTCACAACCTTCGGTCTCTTTCATTCAACCTTTTCAAAAGATTTGCAATATGAAATTAGATAAAGACAAACGGAAGTAAAGCCAATGTGGCAATCGAGCCTAACGCAATTCCGGCGCCAAAACCGGGATAACCATACCAACCATAGCCAAAGCCACCCAAATCCTTATCTCGCCAAAGCGGTTGTAAATATACTCTGTTATAGTCAACATCCATAATAATACCTTGGTGAACTCTTCCGTCAAAAGTTCTAATTTCAACTGCTCTGCCTCTGTACCCTTGGCAGAGCGAATAATAATCTACACCCGCCATTTTGCTACCTCCATATCTTACATATCATACATATCTAACGATCTATACGATAGTTTATGTATTCGGTCTTCCAAATGTCCATTATTATCCATTTGGCAGGTAGTGAACGTTACGTGTAAAATAGATTACTTGCCCGGAGTAAAGGAGTCCGCATTCTCGGTATAAATAAGGTTAGCTACGAAAGCATCCACAAAGAGATTCTAAAAGTGGAGTAACCTTAAGCCTACTCTGGAAGGGAGCGCATTGCGGTTTTTATTAAAGATCAAGCCCACTGTCCATTACAGGCAACAGAAAAAGCGGACTTACAAAAAACCCCGTAAGTCCGCTCATTGTTCAAACAACTAAGAGTACTGAGAAGGTGCTTAACTTTTTAATCCTTGTCATTACTTTACGATCAGGACCGGACATACTGCCCCGTGTAAGACACGCTGGCTGACACTGCCAAGGAGCGAGCCCGCTATAGGACCAAACCCACGGCTACCCATGACGACAAGATCAATGGCTTCCTTTTTAATCTCCTCAAGGATCACAGCGGCGGGATGGCCGGGTCTTCGTTTTTTACGGACCGGTACCTCTTGGGTGTCCACACGGCTTAGTGTTATCTGCAGCGCCTGCTCACCGTTGAGATTAAACTGTTCCTGAGGAACGGCTACTCCCTCGGACAGAACATAACCCAGGGCTTCGGGGGTGAAGGTAACATGGAGAAGTTCTATTTCCGCTTGCAGAAGCCGGGCAAATTGTACGGCATAAGCAAAAGCCCGCCGTGAATTTTCGGACCCATCCGTAGGAACTAAGATTTTCTTAAACATGGCATCAGCCTCCTTATCGCTTTTGATGATAAAAAATTAAAACCAATAACGAGGATAACTTCGGTTCGGTGAAAGATTATTGATAAGCATGGCTACGACAATCAAAACCATGGCTCCGGCCGCCACAGGCGTCACAATGTAGAGAGGCCCGGCTTGATTGAGGATGGCCACGAGAGCCGTTGCGCCACCCGGCGGATGAGTCGTCTTGGTCAGCAGCATCAGGAGTATAGTCGTCGCCGTACCCAAAGCGGCGGACCACCAGGTCAACCCGAAAAGCGCAAAGGCCAGCACTCCCACTGTTGCGGAAAGAGTATGACCAAAAAAGACGTTGCGCGGCTGGGAAAGAGGCGCATCCGGGACCCCGTAAAGCAAAACCGCAGAAGCTCCGAACGAGGCCACGAGCATCGGCATCTGGTAGACCAAGGCAAGAATGGCTACGACCCCGATTCCGAGTAGGGCTCCAAACCACGATAGAAATAAATCCAATGGGGGCGGTGATTGTAAGGGGGATGTTCGAGGATTCCCTTTCATCTTGGAGAGATATTTCAATAGGGCTTGTGGCTTTAGTTTATAAGCAACCGGGCGTTTTCCTTCAGAATCCGGCAAGAGGGGCCAACCTCCATTTCAATTATAATCTAGTTGGCAATCTTATGAGTAATCTAAGAATACAGAAAAAAGTCCCTCGCCGCAGTGATCTCTGTCACAGTTTAATATTAAATATATACTAGGCCAACAAGGCTGCACCTATAGCCACAGTGAGTTCCGGTTCTTCCGGAATCACGTGCTTCCGATTTGGCGACGGTGCACAAAGGACTTTAACCCCCAACACAAGTAAAGCTGCCTAGCGCACAAGAAAGAGCATCCAGGTTTAGACTGAATGCTCTTTTACACTTTTTTACACTTCTTATATTAAATTACGATATTCTCTTCTTCCATCCACAATAGCATATATAATTACGGTCTTATCTGTCTCGTTTATCTTATAAAACACAAGATGCCTTTCAACAATTACTACTCTATACCCTTGCTTTTTCAAAATTGAATATCTCGGAATGCCTCCTGACTCTGGAAACTCCTGTAGACGATTGATTGCAGTTTCAATTTTATCCAGATATCTAAGTGCAATATCAACATCCCCTGAATCATCTGCAATATAAAAAATGATTTTACGGAGCTGTTCCTCTGCTTTATCCGCTCGTATAATTTTATATTTCATCCATTCTTCCTTTCCAGTAAAGATGTACGAAGATCATCGAATGAATCCTGCATTGGTGCTATCCTTCCACTTTTCACATCATCTTCCGCTTCTGCAAGTGTTCTTAGTAATTCCAGTTCAGATTTCATCTGGTAGTAATCTTGCAATCCAAGAACTGCTGTATCTCCCCGTCCATTTACGGTAATAATAACGGCATCTCTTGATTCTTTGCATTGCCTGGAAATTTCACTATAATGATTTCTTAAATCGGCTGATGGTCTGATAGCTGCTTCCATGGTATCACCTCTTCTCGCTATATGTATAGTCATATCATATCATAATATGACTATGTAATCAAGCAATTGTTCTTGTTCGTATACTTTTGTGATATATTATCTTAAGTTTCGCACCCAATAAAACAGTCAAAAAGGACCTGAAGGACTTCGCTTAGTAGCAGCAAGCTGCTCACATCTGGAAAAGTCTTTGACATTGGCTTAAACTCTGCGTTTATAACCTTTACATCTATTCTGTCGGCTCAACATAGATTTATCTATTACATCTACCCAACCCTTTCATTTTTCTCATAGTTTTGATCTAAAATGTTACCTGAAACATACGAGCATAGGGTGAGAGGTTCATCTTCATGTTTCATCATGAACCCATCCATAGTTCATTATGCAGGCGGACCTCCCTTGTTGGGGAAGGTCTTTTTTCTGCCTGTTTATGTGGAATCCAGCTGTATCACATAACACATGTTGCTGCTTTTGCCGCCGTTCTCACACCTGTCATTAGTAAACCGTTCAAAAACTATGATCCACTATGCTTTCGGCATTTCACTTTCATACATCGGACAAAGCCCTTCCACAATTCGCTTTTTTCTTAGTTTTTACTGCCGATGTCGGTTAGAATGGGCCTTACTGTATTTGCTAATAAGAAGGGTGGTCAATCCGAGAACTTAGCAGACAACTGAAGATTTCTAGGCAAACGGTGCAGTCGACTCAGATGTTTATTTTAGAACAATCTGATAGACCTCGTTTGATCCTGATTTTCCAACAACGAGATTATAGCTTGCTGCATCTTTTGGAAGTTCGTAGACCAAATTGCCTGTTTCCTTGATGCTTGGCGAAAGTTCCTTGTAATTAAGATAGTTATCTATCGCGCCAATGCTATCGTATGTTTTAAACTCACGACCCTTATCGTCAACAATCAGCAGCTGAGGATCGAATGTAAATGCTTTATTCGTAGTATTCGTAATGTCCAAATTAACGACTAGAAATTTAGCGCCATCTTTTGCTACTTTAGGAGAACTATATTGGGCGGTTATGTTTGCCTGTTCTTGAGCGCTATTTACTTTTATGATTATCGTCGCAAGAGGAATTTCATCGCCAATAGCCTTCGTTATAATGGTCTTATTATCTTTCTTGGCTTGCTCCATAAAAGTCATTTGTCCTTTATTAGCATTAGTACCGGAGTTCATAGACTTATTGATTTCGTTTCCAACAGAAATAAAGTTCGACATAAAGACATCTAAGAGTTCATCACTGGGCTTGTTAATCAACCACTTGTTATCAATCTTAGAGAGACTAATATCGATAGTCTTTTCGGCTGTAGTCTCCTTGATGGTTTCCTTTTGCTTAGCCATAGAAGATACGAGCATCTGCCCCATCTCGTCATCCTTCACTTGCACGCCGGTGAATGCTAGGGAGATCGCCTTCGAGAAAACATCTCCAAGCGTTGCTTTAAGGAGCGGTCCCCCGTCTACATACTTAAAATCTACAGTGACGGTTGCGTTATCCTTTTCAACTTTGGTTCCCTTGATAGTGTAAGTAATCTTGGATGCGTTATCTTTAAAATAATCCATGAAGTATTGTTGGTACTGGTCTGTTTCAGCCTTGCTATCCTTTCCTTTAGTCATATCGGTTACTTTTTGTGCATCAGCAGGGTTCACCATCGTCGCCATTTGAGTCAAATCAAACTTTTTACCCGCATCGATAAAATTAGATACGGTTGATTCGGGCTTAGGGCCAAACGAACAGCCTGTAACAAAGACGATCCCAATAATCAAGACAAACAAAAGATTGATAAACTTTTTCACTTTTCCAACCCCTCTCTATTTAATCGAACTTGTACCACCTAACAATTATAGACTGATCACTTGGGAATTGAATAGTTTGGGATCCTTGTTTTTTAAAGAGTATTAAGGGATTTTGAACCTAAGTCGGTCATAAACTCACTCGGAAACTCCGTAGAGTTGAGAAAACCAAGCGGCTTTCCCTCCTTAAGCGAGTATTAAAATCTCCTTATATCGTATCTAGTAATATTCTATCAGAGTTGGTAATTACCTCCTTTAGATATTCCGACGGATAAATAATATGTTTTTAGACAGAGCACTTTTAATTTAGTCCCAAGAATGCTGGATATTTAAAAATTTGCTTATATACCCCGTAAGACTCTACTTGTTTCTGAAAATTATCATAAACCCGGTAGTAACTATTTTCATAATCCTGGAATATAGGATTGCGGATATGCAAGGGTATTTTAAAGCAGGAAGCAGTGGGGATTAACTCCACTGCTTCCTGCTTTATCGCCCATATTCTTAGGGGAAAACAACCAAAGAGATATCTTCATTTCAAATCAATTTAAACCGACAGTGCTTATCATCATCATGGCATAGAAAAGATAACGCCCAACCATTTGACCCATAATAAGAAGTGCTGCCGCCATAAAGATATTGGTGCCCAAAGTGCCTTCTGTGGCTGCTGTGACTTCAGTTGCAGCTTGCCCCATTGAAATATTTGTGTCTACGTTCTTAGAAGGTAAAAACATTAATCCTGCTCCAAGGAGAATAAGCAGCCGTTTTAGAACCGTGACCCCGCCCATAGAGTTCAGAAGAGAAAAACTTTTTGCGCCGCTAAACTTCCATTGGCACCTAACTGGACGTAATAATGGATCATAAAATCAATAAGGCAGTTAGAAAAGTTAGCCCTGTAAAAGTTGCGGTAAATCGAATTTCACGGCTAAGCCAAGAGCTGCCAAATTGAGTAAGGGAATTGAGCGCAGAAAGTGGTCTGCCTATCATATTTATCCTAACTTTGACATAATTCGTCCGAATTAGACTTAAAGACCGACTCGAATCTCTCGTATTGAGCTAAAGATTAGATTCGGGGATCTGAATTGGAATCTCAAATTGATTTCCGTATTCATCTTGATAAATTATTTGAGTCAACTTCTGTTCGCTTGGGTCAACTTGTATAGGCGCGAGGCCGGCTTTAAAGATACCGGGTTCAATAGTTCTGCCATCTTTCTGGGCCATCATCTGTGAACCACGAAGATCTCGAATATACCAAGTATCAAAAGAAAGCTCTTGGGCGTCATATAATTTACCACTACTGCCAATCACTCCTGAGATCTTTCCTTTAGGAATAAACCCTTTATCTTTTCCGTTGGCATTCTCCAAGGTGAGGAAAACCGCATAGTATTTGTAAGGTTTAGATTCATCATAGGGAGTTAAACTCCATCCTCCTTTAGAATTGCTTAAGGGCGACACTTTGCTAACATTTAAACTCCAACCGTCATCACGTATCAATTTATTGGATTCAATTCGAACTGCTTGTGAATTATATTTAGGAGCGATATACGTCTCATACCAGGGAACTATGTTCGTATCGTTAAATACCTTGCCCGCTTGATTCACATATAATCTGGTGTCATCGTCTATAATAAATTCCCAGGAGGGTTGGAGGATAGAATAAGAGGGAAATAGATTAGGTTCGTTATAGGATGGGAGTAGACTGTAATCTGATGGGAATAGACTCGATTCACTGAGTGCACTATGGAAAACAAGTCTAGGCGCTGGAGGTTTTTCAATTCCTTTTTCTTGTTTAAGAATTTCAATTGCATCATTGGCATCGATCTTCAATAACTTTTCACGTGGCGAAAATATCACTCCATCATACATTTGGACACGCCGATTAACACCAACATCGGGACATACTACACTCGCACCCACAAACTTTTGTCCCTGGATATACGGAACAATATAATAATCCTCTAGAAATGTTCCATCATACGATTTAACAAATATCGGTTCAGTAGGCAGGTATTCTCCCGCTTGTTTCTTCTTTTCTTCCAGTCCCTCTTTGTCGGACGCTCTATCAAGACCGCCGAGCATCCAACCATAGGTAATACTGGCAATATCGTTCTCTGTAGAATAGTCGTAACCCCCTTGATAGTTTTCTCGAGCATATTTCACCAAGTCCAGATTGAGTTTGATAGGTTCCAGAGAGTTAACCGAGACAACTGGGCTGGGACTTAGTGTCACCTCAGGGGTATCGGCGGAAGTCGCTGTGGCGTTGGTCATTGTTATAAATGACAAAGCAACCACGACTCCAACAACTAATACCGTCCACCTTATAGGTACTTTACGAAAGTCCTTTATCATTCTAATTCTCCTCCTTATTTGTGAGCCTGAACCTGACAAACTTGCCAAGCTAACCATTCTCGGTGGCCTCATGCTGTTCTCCGCTAGCTTGATGAGTGTGTAACCATACTCCTTAGCATAATCGCTGCCAATATGTTCAAGTGTTATAGCATCACAGGCAATTTCTTGGTCTTCTCGGAATTTATAAAACGCATACCAAAGTATGGGGTTAAACCAATGGATGATAAGCAATCCCAGGGTTAACCAATTTACTACCATGTCTTTTCGCTTTAAATGTAATAATTCATGCACAAAAACATAATTAAGTTGTTCCTGATTAAATTCCTCCAAAATATCCATAGGTATCAAAACGCACGGACGGAATACACCATAAAGTGATGGACTAATGATTAACCCGGTTTGAACCAAAGGCACCTTAACTTTAATATTTAGTTTCTCCTTAGCCGTTGTTAAGGCTGTAAGCAATTTTACATCACTCACAGATTGCCCTTGTACGCTATGGTTAAACCTTCTATTAACCAATCCAATCACCGCAACAAAAACGATTATGCCTATAAGCCAAAGATAGAAGAATAATTTATGTATAAACGGGGAGGTGGTGATTGAATTAGGGGATTTATCGTCATTGACTAATATATTTGAGTTCTGGGCTAAGGCAGTTTGATCTAAGGGGTAGCTCGTTTCTTCAGGAAATACTCTATCATTCTCTGCGACAGTATGCGAAAATACTTCTGTGCTCTCGCTGAAAGAATTGGTTCGTTGCATCTTCAAATTAGAAAGGTTGTAGAGACTAAATGAACTTTGAGGTGCCCACGGAAACAGTAGACTGAAAATCACTATCGACCATAATAGATAATGTAATCGCGCACAGATTTTATTCTTGAAAACTAATTTCACAAGTAACAAAAGGACAATTAAGATACTTACTTTTGCGGAAGTCTGCCAAACCCAATCAAAAAGGCGCAGATAATCTATGTGTCCTGAGAACAAAGTCACCCCTTCCTTTCCTCAATGATATGTCTCAGTTCTTCAATTTCGTCAGGAGAAAGTGTTTCCTCCTGGAGAAAAGACACCAACATCGGCTGAAGAGCTCCACCAAAAACCCTTTTTACAAAAGACTTTGTTTCTGACTTAATACACTCAGCCTGACTGACCAAGGGATAGTAAAGATATAATCTGCCCTCTTCCTTATAACCCAAAGCCTTTTTCTTAACTAACCTATTGATTAACGTTTTTATTGTATTTGGCTTCCAATCTGCCACGTCTATTAAAGCATCCACAATATCGTTCGCTGTACAGGGTGAGGACTTTGACCAAATTATTTTCATGACTTCCCACTCTGCCTCAGATATCTTCGGTATCTCACACATATCTTTTCCCCCTTAACGCAAGTATGATTACATCTGTAATAATTATTACAGATGTAATCATACTTGTCAATAATATAGTAAACTTTTCAAATAATATTAACCTTTCTTGCATGTTTAAAAAACGCCCTTTCCCTCCAGCATTTAGAATAAAGTCTTTCCGTCCGGAAAATAACAAAAAGAGGTAGAGTCAGGATTCCATCGAAGTGAGATCCACTCTACCCCTTTATTTTCAAGGCTTGGTTCAATTTTCAGTTATCTTTTTCTATTCCTTTTTTTCTCTTCACGGTAAAGCTTTCAATGGAATGAGGAGTTTATTGGAGAAAAACACAATTGCTGGTTTAAGGAAAAAGCTAAAGGGTTAAGCCTATTTATTTTAATCTAGAATAAAGTTTGTCCATTTTTAGAATTAAGTTTGTTAATTTTACCGCAGTCTGATCCCAAGAGCCATCGTTCTTGGGCTTTTTCAAAGAATGGATAATCCAATGTACCGGGCTAATGCCGGCTTATTTAAAATAATTACTTTTTTATATTTCAGTTCGATATATCCCAAATTACTAAAATAATTCAAAACTTTAGTGGTTGTGACTCGGTTTAATCCTACACAGAGCGCTATTTCTTCGTGAGAATAAGGAATACAATTTTCACAGATGTCTTTGTCTTTATCAGCCATTACTGTTTGTTGTAATAAAAAGTAAGCTACTTTTTCGTACCTATTATAAAAGTAGGCCTGATTAAGTAAGCCCGAGAGATGATTGCATGTATTTGAAAGCAATTGAAAAAGTAAGATCGTTAATTCCTCTGATTCACATAAATAAGCATATAAATCTTCTAATGAACAACAAATGAGTTCAACCTCATTGATGGCACTCACTGTGGTTGGCCTTTTTGATTTTTGGATAAAAGACGACTCTCCGAATATCCTGCCTTTCTCGACTATCTCTAGTGTAGCTTCATTACCGTCTCTTGAAATATAGTAGACTCTTACTCGTCCTTTTTTTATCAAATACAGATCTGTAGCGTTATCGTCTTGCATATAAATGATATCATTTTTATGATAATTTTTTAATGAACCAGCCTCTTCAAAATAATGGTATAACTCTTCAGGTATTATTATTTTCTTCATAGGATCACCCTTTTATCAAGATTGTAGCATGGGTCACACTTTTAATTCAAGCATTTATGTTATTGTTTGGCAAGGGTGATAATATATGAAAGAAAACATTAAATCTTTAGCTTATGTTGTATTTGGAAATACGTTGATCGCTTTTGCTATCAGCACATTAGTACTAGAAAATAATATTATTGCAGGGGGTGTAACAGGCTTTGGACTTATTATAAAGTATTTTACAGGG
>NZ_JAYFQK010000062.1:0-17300 GCF_034927245.1 Desulfitobacterium sp.
GGTTTCAATCAATCCAGCCGATGAAACCATTCCAATCTTAACTGCATCCGGATAGATATCGGTAAAAATACTATCCAACTGTTTGCCTAAAAATTCCGGAGTGACCTCCATAATGCCTGTAACACCGGTTGTATTCTGTGCAGTCAGTGCAGTAACCGCACTCATGGCATATACGCCATTTGCAGTCATTGTCTTAATATCTGCCTGGATGCCGGCGCCCCCGCAAGAATCGCTTCCCGCGATTGTTAATGCAGTTTTCATCTTTTTCTCCATTCCGCTGTATATACGGCTTTCTCTATCATTAATTTTATATAGCGGTAAAAGGTGGTGCCCCCAATTTGCCGCTGAAAACATCTATTTGGAAGATGCTTTGGCCAAAAAAATACTAAAAGTGTCTAGTTTCTCCAGGTAAAAGTCACTGGCTTTTTTAATCTCATCTAAGTTTTCAAGGTTGGAAGCATCAAATACGCCGACTGTCCTAAAACCGGCATTTTTTGCAGATTGAATGGCGAACAGTGCATCTTCAAAAACCCATGTATCCTTTGGAAGTGTTCCCATATGTTCAGCTGCAGCAAGATAGATATCCGGCTTCTCTTTGCCGGAACCTATTTCAGTACATGTAGATATCCTGTCAAAACAATGGATTACCTTCAGTCTTTCCAGGGCTCTTGCGAAAACCTGCCTGTCACAAGATGTTGCTCCGACCATTTTAATGCCTGAGAGCCGCATATCTTTTAAGAACTGTTCCACACCTTCCTTTAATTGGACCTGATAAAAATAGAAATTTTCAATAGTATGGTTGATTCCCGCAATAATTGCATCCACATCCAGGTCCAGATGGTATCTTTCCTTTAAAAACTCCGCCCCTTCTGTCATGCTCATGCAAAACATGATTTTAGCAAGCCCAGGTTCTGCCTCTATCCCTATAGTGTGCAAAAATATTTCGCCAGCTTTATCCCAGATAGGCATAGAATCCAGAAGGGTTCCGTCTAAGTCAAAAATTGCTCCCGTAATCATTCTTCACCTATATTTTCGGTTAATTCTTATGCCCAACTGAGGCATGAAGTTTCCAAGTTCTAACGAGATCAGCAGCAGCCACCTTAGGATCATCAGCCTCTGACACAGCGGTCACGACGAAGAAACCATGGACTCTGGTTTGGGCAAGCTGAGGAATATCGACAAGCTTAACACCGCCACCGACTACCACCGAAATCGGGCTTAGTTTAGCAAGCTTAGCAATATCAGCAAAACTCCGAGTGACCACTTTTCCATCCCGATCGAGCCCGCAGTCTGGTTTGGTATTTGTTTCGTGCAGCGGTCCGGCGCCAAAATAGTCAATCTGAGAAACATCTGCCGTTTTAATATACTCGAATAATTCATGGGTTCTAGCTGATAAGCCAACAATTGAATCGTCGCCTAGGTATTCCCGACAAACTTCCACTGGAATATCGGATTGTCCGACGTGGATGCCATCAACCTTTATCCCTTGTTTTCTTGCAGCTAAGATAACATCAAGGCGGTCGTCCACCAGCAACGCTACTTCATCTGACTTGCCTGCTTGGGCGATGACCTCTGAAGCCTGACGAGTTAACTCTATTAATTCCCGAGCAGAGGCTATCTTGGAACGGATTTGCACACATGTAAATCCGGCCTCAACTGCATCTTTAATGATTGGAGCAACGGGCCGTCCTTTTGTATTCTCAGGGCCTACCACCAAGTATGCTGAGATGTCTAGGTTTTTTCTGATACTCATTTTTCGTTCTGAACCTCCTCAAGTTCAAATGGATTGTTAGCAACATCCGCAGCAGTTGCTTTATACAGTTCATCAAGGAACTGAATCTGAAAACTTCCGGGACCGTCCACCTTATTTTCAGCCCGGTTTCCCGCTAAATTGTAAACCGCAGTAGCGGTAAGTGCCGCGATAAATGGTGAGGTGGCTGCTGCATAGACCGCAACGACCCCACCTAAGGAGCAGCCGGCCCCGGTAATTTTCTCCATAAAGTGGGACCCTCCTTGGGAGAAGGCTATGAGGTCACCGTCGGTTACTAAATCCGTTTTACCCGATACGGCAACTGCCCCGCCTGTCCACTTGGCCAGCGCGACAGCCGCGGCCTTGGCGGCACTTACCGAATCCGTAGAGTCAACACCACGGACATTGGATACACCTGTACCGCCGTCTAAACCCCACAATCCTGCCAAGGCGATAATTTCCGAAGCATTTCCTCTAATCACAGAGGGTTTATACTCTTTAAACTGCCGTAACAGCTGAGTTCTAAGGGAACCTATACCGATGGCCACCGGATCCAGGACCCATGGTTTTCCCGTATCATGCAAAACCCTTGCTACGTGAGGTAACGTCTCCTCATAGATCGGAAAAAGGGTACCCACGTTTATGTAGGTGGCTCCACCGACGTTAGCCAGAAATTCGCCCTCATCAGGTAAATAAACCATAGCAGCTGATCCCCCAACGGCAAGCTGTGCATTAGCCACAAAATTAATCGTTACAGTGTTGGTAATTGACCCTGCTACAGGATTTGTCCGTCTTATAGTTTCCACTGCCTCAATGATTTGATGTTTAATGACCTCTTTATTAATCATTTACATTCTTCCTTTCAGTATTTATAAAACAAAAAATGCTCTCCTTTGTTAGGAAAGCACTAAATCATTCTCAATCATGAATTGCTTCCCTACGACAGTGTTAACTGACAGGTTCAAAGGGTCAGGTTTTACCTTCTCAACTCGTAAGAGTCCCCCTGCAAAAATATTATGTTTTTTATATCCTATCGCTTGTTTTCTTTCGTGTCAAGCCTAAAATCTCGCGGTTTCAAGCGGTTTCTTTTTGCTGTGTTTTTACACAGCGCCTTTTTATTCCAATAATGATCTTTACCCGACCGTCTAATGACATGTCCCTGATTTAACCGTACCGGAATTCAACACCAAAAGTACCTACGGGATGAGGGACCTACCGGCACCGATAAAGAATTAGTAGCAAATGCAATTCATAATAATAGTGGAGTTACGGGAAAATTTTCAAAATAAAAGCAGTCTTTCCTATTCAGAAGCAAAAATTTTACGAAAAACCAATTTTCTTTTTGTAGTTATGGAGGACTTCCGCATTCCGGCTAAAAATCTACATACAGGAGGTGTATGATGAATAGCATTTCATATTAAATTATGCCTGCATCGGGATTGCCATTATTGCGGTAGTGGCAGCTGCGATCGCTATTATTTTATATCGACAGCATGTAATGAAAACAATTGAAAAAATCAGCAGAATGCTGGACACAGCCATAGACGGCAATTTTAATGAAAGTGTTTTTGATGAATCTTTCTCAGTTTTCTTGCCAAGAAGAAAATGAAATCTTTCAAAACTGTTAGATTTACGAAAGAATGCAGAAAGATTGTTATGATATAGTCTGTATTGTTGGCAACTGCAATATAGACTATTTTCTTTTTGGAGGAAAAGCAGATGATGATACTTGAAACCAAGGAACTAAAAAAATATTACGGCAGCGGAAATACTGTTGTTCACGCCCTTGACAGCGTTGACCTCACCGTGGAGAACGGGGAATTTGCCGCAATCGTAGGCACATCCGGCAGCGGCAAGTCTACTCTTCTGCATATGCTGGGCGGGCTTGACCGTCCGACAAGCGGTAAGGTTACCGTGGACGGCAAGGATATATTCTCGCTCAAGGATGAAGAACTGACCATTTTCCGCAGACGAAAAATCGGTTTTGTTTTTCAAAATTATAATCTTGTTCCTGTACTGAATGTGTACGGCAATTGCCAGAGCTTTGGCGGCCAAGCCTGCTTTTATTCTTGCCGACGAACCCACTGGAAACCTGGACAGCAAGACCAGCCTTGATGTCATGGGACTTCTCAAAGTGACAAGCCAGCAGTTTAAGCAAACCATCGTGATGATTACTCACAATGAGGAAATCGCCCAGATGGCTGACCGTATCATCCGTATTGAGGATGGAAAAATTGTGAGTGGTGATGGCCGATGATTACGGTAAAGAACAAAAAGGCTATTCGCAATCTGGCAGACAAAAGCTTTCGGTCAAACAGATCCCGCAATCTGATTGCAATCATTGCCATTGCCCTAACAGCGGTGCTATTTACTACCCTTTTTACTATGGGTATCGGTACGATGGAGAGCCTGCAGCAGGCTGCCTTGCGGCAGGCGGGCGGTGACGGCCATGCTGTGCTCAAATATATTACCGACAAGGAATTCAACAATGTCAAAGCCCATCCGCTGATTAAAGAAATTGCCTATAACCGTGCGTTGAGCGATGGTGTGGAAAACGAAGAGTTTTTAAAGCGCCGCACGGAGTTTTGGTATTATGATGATGTGGGGACTACTGCTCATCATTTTCACCGGTTATCTCATTAAGTGCGGTGTCCGTATCCCCCAGCCCATTGATATTCATCGGAGCAGCGCTATTTGCCGTCATCACCGTACTCATCAGTACCTTGAAGCCGGGCCGGATAGCCGCCGCTGTATCGCCGGTGGAGGCAGTACGGTATACGGATGGAAATACAAAGCAAACCCAAAAACAGAAAAGATCCGCCAATATCCTTGAAGGGAAGAAGCAAGCCGGAACAATCGATGGGGGAATGTTCCGGCTTTTTTAAACGAGATGTTTGGTGTAATACAGCCGCCAAAGTAGTCTCATTATTCCAAGCTTGTAATAATCCCGTATTTTATGGCTTTGTCATACATCTCACGGAAGGCCGCCTTTGCACCTTCCGCAAATCTTATCGGCACAGAGCTCATAAAGCTATCATAGATAATCTTACCCTTGAACGGAAGCAACACAGTTTCAATCTGCACAGGCAATTCTTGCAGCAATGTGTTGGCTATGGAACTACTTATCCCTTTTATCCCATAAAGCCTGTCTTCACCCTGCTCGTTCAGAGCGATGGCAACGGCGTATTCTGGCTGATACTCCAAAATAAAGAACATCCCTTTTTTATGGTTCGTTCTCCACAGCTTCAAAATGTCGATTTTCTCTTGTGGAAGTTTTGTTTCACTGATATATTCGTCTATTAGTTCCGGCTTCTTCCACAGTACTTCTCTGACTTTGTGTATCATCATATCGCTGACGGTGTTAGGATATTCCGGCTTGATTGTGGCTTTAATTACACTCTTCCGTTCATTGACAAAGCCCATTAAGCCATACCATGTCTCATAGAAAAGCCTGCACTCTTCAGAACTTAACTGTGCTGTTTTTTCGATGTCAAACAGAGCGCAGCATTTCTTGTATTTCTTGCCGCTTCCACATGGGCATGGGTCGTTACGACCGATTTTCGGTCTTTGCAATATTGGAAACTTAACGATATTTTTATTGTGTTTGATAAGAATCTCATGAAGCTCGGATGGCGTGTATCCGTTGTTTTCCCAGATGCGCGTGTTGCTTTTTGCAAGCATAATAAGATTTATAAACTCCCGCAACTGTTTTTCGCCACTAAAAATAAGATTATGCCTATCCAGAATGGGGCCCAATTCCTTGATCCCATCGCCGTAAATTATATAATTTCTTACTTCCTCATAGCCTTCCGATGTCTCTTTGCAGGAGCCAAAAACGTCCAACATAAAACGGTGTACATTCCACCAGTGATCGTTATCTACGTAATCCTCATTAGTGTATTTAAGGAATTCGTTTTTTTCGGGTATATAGCGGGGTTTGTCCGCTTGGTGTTCCAGTAAATAATTGGCTTGGTCAAAGTCATCGAAAAACAAATAATGCACGATGTATTCTTTATAAAAACCGTACCAGCCGTTTTTTAACACAAGCGGCAGGAGAAGAATATAAATTTCATCGTTAGTCGTCCTTTCAACGTTTTGCTTATTGAAAATATTAACTAAATCATCACGGCTGATTATGCCATATAGGTTCACCGCCGCCCTGGCATAGGCATCAAGCTGCTTGCGAATAGCTGCCCTCCCGTTTGGGCAACGGACGACGTCTGATGTGCGGTTATATTGTTCAAAAATTTTCTTTGCCTTTTCTTTGGTCATATTTCTCACTCCTATCCCTCGAAAGTGCTTTAATACTACGATATATCGAAAAACAAAGCAGGCGTAATGTACCAGTATCCGCTTCAATTTCTTTACGCGTGTTTCCTGCGATTCGACCCCCGCGCCGTGCTGCCTGCCTATTTTCTTCAAATGTTTGCGGTTCTGTCGTCTTCGAAATCTCGGTCGTGGTGGCCTCAGCAAGCATATTCAGAACCAGTTCTAATGCAGACATGTTATCGCGGAGATTTTCCTCTATCCACTCACGCCCAACCTGAGGAAGCCACATTTTGAATGGTTCTGCTTTTGGCGACGGAATGGACAGTATAATGCGCAAAAGTTGTTCTGTATTTGCAACATCAATCAATCGTTTTTTTCATCAGCCTCTTATTAATTATACATACCTCATCTAAGTATTTCCATTATCTTGCGAAAAGAGGCTAAGTTCAAACCTTTTTCATCATCAATCTTTTTTGGGAACCAATTGTTAGGCATTACAATCTCACAGGCGCCTATACAAGTATACCCTTTTGATGTACATTTACTTGTCGTAAAGTGTTAATTATTTTTCATCAAAAAGAAATTCGGCGGGATCGATCCTTCCACAGATTTCTTGACCCGCGTCAAGTACTTTCCCGGCAGGATTTATTATAATTTAGACAGATAGGAGGTTGATCCACATGAATAGATGGAACCGAAAACTGAACCAATTCTTTAAAGAGTATACGACACCTTTTACATTTGCAGCAGGTATACTTACAGTCTTAGGATATCTGGCCGAACGCCTGACGGATATGAGAACAGCCACCATTATTTGTTACCTCGCTGCCACAGTATTAGCAGGACTGCCAATCCTCTTCCGGGCAATCACAGGACTTCGGATGAAAGCCATTGGCATTGAAGTTTTAGTGAGCATTGCCGTATTCGGCGCAATGTTTATAGGAGAGTACAGCGAGGCAGCCATCGTGACATTCCTTTTCCAATTTGGAACATACCTGGAACAGCGCACACTGCTGAAGACCCGCAGTGCCATCCGAATGCTTACGGAAATGGCACCGGCCACTGCATGGAGATTGGAGAACCCAACGGTTGTACCGGAGGAGGTCGATGTAGATGAAGTGGAAGAGGGCGACCTGTTACTGGTCAAGGCGGGTGGAAAGGTAGCCGTTGATGGCATCATCGAATTCGGAGAAGGGTATTTAAATGAGGCCAGCATCAACGGCGAATCCGTTCCGGCTCATAAGGTGGGCGGAGATCAGGTCTATGCCGGAACTATCCTTGATAGTGGAACATTACAGATGCGTGCCACCCGTGTGGGAGAGGATACTACTTTTTCCAAAATCATCGCTCTAGTAGAAGAAGCACAGGATGCGAAATCTCCGGCGGAACGATTTATTGACAGGTTTGCCAAATGGTATACTCCCACAACCGTTGTGATTGCAGCGCTTGTGCTGCTCATTACCCGCAACCTGGATACGGCAATCACCGTTCTTGTCCTTGCCTGCCCGGGAGCCCTGGTCATCGGAGCACCGGTAGCCAATGTGGCTGGTATTGGACGGGGGGCGAGAGACAATGTACTGTTAAAAGGCGGCGACAGTGTAACAACTTTCTCAAAGGTGGATACCTTTATATTTGATAAGACAGGAACACTTACCACAGGTTATCCTGATGTGACAAAGGTTTACAGCTACACCGAAGATATTCAAGGGGCTTTGAAGATGGCGGTAACCTTAGAAAGTACAAGCGATCATCCGCTGGCAAAGGCCATTGTGAGTTATGTAAAGAAGCAGTATATTACAGCGGAAAAGACGGTCGCCAGTGAAACATTGAAGGGACTTGGAGTTCGTGCTGACATAGGTGGAAATGTCATTATGGCGGGCAGCGAACGGATGATGACGGAACAGAAAATCACTTTGACAGCGCAGCAGCAGCGGGATTTACAGGAGGCAGCAGGGAATGGCGCATCCACAGTGCTGCTTTCTGAGAATGAAAAGATTTTATTATTATTTGCTATTTCTGATAAGATTAGGGACAACGCAGCAGAAACCATTGCCAATCTAAAACGTCTGGACATCAAAAAAACAGTTATGCTCACGGGAGATAACCGTAAGACGGCAGAAGCAGTTGCAGCGGGGATTGGAATAGATGAAGTACAGGCAGAACTTCTGCCGGAAAACAAGCTTTCCGCAATACAGGGGATGCAGAGGGAAGGCAGAATCGTTGCCTTCGTAGGGGATGGCGTTAATGACGGCCCGGCACTTGCTGCTGCTGATATAGGCATTGCGATGGGAGGTGGAACAGATGTGGCAGTGGAGACCTCAGACGTGGTTCTGATGCGCTCCGACCTTGAGAGCATCCCAGTGGCAGTAAAGTTGGCAAAAAAGACAGTCGGTGTTCTGCACCAGAATATCGTGATTGCCGTCGGTACGGTACTGTTGCTCTTAGTGGGACTTTTTGCCGGATATATCCATATGGCAAGCGGCATGTTCGTACATGAAGCAAGTATCCTGGTGGTCATCCTGAATGCCATGCGGCTTCTTCATAGAACAAAGGAATCATAAAGAACGATGAGCCGTGGAAAAAACGCAGTTTTAAAGATAGATTACAAAAAGTTGATCTGCGTCAAGTATTTTATGAGCAATCCGTATTAAAATTATGATATCAATGAAAAGGAGTGCATTCTATATGAAAAAATGTACCATGCAGTTGGAAGAACTGGTCTGTCCCATGTGTGCACAGAAGATTGAGACCGCGCTGAAGAATGCTCCGGGAGTGGATTCCGTATCTATCTTGTTCAACTCCAGTAAAGCCAAGGTGCAGTATGATGAACAGATAACAGAACCTGAAAAACTTGCCGAGACTGTCAGAAGCATAGGCTATGAAGTGTTGAAGCTTTCATAAAAATTAAAAAAGAAAATATCAGGAAAAGGAGAACATGATCATGACGTATCAGGAAATTATCAATAGCAGCGATGTCGAGGAATTAAACAAGATTTTACCCGTCGTACAGCGTGTTCATGGCGGCAACCATCCGGAGATTTACAGGGTTGGAGAGATCTATACAGACATTCTTAAAGGTATGAAATTAGGCAAAAACAATGAGAAAATGAATAAGCTGTTAAATGAACTGAAATCCATAACAGGAAACTTTATAGCTCCGGCAGATGTATGTGCTACTTATTGTAGGACATATGAACTTTTGGCAAAGCTTACAGAAGAGATAAGCAAGGCTGCTTAAAGGGGCCTCGCCAAAACGCTTCTGAAAGGAGAAAAATAGATGTTTGGAAGATCAAATCATTTAAAGAACTGCCCAAAATCTGTACAGAAATCGTTTAGAACACTGGATTTTTTCCTGCCGAGAGTAAAGAAAATACACAGAGCGGAACATCCTGAATTGATGGAAGTTGAACAGGTAACAGACGAACTGCGAACCATACTCGAAGGTGGCATGGATACCGGCAGGACAACCGTTTTACTGGAAAGGCTTCGGAACCTCACAAAAAACTATGCCATTCCCCCCGATGCTTGCCCGGCATATAAGAATGCCTATAAGGCTCTGTCACAGATTGATGCGATATTGTCAACTATGTAACGCTTGAAAACCCTTGCCGTCAACGGAGGTCGGGTTCTGGATTATCTCCTCAACGTACTTCCGCACATCGCGGTTAATTCGTATGATGTCAGAGTCAGCGGACATAAAGCCGCCATCGACAAAATGCTGAGAAACGCCCATTACCTCGGTGATGATTACTACCCGGCAAAATAGCAAGGCACTCTGCTTTAACTTGATGCGGAGTGCCACTTTTAATTGCGCTTATCAGGTGTTTATTTTTTTTAATAGCGCGGATAAATCACGCTTTTCTTAACAACCCCATCGTACATTGGCTCCTTGTTCCTCGTATTTTTTAATGGTGTAAGTCACGATTACTCCATAAACAACAAATGCCAGTAAACTTGCTATGATCGTAGTTGCGCCTTGTGTCCAGGGGGCCTTGATTGTGCCCTGCGCAGAGTTGATTGAAACTAACGCTAACCACACAACAGCTCCGTAAATACTACCAACCAACCAAACGCTTATTTTGGCGATATTCTTTATGCCTTGTGTTATTACCATTAACAAAAATCCGGCTGCTTGCCCAGCAAGAATATGGATCATTAGTTGCCCAAAAGTTATTTTCGCGCCGAGGGTAGAAATGCCGAGGAATTCAGATGCCGCAATGATTGCCGCTTGGATAAGAGAGGCGATTAAAAAACCAAGGGAATATTTCCAATACATAATACACACTCCTTTTTAGGAGTTATATTGCCCTTATGTATAATCTATATTCTCTTTGCTAAAAACGGGCGCTTTTGGCAAGCAACCAAACCAATTATTTTATTCAATTTTACAAATATACATAGCGGAGCGCTTGCCGGTATTGATAATTTTAAGATTGCCGAACTGCTTTTGCAGTTCATCTTCGACGCTCCCAATGAAGTTGAAATAATCTCCGCCTTCCAGCCATTCAGCAATATCGGTAATCAACGAGCGGCGTTCGTTATAGTCGAACAAAACAGCGGCATACTTCGAGACCCTTTTCATCTCATTATAAAGGGACAGTCTCCCATTTGGCATAAGCCCGTGAGCCACATAAGACGATATGGCCAGGTCAAAACTTTTATCTTAAAACGGAAGCCCACTGAGCACATTGCCATGAATGAACTCAATATCTCGTTGGTGGGATTCTGTTTTTCCGGTCTTTTTTTGAGCAATCGACAACATAGCCCCGGCAGGATCCAGCCCGGTCGCATTCATTCCATATTCCTTAAGCACCTTGCACAGCGCTCCTGTTCCGCATCCTATGTCGATGATGCTTCGATAGGCGGAAAAATCCAACTCCTCTTTTGTTTTGTCGAGGATATAGCGGTAATGCCTTACTTGTGAATAAAAAGAGAAACCGTAAACAGGAGCTATTTTATTAAATAGAAGTCCTTCTTTTTCCATCTGTAAATCCTTCCAAGACCAGTAAAAAATACAGAAGCAGAATACCATTGGGCTTTCGAAAGGTCTAATAAAAGGGGCTTTTAGGGCGCAAAACTCTGTTTGAAGCCGGTAGCCCCACAGCTTAAAAACGTCGAATCTCTTGTACCGTAAGGAACTTTGCGTTTTTTGGGCTTCTATCTTCTGAAATCAGGAAATATATCACTCAACCTAATCTCTAGCTCGCTCAAAACTCCAGATCTCACTACATCATCCTTTGAAAATACAATCGGTTCTGAATAGGTACCGTCTTCTTTGAGAAAAAACACTTCCACTGTCTGGCTTTTAGGGGATACGATCCAATACTCTTGTACTCCAAAACCCATATACAGATCCATCTTTTGAATATAATCCTTGGAAGCGGTAGAAGGGGACAATACCTCCACCACAAGGATAGGTACCCCCTTGTAATTATTCTCGTTAAGCCCGTTTTTATCGCATATCACGGTTAAATCCGGTTGCACCCTATGGGTATTCTCATTATTCTCAAAAACCACATCAAAGGGCGCGACGAAATGTCTACACTCTTTCCCTTTAAAATAAATACCAAATTCCGTAGAGAGATTAGTAACCACAGTCTGATGAATAACCGAAGGTGCCGATTGAAGATAAATCTTTCCATCAATAAATTCAATAAATTCAAGATTATCATCGTCCTGATCTAATTCCAAGAATTCTTCGTATGATATCGGTTGTTTGTTGGGTATCACTTTTTGATCCCCCCAGTATTTCGTCCTGGACTTTTGCCAAGCCTTTTGACTCTATTATATTATACATTCTTTGCCAACTCCACCGTCATATCCATATTTTCAGGTTAAACTATCTTCTAGAATCAGAATTGATAATCTAAGGTATCCGGCAATTCGTTCTTTTCCCGAGTATAAGCAGCCATACTTTGCAAGCCTTTTCTCGGTTTTATCCCTTGAGCAAGTGCCCGCTCATATTCTTTGAGCCAAAAGTCTTTCAGATCATATTCAAAGAGCAGCTCTAGCAGGACATACAAGGCTATCTCTTTATTCTGCTCAAGATAATTATCGCGGAAGTACCGAATTCCCTCTTCATATTCATACAAAGCGAAGGCCAAACGTAGAACGGTCTCCACCAGATTATTGATTTTATTTATCGCAAGGTAATGATTGACATCGGTCTGGCTGGAGGAGCGCTTTTTATTGTTGGAAGAGCTAGTCTGTAGCGCTTTCCGGAGTTCAGAATTCAACAGCTTTGATTCCTCGATGGCCATGCTTTTAGCCTGAGGGGTTTTTAAGTTTCCAACCAATTTTAGAATCAGGTGGGAAGGCAGCGTCTCCCGGTCATGCTTATCCTCGATCACCAACCCGATGGCTTGTCTTAGGGATTCATTATTGATTCCCTGAGCAAGGATTCTACTAATCACCAGATCGGCCAGGGCAGGCTGTTCAATACCTACCGAGCGGAAAGGGTCCTCCGTATTAAAAAGGTAGATCACGCTGGCATCGCACAATAATATATACAGCTTCTTCAAAAGGTCTGCAGCCGCCAATGCGTCCTTTCCCTGGCAAGGTACGGATTCCAAATCTTTGATGTACTCTTTGACTTTAAAGCGCCATTTTGGTCTTTCCTTTTTACGGACAAACTGATTAGGCGCAAAATAATATTGGTTGTAGGCGTCCGACAGGAACTGATTGATTTCATATTGTAGCACGCTTAAATCAATGGCTTTTTTCTTTTCCCTCCCAGCCTTATTCTGGGCCAGAAAGGCGTGAATATCCTTCACCATGATATCCACATTCTTTTCGTCCCGGATTTTTTTGGGGATAGCTTTATACATTTCAACAGCAAGCAGTCCAAGTTCTTCCCGGGTATAATTTTTCATTAACTTCTTTAATTCCGATACCAGCATTCCTAATTCCTGTCCCTTCGCCTCATTCTCTAATCACTTTTGTTTTATTTACTTTTTCATTATAGGATGTACCCGTCTCCTTAGCAATAACACGACCGTCTCAACGTTCACCGCCCACGGGAACATATCTACCGGCTGAACTTTCTCCACCCGGTATCCCGCTCTCTCGAGAATTCCTGCATCGCGGGCTAATGTGCCCTGATCACGGGACACATAGACAATTCGCTTCGGCTTTGCTTCGATTAGGCGTTCAAGGACCCTGGGATCCACCCCGGCCCGCGGAAGATCGAGGACAACAACATCCGGAGTTTCATTTAATTGACAAAGGACATCTTCGACTTTTCCCTGTAAGAATTCGGCATGGGTAAGATGATTCAAGTCCGCATTTCTCTTAGCGTCTTTGACGGCATAGGGATTTCCTTCAATGCCCCAAATTTTGCGCGCTTTCCGAGCCAATGCTAAGGTAATCGTTCCAATTCGGCAATAAAGATCCCAAACCAAGCTTTCCTTGGCAATATCGGTCCAGTCAAACACCGTGCGGTAAAGTTTCTGCGTTTGCCGGGGATTAACCTGCAAAAAGGCCAGCGGTGATAGATTGAATGACAGGCCAAGAATCTCTTCCTTTAAAAACCCCTGTCCCCACCATAACTCAGGAATTCCTTGGTTATTGAGGCCCCAAACAGATTGAACCTTAGAATTCATACCCAAGGTCTCTTGAAGAGAATCTAAAAATGCGGAAGGAAGTTCTGACTTAGCAAGGGAGTCGAAGATAACCATGCCTTCCCCTTTTGTATTTTCGCGCAGCGTAATATTCTTGATCTTCTTCAGAATGGGTGCGGAGGATTCCGATCGATCCAGAACTTCTTGAATTTTCCGCACGTTTTCATTCATGGATTCGCTGATCAGTAAACAGTCGGGGAACGCGACCGTTTCCCGGCCCTTTGCTTGATAATACCCGAGTTCTCCCGAGGGGTCCCGATGGAGGCGAACCTTGTTGCGATAGCGCCCCGGCTCCTCCATGCCGATCGTGGGGTAGACTTTGACTCGTTCCAAATCCAGCTTTGCAATCCGCTCCAGGGCATCTCTGACACAACGTTCCTTCCACCTTAATGTCTCGGCATACTCCATATGCTACAGCTGGCACCCTCCGCAGATATCAAAAACGCGGCAGGGAGGGTTCACCCGCTCCCTCGTTTCTTTTTCCAAGGTTATCAGTTTCGCCCTTTGCCAGGATTTCTTTTTTCCGTAATCAAGGCTTTCCCCCGTTCGCCCGGCAAAAGGCCCGGAACAAAAGTCGCTTTTCCTTGATCATAGCCCACTCCGGATCCGTCGGAGGAAAGTCTCAGACAGTCTATTTCCAGAGAACCATCATTTATGCCGTTCTCATTGGCAGCCTTTCCCGCCTTCTCAACCTTTTTCGGCAACATCGATCTCTTCCTTCCCGCTTGGAATCATTCCCTTGCGACTTTGATCTGCAGTTTTGGATTTCTCTTATGCTCTTTCTTATTCTAATTCTAGGGAATGAATCTTAACCTGTCCAGCTTGGCTCAGTAAAAAAAATATCCCTCTCAAGACGACCGTTAGGAACTCTTTCCCGTCGGGTTTCTCAAGAGGGCTTCCTCAAAAAAGTACGTTGTATTTGTACGTACTTTTTTTGCTTGGATATTCTGTTGAATGGTATCTATTTCACAGCACTCTTTTGAGGATTCGGTGTTTTCATCACATAAACCGAGAATACACTATTCTGGTCGGCTACCAAAGAATGGGGAATTTGGAGCGGGCTAACCACAATATTCCCTGCCTCAACCATTTGTGTCTCATCGCCAACTGTAATCGATCCTTTTCCTTCGATCACTTGAAAAAGAACATTCGCGGGTGTCTTATGGGAAGGAACCTTCTCTCCTGGTTCCATAATCAAATTAACAATACCTATTTCAGGCATGTCGATAATTGGCTTACCTTTTATACCCCAACCGGTCTGGAAACCAAGGAATACAGCAATTTACTCGCGACTTATATGCCCGATATTCTTCGCCATATATTTTCTCCAGATCTTCCTCTTCTCTTTTCACCAATCGTGTCATAGCTCCCCAGTAAATAAAAATGAGTGGAAGAAGAAAAAGATTATTATTCCGAAGGATAAACCCGATAACAATAAGCGTGATGCCTGTATATAAAGGGTTCCTCACCCAAGCAAAGACACCGGTTGTAATGAGCTTATTGTCCCTTATCTGTTGAAATAATCGGCTGGTTTTCACCGTCTCGATGCATAAAAAAAGTGCTAAACCAAGCACGATGGTACCCATAACAGACATTGGCGTTCTTAGAAATTCAAAATAACCACCTGATAAATATCCCATCTTGGAAATATGAATGCCCACAACGGCTAATAAAGTAATGATGGTCACATAGCAAGGCCCCACGCTAAAGTAGGATATCCTCTGTCTATTTTGAATCTTATCCATGCCCATCCATACCTTCCCCTATTTTTACGCTAAATCAAGCGCAGTCCGTCCAAATCTAGGATTTTTATTTTTTTATTGGAAATCTGTTGGATGTATCCGGCCTTTTCTAAATCCGCCAATCTTCTGCTGATAGTTTCCGGCGTCGTTCCCAAATAAGAAGCCATATCTTTTTTGTTCATGGGCAATACAACCTCCGTCGATTGCTTCTCATGATCCGCGCACTCCGCCAAAAAGAGTGCTATCCTTGTTTCAACCTTCTCAGTGGAAAACCAGGTCGCCTGTTTTTCTGACTGCTCAAGTCTACTCGAAAACTCAGCCAATACTTTTAATGAAATAGAAGGATATTTCATTAAAAGTTCTTGTAACTCGAAACGTCTGATGGTGCAGACACTGGTATCTTCAATGGCCTTGGCATATGCTTCATGGACGGTCGCACTGAACAAAGCCAGTTCACCCGTAAAATCCCCCGGGTGCAGAATGCGCAGCAACTGTTCTTTCCCGGATTCGGAAAGCCTGTAGATTTTCACCTTCCCACTACCCACGATGTACAATGAGTCTGACTGATCTCCCGCACAATAAATATTTTCTCCTTTTTTATAGGAAACTAAATGTGTCACAGCCATAATTTCGTCCATTTGTTCTTTTTCTAAGTGATTGAAAATTGGCACCAGAGACGCACATGTTCCATGCGTTTCACCCTGCTCATGATGATGATGGTTATGGTCATGACCGCCTTGTTGATGATCGCACCCTTGAATTTCATCCTCGCTTTTCTTCATCTTAAATATCCCATTCCTACATATTTTTTTCGGGCAATTATCTTGCCTTGGCCTTATTCTCTTACCATAAATTATATTCATTTACGAATATTACTCAAGCACTGATACTCTGCCACAAGGAACAGGAAATAAAATCTATGAAGCCCCGATTATAATCAAGTTTTATAAAATAAAAAGACCGCCACTTAAGGTGTACTTCACCCTAATGGACGGTCTAATCGCTTCTTAGGTGTTGCAGAGGCAATACCATTGGCTATTTAATGCGTAACGCCTGAAAAGGACACTATTTTCCTTAGAAATATATCTTAAGTGAAACCTAAAGACGCTGAAAGTTTCATCCACAAAAGGGTCGAGAGCACTATCCATTAAGCATACTCCAAAGTCTATATCTGATTCTTTGATGTCCCGGAAAAAGCTAATGCAATTCTGACAAATCTTGTTTAATTCCATTATTCTCTTCCTTCCTGTCTCATATAAGCACACTGCTCCTTTGCAGCTGAATTAATTCAAGCATGTTCCCGAATTGCTCCACGATATTCCTTCCCGACTTTTTATCCTGTGCTCTTCGATTTAATCATCCTCACCCCTAAGCTCCGTGCAGATTTCGTCTAGCCATCCCTCATCATAGCTTGGACCTCTGCCCTTATAGGGAACGTTGCGGGGCTTCCCCATTGTATAAAATTTGCAGGATTTGGGTCCGTAACAAAAACTTTCGTAGCGATGTTTCTGGGATTTACCCCAGTCATACTCAATCGTGACATTCGCCATATTTGCCCACATACATTGAAAGCACTTGCCTTTCCAACGACTAAGACTCAACATCCTCGCGCCGCGCCGCTCATATGTTTGCATATCGGGCGGAGCGGTTCTCCACGGTGGAGCTGACGTATCTTCTGCTGTTTCCTCGCCCTCACTTATTCGTTTCAATGCACCCGCTCGATAATAGTCGGCGTACTCCCAGCCGGGATACTTCTTTGTCCACGCTGTGCCTTTAACCACATCGCCGATACGGAAACCGCCGCACTGTTGCTGCTTTTCGGAGATTGCTACGGCAAACTGAGCATTAATGCCGTTAACAGAGCCGTCAAGGAACAGGTTGTATCCGATGTGGGAATGAGTTCGATTATCGAGAACATAA
>NZ_JAYFQK010000002.1:0-2604 GCF_034927245.1 Desulfitobacterium sp.
CTCTCAGAATTTAATCAAGATCTGGTGATAATGCCGGAGGGGTTCCACCCGTTCCCATCTCGAACACGGAAGTTAAGACCTCCAGGGCCGATGATACTTGGACTGCAGAGTCCTGGGAAAGTAGGTCATCGCCAGGTAAGACCGAAGGGATCGTCTTGTACAAGACGGTCTCTTTGCTTTTTGCTGCGCAAAAACTTAGGTATGCAAGCTGCTCTGGGGTCGGTTCCACCCGTTCGCCTGCGCCGTTAAGAAATTCTATGGAGCGTGCGGCTTGGCCGAAAGGGTATACCCTACCCTTTCGTATCTCGAACACGGAAGTTCGAGTTACCGTCCAGGGCCGATACGAAAAAGATACAGTGTATCTGTGTATCTTTTTCGGGGCCAGTGCCACGGCCACAGATTCATACACAGAGGCGTGGTCTTACTTGGGCTGAAGAGTCCCGCGAGAGTAAGTCGTTACCAGGTGAGCAAGAAAGAATTATGTAATAATAGCGTAGTTCTTTTTTGTTTCATTTGGGCCCTAATATTTATACGAATTCTGGATAAGTTAACTCAAATTGGCAGGTGAATTAGCAAAATATATAGAAATATCATAATAATAGTAGGAGTTAGGTCGTTTGAAGGCATATATATTAAAGGCGTTCGTTCCACTAAAAGAAAATCTGCGAACCTAATTCGTCTAAAATACCTGTATGGGATATATTACGAACCTGATTCGGAAATTCCATAGTTATACGAAACCATACGCAAAGTGCCGCGCGTCCATGCGCGGCTAAAGTTGGAAATTGCATTATTGTAACATTTCATATTAGTTGACAAATGTAAAATCATTTTGAATTGGTACGAGGAGTGTTAATATTGGATTGTGGATTTCGTTACGGGGATGGATGGTTCCGGTATAGGGCGGCAGCAATAATTATTGAAGACGGGTATATACTTCTCGCTAAAAATGAAATAGATCCATATTATTATTCTATAGGTGGAGGAGTACATTTAGGTGAAAAGGCTGAAGATGCGGTTAGACGAGAAGTGTTTGAAGAAACGGGCGTTTCATATGAAATTGATAAATTAGCATTTGTTCATGAGAATTTCTTTGAAGGTACAGGAACACTTGATGGTTTGAAATGCCATGAAATTGCTTTTTACTTTTTGATGAAATCAAGAGGTACGAAGGAGTTGAATGGTAACAGTTATACTCAAGGTGTACGGGAATATATGCACTGGTTGCCAATTACTAACTTAAAGGACTATGTTGCCTATCCAAGCTTTTTCGCGGATAGGTTACTTAATCTGAGGGATGGGGTCGAACATATTGTTACTTGTGAATAACAAAAGTGATTTTTTGAAAGATTAGTTGCTTCGTTATTTTCTTATGGATGTGCAGTAAGATCAGCAGGGGTTCAAGGGCCGCCGTCCATGGCGGCTCTGAGTCACGGGGCGTATGGCTTCGTATAACAGCGTATTGCCAACACTAGTATTGATGCATGTGGTTAGGACGCGTCGGCAATACGCAGGACGTTATATAACAGATGGCGCTAAGAACCGGCCATCCATGGCCGGAAAGAAAAGCAAAGGGACGGTTTAGAAATTGTTCGGGGAGGTTAAGTATGAAAGATACAAAATTAGTTTTTAGAGATTTGGAAGATTCTCTAAATGAACTAAAGCTAAGTAGAAAATCTCCCGTTAATGTTAGGCGTCAGTTTGGTCGATTTCTCACCTTAACTCAGCAATTGACAGGAATGATGAGAAAAGAGTGTGAAAGATTAACAGGGTATAAGTGGGGGGCATCAGAATTCGGAGAATGGAATAGTGTTACAGATTTATTTAAGAAGCTCCGTCGCACTGACTATCACGAATCTCCCGTTGTTATTAATGTTAGGGAAAGTCAGCATTTCTTGGTTAATACATACAAAGATGAGTTTGGCGAAGAGTATGGTGGATATCTTACGTTCCAAGTAACATGGGGATTAGGGGACCCTTTCGCTAGTGACATATCGAGCGACTTAACCCCAATTTTTTTTGGTAAGAATAAAGAATCTATTGAAGATATTAAACCAGATATAGTAGATTATGAATTTATTCTTGATCCGAGGACAGATGAAATTAAGAAGGCATTAGAACTCGCTTGTTCTGATGATGTTCATGTATTAAGTGAGAAATGCTTTGAAATATTAGAGAAATATTATCAGTTTTATCAAGACAGGGTTAAAGAATTAATGAAAAGAAAATAACGTTTAAGGGGTTACCCCCCATGGCAACCTCTGAGTATGGGGGCACCATCCATCACATAACAGAGTGTTCCCATTACATAGAGTTTGCACTTATGAAGGACATAAAATAATTATCAAATATTTTACATGTAACTAAAGTTATAAAATATGTCGAGTTAAAAATAATAGTTGTCAGCGTAAGTTAGCTATTTTTATTTTATGTTAAACGTAATGACCGAAAAGGCATTATGTAGTCAGTAGCGTTGCATTAAGTTAGATCATGGTTTGTCAATAAAAAATTTATTGAAGAATAGGCTTGATTAAATTTACTTTATTGGTGTATACAACCAGATGATTATTCCTACTTGAGTCCAAAGGAACGTTGACCCAAGAG
>NZ_JAYFQK010000066.1:0-49123 GCF_034927245.1 Desulfitobacterium sp.
CGGTGCTAAAATAATTGCCCATAACTTTCTGCGGTTAGCTAAATTTCTTAGAGGATATGACCGAAGGAAAGCACGCCGTTCAAGCCAAGGGATACCTGTCTCTGTTTAACGAAAAAAGGTCAAAGGATGAAGAAGAAATGGAGATTATACCCCCGACTAACATGTCATTCAGTAGGAACATTAAGACCTGGATCTGGATTATCCTCATTTTTCCACTTTAGCAGGTATAGAGGACTAAATTTAACTGCTTTCAGCAGTCAAATCAAACCTTAGTTAAATAATATTATTTACCATATCCAAAAGCCTGACTTCAGGCTTTTTTTTGTATTCAGATATTAATAATTGTAGTAGTTAAGAAATCGTGATAAAATAAAGTTTGTGTTAAAAACAAACAAGGGAGTTTTATTTGTGATAGAAACGGCTAACTTACGGAATATAGCGATCATTGCTCACGTCGACCATGGAAAAACAACATTAGTGGATGCAATGTTAAAACAAAGCGGTACTTTTCGCTCGAATCAACAAGTAGTAGAGCGTGTAATGGATTCCAACGACCTTGAAAGGGAAAGGGGAATCACGATTCTTTCTAAAAATACATCTGTTCATTGGCATGGCACTAAAATTAATATTGTCGATACACCCGGCCACGCTGATTTCGGCGGAGAAGTTGAGCGGGTCTTAAAAATGGTCAATGGAGTTTTGCTAATCGTGGATTCCTTCGAGGGTCCAATGCCTCAGACTCGTTTTGTCTTAAAAAAAGCTTTAGAATTAAAGCTAGTACCTATTGTCGTTATTAATAAAATTGACCGTCCGGATGCCCGTCCAGCCGAGGTTGTGGATGAAGTTTTGGAACTCTTCATTGAGTTAGGCGCAGATGATGATCAACTTGATTTTCCAATTGTCTATGCTTCCGCTCGCGAGGGGATAGCAGGCATGGAACCTGATCAATTATCTGACGATATGACTCCTCTTTTTCAATTGATTTTGGATCATATTCCTGCTCCCGTTGTCGATATTGATGCCCCATTACAACTCTTAGTTACGACTCTTGACCATGATGATTATGTAGGTAAGATTGTCGTAGGGCGATTGGTCCGAGGAACGATTCACCCCGGAGAATCTGTCGTATTGATGAAGCGAGATGATGTTATCGAAAAGAACAAGATCGGTAAAGTTTATGTCTATGAAGGATTGAAACGGGTAGAAGTCGATGAAGCAAGAGCCGGGGAAATTGTTGCTTTAACCGGTTTAACCAGTGCGAATATCGGGGAAACGGTAGCGGATGAGGATGAGCCGGAAGCACTTGATATAATTGAAGTGGACGAGCCTACACTGACTATGAATTTTATGGTTAACAACAGTCCCTTTGCAGGCAGAGAGGGAACATATGTAACCTCACGTAAAATTAGAGAAAGATTATTCAAAGAAATTGAAACCAACGTTAGCTTAAATGTCGAAGAAACGGACTCTCCAGATGTTTTCCGTGTTTCCGGTAGAGGGGAGCTCCATCTCTCTATCCTGATTGAAAATATGCGCCGTGAGGGCTATGAACTCCAAGTTTCAAAACCAGAAGTCATTATCAAAACAATAGATGGTGTAAAATGTGAACCCATTGAATATCTCACCTGCGATATTCAGGAAAATGCAATGGGTTCCGTTATGGAACTTTTGGGACAACGCAAGGCCGAAATGGTAAATATGACAAATATCTCGCCTACCCAAATCCGCTTGGAGTTTCAAATACCAGCCCGGGGCCTTATCGGTTTCCGCGGTGATTTCTTGACCCAGACCCGAGGCGAAGGAATAATGAGTCATGTCTTTTATGGCTATGAACCCTATAAAGGAGATATCCCCGGCCGGACTCGCGGTGTTCTCATTGCTTTTGAGGATGGGGAAACGACCGGCTACGGCCTCAATATTGCCCAAGAGCGCGGAGTAACTTTTGTTGAACCCGGTACTCAGGTTTATGAAGGGATGATTGTCGGCGAAAATAGCCGTGATCAAGATATCGAAGTGAATGTTGCTAAGAAAAAACATGTTACCAACATGCGCTCAAGTAATTCGGAAGAAGCTTTACACTTAGAAAGTCCCCGAATTTACAGTCTTGAACAAGCTTTGGAATATATCGATGATGATGAACTAGTAGAAATTACACCCAAAAGCATTCGTCTGCGCAAACGGTATTTAGATCGAAATTCACGGGTCCGTTATGCTAAGAAGAAGGCTTCATTGGACCAATAAAGATAATAGATTTAATTATATTTTCAGGACACCTTTTCAGACTTATTGCGTATAGTAATAAGGATGGGGAGGTGCTTCCTACATATGCCGATTCGTATTACATTCCGTCCGGATGACCATTTACCTCCGGTAGTACAATCTCCTAAGCCCAAGCCTGTTCTTGATTATGGGAACGATTCCTCAGTACAAACCTCTAAGGCTCGTAAAAATGCAGCCAATTTGAATGAAAAAGATAAGATCGCCGAAATCCTCTCCGAGCTTGATGATCTGATCGGTTTAACCACGGTTAAAGAATTAGTCCGTGAGCTTCAAGCCTATGTTGAGATTCAAAGACGAAGAACACGAGAAAAGCTTATTGCCGAGCCCTTAGTTCTTCACATGATTTTTCGGGGAAATCCCGGTACAGGGAAAACGACTGTTGCCCGAATCATTGGACGTCTTTTCAAGGAAATGGAAGTACTGCAAAAAGGTCACATCATAGAGTGCGAACGTGCTGATCTCGTCGGCGAATATATTGGTCATACCGCTCAAAAGACAAGGGAACAGATAAAAAAAGCATTGGGAGGAGTATTGTTCATCGACGAGGCATATTCTCTTGCCAGAGGCGGTGAAAAGGATTTTGGAAAAGAGGCCATTGATGCTTTAGTCAAAGCAATGGAAGACCATAAAAATGAATTTATATTAATTCTCGCTGGTTACTGTCATGAAATGGACTGGTTTTTACAGACGAATCCGGGACTTCGCTCGCGTTTCCCAATCAATATTGATTTCCCGGATTATAACATAGATGAACTTCTGGCTATTGGTGAAATGATGCTTAAGGCGCGTCAATATGAATTTAGCTTCGAAACGAAAGAAGCCTTTCGCTATATGCTGCAAGGGCTTTTGAACTCTCATCCCTATGCGGGCAATGCTCGCTTGGTCCGTAACATGACGGAAAAAGCGATCCGCAAACAGGCTGTGCGTTTATATGAGAAACCCAACTCAACTCGCGAAGAATTAATGCAGATTCTTCCTATGGATCTTGCGGCTGATGATATTATGACTCGTAATCCTTCATAAATTTCTTAATATATGCTATGATCCTCTTATCTTAACTGTAGTAAACTGTGTAAAACGGAGGTAAGGTATGGATATTCTCGGAGATTTATCCGGAATCCGCTCAATACAACTCGAAGAATTAAAAACGTTGGCCTTGCTCCGAACTGAACGTCCGGAGCTTATCCATGCTGTATTGCTTCAAGGTGTATGCAGTTTAACCGATAAATGGAACAAGGAAATAGCCTTATATATTAATCGTTCCGGGCGGGTGAATGGTGTAGCTATTGGTCATCATGCGTCAGTTAAACTTCCCTCGGTACGCGCCAGGGAAGCTTCTCATTTACGCTGCATCCATACTCACCCAGGGGGAAATTTCCGCTTAAGTTCGGTTGATCTTAGCGCATTTGAAGTTCTTGGTCTTGAAAGTATGACAAGTATTGGAATTCAAAATGGAAAAATTACCGGCTCAGAGCTGGCATATATTGCTGAGAATGGAACAATCCTTACCAAGCCTTTCACAGCACAAGAGCTGGAGAGGCTTGACTATGAGGAGTTTCTTGCAGAAAATCGTACCCGCCAAATCACGAAAAAATGTTCTATTCCCGAGGAAGAACGGGCTTATCTTGTTTCGGTTGAGGATGAAGAAATTGCTCAGGAATTATTGACAGAGTTAGCTGAACTTGCCCGTACAGCAGGAGTAATAGTTGTAGGTCAGCTTTTACAGCCCAAGCGTTACGGCAGCTCTGTAAGTTACATAGGTAAAGGAAAACTTGAAATTTTAAATCAACAGATCCAAAATACTCATGCTAATGTTCTGATTTGTGATGATGAACTTACTCCGGCGCAGCTCCGGAATCTTGAAAAGTATACAGATATTAAAGTTTTAGATCGAACGGGGCTGATTCTTGACATATTTGCCCAACGCGCTAAATCACGGGAAGGTAAGCTTCAAGTTGAGCTAGCACAGCTTCAATATTTATTACCTCGTCTGACCGGTCAGGGACAAGCTTTATCCCGCCTGGGTGGAGGAATAGGAACAAGGGGACCTGGTGAATCTAAATTAGAGATGGACAAACGGCGAGTCCGCCAGAGAATTCATGCTCTGGAACAGGAACTAAAAGAGATTCGTAAACATAGAAGAACCCAGCGCCAACAGCGTATCCGAAGTGGACTTCAACTCGCTGCGCTTGTAGGGTATACAAATGCAGGTAAAACCACGTTTTTACAAAAAGCAATGGAACAAACTCGTGCAAGAGGAGAATCCCTCGTTGGCGAGAACAAACTTTTCGCAACACTTGATCCGACAGTACGCTCACTTCAAATCGGATCCAATCGTCAAATCCTGATGAGTGACACTGTTGGTTTCATACAGAAGCTTCCCCCGCAGTTATTAAATGCCTTTTTAGCTACCTTAGAGGAAGTTCAAAATGCGGATGTTTTGCTTCACGTTTTAGATGCGAGTCATCCACAAGCCTTAGAACAGGCTGATACGGTTCATAATATCCTAAAAGAATTAGATTGCGGTGATAAACCGACGATAACTATTTTAAATAAAACGGATCAAGTTGAACAAATTACCGATCTTAACCGCTTGGCACAACAGCTTCCTCACCCGATAGCGCTTTCGCTAAAAAACGGCGATTCACTCCAAGCCGTCTGGAAAATGCTCGAGAAACTTTTACCTGAAAATAATTACATAGAATAGATGATACGAGGAGGACCTAAATTGAAACTATGGGAGGACCTGCCTGCCTTTATTTCCAAGGCGGTAGAAAAAGCGGAAGCTGTCGTTCAAACACAATTATCTAGCCTCAATGAAATTGCTGAATATAACCACGCAAAAGTACTTAAGGCGTTTCAAACAGAGAAAGTAACCGATTATCACCTGGCCGGTACAACCGGTTACGGTTTAGGCGATCCGGGACGTGACGTTTTAGATCGGGTTGTCGCCAATGTACTGGGGACAGAGGCCGGCTTAGTCCGCGGACAATTTGTTTCCGGTACTCATGCTATAGCTACGGCATTATTTGGGGTACTGCGCCCGGGTGACCACTTACTTTCAGTGACGGGAAATCCTTATGATACACTAGAAGAAGTGATTGGAATCCGTGCAACAGGACAAGGAAGTTTGAAGGAGTTTGGAATCAGCTATGATGCTATCCCACTGAATTCAGAAGGGGAAATCCAATATAATCTTCTGCAAGGAGCTTTGAAACCGAATACGAAGATGCTGATCGTTCAGCGTTCACGTGGATATGCATGGCGTAATTCCTTAAGCATTAAAAAGATAGCAGAGCTCGTTCGTTTTATTCGCAAAGATAATCCTCAAATCATAGTTTTTGTTGATAATTGTTATGGAGAATTAGTTGAGAAATTTGAACCCGGAGATGTAGATGTAGACCTGATGGCGGGTTCCTTGATTAAGAATCTGGGGGGGACGATTGCCCCGACCGGTGGTTACATTGCAGGAAAACAAAGGTGGGTTGATCTTGCAGCTCAAAGACTTACCGCGCCCGGAATCGGCGGGGAAGTCGGAGCAACACTTGAATGGCAGCGTCTCTTTTTTCAAGGCCTATTTTTTAGCCCGTTAACAGTAAGTGAAGCTGTACGCGGTGCGGTTTTTTCCTCAGCTTTCTGGCAAGCTTTAGGATTTGAGGTTAGTCCTCTACCGGAGGATCCGAGAACAGATTTAATCCAAGCGGTGAAGCTGGGTTCGAGGGAGAGAATGATTGCCTTTTGTCAAGGACTTCAAAAAGGTTCGCCTATCGACAGCTTTATTACACCGGTACCCGCAGGTATGCCGGGCTACGAAGATGAAGTTATTATGGCTGGAGGGACGTTTATTCAAGGTGCGACGAGCGAATTCTCTGCTGACGGACCGTTGAGAGAGCCTTATATTGTTTATCAACAGGGTGGAATGTCTTATCAGTATGTCAAGTTCGGAAATGTTTTAGCAGCGTTAAACCTTTTCGAAAAAGATCTACTCAATGGGAGATGATTAAAAATGAGTCATGAACAAGAAGCGAAAAAAAGTGAAAAAAGTATGCTTCGTTATGTTTTGGAGCTTGTGGAGATTGTCGTTGTAGCGTTTGCTCTATCTTGGCTTATCCGTACTTTCGTCATTGAGGCCCGTGTTATTCCTACCGGATCAATGCTGCCCACGATTCAGCTTGAAGACCGAGTTATTGTCGACAAATTGTTTTTTAAGTATTTTGGTAAAATCCAACCGGGAGATGTCATTGTTTTTCATCCCCCCGCAAGTGCTCATTCTTCCGATGACTTTATAAAAAGACTTATTGCCATGTCCGGGGATAAGGTCGAGATTAAAAATCATACTACTTATGTCAATGATCAGCCACTCAATGAACCCTATATTAAAGAACCTCCCAAGGAAGATTTTGGTCCTGTTATTGTCCCTGAAGGCTCGTTATTTGTTATGGGTGATAATAGAAATAACAGTGCGGATTCCAGAGAATGGGGCTTTTTACCGGCGGAAAATGTTACCGGAAGGACTTTGTTCCGATATTGGCCGCTTAACCATTTTGGGCCTTTGGACTGATAGGGGAAACGCTATTTCATCATTTTGCATATACTGAAATTACAACATATACTCTTCAAAGAGAAGGTGGGTACTTAAAATGAGTAAAAAACTTTCAATAATTGTTCTTTTCGGGGGACAATCCGGAGAACATGAGGTCTCTCTCAGCTCCGCTCAATCCGTTTTGAAGGCGCTGGATCATACTCGTTATGAGGTTCAAACGATCTGTATATCCAGGGAAGGGAAATGGTTCTGGGGCATAGACCCTATGAACTGGAAAACTTCGGAGATCGTTTCAGCGGATACCCCTCAGGTCACATTAGTCCAAGATCCTTCAAATCCACGTTTCATTGCCCTTGATGGAAAAGATCTTCCCAACGGTGGGAAATTTGATTTAATCTTCCCTGTTCTTCATGGGACATATGGAGAAGACGGAACGATTCAAGGATTATTCGAAATGTCCAATGTCCCGTATGTTGGATCCGGTGTTCTGGGTTCTTCATTAGGAATGGACAAAGACCGTATGAAAGCCGTATTCGCTGATGCAAAGCTGCCAATGGCTCGCTCCCTGACTATCCTGCGTTCTGATTACAAGTTAAATTCTGGTGAAGTTATTACCCGCATCGAACAAGTAATCGGTTATCCTTGTTTTATTAAGCCTGCTAACCTAGGTTCAAGTGTAGGGATATCTAAAGCGTACAATCGTGAAGAACTTACAAAGTCAGTTGAGCTGGCGGCTCTATATGATCGAAAACTTGTCATTGAAGAAAATATCAAAGGGCGCGAGATAGAGGTTAGTGTCCTAGGTAATGAAGCACCCAGAGCTTCTCTGCCAGGGGAGATTCTGCCGGCAAAAGATTTTTATGATTATGAGGCTAAGTATCTGGACACTGGTTCACGATTGCTTATTCCCGCTCCGTTAGAATCAGAAATTGTGAGTCAACTTCAGGCAATGGCTGTCAAAGCATTCCAGTCTGTAGAGGCTTCCGGACTTAGTCGAGTCGATTTTTTTGTAACCTCAGATCAAAAGATTTATGTCAATGAAATAAACACAATGCCTGGGTTTACGCAGATTTCGATGTATCCAAAATTATGGGAGGCTTCTGGAATCCCTTATTCTGAGCTCATCGATCGTTTAATAACGTTGGGTATGGAACGTTTTAAGGATCTTCGCAATCGTAGAATTTCACGTTAATCTTGTTAGTATTTTAAATGATAGACGGGGAAGTTGCGCTGTGAAAACATTGTTATCACGCAACTTCCCCGTCTTTTGGGTTAGTAATTATATGGATTTTTATATGGATTTAATGAAGGAAGCGGAAGACCCCAATGACCTTTCCTAGAATAGTGACATCTTGTGAATAGATCGGTTCCATCAAAGAATTTTCGGGTTGTAAACGAATGAGCGTTTTTTCGCGGTAAAAACGTTTAACCGTTGCTTCATCGCCTATCATTGCAACTACGATTTCACCGTTACTGGCGGTACTTTGTTGTCTGACCAAAATAAGATCACCATTAAGTATTCCGGCATTGATCATACTTTCACCACGGACTTTTAAGAAAAATACTTTATCGTCATTTACCAACTCTAAAGGTAGAGGAAAGGTATCCTCAATATTTTCCTGTGCCAAAATAGGCTGCCCTGCGGTAACCCTGCCGATGATTGGAACCTGAACTACTTTCTTTTCGCTTACATCATTAGCAATTTCTAAAACTTCTATTGCTCTCGGTTTAATAGGATCGCGGCGAATGTAACCTTTATCTTCAAGGGTTTGAAGATGCCCATGTACTGTCGAACTGGACATTAAACCAACTGCGTCACCAATTTCACGAACCGAGGGGGGATATCCCTTTTCTTGAATCATTTGTTTAATAAATTCTAATATCGCGTTTTGACGTTGTGATAAATCAGGATACACATAAATACCTCCCCACATATTTCTATGAATATTTTATCATTAGAGATTCTAAAGTGCAAACAAATGTTCGTAATATAATTTGCTAGATTCCATATCATTTAAAGTATAATAAAGTTTAGGTGGGATGGTTGTGCAAAGATTTAAAAATTCAATTGTTAAAACTATTGCACTTATACTTCAAATATTTATTCTCTTGGTTATAGGAGGATTAGCCTGGAAATTTATTCATCACACACCGGTTGTCCCGTCTCATGTTTATCCTTATTTAACGGGCATTTTACCGGATATCGTTCTTGAAAGCCACCATGAGGGAGTAAATCTTTCTGTAACAGGTTGGGCTGACCTTTTAGCCGTGAAATCAACATTAGAAAAACAACAAGCTTCTCCAATTATCCAGCAATTAAAACAGGGTGTTGTTTTTGACAAAATTAACTGGGAATTGGCAGATACTTCTCCGGAAACAGCTCGTGAAGTAAAGGAAAGAAGAAAGATTCTACTGGACTATCCTTTATATGAGCCCCTACGATATGCTTTCCCAGTACAAGGTCAATCATGGTATGAAGATAGTTGGGGGGCAAAGCGAGAGGGTGGGAAACGACTCCATGAGGGAACTGACCTTTTTGCTGAGGAAGGCACTCCTTTATTCAGTGTTTGTGCCGGAGAGATTGAAAAATTGGGTTGGAATCGCTTGGGGGGAGAACGTGTCGGTATCAGAGGAGAAGATGGGAATTATTATTACTACGCACATTTGAAAGAAATAGAATCCTCACTAAAAATCGGACAACTTATTACTAAAGGAGCTTTTATAGGGACAATGGGGCATACTGGGGATGCCTTAACCACACCGGATCATTTACACTTTGGTATACAGTTACGCGATGGGACATGGATTAATCCTTATCCGTTTTTATCGGTTTGGCAGCATTACCCGACTGAATTCAACAGATCTTCAGACTTGCCGAAAGGATAAATATAAATTATCATAAAGGAGTTAAACGAATTTGAGAAAGGGACATGAGTTAATGTTATGAAGCGTAAAATTCATATTGGGTTAAGTTTAATATTGATTATAGTTCTTGGTATAAGCGTTATTCCATTAGTTCATCCATCTCCATCTTTTGCTGTTTTGGGAACACAATCAACATCCCAATCCACTTTTGATGCAGGCTTGGATTCCCCTAGTTATTACCTTATCAATGCCCAAAATCAAGAGGTCCTTCTTGCTCAAAATGAAGCGATTCAGCGCCCGCCTGCCAGTACTGTTAAACTTCTGACAGGTCTTGTTGCCATGCAAACCTTAAAAGAAGATGATGTTGTTAAGGTGGGGGAAGAGGTCAACATAGAAAATTCGACTTTAGGTTTAAAACCGGGGGATACGATTCTCGTCAAAGATTTATTAACGGCGCTGTTCTTGCCTAGTGCAAATGATGCGGCAGTTGCCCTAGCAGTTAAAGCCAAAGGATCAGTTCCGGCTTTTGTTGAGGCCATGAATCAATATGCGCACCAATTGGGCTGTGATAGTTCAAACTTTCAGACCCCGAATGGTTTACCCGCATCTGATCAATATTCTACGGCGCGGGACCTCGCTAAAATTGCTTCTGAATTTATACAAAACGAGACATTGATGAAATATGTGGAGAAACAAGAGGGAAAGGTAGAGTGGACAACCTCTAGTGGGCTCAAAAGGAGTATTATTGTCCATAATTTAAATGAGTTCTTGGGGATTTATCCTGGGGTTGAGGGACTAAAAACTGGGACAACGTCAGAAGCAGGACAGTGCCTTGTAACTTACATCACAAGGCCGGATGGAAATTTAATTCTGGTTCTCTTAGGGAGCAAAAATCGCTATCATGACACTAAAAATCTCCTTGATCAAGGGATGGCGATTGTGCGGACTAAAGCAGCCCTAAGGAATCTAGGAAGTAGCCCTGAATCCATGGTTCAAGCATCAGGATTTTTTCAATAAGAAGTTAGCAATAAAATAATGGAGTGTAGACTATGAACAAATATGGTGAACCTTGTATTTTAGAAGATCGTTTATGTACTGAATGTGGAGAATGTGACCGCTGTGAATTAGATCCGGAAAAGATTTGTGATAACTGCTGCAAATGTATTGATACTGATGCAGAGTATCGTGCTATCGAGATCGAAGACATTCTTTTGAATACCGAGGATTTAAAGCCTCCGCACAACAATGCAAAAACAACTCAAGGTTTTCGGATGAGGAAAAAGTAACGAAGAGTAGTTTAGCCAATAATCTTCTTTAAAGATAAGGTAAGATGAAACTTTAAATAAATTTGTTAGGCATTGAGCCAAGTTTGACACTTTATTATTGAGTCCTATAATGTTTATTATGTAAAGTTAAATAGTAAGTATGGGAGAGGGGTACAACATATTATATTTTAGCCCGAATGACGGATTTTTTTGTCGCCGTATGCTATTGGGCTTGTTAAGCTCTGTATTAGTATTGATATAAACTTGCTATCAATAAGTATCGGTAAGCATTTTTGTGTATGTTTCTTACCATTACATCTGCATTTCAGTACTAATACCGTTTATCGTTTACCGTTTATCATTCGATTATTAAGCTTGCAATGCGAGCAATTAAATGTCAGCCTCTAGGAGCCTCTGTAAGGCTTTAGAAATCCGAACCTGGTATAATTCGTCCAACAGCAGAATCTTCAATTATGATGCTAAATTAGGTTTGATAATTGCCCCATTGTAAACTGAGCCTCTGGAATCCTCTATAAGGCTTTTGAATCTATTGTGAGTATTATCCCAGCCACCCGGCTTAACTAGTTAACTACATGCTTCTGTGAATGGGTTAAATTCGATTTTGGTATTTACGTAGTCGAAGATAATTTATAATCCATAAGAATTTTGAAAGAATTTTGATTCAATGTATATTCGAAGTGTAATCACTTTTATCTATACCCCTTTTAGAGACAACTATGCGCTAAATATCAATTTAATACAGAGTTGACAATGATAATTATTATTTATAAGATTATTTTGATGAGTAAATAATGTAGTTTTATGGAGGTAACAAGCGATGCTTAACCAATCTCTTTCTTCTCTCCCCTCTTTTGCACGTGCTTATATTCATCACTTAGGTGTAATAAATAAATCTGAAAATACGCAGCTCGCCTATGCTCAAGAGCTTGTTCTTTTCTTCCAATATCTCTGTGATACTTTTGATGAGTTCCCCTCTTCCCCTGCTAGTTTAGAGATTTCCGATCTTGAACGTATTCAGCATACTGATATTGAAGCATATTTAAGCTGGGCTCGTACTTATCGCAAAAATGGAGTTCGTGCTTTAGCTCGTAAACAAGCCGCAATTCGATCTTTGTATCATTATCTTCTAAAGGAAGATCTCATCTTAAAGGATGTTACCTTAAAACTTGATGCCATTCAAGTTAATCAAAAGCTTCCTAAAGCACTTGAACCAGAGCAGATTGCCGATTTAACCGATATTTTAGAATCAGGTATTGGGATGAGTAAAGGACAACTTAAATATCATAATTATACTGAGAAAAGGGACTTTGCAATTTTCCTAACTTTTATTGGAACCGGGCTTCGATTATCCGAATTATGCAGCCTTAAACTACAAAATATTGATTTCAATAAAGGATGTTTCTATGTTATTCGCAAGGGAAATAAGGAAACACAAATATATTTTAATCATGAGGTTTCTGATGCGCTGATGGATTATATAAAAAGTGAAAGACTTCGCTATGCTATAAATGAACCAGACGCTCTTTTTCTTTCAATGCAAGGCAATGAAATTAGCAAACGAGCAGTACAGAATTTGATTAAAAAATATTTAAACGTACTGCAATCGTTTGGTTATAATACCGAGGGATTTAGTGCTCATAAGTTACGCTCCACCTTTGCTACCCTTCTTCTTCGGGAAACAAACAATTTAGCAATAGTTCAAGATGCCTTGGGTCATTCTGATCCAAGAACAACTCGAATTTATGCTAAAGTTTTGGATGAACAATTACGGCGGGCTGCCAATTTAATAAAGTTTAAATAGGATCTGTTAACAGTTTGCATATAAAAACGACGCAAAAAATGTGATGTTAAGGCTGAGATCTAAAAAGTCTTTGAAAATAGTTATTCTGGACTAAAAGGTCCGCAATATCGATTCCTTGACTCGCATGCTCTTTGAGCTCGGTATCTCGGCCAACAAATGTTCCATCCGCGAGAACCGCAAAATCCCGATTCGTGTTGAGAAGATTTCGACCTATTGCGGTATTCTCGTATTGTTGCGAATTAACTCCCATAAGATAGGCTACAGTAGGCAGAATATCAATCTGCGCACCGGTTGTTTCCACAACCTTAGGAGACATCCCCTTTTTATAGATGATAAACGGGACTTTTTTGTCGTAGTCCATCCACCACGATTCTTGAGGCTGGATTCCGGGTAGTTCATCGTTGTAATATTTATGAATACCACCATGGTCGCCATAAATGACGACAACCGTGTTGTCTAAAAGCCCCTCTTTATCTAGACTGTCTAAGAAAATCCCGATTTGCTTGTCTGTATAATGAACACTTTGGAAGTACCCGCCAAGTTTGGTTTGATCGAGCGATGGTTCTATTTGAAGTTCCCTGTACTCTTTTGGAATATCAAAGGGGCCATGGTTTGATAGGGTAATCATAAAATTATAAAACGGTTGTTTAGTTTGTTTAAGAATCGGGACAACTTGGCGGAGAAAGCTTCCATCACTTAAGCCAATTCCGATTTGCTCATCTTGGTTAAAAGCTGAGGCATCGATCGTATTAGTAAAACCAAATGAGGTCAGGGCTTGCTGCCAGTTCCAATAAGACCCTTTATCGGGATGGATGGCCTGAGTCGTATACCCTTTTTCCCCGAGCAAAATGGGTAAGGAATTGTATTGGTTCTGTGGGAATCGGAAGAAGGTGCTTCCTCGTCTGACCGGGTAGACAGACGTATTTGCGAGAAGTTCAGCATCAGAAGTCGTTCCATTCCAGACTTGCTCATAGAAGTTTGGAAAATAGATACTATGGTTTAGCAAACGGTTTAGGTTGGGGGTGATTTCTTGGTTTGCATATGATTTATTGATGACAAAGTTCTCCAGTGACTCTACTTGTATTAGAATGAGATTTTGGCCCGCGAATAAATTATTGAATTCATTATCATTTAAGCTTTCCCTATTCTGCGCATACCAAGCTTTTATGTCAGACTCTTGCTCATTAGTCAACTTAATAGATCGATTTTCCTTGAAGTAAACATAGCTGTCATAAAGGTGATAACCGATAGGAGATAAATTTCTCATGGTATCCGTTGGGGTCCAACAAATCCGAAAAACGATTTGATTTGTCCCGTCCTCAACAATATCATACTTGTAGTGTGCAAATGAAATATATCCTACACTAAGAGCAATCATCAGCACAAATAAAGGAACTTGACGCGAAATGCTTTTCCCTAAAGATTTAAAGCGGAGGAGTAGAATGAAACTGACAATCAGATCGACAACAAATAGCGCATCATAATACCGGAGCATGGAGATGACAGTACTGCCTAGATTATCAAGGTTAACCATCTGTTTAATGAGATAGATGGATAGATAACTGGTATAACCTCGGAAATACATTAAGTCCGCAATTAAAAGCGTCGTTAATATCGCATTTAGAATGAAGGAAGCCCATAAACGTTTACGTTCTTTAAATAAAAGTCCGATCGAGAAATACGCCAAGGTAAAAGCGATTGCAATAAAGCTTGACTGCCTGAATATAGGCGAAAAAAATGCAAATGCTCCTGTCTTCCAAGCTGTCGTCAGCCCTAAGAACACCATCACTTTGATGAGACCTAAAAGGAAGGATACAGACCAGAAGGTATCAGGCAATAAGTCTTTCAGACGCAGACGTTTGAGCGTCGTATGTTTTGGTTGGTATTGAACAGCAGCCATCCAATACTCCTTTCTCCTGTTTATTATCGAATCAACTTAATTTTATTCGACATAAATATGCAAAGTCCCTCCTGTAAAGATATGTAAAGTAAAAATTCATTGGTTTTTAAGGCGAATCCAATTTATTAGGACAATAAGAAATCCGATTTAACAATATAGAGGAGATCTCCTTTAAAAAAGGAGGTCTCCTCTATTATTAGTGAAGTGTAATGTGAGCTGCAAGAAAATCAGCCGAAGACAGCCGGATAATAAGTAACCCAGCCTCCGCTAAGATCTTTAACATGTGTAAATCCATGCTGTTTCAAGATCCGATAAGCTAAATATCCGCGTAATCCTATCTCACAGTAAACGACAATATCTTTATCCTTAGGCAGCTCAGAAAGGCGGCTGCGTAGTTCATCAATCGGAATGTGGAGCGAACCGGGGATGAATTTACCTTTGCGTTCTTCAATGGTCCGCACATCTAAAATGCAAATCTCTTTTGGATTCATGTCTTTTACTTCATGCCAATGAACGATTTCAACATCACCACTGATAATATTTCCCGCAACATAACCCGCCATGTTCACTGGATCTTTTGCAGAAGAAAAGGGCGGCGCATAAGCCAACTCGAGATCCTGTAAATCAAAAACTGTCCCGTAATGACGGATTACACCGGCAATATCATCAATCCGTTTATCCACACCTTGGGATCCAACGATTTGCGCTCCCAGGATACGCCCACTCTTCCGATCAAAGATAAGCTTTGTGGACAGTCGGGTAGCACCTGGATAATACCCCGCATTAGATGCTGAATGCGTAAATGAAACTTCATAAGGAATCCCTAGTTTTTTTAGTGTCTTTTCGTTGGCACCGGTAGAAGCTGCAGCTAGGTCAAAAACTTTAGCAATTGAAGTTCCTTGGGTTCCCTCATAGGTGCTGTTTTTTCCTGCAATTACATCAGCAACGATTCGTCCTTGTTTATTCGCCGGGCCGGCTAACGGTATAAGCGCGGGTTGTCCCGTGACAAAATTCTTGACCTCAATGGCATCACCGAGGGCGTAAATATTCGGATCAGAAGTTTGAAGTTTCTCATTCACCTTGATTCCGCCTAAGTCTCCAATCGCTAGACCGGCTTCCTTCGCCAACTTTATTTCCGGTTTTACCCCAATGGCTAAGATGACCATATCCGTTTGAACCTCACTGCCGCTTTGCAGTGTGATCAGGGTACCCTTATCATTTTTGGTAAAGGCTTTAACACCATCTTCTAAAATAAGGTTAACTCCTTTGTTAAAAATATGATCATGCAGAATGGCAGCCATCTCATAATCAAGAGGAGCCATAACCTGATTGCTCATTTCGATAATTGTAGTTTCTACCCCCCGAACGTGTAAATTTTCGGCCATCTCCAAACCAATAAAGCCGCCACCGACGACTGCAGCTGTTTTGGGATGTTGGGTGTCGATATAACCTTTGATGCGATCAATATCGGTAACATTACGCACCACAAATGGTTCTACGTCATTGATTCCTGGAATCGGGGGGCGAACCGGGGCTGCTCCGGGCGAAAGGATTAGTACATCATAAGCTTCTATATAACGACGACCATTCTTTTCTAGGATTTCTATTTCTTTTTGCATAGGAAATATGCGAGTAACCTCGCTTTGAGTGCGGACATCGACTTCGAAACGTCCCTTCATTCCTTGGGGTGTTTGCACAAGAAGCGCATCCCGCTCAGAGATTACGCCGCTGACATAATAGGGTAAGCCGCAGTTTGCATAGGAGATATGCTCTCCGCGTTCAAAGATAATGATTTTCGCCTTTTCATCCAAGCGGCGTAATCGAGCTGCGGCGCTTGCCCCGCCTGCAACTCCACCTACGATAAGTACTTTCTTTTGCATAATTACGTCTCCTTTTACTATTTCAAATCTTATAAGTTAGTACCTCATTTATCCGGAACATAACACATCTAAATATATTCCTGTATATAGTATCAATGATTTTATTGATGTTATATGTATACATTTGCGCTAATGATTACTTTCTCCAAAAGGGGCAATTCTCCTCCCTTTCTTATGGATTAAAGCCATGATTCTTTTGAATTGTATAGTGAAATTTATTGATTGCATGTATTAACCAGATCTAATAAAATAAGCATATATTTAGATGCTTAAGTATGATAAATGTTTAAAGCGAGGGTTTCGGTAATGCCAATAAAGAAAACGAAATATTATGCGGTTAAAGCCGGTCGTGAGACGGGAGTATTTACGACCTGGGCAGCATGTAAAAAATCTATCCATGAATTTTCAGGTGCAGTCTATAAAAGCTTTGAATCGGAAAGCGCCGCCCAAGATTGGTTGAATGATAAACGAAGTGAGCTTAGGGAAAACACTTTACCCACTGCTTACGAGGTTTATACTGACGGAAGTTATAGTAATGGTCAATATTCTTGGGCTTATGCCTTTGTCAAGGATGATGAAGTGGTTTATGAAGACAGCAATACAGGGACAAGCCCAGAAGCAGCTAAGATGCGTAATGTTGCGGGAGAAATTGCAGCTGCCCTTTATGCGGTAAAACGAGCCGCAGAACTAGGCGTAACGATTCGAATATATCATGATTATGCCGGGATCGCCTTCTGGGTTACCGGAGAATGGAGGGCTAAAAATGAATTCACCCAAAGATATGCGAAGCTGATGAATGAATATCGAGGAGTTTACGTATTCGAAAAAGTTAAAGCCCATACCGGTAATAAATTTAATGAATACGTTGATAAAAAGGCTAAAGCAGCATTAGGAATTACCGCCCAATGATTTCAATACGTATTAAAGTATATTCTTACCGATTATCAATGTGTTCCAATTGAATGTCGTGATAAAGGAGTCGCTGGGCAGCGAAATTTTCGAATTTTTTGTTTTTACCATAATTGCAGTAAGGATCAATGCTAATACCGCCCCTGGGCAAGAATTTTCCCCAAACTTCAATATAACGTGGATCGAGTAATTTAATTAAGTCTTTCATGATAATATTGACCACATCTTCATGGAAATCTCCATTATTCCTGAAGCTTAATAAATAAAGCTTCAGTGATTTACTTTCGACCATCTTTACATCCGGAATATAACTAATGTAGATCGTTGCAAAGTCGGGTTGTCCCGTAATGGGACAAAGTGAAGTGAATTCCGGGCAATTAAACTTAACCCAGTAATCATTTTCTTGATGTTTGTTGACGAAGTACTCCAGTATTTCCGGATTATAGCTAAAATCGTATTTTACATTGTTTCCGAGAAGGCTTATGGTTTCAAGTTCATCCTTTTTTCGTGTCATTTTTATTTAGCCCCTTTTTACTTCTTTATAACTTCCAGCTCTCCATAGTTTACCCCAAATGTATCGACGGTTACTGTTTTCATGACTTGATTTTCCAGAGGTTTATCATTTGCGTCTGTTGCCCATAAAATTCTTCCTACCAATTCTTTTTAGTTCGCCAGAATTCAGGCCGCAGCAAAATGAGGAGAGTAAAAAACTCTAATCGTCCAAGAAGCATACACAAAGTTAAGACAGACTTTCCGAAAAGATTAACGCCTGCAAAATTTGATGTCGGACCTACTGCTCCAAAACCGGGACCAACATTACCTAATGTAGCAGCTACAGCACTCATCGCATCAAAGGGTTCGAGACCTGTTCCGGCTATGATTAAACTTGCGGCTGCAAAAGTCACGATGTAAAGGAAGAAAAAGATACCTAACATAACGATGGTGTTTGGTCCAACCGCTTTTCCATCCATTTTGATGCTGATTATGGCTTGGGGATGAACGGTTCTTTTCATCTCACTCCATGCAGTTTTCACAAGAAGCACAATCCGAGAAACTTTTATACCTCCTGAAGTTGAGCCTGAGCTTCCCCCGATAAACATCAGCAGAAATAAAATAATCTTTGTCATAGCCGGCCATTGATCAAAGTCTGCAGAGGCATACCCTGTTGTTGTCATAATTGAAGCTACCTGAAACAAAGCATGGCGAAAAGCATAGTCAAGGGACTTACCGCCGTTGTACCAGAGACTTCCGGCAATGAGTACTGTTGAAACAAGGATAATCAAAAGATAAACACAAAACTCAGTATTGCGGAAGGGTTTGAAGCTTTTTCGGCGCCAAGCCGTTAGGTAAATTCCGAAACTCCCCCCCGCGAGAATCATAAAAATCGTAAGGATCAATTCAATGGTATAGCTATCATAATACATAATACTTGTATTCTTGGTAGAGAATCCCCCCGTAGCAATGGTTGCAAAGGAGTTCTCAATGGCGTCTAAAAAGTCCATTCCGCTAATCCAAAGAAGAAAGGCTAGAATGATTGTAAAGGCAGTATAGATTTTCCAAAGACCTATAGCAGTATCTTTAATACGGGGCTGAACTTTTTCATTGGTTGGCCCGGGAACCTCGGCATTAAAAAGATTTACTGCCCCACTCCCCGTGCTGGGCAGTAAAGCAATAAAGAAAACAATAATTCCCATTCCACCCATCCAGTGGGTAAGGCTTCTCCAGAAAATAAGTGATTGGGGTAAAGCTTCAACATCGGTAATAACACTTGCTCCCGTAGTGGTAAGCCCTGAGACAGTTTCAAATATAGCGTCGATATAGGTTGGAACGGCATTAGCAAACCAATATGGCAATGCACCAAACAAAGAAGCGAATATCCAGGCTCCGGCTACAATGACAAAGCTTTCACGGATACCGAACTTTAATTGTTTGGGCTTGAAATATCGATTGAGAAAAACCCCGGTAATACCCGTCATCATAATCGTAATGATAAAAGCGATTATACTGGATTCTTTGAGGAAGAGTGCAATTGCTAAAGGAATAAACATAGCAAAGCTATATGCAGTAAGAAGTTTCCCCAGTATACCCAGGATAAGTGAAACATCCATTTTATTTGCTCCCTAATCTATTTTCGAACAATTTTACAACGGTAGGGACAGTGTCCGGCAGTGCGAAGACGATAACGCGGTCACCCGGTTCAAGATAAGTATCTCCGTTCGGGATAATGATCTCATTATTGCGGACGATATTTCCGATCAAGCAATTGCGAGGAAGCTTAGCTTCTTTAAGTTTACGGTGGGCCACGGGGCTTGAGCTAGCAACAATGATTTCCATTGCTTCAGCCTTTGCACCTTCCAAGAGGGAAATTGAGACAATATCACTTCTTCTGACTTGGCGTAAAATAACCCCTGCAGTAAGTATACGTGGAGAAAGGACAACATCGACCCCGACCTGCTCCATTAGGGAGGTGTATTCCGAACGACCAACGCGAACAAAGGTTTTAGGGGCGCCAAGATGCTTAGCAATAAGGGCAATCAGTAAATTAAGCTTATCATCATCCGTTAGGCAAATTACGGCATCAGATTCCCCTACTCCCTCTGAAGCCAGCAAATCAATATCTGTTCCTTCCCCGCAAAGGACTAGACCATCTTTGAGAATTTCAGCGAGGTCTTGACAGCGTTCGCGGTCTTTATCAACAACCTTAACCGAGATCCCTGATTTTTCAAGCATAACAGCTAAATGGCGGCCGATTCTTCCGGCCCCAATGATCATAACTCGGTCAACCTTCGATTTCCGCAGGGGAAAGTGTTTTTCAAGTTTCATAATTGCGGAATATTCACCTACAAAAAATACTGAATCATGAGGTAAAAGCATATCTTTCCCATGAGGAATTAACATTGAGTTCTGGCGGAGGATACCTGCTATTAAGATTTGACGAGGTAAATCAAGTTTACTTAAAGAAACATTTGCGAGTTTAGAATCAGGTGGAATTTTAACTTCAAGCATTCTAACGTGCCCATCTGCGAAATCCTCAACGTCTAAGGCAGCGGGGGTTAAAAGTATACGACTTATCTCAAGGGCTGTAACCATCTCAGGGTTGATCGTTAAATCAATCCCTAAGGACTCATTGAATTTGAGCTTGTCCTTTTCGGCATATTCCTGATTACGGACACGAGCAATCGTCCGTTTAATTCCGGCTTGCTTAGCAGACATACAGGCGATCATGTTGACTTCATCACTATCAGTGACTGCTACCATAAGATCAGCCTTACGTATCTCAGAATCTAAAAGCATGGCTGGGCTAGCGCCATTCCCGGCAATTGTCATAACGTCTAAACTGTTTTGGACAATTGAGCGGCGCTCTTCGTTATTTTCAATGACAATAACTTCATGATTTTCTTGGGATAAATATTGAGCTAAAATATAACCTACCTTACCCGCTCCTACAATTACAACACGCACCCTTATAAAACCTCCGAATTTTAACAATAATAATCCTATAGAAACCCGTTAGAATTTGCTAAATTAATTCTAACGGATTTCTACTCATGTATAACATAATACACCTTTACAGAATGTTCAAGTATAATCCGATTTCAAAAATATTTCTTACTTTTTAGCAGAAATTAAAAAAGCTTAGAACGATGTGGTCTAAGCTTTTTTATTAAGATTAAATTTGAATTATAGGGATAAGAATCAAGTTAATACAATCCGTTTTGAACAAAACCTTGATAGGTAACCTCGTTTTTCAGTAGGTTCTTATTTTTTAACCAAGTGATAACACCGCTGACCTCATTTTCCGTGGGAAGCTGGGGTTTTGAATAGTGTTGAACTTTGTAGTCAGAAACAACGCTCTCGGGGATATTTACGTTTTTAACGAGCAAATCTTTATATTGATCAGGTGACTGGTTGATATCATCTACGGCTTTGGCATAGGCTGAATAAAAATGGGTTATGGCCTCTTTTTTATTATTCAATGCTTCACCCTTCATTAAAATTACAGATTGTGAAAGGTTTTCTCCTTGGCTGTCTTCAGCAATAATTTTTGCCCCTTTGGAAACAAGATAGGTAATTTGAGGATCCGGAACAGTGATGGCATCGATTTGATTATTTAGGAGCATTTCCACTCGAACAGGTATTTTCGCAACGGTTGTTTTCTTGACTTCAGAAGGATCAACTCCCCCTTGTTGGAGAAGGCCATCCGTTACGTACTCAATAATCGAGTTGTTTGAAATACCAATACCTTTTCCTTTTAAATCTTGTACCGTTTTTATCGTGCTGTTCGGTGAGGCTACAATCGCAAAGCGTCCCTCTTGCGGTGTCGCGCCGAGTGCAATTGAGGTTACGCGCAGATCTTCACCCGAACTTTGCAGCAACGCAGCGATCATAATATCTGTTATCATTCCATCGAGGTCCCCTGATTGAAAGGCGCTTTGAAGCTCAACAGGACTTTGAAAAGGAACAAGTTCGACCTTTACGTTCTCGTTTGTAAAATAACCATTTTTATCGGCAACGAGTAAAGGCAGGTTTTCTTCGATGGTTAAGGAACCAATTTTTAAGACGGTTGCTTCCGCTTTTTGGGCTGTTCCCTCTTGTTTTGCCGGATTGGATTGGCCGCATCCCGTTACCCCGGTTATCAGAATAGCAATTACAACCAACGCAGAAAGGAAAGATTTCCGCAATATAAACGCCTCCTAAGTTTTCAAACAATGAATCAAAGTTCAGTTCTTGGATTATAGTAAACCTTTATCACAATCAAGTCAAGATCTAATTTTGAAGATCTTATTTCGTGCTAATTTATAATTTAAGGATTGACCCATGAACATGCAACTTTTTCACAGGCATCAAAAAGCAAGTAAAGTAGAAATCCCATAAGCGACATTGCTATGATCCCGGCAAACATTTTGTCGTAGGCTAAGCTGCTCCAAGAATTCATGATAAAATAGCCTATTCCCTCTTGTGTCGCATAAGTCTCAACTAAGAAGAGAACCGCTAAGCCTCCTCCTAAACCGATTTTTAAGGACGTAAATATAGCCGGCAGACAAGCAGGAAAATATACATGTTGATAAAGTTCTCGTTCGGTTGCTCGGAGTGATTTTACGGAAAGCACATATTCTTGTTGGACATTGCGAGCGGCATCCCGCGTCATAACCAGGATTTGATAGAAAATTATCAAAGTGATTAAAACAATTTTAGAAAGATTGCCAATCCCTAAAAGTATCATAAATATAGGTAAAAAGACTACTTTAGGAATGGGAAATGTCAGATAAAGTAAAGGGGCTGAGATTTGATCAGCCATTCTATTCTTACCTAAAAATAGCCCAAAAGGCACGGCCAAAACAGTGGCAATTATGAGACTGATTCCGATTCGATAAAAACTAATTTTTAAATGAGGGATAATCTCAATTTTAAAGAGTGCGAAAAAAGAGGCAATGGCCTTCTCGGGCGGAGGAAAAGCAGGAGTATCAAGGACCATGGATAAAGCCTGCCAGGCCGCACCGAGAAAAAGGATTGCACCGATAATATAAATCAAATTATGGATTAAGCTTTTTAGGTGCATGCTCATCCCTCCCTCTTAAGCCTAAACGCAGTGAGTTACACATTTCTAAGAATTCCATTTTCCCTCGGGCGGAATAATCGCCGGCAAGAGAGTTATCAATTTCTTTAATAATTGTACCGGGAGATGCGGACATCACAAAAATCTTCTGACCGAGAAAAACAGCTTCCTCGATGTTATGGGTAATTAAGACAATAGTTAGATGGGTCTCCTTCCAAATATTTAAAAGAAGATCCTGCATTTCTTCACGGGTAAGGGCATCAAGTGAGGAAAAGGGTTCATCCATTAACAGCAGTTCGGGTTGAAGAATCAGTGAACGTGCAATGGCTAATCTTTGCCGTTGCCCCCCGCTTAATTGGATGGGGAAACGCTTTTTTAGATGAAGAAGTCCTAATTTATTGAGAATATTTTTTGTCCGCTCAGCAGTTTCCTTGGAAGAAGCTCCTTTGATCTGAAGACCTAATTTTACATTATCCCAGACTGATTTCCAGGGCAAAAGACCATATTCTTGAAGGATTAACGCAGTTTCCTTGCTCTCTTGGGGCGGTTTGCCGTCAATGAAAACCTTGCCTTGGTAGTTCATATTTAAACCCGCTAAAATATTTAAAAGCGTGCTTTTTCCACAACCAGAGGGTCCAATGATTACACCAATGCTTCCCTGGGGCAGGGTTAGGCTGACATCCTTAAGGGCAGAAGTGATATGGTTATGTTGATTATAATTAACGCATAAAGCATCGATGTCTAAGAAATCCATTTAATATCTTCCTTATCTTAAAAATCTCTTCCGATCCCACGCATATTAAACTCGATCAAAGTCTGAAAGGATAACTCCGATTCAAGGGGTTCACCGTGACTAATCCAGGATAAAATAACTTCACGGAATGTACCTACAAATGCAGTAGCACTGACTTGGGTGTCCTGCTTAGGAATCAAGTCTTGATCCAGGAGCTCATCTAGGTCAATTTTCGTGAGGCGGATGAGGTCATTTTCAATATCGGTATATTTCGCATTTAAGACTGTATTTTTCTGGGGAAAGTCAAATAAGAGGACCCTAGCAAGGTTCTTTTCTTTCAGAAATAGATTTATACATACTTTCATCGTTGCTTGGAGCTTATCAAAATTGTTAGTATACTTTGTCCGTTCTTTTTTGATCTGGTCAAGAAGTTCGTTATAGATTTCTTGAATTACCGTATCAATTAGTGTTTCTTTATCTGTAAAATAAAGATAAAATGTTCCCGTCGCAATTCCCGCTTTTTGTGCAATAGACTTAATGGATACCTTTTCCATGTTCTTTTCGGAAAGAATTTCTCGGGCAGCTTTAATTATTTTCTTGCTCCGCATTTGCTGTTTTTCTTTGACCTTATCGGTTTTATTGTAGACCATATCTAAACTCCATTTTGTATTATCTTGTAAAAGTAAAAAATGAACTATTATTCAGTTCATGCGTCAATTTTACGCTTGATTATAGGGATAGTCAAGCGTAAAAGAAGGAAATTAACCCGTTATTATTCAGTGTTAATTTCCTTCTTTATTTAGTAACTTACTCAACTTTCGCGTCGTAAAAATTGGATCTAACCCAGTCTATAGCTGGGTTGGGACAAAATAATTTTGTTCATTGACTGAAAAACACCTTTCGAATTGGTAAAATGGAAGTGACCAAACTCACCATCATTCCAAAACAGAAAGGTGCATACTTCAATGTTACAACACAACTCCCTGTCTGAAAAGCATGAGAATCAACTTTCTTTCGTTTTTTCCACACTCAGAATGGGTCAACTTCTTCGGAAGGCTGGAATCCGCAAAACCTATGGGCTTTCGAGTTTTGCGCTATTCCAAATCATCTTTCAGTTAGTATTCGAAGGCCGGAATCTGTTTCGGTTATTAGAAAGTAAGCGTGGCGAAACATTACCCGGTAAAGATGTTATCTATCGATTCCTTAATGAATCCTGTTATAACTGGAGGCGTTTTTATCAGTTATTAAGCCTCAAGGTTGTCGCTCGATTGGAAAACCTCACCTCCGCACGTCGTATCCGCGTTTTCATCGTCGATGATTCAGTCATGAGCCGAGAACGCAGTAAAAAGGTTGAACTTTTAGCGCGTATCTATGATCATGTTTCAGGCCGCTTTATTCGCGGTTATAACTTGTTAACACTCGGTTGGTCCGATGGCTATAGCTTTGCGCCCATCGATTTTACCTTAATGAGTTCTGCCAAGGCTAAAAACCGTCTTTGCGAAATGCGGGAAGACTTGGACAAACGCACGACAGGCTACAAGCGACGTATGGAATCCATGATCCGAAAACCGGACGCTGTTATTCAAATGCTTGAGCGCGCTCTAAAGGCTGGATTTTCAGCAGATTACGTTCTGATGGATAGTTGGTTTACCCATGCACCCCTGCTTCAAAAGATTATGGACAAGGGACTTCACGTTATTGGAATGGTCAAAGAACTAAAACAGCGTTACCTTTTTGAGGAAAAATCATTAAGCTTACGTGAGCTTTATGCTAAAATTCCTAAGAACCCTAAAGCAGAAATTCTAGGGTCAGTCCGCGTTCAAACCCCTACTGGCTTATCCCTTAAAATTGTTTTCGTTCAGAATCGCAACAATCGCAGAGATTGGCTGGCCATCCTAACAACAGATCTTGCTCTGGAAGATGCAGAAATTGTAAGGATTTACGGCATGCGTTGGGGTATTGAGACCTTTTTCAAAATGGCTAAGTCTCATTTGAAATTGGGCACTGAATTTCAAGGACGGTCCTTTGACATGATGATCAGCCATACAACCATTGTCTTTACCCGATATCTCATCCTTGAGTGGGAACGGAGACAAAATACAGATGAACGTTCGCTCGGAGGATTGTTCTATCTTTTTGCTGATGAGGTGGTGGACTTAGACTTAAAAACGGCATTACGTCAGCTAATGGTTTTTGTCCTCGACCTTTTAACGAATAAATCAGGGAATAATGAGTCATCGATAAGTCAATTACAGAATTGGGTGAGTGAATTACCCAGTTATATCAAGGCTTTATTCGCACAACCAGGGTGCGAAAGTTGAGGTATAAACTTTTTAGCTAGATAAAAAAATGATAAGTGATCGAGGATTTAGTTAATAAAGAATTATTTTTATAGTGGATGTGATATAAAAATTGAGGTTTATCAAAGTAATTTTAAAACCTATTATTCTATTCCCGGTTTTATTAACTTTACTGGGATTTTCTATTTATTATTTTGTACCTCTTTTTAATTATGATATCGATAATTATCGTTATATTTTTAGTTCAGCTATTCAATCGCTTGCGGCTATTTTTGCCTTAATTTCTAGTACTACGATTATTCTTTTCCAAGTTTCTAATGAGAACTGGCCTACAAGCTTAAAATTTTTTCCCGAAAGATTATTTTTTAGTGTTCTATTTTTATTTTCTCTTTATCTTTCCGTAGATACAATAATCTTGATACTTTTAAAAGATAAACCAAATGATACGGATATAATATTCTTTAATTCTATACTTTATCTTAATGGAACCATTATTTTATTTGTAATTTATTATATTTTCGAAGTTGTAAAATGGTTTAATCCACAGAATATATTAGAAAGACTTTTAGTACAAACTAAATATTGTAATTCAGACGAACAAAAAAATGAAATGATTTTTGCATTTGAAGAGTTAGTAATAAAATCAATTAGTAAAAATTCAATAAATACCTCAATTATTTTGATTAAAGCATATGAAAAATTAATTGAGATTTTTGCCGAAGAAGAAATGAAGAATAAAAAAACTCAACAATATGTAAATTTTCGTCCTTTTGAGCTAATTGGAGGATCTCTTGCCCGAATTATTAACTTTTTAAATCATAATAACTTAAATGAACTATATTATGTTCCTACAGATGTATTTTGTGAATTAATAAGAAATTATGATAAATTAGGTGAAAACTATTCATTTGTAATTGCAATACCTTTAATGAAAGTTTTTAGAGAATATAAAAATAGTAATAGAGAATATGAAGCAGCATTATTTGCTTCACAATTAACATATCATTATAATGATTTTTCAAAGAATGTTATTTCTTGTACTGAGGTTATTGTAGACAATGGTATTGATTTAGAAATGGGTTTAGTACTACATGAAGGTCTTTATCTTTTCTTTATCAGAATTTCATTCGATATTGAAACAAATGCTGAGTATTTCCGAAAAGTTGGCGATAGAATTCTAGAAAAGCTTTCTACTACAGGGACAAAATATTTTCAGCAGAAAGGATTGATGCCAGAGGTATTTAATAATACGATTGGTGATCTTAAACATGATATTGAAGTCATTTTACAAACAGGGGAAAACTTGAATATACCGGAACAACCACATGGAAATACAATATTAAATCCAATTTACAAAGGAAAACTTAATATATACTTAGATGACGAATTTGAAAAATACCACTGGAAGTAAATTGAATTAACTGCGGTCAAATTAATACCATACTTCAAGTTAAGAGGAACGACGACGCTCGGTGCTGGCCAGAAGGGGCTGTGTGAAAACACAGCCCCTTCAATTTTTTCCGTTAAGGAGGGAAGCACAAAATATGCCATTTCTTTTGACAGAAGTAGTTAAGCAGCAAAGAGATTGTCTGTTGAAGGGAGTCTCTTTGCTTTTCCCTGCGGGAAGACATTCTCAGCAATGCGCTGAAGTCGGTTCCACCCGTTCGATCATGCGCGCGAATAAATAAAAAATATTTTCAGGAAGTCCGTCTTTATTTTCCTCAGTAACAGTAATTAACTTGACATTGGGATGATTTCTGATCCTATCGGTCCACCCTCTGCTTCCCTGTTTTATCACACCCAAAACGGGGATACTGCCGTCTAGTGTATCCATAATTTCTTCTTGAAACAGTAGTGCGTTACGCTCTAGGCTTCCGCATTCATCCATCATAATCAGGTTTGAGTTCATTTTGGCAGACCTTATGAGTTCGATACCGTAAATATCAAATTTCTCGGTTAAAACTTGCGGCGGTTGACCTTCGCTGAAATGCGCTACTGCATTTTCTTTTCGAAAGAGCTTTGGACCTACGGCAGAACTCATATAAAGTGATTTATCGGGACATTCTCTATCAGAATCAAAGTAAGTTTTAAAGCCACCGGGGATTATATTTAAAAGGGCCAGTGTTTTTGCAATTACAGTGCTTTTCCCGACTTGGATTTCACCGGTCAAAAAGATGTGCATTGTTTATAGCTCGCCTTCAATTTCAAATATGCCCATTGACTTCGTTCGGGGAATTAGGAAAGGGTATTTTAACTCTCCTGTTTCTCTAAGGTGCAGAGATAGAAAAGCTTCTAAATCCTCTGTAGTGATTCCGGGAGCTTGGGTCTTCACGAAATCCCGAGCATCTTGCCTTGAAAGCAAAGGTTGTCCGAACTCAAAAGATGCCTCTCTAAAAGAATAAGTTATTCCCTTTTGAGTCAATTCTTGAGCGACCTCTTCCGTTGTCCTTTTTTGAAATCTCCGATATTTATCCGGATAGAGTTCAGCTAGGTTCCTTTTATTAACGACTGAAATAAGCTTTTTACAGTGAGGTATGAAATTTTCCAGCTCGAGACCGCCGAAAAAGCTGGTATAAATGACATCCCAATTTTCTTTAATATCCTGGCAATCCATCAAACAAGGTTTGATATTTGAAATATTTTTATCAACTATGCTCTTTTTTAATGCCTCGATAGCATTCTCGTTAATATCGATGCACGTAATATTATTAATGCTTTTACTCAGTTCCAAATCGATGAGTCCCAAACCACAGCCTATATCGCAGAAAGTGGAATACCCTTCTAATTTGGGAGCTATTAAGTTTGCGATATTCTTGAAAAAGCCCGAATACTCATTTGCCGCCTGATACCATTCGATGGTATTCGAATTCCAATCAAAATTCATGATTTACTATCCTTTCTCTTCTGCAATCTCATCATATTCTTCAACACTATCTTCGTCCATCACTTTTTTATCACTCATATGACTCACCTTATCCATTGACCTTATATGTTGAATTTTTCAGTAAGTCCTTAGCATCATCATCGGAAAGGTTAGCATGATAGAACAGAGCGTAAAATTCTTTGACTTCTTTGACCATATCCACCTTGTAATAATCGGGATAGAAGGTGTTAGCCAGCCATTTCAAACCGAGGAAGCGGTTCACTGAGGGTGGGCGGTCAAACCAGTTAAACGGGTAATTAGGGATCTCAATGACTTTGTTATTTTTAACTGCATTGATATTTTTCCAATCCTCACTCGTCCGTATCAGATCATAGGCACCACCGGCATCCACACCCCACGATAAAATGACATCGGGATTCCATTTTAAGACTTGCTCCAGGGATACATCACTCATTCCGCCCCCGCCTTTAGCGGTAACTTGGGCCACGTTATTGCCATTGACCAAGTCCAAAACCAGCGCATGACTTCCGCCTTTAGGCTCTGTAGCCAACCCTTTGGGACCTTCGGCATAATAGAATTTGACTCTTTTATCTTCAGGGATGGATTGAGTTGCCGCTGTAACTTCGTTCAAAGTTTTTGTGCAATAAGCAGCAAGCTCTTGGGCTTTGTCTTCAACCCCAAGAATTTGGCCGATAAAGGTATAGGCCTTTTCTGTACTTCTAATATCCCCGTCTACAACCAGGACCGGAATATTCAGCTGCTGCTGAAGTTTATCGGCATCGCTCTTATTGGTATCACTGAGCGGATCGGGACCCACGGAAAAAATGACATCAGGTTTAGCCTTGAGCAGTTCTTCCGTGTTGATCTTACCGTTCATCTGTAATCCGCCCAGGAAAGGAAGAGACGAATATTGTTCAGGAATATATTTCTTTTCTTTATCCGTAAGCTTCATAGACCAGCCAACCATCTTATCCGGTGCCAGCGAATAGACCATGATCATCCCCAAAGGACTGGTGTAATAACAACGATTGATTTGAGCAGGAATGGTTACCGTTCTTCCGGCATGGTCTGTGATCGTTTGGGTCGTGGGTTGCTGTGGCTGTGAGGCGCTTTGGCTGCCACATCCTGTTAGTAATAGAGAAAAGATCATTGCCGCCATAAGTACTACAGAAACCATCTTATTTTTTCTCGTCATTTTCACTTACAACACTTCCTTTTTTTGATTTGCATATTATTACTGGCCCAAATGGCCGAAGAATCTTGATTTACTTAAGCGCTTATACCTTGTGTAAGCGTGGGAACCGGAACGCAAACCCGAATGTTTCTCTCGTCCGGCAGGCAGATATTGCCGATTTTGACCTCAGTACCATACATCTCTTGCATGGATTCTTCGGAAATCACCTCTTGAGGGGTTCCGATTTTTAACAGGCGGCCCTTTTTCATCGTTACCACCTGATCCGCACAAAAGAGAGCATGTCCGGGATCATGGGTCACCATGAGGATGCTGATCCCTTTCCGGGAAAGGTTTCGCGCATGTTCCAGCACCACATTCTGTTTACCAAAATCCAAGCTTGAAGTCGGCTCATCCATAACCAAGAGCTTGGGCTGCTGAACTAAAGCCCGCGCAATCAGAACGAGCTGTCTCTCGCCGCCGCTGATTTTGGTATAGATCTTATCTTTTAAGTAAGTAATATTCAGATCGGCTAAAGCTTCTTCAGCGATAGCTTCATCTTTTTTACCGGGAACAGAGAGATTACTGGCAAGATACGCCGTTCTCCCCATCAGGACAACATCAAAAACGGTATAGGGAAAGGGCGGAGTATGCTCTTGAGGAATATAAGCCATCACTTGAGCCAATTGCTTCGGCGATAGTTTTCGAATCTCTTGGCCATCGATCCAAATCGAGCCGACACTCGGGGACAACAAGCCGAGGATATTTTTAAGCAGAGTTGTTTTTCCGCAGCCATTGGGTCCCAACACACACATCAGTTCCCCCGATTCAACCTTGAAAGAGATATCATGAAGGACTTTGCACGGCCCATAACTATAGGAAATGTTTTTGACTTCCAGCATTACTTCCACCCCTTTATATTTCTTTTGAAAATCAAAATAAAGAAAGGGACCCCAATCAAGGAAGTTAAGATACCCAAGGGGGCTTCAACCGTGCCCAGACAGCGAGCCAAATCATCGACCAGCAATAAATACGTTGCCCCCAGAACAAAGGTGACGGGTAAGAGTGTTTTATAATTGGGTCCAACAATGGAACGGGCTAAATGCGGGATCACTAAGCCCACCCAACCAATCATGCCGGAGATCGAGACAGAAGCAGAGGTTATTAACGTCGAACTGATAATGACAATGAGGCGAAGCCTTTTCGTATTGATCCCCAGCGTTCGCGCCTCTTCTTCGCCAAATGCCAGCACATTTAACTGCCAGCGGACTAGAAAGAGGGTGATAAAGCCTACAGCCATAGGAATTAAAATCATGAGCAGATCCTGTTTATTGACTGAGGATAAACTTCCCATCAACCAAAACGTAATGGCCGGCAGGGTATCATTAGCATCCGCAAAGTATTTGATGGCTCCTGTTCCTGAGGCAAAAAGATTGCTCACCAGCATGCCCCCGAGGACTAAGCCAAGTGTCGGTTCGAAGTTGAATTTGACATTAATAAAATAAGTAAGAAATACGGCGATCAGTCCGAATAGAAAGGCCGAGAATTGGATGACGACTCCCGATTGTGCAAAGAAAATGCCCAAACAAGCCCCGAATCCGGCACCGGCTGAAGCTCCTAAGATATCCGGAGATACGAGCGGGTTTTTGAACATTCCTTGATAGGCGGCCCCCGCGGTCGATAGGGCTGCTCCGACTAACATAGCCGCAAGAATACGCGGCAGTCGGATATTAAACACAACAGTATCGAAATTCGTTCCTCTGTTGTCCGCAAAAAAATGCTGATAGACGGTGTTAAACAAATCAGGAATAGCTATGGCATAGCGACCCATCGTAAACGAGAAGATTAAAGTGATGATCGGCAAAATCACAAGGATCAATTTCTTTAATGATGGATGCATACCATTTGCCCGCCATGCTTAAAAATATTCATCTTTTTTCCTTCCTGGCTTGCTTGCCAAATCAGTTTTGGATTGAGCACCATAAAACTCGCAAGGTAATCGACTCCGTAGTCAAAAAGGATAGGGGAAAGGGTCACGCTTGGACCCACGAGAATCACCTTCGCATTTTTAGACAACTCAAGAAGCCGTGGCATCGTTTTATTGGTAAAAGCGGTTCCTGTAATAAAAACGAAATCTTGCTCCGGGAGCAAATATTCACACGCGGGGTCAGGATAATCTTTTCCTTGAGGCTCTCTTTCCAGGACGGATAGCTCACATTTTTCTTGAAGCTCATCAACCTCCGGAAAATGACCGATAACAGCAACCTTTTTACCGGATAGCGCAGGTTCTAATAATTTAAAGGCATTGGCCCCTTCGGGATGAGCAGTTGGGCGAATCGGTTGGCCGGTGATGGACATAACCTCGGCCGGATGATTATGGGCTGAGTTCAGTGCGGCCTGCCCTAACGATGCTTCAAGCATATTCCAGGACTTTGCATATCCTGCAAGCTTCTTCAGCGACATTCCGGTAACATTGTCGAGATCTGAACCTTTCTTACCGCCTTTGATGGTCTTAGCTATACCTAGCCCCCGCTCCGAACGAACAAGCGTCCAAGTGACCCCAATCATGCACTCCAATACAGTTAAATCCTCAGGGATGGTATTAATGAGTTCATCATATAGTGCCCACATGCTTTATCCTCCTCGCTCAGATTTTTTGATAATACGCACCGTTAGCGCAAGCCTGACACAATACTTTCCCATCCTTGTGCAACTCTCGGCCATCGTTAATCTTTTCATGGCAAATTTCACAAAAGGCCCTTTTCGTTGGTTTGCCGGGTAGATCTTCCGGTTTTAAAGCAACCGTTATCGGCTCGAATTTAAACAATTCTTCATCGGAAAATTGTTTCCAAAAGGCAACGGGATCATCATCGTCAGAAAACATCTTCTGATTATTAACCACGATTCTAACCCCTTTTTGGGTGTGGATATCGATAAAACTGGCTGCCATTTTGCCGTAATCCATCCATTTGAGCCTTCTTTTCCCGAGTGAACATCTTGTTACCGATTGGACAGCATCGGCGAGACAACGATCCGCCTCAACGTACACAATAAAATCTTTATTTTTTGAGGGATCTTCAATACCGAGAAAATTAAGACCCGCCCGAGCGATTCTGACCCCAAATACAATGCCAGTACAAACATGGCCATGAAATTCCTGTGCCTTTTTTATATCCTCTTCATAATGGTCAGTCATACTAACACTCCTTCTTTTTTATACTCTTTATCCTTTATATAACCGCCTGTTCGTTGATATTTTGCGGCTTGAATCTCAGCCATCACAGCTAAGGCAATCTCAGTTGTCTTTTTTCCACCCAAATCAAGTCCGATAGGGGAATATACTCTCTCAAGAAGGTTATTTGAAAGGTTAAGGGGCTTTAAATTATTAAAATATCCTGCCACCCTGCGACTGTTGCCTAGGACACCGATATAACGGGCAGAGGAAGAAATGACGGTTTGCAGTGCCTGTTCATCAAATTCATGATGATGTGTCGCAATGACAATGTTGGTGTTTTCGGTAATCGTACAGGCTTTCAGGTTTTTGGGGATATCTCCTAAAAGCAATTCATAAGCATCCGGAAATCTTTCTTTCGTAAGCATTTCTGCCCGGTGATCAATAATTGTAATGCGATAACCCAGAATTCTTGCCAGTTTATACAGGGTTTGGGCCACTGTACCCGCACCCACAATGATTAAGTGATCCTCATTGCAGAAAGCTGAAACAAAAATTTCTACAGTATCCTTTTCAACACTAATTGAGGATTTGCGGGAAAGGCCTCTGCGGATACAGATCTTGCCTTGTTCAACCGCTTTTTGTTGAAAGATCTCATTGCCAATGCCGCCTGCCAGTATCCCCCCGTTTTCGTCAATTAACATCATGGCCCCTGTCGTACAATTTTTAACATTTTCGGAGGAAATGACCGTTATAAGGGCTGCTTCCTTATTGGCTTCCTGGTATTCTGCAAGAAGGCGCATTAAATTGAATTCCAAGCAACCACCCCCTAATTAATGCACTAAAAAAGGCTCCACTTAAGAAAGTGCAGCCAATAACCTCATTCCGTTCTGAACGAAATGAGTTATTTCACTTACCACCTCCTTGTAAAAGGGAAGGCATACCTGTTTCCGGGCATACCCGAGACCTGGGGTCTGGCCGAAAAACCATGGAACAATTCTTTAGGCTACTTCGGCTCGGAGAAAGTTATCAATACAATTTTTTAGTCAATGAATGATACGTAAAAGCGAACTCTGTTCAACACCACCTAATATAAAATTATATGACCAAATGATAATTAAAGTATATGATAGCTCCGGCTAGTTTGCAATGGTTTTTGTTCGGTAAGGCATAAAGGAAATGCTTACTTCAGGTGGAGTTTTGAGTCCATCTGAAGGGGCTTAGTGTAAATTTAAGTAAAACCTATAGAATTTAACCCATCAAAATATATTTTCCCCTAAAGGTCAAAGATGGTCAATAAAGGTCAGCAAAGGTCAGAAATACGATTTGTTTCATATCGTAAAACGGAGTATAACATAGTTAAAGGTTGTTAGAACATATGAAAGGAAGTGGGAGGTGAGATGAGTTAGCCCGTGGGGAGACGGTAAAGTCGATATTCAAGTGGAGTCGATAATAAAGTAAGGTTTGATATTTAAGTGGAGGTGTTTAGAATGTTTGAATTGATGCCTTTTAGAAGAAGAAATTCGGAATTACAAAATTATGATGGAATGTTTGATATGGATGATTTTTTTGAGGATTTTTTCAATCGTCCGTTCTTTCCGCCTTTTTATCGGGGTCATGTGCCAATGAAGGTAGATATTAAGGAAACAGATAAGGAATACGTTGTTGAAGCTGACCTTCCCGGTGCAAAGAAGGATGAAATTAATCTTCAACTCGATGAAGACAGACTCACAATCTCAGTGAATAAAGATGCGCAATCCGAAGAAGAAAAGAGTAACTACATCCGCAGAGAGAGAAGCATGAGTACGATGTCAAGATCGTTTGCGCTATCTAATGTCAAAGTCGAAGATGTCAAAGCTAAGTTTGATAATGGGGTTTTATCCATTATTCTTCCCAAGAGAGAGTATGGGAATGGTAAGGGTAAACAAATTGAAATCGAATAATATCAAGGGGCGTATCAACTTGATTCGATAGAAATATCGAACTTTGGTTGGTACGCCCCTATTGATTAAGCAAGGATAGGTATTCTGTCTACTCTGTCTATTCAGTCTTCTTTTCTGCACGAATGGGTTTAGAAGCCTGACCTTCACGGAGAACTTTAGCATCAATTTCAACGTTGACCACCATATTCTTAAATTCTTCTTCCCAGTTTTTTTCGAGCTCCGGGTATTCCGCCGGAAATTTACGATGATACTCAGTCCCAAATTTAAAAAGATCAACTCCCCATTCTTGGGCTTTACTTAAAGCAGCATTGATCTCCTCCTTGATGGCTTCGGCTTGTTTGTCTTCCAGTTCCCTAAAAGCATCCGGATTGGATAAATCCACCGAAGACATCTGCTCACCCAGATTTCCCTCTTCTTTCACCTCAACGGTCACCGTTGGTTTACCGTCAATCAGCTCCGGAGTAATTTTGCTTGACGCCCGGATGATCTCCAAGACTACTTTCTGTGATTCGTCTTCAGGGGATTTAACCACGAGGATTCCACTTTTCACCTTTCCTAGAACCCAGAGAAGACCCCGCGATTCCTTTCCGTCGAACCAGCCGACAAGCTTATCTTTCTTAAAAATTGCCGTTCCGCAAAGTTCAACCTGTTTTTCAATGGTCGTACCTGCCGGTCTTTTCACTAATTCCAGACCGGGAAGAAAAGAAGAACTTGTTTTACTGACGAGACTTCTCTGGAGATCGTGAAAGGTTACTTCAGGGGCCTTCGAGGTATTAAGGCTTGCCTTTGCCAAGTTTTCGATCGCTTTACCGGGGACCTTTTCCTGCTCATTTTCGGCGTTGATAATATCTTCGGCTTTACCTTTGGCAACAAAAATATAGGCGAGTTCGCGAGGTTTATTATAACGAAAATAATAGTCAAGCAATGGGGAAAGACCCGATTGGGCTGCTGTTTCACCGATCACAACGACTTTGTTTTGACTGGCGAATAGCCTTCGGTCGACTTGGGTCGTAGCATTCCGGATCGCTTCAGTAATAGTTTTTCCTTTGACTGTTGCGATCCAAACGCATGGGCCACCCCCCCCTTCCCCCTTGGTTTGTGCTGGTGCTCCTTGGAGAACCCCGGGTTTAAGGAGCTGGATGGTAAGGTTAATCTGGCCATCTTCCATCATATCAATTCCCAGAGCTTGAATAACGGCTAACGTATTTAACTCGTTCCTATTCCAACACCCGGTCAAGGTGAAGGAAAGGACTAAGCAGAGCATGAAATTCAAACTGCGTTTTTTCATTTTGAATATTCTCCTTTTTTCCGAAGGACTGCGGTCAATAGCAGCAGGGAGGGTATAAATAATATAAAAAACATGGTGTACCAATCGTAAATCTCAAAGGAAAGAAATTCTCTGAATGCAACAACGTTTGATCCCAACATATTCGTTGAGGCAACGATAATGATCCCCATTGGAAGGATCAAGGGTTTATAGCTTTTGAGATGGAAAAGCTGGCCTATTCCGAGTACGATGACATAATATTGAAAGGCTGTTTTAACAAACATCCCTAAAATCCAGATTGTAACATGAATAACTTCAATCCGTTCTAAGAAATCACCCACATGAATGAGCCGCACAATGTTATAGAAGGGATAGGTGTAGGTTTTGGCCAAATCGTCCCCTAATACCGTAAGCTCCGAAAAGGTTAGGATAAAAAGGAAGAATACGAGTAACAACGGGGCATAGATAAAGACTTTTTTTGTTTTCCGAAGGTCATTCAGAAAGGGAAGGATGATGGCGACTTCGATGATTTCAATGGTTTGCCCCACCGGGGATAAACCGGTAAAAATCGAAGGATAGATTCCTTTTTCAAGAAACGGTGTTAACTCTTGGAGATTCATATCGTTAACGAGCAATAAAACTACGCCAATAATAGCTATCATAATAATCGGCGCGATAAGTTCTGACAGACGGCCCAAGACCTCAATCCCGTGATAGACGGCATAAGCAGCAATAAGGGTTAAGGATATCACGAAAAAAAGGGAAGGTGTTTCAGGCATGACGGCTGTTGTAAAGAACTCAGAAAAGTTAGTGAGGGTGAGACCCGTTATATGCAAAAGAAATAAGACATAAAGGATTCCTAACCATGGGCCTGCTTTACCGGTGATGGCCTGAGTGTACTCGTAAAAAGACTGTTGGGGAAATCTTTTGGCTAAAAAATAGAAGGGAAGAGCTACGATCCAATAAATTGGAACGGCCATCCAAAGATCGATCCATACATCTTGATTGGCGGGTGGTGCCAATAAAACCGGGAGAGAGGTGATCCAATAAATGACCCTGCTCACAAAGACAAGCAAGATCATTTGCCGAGCGGAGATTTTACCACCTTCTAACATGATGCAGACCTCACTTTACCGAATTTTGGGGATCATTAACTGAAAGGGGCTAGGGAGTCAGCAGTTTAATTAGTTTTTCTATTCCTTTATTAGGATTAGGGAGTTCCACCCCGATGACCTGAAGGAAGCTGAGGATAAAACCGATCGTTAAAAGGATTGAAAAGGTGATCAGTTCGGGCCATTCCTTCTTGCGGATCAGTTTGGGGATTTCTAGGAGCGCGATGAGGGCAAAAACCAGTAATAACACGAAAACTTTCATCTTCTTATCCCTCCCCGTTTATTCATTGGATTCTTCTGTTTTTAGAGGGGTGGTACCGAGACCTATCCGGCTCAACTTAGCAGCAACTTCGAGGTTAACCTCGATCTTCGGGAATTCCTGATCCCAATTCTTTTCAAGTTCCGGCCATTCTTGGGGATACTTTCGATGAAATTCCTCACCAAATTTAAAGATATCGACATTCCATTCTTGAGCCTTGGTGATGGCAGCATTAATTTCTGCTTCAATCGCGGCCGTTTGCTTTTTTTCGAGTTCCTGAAAAGGATCAGGCTTGGTTAAATTGACTTCCGACAGTTGTTCCGCCAGATTTCCCTCTTCTTTAACCTCAACCGTTACGGTCAGCTTGCCATCTTCAATGTTCGGCGTAATTTTACTGGAGGCTTTAATAATTTCCAGACTGACGTTTTTTGTTTCGTCTCCGGGGGATTTAACCACAATGACTCCACTTTTTACCTCACCTAATACCCAAAGCAGTCCCCGTGTTTCAGTGTGATCAAACCATCCGATCAGTTTGTCTTTTTTTAAGATCGCCGTGGAATCCAGGGCAACGACATTCTTTGAAGTATCCTTATCTTCCTTTTTTATAAGCTCAATCCCGGGAACAACAGAACTGTCGGTTTTGCTGCCTAAAGTCTCAATTAAATCCTCCAGATCCCTTTTGGGTAGATGAGAAACAAGCTCACTCGTTTTGGCTAAGCTTTCGATGGCCTTTCCGGGGACCTTTTCCTGTTCATGTTCTCCGAGCAGGATATCTTCGGCCTTGCCTTTGGCAATGAAGACATAGGAGAGCCTGCGTACCTCATGATCCCGTCCTAAGAAATCCAGCAGGGGTATAATTCCTTTTTTGGCGGTGTCCTCACCGAGAAGGAGGACCTTATTATGCTGAAAATATAATCTGCGATCCGTTTTGAGAGAAGCATTGCGGATGGCATCAAAAACGGTTTCCCCTGTACTCGTAACGGTCCATACCCCTGTGTTTTCTTTCGCTTGACCTTTAACCGCACTGGGTTTGAGTATTTGAGCGGAAATACTGATTTGCTCATCCTCGGTTCGATCAATGCCTATGGCTTGGACGATCGCCAAAGTATTGAGTTCTTTTCTGTTCCAACACCCGGTAAGCAGACTCGATAATAAGATACAAAAAATAGAGAGCGAAATTATTTTTTTCATCGAGAGGTTACTCCTTTTTTGCGGACGATCGCAGCAAGAAGAAGAAGGCATGGAAGAAATAAAATAAAAAAGTAGGAATACGGGACGAGCGTTTTGTATGAGAGAAACTCTCTTAACTCGACAATGCTGGGGCCTACTAAAAGGCTTAAGGGGATAAGAATTGTGCCAATGGGCAGGATCAATGGTTTGTATTCTTTTAAATTGCAGAGCTGACTTAAACCCAGAACAATCAAATAATAATTTATTGTTACTTTTATAAAGGCCCCTAGGGTCCAAATCGCCATATGGACAGATTCGATACGCTCAAGGAAATCCCCGACACGGATGAGCCGGATCACTGAAAAGACGGGGAGGGCACGGCTTTGTGCTTCCGTCACACCGAATACCGTAAGGACGGGAATCGTTATAATGACAAAAAAGACAGACACGAGAGCAAAACTTATGAAGAAGACTGATTTGACTTTTTTGGGCGTGTTCAGATAGGGGAGAAGCATCGCTAATTCTAAAACCTCAATCGAGCGGCCATTATAGATCCAGCTGCCTTGTAAGATCGGAAGGATGCCTTTTTCAAGGACAGGGGTGAGTATCTTAAAGTTCATATTATTAAATAACAGGAAAAAGATCGTGATCATGGCGAACAGGATCAGGGGTGTGAATAATTCGGATAAACGGCCTATCACTTCAAGTCCTTTGGTGGCGGCATACGCTGAAATAAGAACGAGAGTCAACGCAAAGAAAAGAATAGGGGTTTCGGGCATCACTGCGGTCGTGAGGAAAAAGCCGTATTGGGATAAGGCAAGCGCCGTAGAATGCAGAAAATACCAAAGGATCAAAACGCCGAACACTTTTCCCAGCTTTCCGAAGAGCGTTTGGCTATACTGGATAATGGTTTGGTCAGGGAACCTTTTCCATAGAAAGTAGATCGGGAGTGCTATTAATAATTGAATCGGATAATACAATAACGACGCTATCCAGGAATCTTGATTGGCCGGGGGCTCATTCAAGGCGGGGAGGTAGGTTATGGTAATAATGCTTCGGCTTACTAAGATGAGAAGGATTAATTGCTTATAGCTAATTCGGCCTTCTTCCAACATGCTATTTTTCTCCTTTCTGATCACCAGGCGGAGTGGGCATGAGGTTAGGTTTTTTACGATTTGAATCTTTTTCCCAAAATGCACGGGGCCTCGTAAGCATCATCCATAAGGGCGAACGAATGAATACGTCTTTTAAATCCGAAAAGGTAGAGGGGGCTAAAGGAGACATATAAGGTGCCCCGAGAGAACGAAGAGAGACCTGGTGAATTAAGAAAGCAATAAATCCCAACATAACCCCATATAATCCCGAAAAGCCCGCCAAGATGATGAGAATAAACCGGGCCAGTGTACTTACATCTGTTAAGGATGAGATCACAAATGAAGAGATAGCCGTTAGGGCGGTTACAACGACCATGGGAGCACCCACGAGCCCGGATGAGACAGCGGCATCTCCAATGACCAGGGCTCCTACGATACTTACGGCTTGACCCACGGGTCGGGGTAAACGAACTCCTGCCTCCCGCAGAATTTCATAAATAGTTTGCATGAGGAGCGCTTCAACCATGGATGGAAAAGGTGTCCCCTCTTGGGCTGCCGCGATACTCACGAGAAGTGCCGGTGGCAAAAATTCCTGATGGAAGGTTGTAATGGCTACATATAATGCCGGGGTAAATGTTGTTAAAAAGAAAGCCAGCCAGCGCAGCGAGCGGATGAACGTGGCATAAAAAGGTCGGGTATAGTAATCTTCGGCGCTTTGAAACGCTTCGACAAATAAATAGGGGACTGTTAGGACAAAAGGGGTTCCATCCACTAAAATGGCAACGCGCCCCTCTAAAAGTTTCGCGCTCACAATATCCGGTTTTTCAGAGTTCCCAACAGTCGGAAAAAGGGAAAAGGGCGCATCTTCAATGAAGGATTCAATATATCCTGATTCTAAGATTGAATCGGTGTCTATTCTTTGCAGCCGATTTTTGACTTCTGCCACAATTTTATCATTGGCTATTCCATTGAGGTAAGCCACACAGACGGAGGTTTTTGTTTGTCTGCCAATCTGCAATTCCCAGAACTTAAGAGCGGGATTTCTCATTTTTCTTCGCAAAAGAGCCATATTGGTTCCCAAACTTTCCACGAAACCTTCGCGCGGTCCTCTGACTACGGCTTCGGTTTTCGGTTCGGTCACTCCCCTGGCTTCCCATCCCCGCAAAGAGGCGAGAAGGGCAATGTTTGATTCCTCAATAAATAAAGCGGTATCCCCTGATAATACGGCATTGGTAATTTCACCGAAGGTTCTGCTTTCTTTCACGACGGCAACTGTAAGCGAGCTGTCCCTAATGATATTGATGGCATTATTCTTTTTAAGATCATGTTGCAAAGACATTAGGGGATTGATAAGATCCGCGCTTACCGATTTTTCGTCGATAAGCCCATTAAACATAACAATAAAGGCATTAATGGATTCATTGGCCCCAATTTTAAACTTCCGGATAACCAGGTCACTGGATTCCACGAAAACGCTCTGAATTCGCTGAAGGTTTTGTTCGAGATTCAACGAAAGGGAATCCGGATTATCCTCAGGATTTGCCAGAGCGTTGGCTTGGGAATTAGGCTGGGTATTACCTTGGGAGTCGGCAGGTTCGGATGAATTTTGATTCCGCCGCTTCTGCTTATATTTTTGCTTATTGATTTTATCAACTAGCTTTGTTATTGGCATAATGATCTCCAGTGCTGATTATAGTTTCCTATATAGTATCTAAATAATTCATTCTTTTATACGAATGCTTAAGGGGTTGGGGCTTTGTTATTTGTTTTGCTCGCGGAAGTGATTATTTACAATATTCCGAATATTGGATTAGAATATAAATAATATAAGTAGGCTATGCGGTTGATGAGAGGGGAGCGCAGGACTATGTTAAATAACAAAGAGGATTTGAGTCGTGAACAAGCCCTAGAATTGCTCGAAGATTTTGCCAAGCGTTGGTTAGCCCATGATGGGCTTTGGTTCCAATCGATCGAACAAAAGAGAGGAATAGAAGAGGCCATAGAACATGATATTGAGGCTTGGCGAAATTTCACAGTGCTTGAGGCGAAGCGTATTAAGGAATTCTTACAACTTCCTGATCAGGGGGGACTTGATGCTCTTTCACGCGCCTTAAACTTTAGACTTTATGCCTTTGTCAATGAGCAGAGCATTGAGCGACCCCATGAGCGTACCTTAATCTTTAAAATGACCAACTGCAGAGTTCAATCCGCTCGCCAAAGAAAGCAAATGGCAGCCTTTCCGTGTAAGCCTGTCGGTGAAGTGGAATACTCCTTGTTTGCCAAGACGATCGATCCCCGAATTTCAACCCGTTGTTTAGTCTGCCCGCCTGATGCATTTCCCGGTGATTTTTACTGTGGGTGGGAATTTACCTTAAATGTTTGAAATGGGATGAAATGTAAGGCCTAAAGTATAATATAAAAACGTCCCGAAAGCGGGCGGTGTTGTAAACGCTGCCCGCTTTCGGGGCGTTTTTGTATAGACATTCGTATCGACCTCAGACTTTTTTTGTACTGTCAGGAAGTTTAACTTCGTTGCATATTTTCCTCCAGCATAAGTGCAACCAACGACTTCACACAATTATTGACTGATAATTCGGATAATTGGTAAATAAGTACGAAAGGTTAGAAATTCACGAAAAATGAGGGGACGCTAAGAAAGTATATCAGGATGAGAGAATATAAATCTTTTAAAGAGACAAAGAGTACTCACAAAAAATGGAGGGGTTCGGTATGAGGACAATAATGGTTATAGGTGCCGGGCAGATGGGTGGCGGAATAGCTCAGGTTTCGGCTCAAGCAGGCTACTCTGTTATCCTGAATGACATTAAAGAAGCATTTGTAAATCGGGGTTTGGGTATTATTGAAAAAAATCTCAATCGGAGCGTTGAAAAAGGGAAACTCGAGGCAGCGGAAAAGGAAGTCATTTTAAACCGTATTACAAAATCGACTGCGCTAGAAGATGCTGCTTCAGCTGACTTAGTTATTGAAGCGGCAGTAGAAAATATCGCGATTAAGAGCCAAATTTTCGCACAACTGGATAGCATCTGTCCGGAACATACGATTCTTTCGACCAATACCTCTTCTTTACCGATTACAGAGATTGCCGCTTTTACGAAACGACCGGATCGAGTTATCGGTATGCACTTTATGAACCCTGTTCCTGTGATGAAGCTCGTCGAGGTTATCCGCGGTCTGGTTACGAGTGACGAGGTGTACAAAACAATTGAAACCCTCAGCCTTGAAATGGGAAAAACGCCCGTGGAAGTGAATGATGCCCCGGGCTTTGTAGCTAACCGGATTTTAATCCCTATGATTAACGAAGCCATTTATACACTTTACGAGGGAATCGCTACGGCTGAAGATATCGACAATGTCATGAAGTTAGGAATGAACCACCCTATGGGACCTTTGGCTTTGGCAGATTTAATCGGTCTAGATACCGTTCTAGCTATTTCCGAAATCCTTCATGAAGGACTCGGCGATAAATATCGTCCTTGCCCACTCCTTCGAAAATACGTTAAAGCGGGTTGGTACGGTAGAAAATCGGGCCGCGGTTTTTATAAATATGAGTGAATAAAGCGATCAATTAAGGGGGGAAAAAGTAGATGTCATTTAAAGTTGTCCAAAAATTAGATATTACACGAAAGAGTTATTACAAAAATGCCAAAATCGCCGCTTACGGTGAAAGACAGCCTGATTTTTCAACACAGGGGAGAAAAATTGGGAATACCTATGCTAAACAACGTGAGGTTGTTTGTGTAGAAGCCTGCAGAACACCCTATGGTAAATCTCTGGGAGCTTTAGTCGAGTATGATGCAGCTCAATTAGGAGCACTTGCGATAAAAGAAGTCATTCGCAGGACTGAAGGCAAAGTCGCCCCCGGAGATGTAGACTATGTCATTATGGGTCACGTGGTTCAAGCCGGCTGCGGTCAAGTCCCGAGTCGTCAAGCTACACTTCTGGCAGGACTTCCCGAACAGGTGCCTTCGATTACGGTCAATAAGGTTTGCTCCTCCGGTGTTAAAACGATTGATCTGGGGGCTCAAATGATTGCTTTAGGAAGAGCCGAGATTGTTGTTGCCGGCGGACAGGAAAGTATGAGCAATATTCCTTTCGCACTCCCTGATATGCGAAGAGGAAAGAAGATGGGACTTCCCAATACGGATTGTGTAGACCTGATGGTGCAAGACGGGCTTTGGGATGCTCTGTACGATCGCCACATGGCAATTCATGGTTCAGAAGTCGCCGATGAATTTGGGTACAGTCGTGAAGAACAGGATGAATGGGCTCTTCATTCACAACGGGCTGCCTCCGAAGCGATGGCTTCGGGAAAACTTGATGACGAAATTTTCCCGATTGCTATTAAAAAAGGGAAAGAGATTATGGAAAAAGATGAAGGACCTCGCTCAAATACGACTTTGGAAGGGCTGGCCAAACTTAGGCCTGTTTTTGATCACTCCAGTGCTGTGACCGGAAATCCCGGAAGCGTAACCGCGGGAAATGCACCCGGAACGAATGACGGTGGGGATGTTTGTCTGCTGATGAGCCGAGAAAAGGCAGATGAGCTTGGCTTAAAACCCCTATTTACGATCGTGGACTATGCAGAAGTATCTCAACCGACGAAAGATATAGCCACTGTTCCTGGCCTTTCGATCAAGAAGGTTTTGGATCAGAACAATATGACGCTTGATGATGTGAAGCTAATCGAAATTAACGAGGCTTTCGCCGCCGTGGCCTTGGTCAGTGCCCGAAGCATTCTGGGGATGACGAAAGGGCAGATGTTTGAGAAGGTCAATGTTAATGGGGGCGCGATTGCTTATGGACATCCCATCGGGGCAACCGGGGCCCGGATCGTCATGACTTTAGCCTATGAGCTTAAACGCCGCGGCGGCGGTTATGGGGTATGTGGTATCTGCGCTGGCAATGCTCAAGGAGATGCCATGCTGATTCGTGTTGACGCCGATTAAAGCAAACGACAAATAAGATAAGAGATGGAGTGGGGTTAAATATGGATTTTGAACTGAGTAGCGAAACCTTGATGCTTAGAGACATGGTCCGGAAATTTGCCCAAAACCAACTTGCACCTTTAGCCCCTGAGCTTGATAAAACCCACGAGTTTCCAATGGATACATGGATTAAAATGAGGGAACTTGGACTCACAGGATTTCCTATTCCTGAGGAATGGGGCGGCGGAGACGGTACCTATTTGGACTTCGCAATTATCGTTGAAGAATTGGCCAAGGCTTGCGCCTCGACCGCCGTAATTACAAGCGTCCATACGGGATTAGGCTGCATGAGCATGTATCTTTATGGCAGTTCGTATTTAAAAGAAAAATACCTAAAAAAATTGGCCACAGGTGAGATTATCGGAGCTTATGCACTGACTGAAGCTAATGCCGGGTCTGATGCAGCCTCTTTGAAATGCAGAGCTGAGGGTAAAGGCGATCATTTTCTGGTCAATGGCAGCAAAATATTTATTACAAATGGTACTGTGGCTACTACGTTTTGTACGTTTGTTAAGACGGATTCAACGGCTCCAAACGGCAAAGGAATTACTTGCTTAATCCTTGAAAAGGGTATGCCGGGATTCACGATAAGTAAACCCGTAGACAAAATGGGAATGCATGGTTCGCCTACCGTTGAACTTAATTTTGAGAATGTTAAAGTTTCTAAAGAGAATGTTCTGGGCGAGATTAACAATGGTTTTGCAGTAGCTATGGGACTTTTAGCCGGTGGCCGTATCACGATTGGCGCTCAAGGGTTAGGAATTGCCGAAGGAGCCCTTGAATATACCGCTAATTATATTAAGGAAAGACAGCAGTTTGGTAAACCGCTGGCAGCGAATCAAGGGGTTCAGTTCATGATCGCCGATATGGCAACGAAAATTGATGCGGCAAAGATGCTGATCTACAGAGCGGCTTGGCTGAAAGATCATCAAAAGCCTCATAACAAGGAGGCTTCAATGGCTAAGCTTTTCGCAACAGATGTTGCTATGGAAGTGACAACGAACTGTGTGCAATTGTTAGGCGGATATGGTTATTGTTCGGAATACCCCGTTGAGCGAATGATGAGAGATGCGAAGATTACTCAAATCTATGAAGGATCAAATCAGATACAGAGGATGATCATTGGGCGCGAAGTCATTGGTCGCTTTTAATTATGGCCGGGATAACGATTGAATAAGGGGGGGTTCTTTTATGGCGAGACCTAAAATTGTTAGTCTTTCGGAAGCGATCGGACAGATTCAAAATGGAGATATGTTAACCTTCGGGGGTTTTACGGTTTGGCGACGCCCCATGGCAGCAATATATGAGTTGATTCGTCAGAAAAAGCGAAATCTGCATTTAGTTGAGGTTAACGGCGGAACGCATGATGATATGTTAGTCGGAGCAGGATGCGTTGAAATATGGGAATCATCTTGGAGCGGACATGAACTTTACGGTAAATTTGGAGGTAACTTAGCTCGCAAGATTGAAAAAAACGAAATACTATATGAAGATTGGGCGCATATCCACGTTCTAAATCGATTAACAGCCGGGGCAAAAGGTCTTCCCTTCTTACCCACTTATTCAGCGATGGGAAGCGATATACTGAATCCCGAGAATGATAACCTCGGAAAAGCGGGACTCCGAGATGGGTCCAATCCCCACATTGGAAAGTATAAATATGTTATATATAAAGAACCTTTTACCCATTCCGAAATCGTTCTGGTCCCTGCGGCAAAACCGGATTGGTGTATTACTCATGTCCAAATGGCAGGTAAAGAAGGAACTGTACGCGTTGAGGGACTAAAATTTAGCGATCAGGAAGTAATCAAAGCATCCAAGCACAACATTATCATCGCAGAGCAGGTTGTTCCCGAAGAATATTTGCGCCGTGAACCGACCCAAAATATGCTCCCCGGTTATTTGGTGGATTATATTGTGGAATTACCTTGGGGTGCTCACCCTACAGGATTATTCGGTGCGTATGAACCTGATGGCCCATTCATTAATAATTTCTTTAATGCTACCCGAACCCAAGAGGGGTTTGATCAGTGGGCAGAGGAGTGGATTTTCGGGGTCAAAGACTTCCAAGAATATCTGAGCAAACTCGGAATTACACGTCTCGAAGCCCTAAGAGCGAATCCTTCCTTGGGTTATTCATCAACACTGAAAAGGGGGTAAGACCATGGAAGTAAAAAAGGGAAATTCTAAAATCGGCGAATTTAAGCCTATAGATCTCCTAGCTTGTGCCGCAGCTCGTGAGGTGCGGGATGGCGAAATCGTATTCGCGGGAACGGGTTTGCCGATGTTGGCGATCATGTTAGCCCAGCATACTCAAGCTCCTACTTCCGTTTGTATCTATGAATCCGGTTCAATTGATGGTCGTCCCATCGATCTGCCGACTTCTGTTGCGGATGCCCGTTGCAGCTACCAGGCTGCAGTGGCTCACGGTCTAACCGATGTATTTGAACAGCTTCAATCAGGCAAGGTTGATCTGGCCTATCTGGGGGGAGCCGAGGTAGACCTCTACGGAAATATTAATACTACCTTTATGGGCGGCCCTACAGGCAAACGGCTTACCGGGAGCGGGGGCAACACGGATATTCATTCCTTAGCCAAACGAAGTGTTTTAATTATGCCCCAAATTAATCAAAAACGTCGTTTTGTCGAAAGAGTAAGCTATATTACTTCGCCCGGATGGAGAATCCCGCATTGGCCGGATCAAGAATGGGTACCGAAACAAGAGGTTTATGGTCCCGCTTTCCATGGCGGCCCGGCTGCTGTTATCTCTGATATGGGGGTTTATCGCTTTGATGAAAATGGTAAGATGTATCTTGATACGTTTCATCCGGGCTTTACACCTGAGGACTGTCGTGACAACTGCTGTTTTGAGCTTAATATCTCGAGGGTTAAGGGAGAAACGATTACCCCGACTTATGAAGAGTTGGACCTGCTCAGGAATACTATAGATCCGGAAGGGATTATCATAAAATAAGCCAGGGAGGTCGGTCATGATATATGATCGGCCTTCTTCTGATTTCGCAAGTTAAGGTTAATCTTCTTCTGAGAATCAATTAAACCTTATTATTATTCTCCGGGTTAAATTCCAAAGTAAGTTCCACTTTATCGAAGTAAATTCCACTGTAAGTCATCCTTTTTTGTTTGGAGAATAGAAAAGGGTGACTTTTTTTCGGTTTTGGATTAAAATAAGGCCAAATCCGGTGTAAAAACAGCTGAAAAAGGGCGCAGCTATCTGCGAGTGGGAATTTAGTATTTTTTTCGCATAGTAAATTCCACCCGATGTAATGGAGTATGGAGCTGTTTCCCGGTAGATGTAATGACAGGAGGAAATTAACGGGTAGGTTAATTTCTTCCTGTCATTTCTTTTTTTTGTTCTTCAATAACCTGGTATGCGTCGAGATAATTCATTTCTCGTCCTGACTCATCGGTATAACCCCATGGATTGCCTAGACAATGGACGTCAGTCTCCTTAAAAAGAGAGGAATTCATGATGACCTCATTGGGCGGAATTTTGTGACACCCCAATGCCTTAAGGAGTTCTTCCCCATAGAGAAAAGCCATCATGTCATAAGGGCATTTATTCCCTAAGCTTTGTCGGCAGTAGGAATTGATGTTGTCCATCATGCGGCAGATGTCGGCTTGGGTAAACCCATCCATACTAGTGCCTTTAGGAATAAAATAGCGGATCAGCTCGTGATTCCTCTCGGCAGAGCCTTTCTGCCCTGGTGAAGAGGCATCGCAGTAGAACAGATGAGTTCTGCGGTTTTGGTGTTGGTCAAACTCCAAGGCCTTTGGGTTAGAGAACTCAGAACCATTGTCCGTCAGCAAAACCGGCATAACCTTCATAAAAATGTCCTGGCCAAGTTTGAGGTGAAGGCCTTCAAGAATAGAGATGACGGATTGAGAATCGTTGGTCTGCCGCAAAAAGGCAAGCATGAATTCCGCCTTCACAAAATGAAGGGTAAGAAGAACCTTGCCCCCTTTACGGCCT